>JBELML010000001.1:0-92015 GCA_042095835.1 Saprospiraceae bacterium
TCACTGAGAAAATTCAGAACATCTACTACAAGAAGTTTGAGTTGAATCAACTGGCTTGGCCAGCGAACTATGACAATGTAGATTCGTCAGCATTAAGTTGCAGCTTCATTTCGGTTAATCCACAAGAACTGTCGCCTGATAGTTTAGGTTATCCAACCTTAACTGATGGAACTTCAATCTTTGGAGTACACGATTACTGCGACTTCTCTTATGCTTACAGTGATGAAAGATTCGAAATCTGTGAAGGTAGCTACGAGATACTACGTACTTGGAAAATCCGCGATCTATGTCAACCATTACAGGCTGGTGTGAATCCAGTAGAACACATCCAATTGATTCAAGTATTGGATGAAGATGGACCAGAGATCGAGATTCAAGACAGTATAGTGGTTTACTCAACTACACCATTCAACTGCGTAGCCAACTACGTGATTCCTGAGCCAACTGTAATTGACTCTTGCTCAAGCTACAAATGGTCAGTTAGTGTGAGCGGTGGTGCTTTATTCCAGGATACATTCGGCGTCTACACGGTATACAACTTGGAAGTAGATCAAGACTACACAGTAACCTACCGTGCGAAAGATGCTTGTGGTAGATTCACTAGAGCTAGCTACCTCTTACAGGTGAGAGACCTCGTGAAACCAATAATGAAGTGTGATGACGAATTACGCGTGACACTCGTAGATGGTGATGATAAACTTGGTATTAAAGGTTACGCATTAGCTACAGTTGAAGATGTAGATGAGGGTAGCTGGGATAATTGTGGACTAGTCGATATGAAAGTTCGTAGAGCAGTAGACAACAACACGGAAGCTGCTGATGACTACGAAGCTAAATATGGAACAGATTACCGCGAAGACTATATCGAAGAAACAGGGTACTCTAAATGGGATGATCTTGTAGAATTCTTCTGCTCTGATACCGAAGGACCTGTTGAAGTTCAATTGAGAGGTGTTGATAAATCTGGTAATGTAAGTACTTGCTGGATGAATATCGACCTTGAAAATGGAACAAGTTCTAGAGTTGTGATTACAGAAGTAGGTGATCTGAAGATCACTTGTGATGAAGACTTCGTACCTGAAGAGCACTTCGAAATTAATACAGGTAACTTGACTTGTGTCGCACCAGAAATTGCTTATGAAGTAATTCCTGAAGTTGATCAGTGTGGTATTGGTAAATACATCATTGCCTTCAGCTTGAAGGATACACTAGAAAGCAAGAACGGTAGTGTGATTCTTAACGATACCATTGAGGTGGATGTCTATCCAGTACACAACTACTGGGTGAAATTCCCTGCTGATGAAGTATACGACTGTGGTCAAGGTCTTGAAGTGAGTGGACCAGAGTTCAGTGAAGATGTTGCCTGTGATCTATTAGCTGTATCTACTACAGAAGATGAGTTCACAGCAGCTCCGAATGATCCTGATGCTTGCTACAAAATCTTCAGAACATACCGAGTGATCAACTGGTGTGAATACGATGGAGAAGCCTTGCCAGTGATTGTATCACGCGATTGGGATGCACACAACGATAATGGAATTGTATGTAACCAAAACGCAAATCAGGAAGGAAGCTCCCCAGATGCCTTCGATGCAGGTGAGTACAACCTGAATCCATCCAAACCAGATGGTGATGGTACACCAGGAGATGAAGATATTTATGTGATCGTAGATATCAATGAGTATGCAGGAACGGGTATTGTTTACTATGACAACGATAGTGATCCTACCAATAACTCTACTGCTGATTTATTCGGCGACGACGATGTATCTGACATTGATCTAGTAGCAGGTTGGAATTCAACTGAAGTAGGTAACGGTAATGTCCGTAACGATGAAGGATACTGGTGGGCAGTTACGCTCAACAATCGCGATTGTGATGCTGCTGGTTCTACTGGTACATCGACTACCTCTGGATCTAGATGGGAAGATACTGACCTGACTGATGTCGGTCAAGGATCACCTGCTCAAGATGATGATGACAACCGCTACGGTAGCCACGGATTCTGGCAGTATACACAGCATATTATCGTTTACGATGATACTGCTCCTGAGGCAACAATCATCGCTGAGGATACACCAACAATTAGCAACTTTGATTGTGCAGCCAATACTTCGATTCAGATCATAGTTACTGATCCTTGTTCTGTACAAGATATCACCGCATCTATCAAAGTGAACGGTGTACTTGAAACAGGTGCAATGCAAGTAGGAACAGATTCTGTAATTATCACGGTTGAAAAACGCCGTCAGATGGGACCACAGATTGTAGAGGTTACCTTGAACGATGGTTGTGGAAATACTTCTACTGTAACCGATACCTTCGAAGTATACGATGGCAAAGCTCCTGCTCCAATCTGTCAAGATGGAATAGTTGTAGAGTTGATGCCTGCTGAAGGAGGTGGTGCAATCGGAGCTGTTTGGGCAAGTGACTTTATCGCTTCACCAATCGGAGATTGTATGGGACAAAGCGATTCTCTCGTGAATGTTGGAAATGCAATCTATCGTCCGATGATTAGCAAAGATGCTTACTCCATCTACCGTCTTGATTCTATCGAAGCAGATTCGAACTGGCAATATAGTAGTCCATTCGATGATAGCGCAGTGAGAGGTGTGAACTTCACTTGTGACGATCTCGATGGCGACGAAGGACTAGTAATGGTGAGAGTATACGCTGAAGATAAAGCTGGTAATTCAGACTTCTGTGTAGGCTATGTTAGAATCCAGGATAACATGAATGCTTGTTCTGATTCTACAAGCACTGGCGATGGAGCAATTGCTGGTCTAGTTGCAACTGAAGATGTGAATCCAGTTGAAGATACGGAAGTACAGTTATCTGGTGCTGCATCTATGATGTACATGACGACTACCGAAGGGGACTACGGATTCGTTAACCTTGCAGAAGGTAATGATTACACCGTTACTCCTCGTAATGATCTAGACCATAGAAATGGCGTATCTACCTTTGACTTGATCTTGATCCAGAAGCACATCTTGGGTAACCAATTATTGGATAGCCCATACAAATTGATTGCTGCGGATGCGAACAACTCTAAGACGGTAAGTACACTTGACTTGATCCAGATCCGTAAGTTGATCTTGAATATCGATACCGAATTCTCGAAAAACACAAGTTGGAGATTCGTTGATGCAGATTATGTCTTCCCAGATCCATTGAACCCATGGTCTGAAGGCTTCCCTGAGATCAGAAACGTCAACAACTTGGAAGGAACCGAGGTAGCCAACTTTACAGCTGTTAAGATTGGTGATATCAACGGGTCTGCTAGAGCGAATTCTGCACAACTGTTGTCACAGCGTAATGTGGTTGATGTATTAGAAATCACCACTGCTGAAGTCGAAATGAAGCAAGGTAATACTTACCGAGTGAGCTTCAGAGGAGACCTTGATAATATCGCTGGGTACCAGTTCACGATGGACTTTGATCAGAGCAAAGTGAGTATCGTAGATGTGAAAGAAGGAATTGCAAAAGCTAATAACTTCGGTGTCTTCAAAGAAGAAGGAATTATTACGACTTCCTTCCACAGAAGTGCTGCCGAAGAAATCAGTGGCGAGATGTTGTTCCACTTGACACTACGTGCCAATGCAGATGCGAAATTGAGTGAAGCTATCGGCATAAGCTCAAGATTAACCGAAGCGGAAGCTTACGACTTGAACGATGAAGACATGGCTGTTGCGCTCCTCGTCGGAGATGTAGACACTAGATTGGAGAATGCATTGTATCAAAACATGCCTAACCCATTCAGCGCCGAGACTTTGATCAGCTTCAAGTTAGCCGAAGCCAATGAAGGTATTATAGAAATTAAAGATATCAGAGGTAGAACAATCTTATTGAAAGAAGGAGACTTCGCTAGAGGTTACAATGAGATAAGATTGAGAGCCAACGAATTGCCAGCAGGTGGCGTATACTTCTATACACTACATGCAGGTGACTTTACCGCAACAAGAAAAATGATTCTTACGAAATAGTAATTAACTGAATTGGACTGCGCAAGCAGTCCTCCATTTTGGCCAGAAACGTTCTTTGAGAATGTTTCTGGCCTTTTTGTTGGGGCCTTTTACAACTGCCAATCGAGGCTTAAATGTTTTTTAACATTTACAGATCATGGATTTTCGAGCTGAGACGATCTTATTGGTGTAATCAAAATTTCACACCAATAAATATCAGAACCATGAAAACCATCCAATTCATCGCTTGTCTTTCCCTTTTTTTCCTTTTTACTATCTCTCCCTCCAATGTAATTGCTCAGACCTGTGAAAAGGTGATCAAGTCTCGTACGGGTACGGTTTATGCTGGCGGTCCCGCAAGAACTACCTTTACACCTAATGAAAGCGTGGTAACTATCGAAATCCGAAAGAAAAGCGGCCGAGCTCAAACCACCGTTAACTTTTATATAGATGGGCAATTGCAATTAAATAAAACCCTGACCTTTCAAAATGGAAATTATACCGATACCCAATCAAGTACGCTCCGAAATGTCAGAGGTAGAGAAGTACGGGTAGATATCGTCAATCAATCTGTAGCTAATAAATTCGAGTACTCCCTAAAAGCTAGAGTACAAACCCTTTGGTTGGGTAGTGGAAAAGGGAATATCTATGGACAAGATAAAAAGACCTTTACCCTTTCAGTTGCCTGTCAAAATGATGCTAGGATCACCATACAAAGAACTGGCGGAAAAGCCAAAGCAATTATCAATGTATACACACTCAGCGGACGATCTCTAAATAATGGAGGGACCGTCATGAATAGAAACCAAAGTAGCATACGTATACCAATTTCTGGGATTAGAAATCAGCGGATTCGAGTAGAGGTTAAAAATGTCTCGGTAGCCAATTGGCTGAAGTTTTCAATGGATGCAAGGAATATCAATTAAAAATTCCTTTGAACCCTCGGTACTCTAGTAGCAGAATAGTAATCTATTCTGCTATTTGTATTAGTGCGATGGGTTTTTGATCATAAGTATACCGTTCTAATACCTGGGCCTTTGGTGGAATCTGGTCCTGACTTATGATATAGAAGGTAGAAGACTGAAAAGCAGGATTGATCTCAGACTTGATGGCCTCTTTTCTCAAACGGTTGAGATAATAGGTACTGGTGTAGGAGAAAATTTTCTCATCCCCAACTATTAGAAGTGGCGCATCTTGCGTGAAATCATGAAACCTTTTGGCCATCTCTTTATTTTCTTGCGCTCCACTTTGATAAGCCCTTTGGGGCAAAACCGTCAAGTCAAAAGCAATTCTAGCCACACCAAAACTTAAAATTAGCAACAGCATTCTCAAAGAAGGATTAAAATAAAATAATCCCGCAATCAGACTAAAACCAATAAATAGAGCAATAGAAAGAATTAATCGATAGGGGAGAAAATCAAGATCTGGAACAAAATAGAGTCCAATAGCAGCAAGAGTGAAAACAAAAATAGGAACCCCAATAAGGATATCCTTAAGCTTTTTCTGCCATTGTTTTGAGCTTTCTTTATTGGCTTGCCACACTAGGACCAACAAAAATATTCCAAAAGGCAGTAGCATATAAATGTATCGCATCCGTGTACCTGGAGACAACCAATATGGAATTAAATTCCCCAACAACATCAAGCCACAAAAAACGGCAAGCTCATGCTTGAGAAGCTGTTGCCCTATTTTTCTTTTTATCATAAAAGGGAATAAGAAAAGTGCAGGAAGAAGCTGTGTCAAAACCTCAAAGGGAAAGGTAAGCAGGTGGAAGATAAATTTCAGCGAAGAATTTTCTGCTGCAGTGCGTTGACTTGACTCAGACCATAGGTTAGTTAAAAAGGGTCGAGGATCAGAATGCTGACTATAGATGTAAAAATAGCCTCCGACGAGTAAACCAAAGATTGTGATGCCGGCAAAATGAGCAGGATGAAAAAGCTTCTTAAATTTCCTTTTCCATAGAAAGAAAATAAAAAGGGACCAAGCAGCAAAAATGAAAGCAGGGATACCTTTACATAAAAAAGCAAACCCTGCTAAGCTATATACTGTGGGGAAAAGTGCCCACCATTTTTCTTGTTGTGCAAAGTGATATATACTGATGATACCCAAAAATATCAGCAAGGAGAAAAAGATATCAATCTCCGCTAAAGTGGAGAAATAGAACAAAAGGCCCCCATTGACCAACCATAGAAATGCCGTATACCGTGCAATGATTTCTGTGCTATATTTTCTGAAAAAGAGATAAATACTGGCTCCCATTAATAGATGAGACAGTACCGTTGGCAGACGCATTGCCCACTCACTAAAGCCACCAAAAAGGCTGGCAGAAAGCATCAAAATCCAATTAAAAAAAGGAGGTTTATTATAATACAACTGCCCCCAAAGCGTAGGAACATACCAATTGCCATTTTGGTACATCTCCATACTGATGAAAGCCCTTCGGGGCTCTTCTAGATACAGAGGTTGAACGCCCAGGTTGAGAAATAAGCTAATCAGGATGGTCAAAATACTTAGTAACCACAAGGTTTTTTCATACTTTGGGTGCAGAATCATATCAGGTGATTTGATTGTCGCTAAGTTGAGGAAAAAACTTAAATATTAGGACTCTTGCAGCCTGTTTTGCGAGAGGAACTAGAATATATTATTGAATAAATTAATTCAACTCAAAAAAACTAAATCATTATGGCTATTAAAAATTCAGTAGATATCGCATTATTGCTCCTTCGGCTGACTTTTGGAGGATTGATGATCTATGGACATGGTTGGGGTAAAATGCTTCGACTTTTTGGTGATGGAGAAATCAGGTTTGCAGACCCCTTTGGTTTGGGCCCAGTAGCCTCTTTAGCTTTAGCTGTTTTTGCCGAAGTCTTATGTGCTTTCTTGATTACAATCGGATTATTCACTAGGTGGGCCGTCATTCCTCTCATTGTCACCATGCTCGTTGCTTTCTTGGTCGTACATATTGATGATCCATTCAACAAAATGGAGAAAGCATTGCTTTACCTAATACCTTATGTGGCAATCTGGTTGGCAGGTCCAGGGAAATATTCCATAGATCAACTATTTTTAAAGAAATAAAATACTTAGACGGGTACTTTGGTCGATGGTGTTTTGAATGGCCTATGCTAGTGTATCGCTAAATAAATCCATCCATCCCACAGACTTGGTCTAGAAATAAGAAATCAATGATATGCAGGTGTGGCGATTGTTTCTGCTCCTCTTTTTATCCAGTTTAATGTATGCCTGTCAGGTGGCTCCTCCTGAAGCAAAGGTGAGGAATTATCAAGAACTATTTGGTAAAACGATGGGGACTACCTATTCTATTAAATATTATGATGCCCAAGAGCGCAATCTCCAGGGCTTAATTGACAGTGCTTTTTATTTGTATAATCTGGAGGTCTCTACCTATATACCTAGCTCTACAATTTCTCAGTTTAATCAATCTGAAAGAGGTATTGCCCTTAGTTACCAAGCAGAGACAGGCGTAAGCGAAAATAACCAATACTTTGTTGCCAACTTTAAACGGGGACAGGAGATCAGCACGATAACCGAGGCTGCTTTTCAGCCCACGATCATGCCTTTGGTCAATTATTGGGGCTTTGGGTATACCGAAAAGCGAGCCGTGACAAGTGTAGACAGCCTTAAAGTTGATACTTTATTGTCTTTTATTGGATTGGATAAAATCCAAATGACAGAAGACTCCTTGATCAAAATGAATCCCGAAGTACAACTCGATTTTAGTGGAATCGCCAAAGGCTATGGAGCTGATCTTATTGCTGCTTTGCTGGAGGAAAGAGAGATCAAAGACTACTTTATTGAGATAGGTGGAGATGTATTGGCGAAAGGCCTCAGTCCAAGAGGTGATGATTGGGTTTTCGGAATCACAGTGCCTTTACCTGAAGCTGGGCTGATGGAATTCATGACCACGGCTCCCTTAAAAAATAAAGCTGTCGCTACTTCGGGAAATTATCGCATCTACTTTGAGGTAGAAGGTGAAAAATATGGACATACCATTAATCCTTATACCGGTTTCCCGGAAAAGAATAGCTTGCTAAGTGTATCTGCTTTTGCAAAAGATGCAGCCTCTGCCGATGCTTTCGCTACCGCCTGCATGGTCATGGGATACGAGAAAGCTAGCCAATTAGCTGAGGCGAACGCCGAGTTAGAAGCTTATTTTATCGTAGGTATGCCGGATGGTACCATGAAAACCTATTTTTCCTCAGGTCTAAGCGACGTTTTTGAAAAAGACCAATAGAAGCAACACTACTGACAAAGTATTCTAAGGTTTTCGTCAGTAATTTCATGATTATTCATCTACCGTAGCTTTAGCGTAGGTAGACAATATTAACCAAACCATTGATGGATTTAAATTTAGAACGCGACCTCGTTTTTTTTGACCTTGAAGCTACCGGACTGAATGTGGTTAAAGACCGTATAGTCCAAATTGCTATGATAAAGTATTCCAAAAAAGGAAAACCACCTGTAGAGTTCTCTATGTTGATCAACCCCGGTATTCCCATTTCTCAGGAAGCGATGGAAGTACACGGGATCACGCCGAAAGATGTGGCGAATAAGCCCACTTTCCACCAAGTAGCGGATAAGATTCTTGAGTTTATTGGTCATGCAGATTTAGCAGGCTATAATTCTAATCGATTTGATATACCCATGCTTTTGGAGGAGTTTGCTAGGGTAGGGATGGAGCTAGATATGTCCCGAAGAAAAACCCTGGATATGCAGCGTATTTTCTATAAAATGGAACCCCGAACCCTGGGTGCTGCTTATAAATTCTATTGCGGTAAAAAGATGGAAAACGCCCATGATGCTTTGGTTGATGTACGCGCAACAGCTGAAGTTTTTATGGGGCAACTCGAAATGTACAAAGATGTCGATTACGAAGATGCAGACGGCAATATCATTGAAAAGCCGATCAGAAACGATATGAAGGCCATCCATGAATTCACCAATGACAACCGCTTTCTAGATGCCACTCAGAGACTCAAATACAATAGCGAAGGAGTAGCTGTTTTTAATTTTGGGAAATATGCAGGTCAAGCTGTCGTTGAAGTATTGAAAAAGGATAAACCTTACTATACATGGATCATGACCAAAGATTTTTCATCTCAGGTCAAACAGATCATTAAGCAGTTGGTGAAAGAGAATGAGAAAAAATAAACAGTCCAGTATACTTCTTTTTATAATGCTTTTGGGTTTGCAGGCCTGCTTCGAAGGAGAGGAGGCCTGCCTAGACCCCAGTGCCATCAACTATGATGTCACCGGCGATGAGAACTGTGGTACCGCCTGCTGTACCTATCCCAGTTTAAGTTTAGCTTTTCTACATAAAGCTGTGCAGAATGGAGATACTACCAACCTGACCTACAATCAGGCATACACCAATAATGTAGGTATGTCCTTTTCGATTGAGGAAATAAGCTATTATCTATCAGAGGTGCATCTAATCGATACCGACGGCAATGAAATATTGGTAGAAGATCGAATAGATATTCCTGTATTAGAGAATGGTACAGACACGACTTTCTTCGAATTAGAGGACAATTTTGCGATTATTAATCCAGCCAATTTTCAAAATAGTAGTATCGGTACACTCTTGTTTGAAGGGACTGCTACATCCCTTAAACTTACCTTTGGGCTGCCCTTGAGTATCAATGATTCTGCCCCTGAGCTTTTTACGGAGGGGCATCCACTGGGGACGCAAGAACCTGCTATGTATGATAGCCTGAATCAAAACTATATCTATAATAGAATCAGCTATTACCCAGATACTTCTTTAATTGGAGGTACCAGCTCTGTGATAGAAATCACTGGTGAAGAGGCTGTTTTTTCGGTAGTTTTACCATTAGGAGAGGTCAATGTCGATCGAGGGTTTAATATCACTTGTACAATAGAACTCAATTATTTGGGTTGGTTCGACGGAGTTGATTTTACCGTAATGGACGAAACAACTATAAAAAACCTAATTGTCAACAATATTGCGAACCATCTTTCGATTATTTCAATCTCCTTCAGTAGTTAACAGTTATATTATGGCGATTAGCGTCGCTAAAATCGAATTCCATCAACATGAGAAGTGTGAATTTTACTTTACTTTTTCTTTTCTTATTGGTAGGCTTTGCTTGCGAGGAGGATCAGACCAGCACAGCCACCGATATTACGCTCAATTTTAAAGGCTTGTATGGAGATCAACCACTGGTGATGTTCGATGACGAATATACCTACGAGGATAATATGGATCTCAAGTTTCAATTATTTCAATTCTATATTTCGGAAGTGAGCCTCTTAAAAGAGGATAAAAGTCAAACGGACGGTACAATGCTCACAGAAATTGACTTGGTTAGCTTTGATGGTTTTACTAGCCTTGAGCAAGCCCAGGAAGGAGTAAATATTGCTATTAAAGATATCCCTAAAGGGGAGTACAGTGGGATAAAGATCGGGCTGGGTGTTCCTGCTGACCTGAATGCTACTCAACCTGGCGATTATAACCCGCCTCATCCTTTAGATAATCATTATTGGTCTTGGGCTAGGGGTTTTGTATTTGCCAAAGTAGAAGGGAATGCAGACCTGGACCAAGATGGCACCTTTGAAGAGAAATTGACATTTCATATCGGAGAGAACGATTTCTATCGTGAGAAAATCATCGAACAGTCTATTGCTATCCAAGAGAATAGTACACTTAATTTTACTGTTGACCTGGAACAAGTCTTAGTAGATGCGCAGGGCGCTTATTTAGATTTTAGAACGGTTTCACAGGATCATACCAATGACTTGGATTTAGCCGCCTTTATTATGGATAACTTGGTGCAAGCGATTGAATTAAAATAAAGGGTATGAGAAGAGCCATTCTATTTGTTGCTTTTCTTGTTTGCCTGATTCTTACTTTTCAAAGCAGTCCTAATCTTCCGAAGAGGTATCTACTGGAAGAACCACCGGAGGTCATTAAAATGCAAATTCCTGAAGATAACCCACTGACTGTTGAGGGTATTGCTTTGGGAAGGAAGCTGTTCTATGATCCCATTTTGTCACTAGATAGCTCTCAAAGTTGCGCTACCTGCCATCAGCAACATTTGGCCTTCACTGATGGATTGGCAAAAAGTGTTGGGGTATTAGGCCAAGTAGGGGAGCGGAGTTCTATTTCTTTAGTCAATGTAGCTTATCGTTACAAAGGTTTATTCTGGGATGGCCGGGTAGCCAGTTTGGAAGAACAATCCTTGCATCCTGTCCGAAACTCCAAGGAATTGGCAGCGAATTGGCCAATGATAGAAAATAGAATCAGAGCTAAAGAAGCCTATGTTGCGGATTTTAAGGAAGCCTTCCTTATTCAAGAAGCTACAGAGATAGATAGTTTTTTAATTGCGAAAGCATTGGCCCAATTTGAGCGCACCCTCAATAGCTTTGATGCTAAATTTGATCGAGTACAGCGAGGAGAGGCGCAATTTACAGCCTCCGAGCAAAGAGGATGGACCCTCTTTTTTGATGCTAGTCTAGAGGTGCCACATGCAGAGTGTAACCATTGCCACGTAGATCCACTTTTTACCAATTTGGAGTTTCATAATAATGGCATTCAAGAGGTAGACAACCTGGAAGATTTTAAGGATAGTGGGAGAGGTCTATTGACCAGTAACAAGTATGATAATGGAAAATTTCGGGTATCTAGCCTCCGGAATATTGCCCTTACGGCCCCATATATGCACGATGGTTCGATCAAAACCCTAGAAGAAGTGTTAGATCATTATAATAGTGGTGGGCATTTTGCTGAAAATGTGAGCCCCAACGTACGACCTTTACAATTGAACAAAAAGGATAAAGCAGATTTATTAGCTTTCCTAAATACCTTAACCGACTCAACACTCATTCATCATCCCAAGTTTTCAAATCCATTTTTACAATGAGGAATATGAGTATTTTATTGGTAATAATGAGCTTGTTTTTGGCCTGCAAAGAAGAAATGTCAAAGCCAGAAGAGTATTGCACGTCTTGTCCTGATCCAGACCTGATCTTAGGCGAATATGCTCCCACCGATTATGTTTTTGATGTTCCTGACTTTATGCCTAGACCTATAGTGCCCGAAGACAACCCAATGACGGTCGAAGGCGTAGAATTAGGGAAAATGCTCTTTTTTGATCCAATCCTATCCAGAGATAGTTCACAATCTTGTGTCAGTTGTCATTTACCAGAAAAATCATTTACAGACGGCTTAGCAGTAAGTACCGGCATCGATGGGATCACGGGTACACGTAGTGCTATGGCTTTGGTAAATTTAGCCTACCATAATCGGGGCTTTTTTTGGGATGGCCGAGTTAATTCGCTAGAAGATCAAGCAATATTACCGATTGAAGACCATACCGAGTTGGCCGATACCTGGGATAATGTAGAGCTAAAGCTGCGCAGAAATGACGCATATCCTGAAAAATTTAGAGCGGCATTTGGTATTGAGAAAAAATCGGAGATCAACAGAGATTTAGCTGTAAAGGCGATCGCCCAGTTCGAGCGCACTTTAATTTCTGCCAATTCGAGATACGATCAGGTGATCTGGGGGCGCAATGGATTTCCAAGCGATGCGGAGCAAAGAGGTATCGCCTTATTTTTTATAGAAGATAATCAGAACTTAAGCCATCCCGGCTGTTCGCACTGCCATTTTAATCCACTTTTTACAGACAATACCTTCAAAAACAATGGTTTAGATAATGTCGAAGAACTAGATCAGTTTGAAGATTTGGGCCGAGGACAAGTCAATCGCAATATTTATGACAATGGAAAATTTAAGGTTCCTACCTTAAGGAATATTGCCCTCACTGCTCCCTATATGCACGACGGTCGGTTTGCGACCCTGGAGGAGGTCCTAGATCAATATGCAACAGGTGGGCATGGTGTCATCAACGAAGATCCCAACATCAGATCATTCGAATTGACGAGCCAAGAGAAACAAGATTTAATTGCTTTTTTGAATATGCTCACCGATACTAGCTTTGTCAATAACCCTGCTTTTCAAAATCCTTTCAAATAATTTTCAAGATTTTTGATGCTTAAAGGTTGATTACTTTCACAAATATTAGGCTTGAAGGCTGTTTAAACCCTTGTATTGTTGGGTTTGTGTAAGTGGTGTGGGAGAGTTTTTCTTCACAATGGACTATAAGTGTATTTGAAATAGGGCTAATCTTGTTGCATATTTGAATTGTCAAACGAACAAAGCTGTATTATCAGCTTTTATTTTGGATATGTACATGGGATTTTGGTTTGCATAGTAGTAAGTCAGTTTTCTCTTAACTTAAACTGACTTACTATTTGCAACTTTTGTTTGACACTGAATTAGAAATATGTTCACAATATTATATTAGGTTCGTAAAAGTTCATGGGATTATAATTACAAATAAGTCTTGCAAAACTGCAGGACTTATTTTTTGCACTCCATACAACTGTTTTTAAAAAAATACCGTTAAATAAAAACCGACCCTGGTTGAAAGATGTAAATATTCATGGGATTATATTAGTTAGTAGTAGCCGCTCGCTGGAATAGTGGGTGGCTTTTTTCTATTTATTTCTTTGCTCTGGTTGGTAGTCTGCAAAAAAAATCGTTTTTTTGTCATATCCAATGCGAATTGGTGTGCGCGAAATAACTCAAATAAACATTTCTTTAAGGTAATCTTCTCTTTACCGCCCTTCACATGGTTGGCTCTTCGTAATTCATTACGGGCTTTCTTGACTTACAAGAAAGGTCCAACAACTGTTTGATCAATTGATACTAATAAATATAATCCAAATGTGTAGAAAACTTACTAGGAGCAGTTTTTTAGCGAAGGGAAGTTCTGCAACCTCCATGTGGGGTAACATGTCTATCCTGTTTATGCTGTTTCTCATTTCAGCCAACTTTTCTTATGCGCAGATTTCAGTTTCCTTTAGCGCTACTGACCCTGGGTGTAGTGGACTTCCTACTGGGAGCATTACAGCCAATGTGAATGGAGGTGTAGCCCCTTATACCTATGCTTGGAGCAATGGTGCAACTACTCAGACTGTTACCGGCCTTTTCGCAGGTGATTACACAGTCACTGTAACAGATGCCAACTCTAATACAGGTACAGGATCTGCTACACTTACCGATCCACCTGTGCTACTTGTTGATCTAGATGCCGATGATTGTGAAAGTCCAGTAGTCATTTCAGCTACTCCAAGTGAGGGCGCTGGAGGCCCTTATACCTATTATTGGGGTACTGGTGAGACGACTTCCTCTATTTCAGTAGCTAATTCTGGCCAATACTGTGTAACAGTAACAGATGCCAACTCTTGTGGGCGTATTTCCTGCATTACCATTGAAGCCATGCCTTTAGATGTCATTGTGAAAGTCAACGACGTGACTTGTCCAGGTTTCGAAGATGGTAGCCTCGAAGCAACCGTAAATAACGGAATGGCTCCATTTACCTATGTATGGAGTAATGGTGGAAATACCCAGACGATCGATGATCTTGCTCCTGGAGATTATACCGTCACGGTGACAGACGCTAATGGCTGTAGTGATATTGCCTTTGGTTCTGTGACCGAACCTCAATCTCTCTTCTTACTACTGGGCGCCACTAGTCCTAGTTGTACGGGAGATTCCACGGGGACAATAGCCGCCAATGTAAATGGTGGGACAGAGCCCTACTCTTATCTATGGAGTACAGGGGCTACTACCGCTACCATCGATGATTTAGGGGAGGGCACTTACAGCCTTACCGTAACCGATGCAAATGGCTGTGATGTCTCAGAGTCTGTGGATTTAACCCCACTTTCGAATTTATCTGTCTCTACTACTGGTTCAGACGAAATTTGCTCAGGTGCAGATGACGGTTCCGTAACCGTTACACCAGTAAATGGAGCAGAACCCTATACTTATCTTTGGTCCAATGGAGCTACAACTGCTACTGTAGATGGTCTAGCGCCAGATGTATATACCGTTACCGTAACGGATGCGGCTGGCTGTGAGGCTATTGATTTTGAAGTAGTGTCTGCAGCAAGTCCTTTTACCTTGTCGACTATGCAATCCGATGTATCTACTTGTGGTGCAATGGATGGATCGGCAACCGTAAATGTAGATGCAGGCAGTGGCCCCTTCACTTATGAGTGGAGTAATAATGAAACTACATCAACGATAGATAATCTTCCTGCTGGTGATTATATGGTTACCGTTACAGATGATAACGATTGTACGGCAACCGCCTCAGTTACCATCTCAGAGCCTCCTAGTGTCTCTGTTGATGTAACAGGTACTTCAGCAGTTTGTGACGATACAGACGATGGTACAGTAACCGCCAATGTTTCTGGTGGTACAGCGCCTTTCTCCTTCCTTTGGAATACAGGTGATACCACACAGATGCTAGATAGTCTTGGTGGTGGTACATACATCGTGACTGTGACGGATGCAAGTGGATGTACAGATATTGATAGTATTGAAATAGATGCCAATGCTGGTCTACTGGCCGTATTACAGTCAACAGAATTTATTTGTGGTGATGACCCAAACTCTGGAGAGGCTTCAGTGAATGTTAGTAGTGGCCAAGCGCCCTATACTTATTCTTGGAGTAATGGTGCATCCGGATCAACAGTGACCGGACTGAGCGCTGGTGATTATACGGTGACCGTGACCGATATTAATGGTTGCGAAGCTGTGGCTTTTGGAACGGTGACCTTGTTGAGTGTGCTAGATGTTTCTCAAAGTGTAGCTAGTGACGCTGCTTGCTTTGGAGAGTCTACAGGGGCAGTTGATTTAGTGGTTACTGGAGGTATGCGTCCTTACGCTTATCTATGGTCAAATGGATCAAGAGATTCTGTGTTAACTGATGTACCAGCTGATTTTTATCAAGTAACCGTAACTGATGCCAATAGTTGTGAGGTGACCGAAAGCTTCCTGGTTTTAGAACCAGATCCAATAAACTTACTGATTAATAAGTCTGATGCACTATGCGGTGACCAAAGTACTAGCGAAGCCGTTGCCCTTGTGTTTGGCGGTACCGCTCCCTACTCCTACGAATGGAGTAATGGCGCAACAACAGACTCCATCGGAGGAGTAGCTGCGGGCAACTACACGGTCACGGTGACCGATGCCAATGAGTGTGAAGCCATAGAAACCGTAACTATCAATGATCCAGGTAATCCAACCTGTGATGTTGTTATGATCGAAAATGTCACTACACTCGATGCATTTGATGGTGTTGCAGAAGCAGTGGCAGTAGGAGGTATGGCGCCCTATACTTATTTATGGAGTAACGGAGATACCTCTGCACAAGCTACTGGTTTGGGAGCTATTGAATACGCCGTTACTGTTACAGATGCCTTGGGATGTGAAACGGTATGTTCAGTCGATTTATCCCAATTTGTTGCCAATGCATTATTAGGAGATTATGTTTGGTTCGATAGAGATAGAGATGGAATCCAAGATGATGATGAGCACGGTATTGAGGGCATCCAAATTATTGTTACTTATCTCGATGATGACGGTAGATCAACTATGGATACCACGACTACAGATATGAATGGTCGTTACCAATTCGAACTACCTCCAGGTAAGTATAAATTAACCGTTATTGTTCCTGATTCTTTACAAATTACACAACCTAACATTGAATCAGAAGGAGATGATGTAGATAGTGATTTCAGTAGAGATATGTTTATGGCCGACACCATTATGCTGATGGCTGGTGATAGAGACTTACACTGGGATGTAGGTATGTTTGCTGGAGCAAATATCATTATTGCAGATCCATGTGTTTGTTTGGATAATGCCACCAATAGCAAAGATGGGCAGTTTGGTGAGGAGGTTGTAGTAGTAGAGGGACTCATGGGAGATACTTGGCAGATTATTGCACAAACGGGTATGTTCTTAGAGTCTAGTCCAGAACCTCCATTGGCTCCAATTCCAGTGCCAATTGGAACGGTTTTGATGCCAAAAATGGATGATGGAAGTATGTTTGAGTTCAGGTTCCGTCACGTAGATGAGGTGGGTTATAACTTGACAGTTAGTAATGGATTTGATACACTATCTATTGGTAGAAATTGTTTCTATCCAGAAGTGACACTTGCTGGCTTACCATCTGATAGTGTGACCTTCTGTGTAAATGCAGAGCCGATAACTCCAACTGTGGAGACCAATATTCCAGGAGAAGCTACTATTTTCCTCAATGATGTTCCAGTGACTGAAATTGACCCTGCAACCTTGGGACTTGGTGATCACGAGATTCGTCTGGAACTCGATCCTTTCGATTCAGAAGAGTGTAAAGCTGTAGCGGTTACGCAAGTCTTGGTGGTTAATGAATTCTGTCCTTCTAAAGTGGGAGACTACGTTTGGTTAGACGAAAATAGAAATGGCCGACAAGATGGCTTTGAACAAGGTTTTGATAGTGTAAAGGTCATCCTTACACCCGTCAATGTGGTTGATGGTAGAGTAGATAGTGATACTATGTATACTGATGAAAATGGCCGCTATTGCTTTGATGTCTTAGAAGGCTTGTATAAACTGACCTTCTGCGAGCCAGAAGGCTACCGTATCACCTTACCCAATAATGATACGGTACCCGACGAACTGGATAGTGATGTCAACCGTGTTACCTTTATGACAGATACCTTCTTCATAGCTGGAGGTACCGAAGATTTCTCCTGGGATGCTGGTCTGGTGATTGCACCAGGTTCTTCAGATCGAGCGGGTTGTAATTGTTTAGATAATGCAACCGATCAAGATGATGGACAATTCTTGGAAACAGTCAATGTCTCAGGGGTTGCCAATGATGATTGGAGGATTATTACTTCCCAGAATGCCTTTGCTGTAGATAGTCCGGAGCCTCCGGCTGCTCCTACACCATTGCCACTTGGGTCTACCTTTACAGAGATTGAATTGGGTATCTATGAGATCAACTTCCGCCATGTTGATGCCTTACCTTATTTCGTAGAAATGACCAACGGTTTTGATACCTTGAATTTCTCTAAATTGTGTACCTACCCAGATGTGGTTGCTCCACAAGCACTAGAAGATACTTTAAACGTCTGTGTAGAATTATCCAACTATATACCAGAGATTATGGTTGATCAACCGGGTACTTTCAGTTATACGATTGAAGGTCAGCCAGTAGATGATATCAATCCTTCTTCCCTTGGTGTGGGTACTTTTGAGCTGGGCGTATTCTTTACTCCCGAAGACTTCACAGAATGTCTTGGCGTATTGCCATTATTCTTGATATTGTCTACTGAAGAATGTGATGCTAAAGTAGGGGACTTTGTTTGGCTGGATGAAGATGAAGATGGAATTCAAGACCCAGGAGAGCCTGGAATAGAAGGCGTTGAAGTAACTCTACAAAATCCTGATGGCTCTCTCGTTGATGTAGTGCAAACAGATGATGATGGTGCCTACTGCTTCTTGGTACCTAAGGGCGATTATAAGATTACCTTTGGAAAACCAGAAGGTAATTTTGAGCTGACCACACCTAATGCTGGTGGTGACGATGCTTTAGACAGTGATGTCAATGAGCAAACCATGATGACCCCTGTATTTTCTATAGAAGGTGGCGAAACGGATTTAACTTTTGATGCAGGCTTTATAGAAATCTGTATTAATGTGCAGTTTCCTGGAGAGATTGGTCAAGATCAAATGGTCTGTGCTCCTGGTAATGATCCAGGACCTATCATGAGTATTAGAGATGCTTCAGGAGGAGGTATGCCTATAGAATATTTATGGATGAAATCAGAAAGCTCTGAAAATTTCGAAGCTGGAGGTTTCAGACCTATTCCTGGTGCAGTCTTCCCATCTTATGATCCAGGACCTATTGATGTGACTACGCATTACGCACGTTGTGTGAGAGCTGTTGGTTGTCCAGATTATATTGAAGCCAATATCGTGACCGTGACCGTCAAAGATGATGCTAAAGCAGAAATTATTGCTCAGCCAATTACCTGTTACTTAGATTTGGCCACCTTTGAGGTTGTCACTCAAACCGCAAATGCTCAAGTAGAGTGGGAATTCCCTGGTGGAATGAATCCATCTAGTACTGACGATAAAGTTGTCACAGCCTCTTTCAATAGCTTTGGCTACTATACCGTAAAAGTGACGGTGACCGAGAACAATTGTTCTACTTCTTCCTCTGTACAAGTGTTAGCTACTTATACACCTACTTACTGTAGTAGTGCTAATTTCAATATTGGATCTAGAGCTACTCCTGAAAACCAGGAAGTAATGATCGATTGGAAAGTCCTTAACGATGGTATTTCTTACAGCTTCGATGTAGAGCGATCAAGTGACGGTTCTGATTTCTCCAAAATTGCAGAAGTAAAAGATCCAAAATTGATCAAAGCTGGATATAAAGAATACGAATACGTTGATGCTACGCCTAAACGCGGTCGTAATCTTTACCGAGTTAAAATGAATGATCCTTCTGGAGAAGCAGCATTATCTAATATCCTGGACTTGATGCTGTTCGAACCTGGTACTAGAGTGATGGTCTATCCCAACCCTGTACAAGATCGCCTAATGGTTGAGTTCATGGAAGATAATAGGGAAGAAGAAATCACCGTCGAATTAGCTACGACTGAGGGTGGTATCATTCGTACCTTTACTTGGGACAAAGAGACTGTACAGAATAATCTAGACTTCTCTAAACTACCGGCAGGTATGTATTTTATCAGAGTGAAAATTGGCTCTGAAACTACCGAAGTGATGAAAGTGATGAAGAAGGAGTAAACACACTTTTTCGGATTTCTCCATATTAAGGGTGAAGCAGATTGTATTCTGCTTCACCCTTATTGTTTTGGTAGACCTACAAAGCTGCCTCTAAGAAGACAAGTGGAAATGAACCGAATAGTTTTTATAAACTATTTGCGTATATTTTTTACCTAAAAATGAAAAACCCGCTTAAAAAGCTCAAATAAACGTAAAATTATAGGTTTGTATGTTTATATGATCATATGAAATATAATTAAAAAAGTGACAAAATTCTTGACATTGACCTAAAAGGGCGATAATATTGTGCCATATAAAAGGTTAAAAAATGATTCAGGTACTATCCAGGTTAAATATCAATTGTACAACAACGGCTTGTTGCTGTTGCTGCTGTATGATTAAATATTAACTCATCTTGGAATGCTATCTGTTGAAGATATGACTCTTTTTAAAGGCCCTTCCAGGAATGAATACTGGAGGGCTTTTATTTTTTAAAACAGGCAAATAACCCAAATAGATCAACCTAAGAATGAGTCAAGAATTAAATTTCTCCCAAGTCAGCTTAGAAGCACGCAAGGATATTATCGAGCTTCAGAACCGTATCAATGGCTTTCTTACTGGACAAGAAGATGAAGAGCGCTTCAAACTCTATCGCTTGACTAGAGGCGTATATGGTCAGCGCCAAAGTGGGGTCCAAATGTTTAGAACCAAAATTCCTTTTGGTCGACTGAATACAGAACAACTACTACGTTTGGCAGATGTAGCAGAAAAGTATGGAAGTAACAACTTGCATATTACTACTCGACAAAATATACAGATTCATTACGTCAAACTGACGGATTCTCCAAAGGTATGGACAGCCCTGGCTAGTGTCGGCGTGACAGCAAGAGAAGCCTGTGGAAATACGGTCCGAAATATTACCGCCTCCCCTTTAGCCGGTGTTGATCCAGATGAGTTGTTTGATGTCTCTCCCTATGTGCAGGCGACCTTTGAGTACTTTTTGAGAAATCCTATTTGTCAAGAAATGGGGCGCAAAATAAAAATTGCTTTTTCTTCCAGTGATCAAGATGCCGCCTTTACTTACTTCCACGATTTTGGATTTATACCCAGACTTAGAACGGTAAATGGAAAAGAAGAGCGCGGCTTTAAGGTGGTGATTGGCGGCGGGCTTGGTGCCGTATCTATGTTAGCTCCTACCGCTTACGAGTTTCTGCCGGTAGATCAAATCATCCCTTTTATGGAGGCCGGTATCCGCATTTTTGATCGCTTTGGAGAAAGAGAAAAGCGCATGAAAGCCCGCATGAAATTCTTAGTGAAAAAATTCGGGCTGGAAGGTTTTATGGACCTTATCCAACAGGAGTGGAAGGCACTGAAGCATAAAACATTCTCAATTCCTACGGATACCGTTCCGCTTGCCACTATTCCTGAGCAAATCGATGTACAAAAACCTGTTGACCAAGATATTTATGATCAATGGAAAGCTTCTAATGCCTTTGAACAAAAACAAGCTGGCTTTTATGGTGTAAAGGTGAGAGTGCCGCTTGGCGATATTTCTTCTGCAGATGCAAGGGTTTTAGCACCCATTATAAAAAAATACGCAGCAGATGATTTCCGCTTAAGTGTTAACCAAGGTTTTATCTTGAGGTATGTGAAAGTAGAAAATATACCAGCACTTTTTAATGGCCTTCATCAATTGGGATTGACGCAGCCAGGTTTTGATACGATTAGAGACATTACCGCTTGTCCTGGTACAGATACTTGCGCCCTCGGGGTTACCAATAGTACAGGCTTAGCAGCTCAATTAGAAGAAGTAGTTGCTGCAGAGTATCCAGATCTAATCAATGATCCTTTTCTGAAAATTAAGATTAGTGGCTGTATGAATGCCTGTGGGCAGCATATGGCGGCCAATATTGGATTTCACGGGAGTTCTATCAAACGACAAACACTCGTTATTCCGGCTATGCAGATCGTTCTTGGAGGAGGTGTCGATCTCAAGGGTAAAGGTTTTATCGCCGAAAAGGTAATTAAAATTCCTACGCGTCGGGTACCTGCTGCAGTCCGACTATTATTAGATGATTATGCAGAGAAAAGCCTTGAGGGAGAGTATTTCAATGATTACTATTACCGCCACGGCAAGCGGTATTTCTATGCTTTACTCAAACCCTTAGCAGATTTAGAATCTATTCAAGAATCCGAGTTTAAGGATTGGGGACAAGAAGAGAATTATATCCAAAGTATTGGAGTAGGAGAGTGTGCAGGAGTAATGTTAGATGTCATTGGTACGATTATCAAAGATGCTGAAGATCGCTTACACGAAGGCAAAGCCAAATTGGAACTCGACGATTTTGCTGATGCGATTTATTATGCCTATTCCACTTTTGTGATTGGTGCTAAAGCCTTGCTGCTTAGCCGTGATATTAAATGTAATACCCACAAGGGAATTATTAATGATTTCCAAACCCACTTTGTCACAGCGGGCGTATTCGCCAATCTTGAAGATTTTTCTGATTTAGTATTGCAGATAAGAAAATATGAGCCAAACGAAGCTTTTGCAAATGACTACCTCAAGCAAGCCGAAGCTTTTCTACAACTCGTAATTAAAACCAGAGAACTCCAACTCGATGCAAGTGCAGGAGCGGACAAAACGGTGGTTGCTAATTATTATAATGCTTAAGCCATGACAATCAATCGCCAACCTAAAATAAGCTTAGTAGGAGCTGGACCAGGAGACCCGGATTTAATTACGATGAAAGGATATCGCGCCATCCAGAATGCGGATGTTATCCTCTATGATGCTCTAGCTAATCCGGCCTTACTCGATGCGGCCCCTGCCCATTCAGAGAAAATCTATGTAGGTAAACGGGCGAATAATCATCGGGTTAGCCAAGAGGAAATTAACCAGATGCTTGTGTCCTATGCTTATACACATGGTCATGTAGTTCGGTTAAAAGGCGGCGATCCATTTGTTTTTGGTCGAGGCTACGAAGAGTTAGACTATGCCTCCGCCTTTGGCGTGCAGGTCGATTATGTTCCAGGTATTTCTTCTTCTATTTCGGTGCCAGGTTTGAAACAGGTACCGCTTACTTGTCGTGGTGTCAATGAAAGTTTTTGGGTGCTTACGGCTACCACGAAGCAAGGCAAGCTTTCTAAAGACCTCGAACTAGCTGCTCAGTCCACAGCAACTGTAGTGATCTTGATGGGTATCAGAAAATTGCAGGTCATCACGGAGCTATTCCAGCGTTTTGGTCAGGCCGATACACCAGTAATGGTAATCCAGAATGGATCATTGAAAAACGAACGATCTGTACAGGGCACAGTGGCCGATATATATAAAAAAGTGCAGCGAGCAGCTATTGGTGCTCCAGGGATCATCGTGATAGGAGCGGTTGTTGGATTATCCGACAGCTTGGCTATTAAATCAACTGTAAACACAATTGCTACCGTATAACTGAAAATGAACAAACAAAAACCAATGACAAAGTACGTCCCTAAAAAAAGCATTCCAGTAAATGCGACTTCCTCCATCGAGGAATTGAATGCCTACTTCAAGCCGCTGTCTTTTCAGGAGCGGCTTGAAGCCTTCTATCTCATTTTTGATAGAAAGGAGGTCTTGGTGACTTCTTCTTTTGGCTCAAGTTCGGCTTTCCTACTGTACTGGATTAGTCAAGTTCAAAAGCGGCAGAAAATTCATTTCATTAATACCGGTTTTCACTTTGCGGAGACGCTGGAGTATAAAAATGAATTGAGTCAGCGCTTCGGCTTGCAGGTAGAGGATATATTACCAGATGAATCTGCCCACCAAGGATCAAAGCAGGATAAACTATGGCAAACCCACCCCGATGCCTGCTGCTCTATCAATAAAGTTGATCCATTTACCCCTATTAAAGCACAACATCAAGTATGGATTTCTGGCGTAATGGGCTTTCAGACACCCCACCGTGCTCAACTCCATATTTTTGAGCAGCAAGGAGACCTTATAAAATTTCACCCGATTGTTGATTTATCTGAAGGCGATTTCTTGTATTACCAGTCTTATCTCAAGTTACCCGAACATCCACTTAAGATTTATGGTTATGAATCTATAGGTTGTATGCATTGTACCGTGCAAGGAAGTGGGCGTGAGGGGCGCTGGCAAGGGGCTCAAAAGACAGAATGTGGCCTACATTTAAATATTTCCAAAACTTCTGACAAGGACTAAACGTTGGTTTGTAAAGCTCGCCAAAGCGAGCTTTCTACCCAATAATGACAAATATTACAAATTTTAGATAGGATAATCAATTGTAATAAGCTACACATTATCAATTGATTACTTACTTTTGCATAAATTTTTTATCAGAAATGATCCAAACAGATATTTTAATCATAGGTGCAGGCCCCGTAGGTCTGTTTACTGTATTCGAGGCAGGATTGCTAAAGATGCGTTGCCACTTGGTAGATGCATTACCACAACCTGGGGGACAATTGTCAGAGATTTACCCCAAAAAACCAATTTACGATATTCCTGGGTTCCCTTCAATATTAGCTGGGGAGCTTGTTGATAACCTGATGGAGCAAATTGAACCATTCAAACCTGGGTTTACCTTGGGGGAGAGAGCGGAAGGAATCGAAACTTTGGACAATGGACACTTTGTACTCACCACCAATAGAGGGACCAAAATCCAAGCGCCTGTAATCGCTATTGCAGCAGGTTTGGGTAGTTTTGAGCCACGCAAGCCACCTTTAGAAAACCTCGAGCAGTTTGAGGATAAAGGTGTAGATTATATTATTCGAGATCCTGAGAAGTATAGAAATAAGAGAGTCGTCGTGGCTGGAGGGGGAGATTCCGCTTTAGATTGGACCATCTTCCTAGCCGATGTTGCCGATGAGGTGATGCTCATTCACCGCCGTAAAGACTTTAGAGGTGCTTTAGATTCTGTGGAAAAAGTACACCAATTGGCCAGCGAGGGTCGTATCTCTCTATTTACTGATTCACAGGCGATTGGATTAAAAGGAAATGGCACCCTGACTGATGTGGTGATTAAGCATAAAACAGAAGGAGAGTTTGTAAAATCAACGGATCATTTCATTCCTCTATTTGGTTTGTCTCCCAAATTAGGGCCATTGGCAAATTGGAACTTGAATATTAAAAAGAACGCTATTGAAGTAGATACCTTTGACTACAGTACCAATATACCAGGTATCTATGCGATTGGTGATATCAATACTTATCCTGGTAAATTGAAATTGATCCTCTGTGGTTTCCACGAGGCCACTTTGATGTGTCAGTCTGCCTTCAAGCGAGTATATCCAGATAAGAAAATCAGCTTTAAATATACGACGGTGAATGGCGTGAATGCTTTTTAGTGTTTCCTCGCTTTAGGTAAAAAAAAGGGAATCTGGTGTAACTAGGTTCCCTTTAGAGCAAACGCACCAAAAAATTATCCTGCAATTTTTTATTATTCCTACTGAAACTCCAATTCAAAACCGCTCTAGCATCTTCATTTTTGTCATTCGATACAAAAACGAAGCAAAAAAATCTTGCCTAGCCAAACTCGCTCCGCTCAGACAATGCCTAGGCGGCCTCCCGCACTTCACTTATGATCTTTTTTACACTTAATTTCGAGAAATATCCTTTTCTTTTTAAGTTTTTATTTTTATGCGTTTGTCCTAGATTCCCTTTTCTTCAATATGGTATTTGGCTTTTCTACAGTATGCTTAACTTAACCGACAATGAATAACAAAAAAATCCTTCTAATCAATGGCCATCCCGATGCAGAGAGCTACAATTTTGCTTTAGCCGATGCTTATATAAAAGGGGCGAAAAAAGCAGGGGCAGAGATCCAAATAATCAATATCAGGGCGCTTTCCTTTAATCCCAACCTAGAATACGGCTATCGAAAACGCACAGCATTAGAACCTGATTTAATCAAAGCTCAGGAGCTGATCCTATGGGCGGAGCATTTGGTATGGATATATCCGGTTTGGTGGGGATCTGTACCGGCTATTATGAAAGGCTTTATAGATCGGGTTTTATTACCAGGCTTTGCTTTTAAAAAGAGAGAGGGTAGTCTATGGTGGGACAAACTCCTGAAAGGTAGGACAGCAAGAATTATATGTACACTTGACCAGCCAGCTTGGTTTTATCGATGGTTCAATAGCGCACCCAGCCACAGTGCGATGAAGAAGTTGACCTTGAAATTTATCGGTATTCAAAAAGTGAGGATAACAGCTATAGGGCCTATCCGACTATCTACTGATCAATACAGAGAAAAGTGCTTGAGTCGTATAGAGAAATTAGGACAACGTCAGGTATAAAAAAACCTTCCCCTTTAGATAGATTCTAAAAGAGAAGGCCGATATGTTGTCACTAAAATCTTGGTTCTATTTGATTGGGCTGTTCGAGATTTAGGCTGCAACGGCCTCTAAAGCTTGTGCCGCTGGAAAGTCAACCGGCACTGCAGTAGCTCCATAAACATAGTTGGTGAAGGTTACAGAGGTGATTACAGCAACTATGTCGATTAATCCTGCCTCATTAAAACCTTGGGCAAAGAAATTGTCTAGAGTGGCCTGGGTAGCTCTACCAGCATCTTCAGCAATTTCTTTAGCTAAAGTAGTGATCGCATTTAAGCGCTCATCTGCAATAGTAGCCGTTCTGAGCTCTAAGGTTTCTTCTTGAGTAAAACCATTCATTTTAGCCAATGCGGTGTGGGCTGCTAAACAGTATTCACAATTATTTACCTGCGAAACAGCTAATTTAATAGCTTCTATTTCTTTGCCACTGAATGTCCCTTTTCCAGCAGGGCCAGAGAAATTAAGGAAACTTTCTAGCGTGTCAGAAGAGTAACCAATTGCTGCGTACAGATTAGGTACCATACCTAGTTGTTTTTTTAATGCAGCGAAAATACCTTGAGCTTTGTTGTCTACTTGTTCGTTAGTTGGAACTTGAATGTTTGCCATTTTGATTTGGTTTTTGTGTTTAGAAAAATTGTTGTTTGTTCAGTTGTTTGTTATTTCCCGATTGCATATTGCTTTCGGATTAATTACACCACAAAGATGCACGCAAAACCACCTCAACTAAATGGACAAAAGTTCTCAGCTATTGGACAATTGGAGTTTTATCGCTTTTTGGGGTACTATGAATTAAGTTTTTCCTCCAAATGTTCGCCTGTATATATAACTGACAGCCCTATATCAAAACGCTAACAAACGAGCCACAAAGCCACAAAGACTCCAATATGTTTCAGGACAAGAACACCGACACCAGAACTCCCTCTCTCCCCCTCACTGTTCCCCTAGTCACCCAGTCTCCGCTCTCCATGTCTCCGTTCTCCATGTCTCCGTTCCCTCAGTCCCCTAGTCTCCCAGTCCCCAAGTCCCCCAGTCTCCGCTCCCCCGCTCCCTCACCTTACCTCAAAGTTACCTCAAAGTTACCTCTGTAGCTACTGTTTTAAACATCTCAGGGAATTCAAATAACTCAATCCCCCAGATTATGGGTAAACCGAAATAGACATATGCAGTCATAATGAGGATAGAGATAACATTCATCCATACCCCTGCTTGTACCATGTCTTTAATCTTAAGCATGTTCGAGCCAAAGACAATCGCATTCGGAGGAGTTGCTACGGGCAGCATAAACGCACAAGAAGTCGCTAAGGTCACGGCTACCATAAAAGCATAAGGGTGTACCGCCATTGCAATAGCCATAGATCCTAAAATGGGTAAAATCATAGAAGCCGTTGCTACATTCGAAGTGATCTCGGTCAAAAAGTTTACAGAGGCCACTAGTAGTAGGATAAGCAGCAATAAGGGCAAACCATTGAGAGCCATCAATAAATCACCAATATAGGCTGCAAGACCCGAGGTTTTGAAACCATTCGCTATGGCAAGACCACCACCAAATAATAATATGACTCCCCAAGGGATGTTGGTGGCTGTTTCCCAATCTAATAAACGCATTTTTTTATTTGATGGGGCGGGAATGAAAAACAAAGCCGCCGCACCAGCAATAGCAATAATGGTGTCATTGATGCCTGGGAGAATAGGCTCTAATAAAAAAGAGCGCGTCATCCAAGCGATTGCTGTACCGCCAAAAATATATAGGACAAGTTTTTCTTCTTTGGTAATTGGACCTAAGTCATGTAGTTGCCGTTCTATCTCTTCGCGACCACCGTTCAAGATCACATCTTTCATTGGAAAGGCAATCCTAGTCAAATATTGCCAACATATATATAGGAGTACAATAGAGATCGGTAAACCAAAGAGCATCCACTTCGCGAAAGTGATATCATTGATGCCATACATCTCTGAAACCACCCCTGTGAATATTACGTTGGTAGGAGTACCTATCAGAGTCGCTACACCACCAATTGAAGCTGCATAAGCAACCCCTAACATCAGGGCTTTACCAAATTTATTGTCTCGTAAATCTCCTCCCATCTGGCCGGCTATGGCTACACCGATGGGTACCATCATGACGGCTGTTGCCGTATTACTAATCCACATCGACAGGAAGGCCGTCGCTACCATAAAACCTAGTACTACTCGATTCGCTTTACTACCCAGCCAAAAAATAATATTGGTGGCAATCCGTTGGTGTAAATTCCATTTACGAATCGCAGCTGCAATGATAAATCCACCTACGAATAAAAAGATCAATGGATTACCAAAAGCACCCGTAGTTGCTTTTAGCTCCAAACCTCCTGATAAGGGAAAAATAATGATGGGCATCAATGCCGTAACCGGGATCGGTATAGCTTCTGTGACCCACCAAGTACCGATCCATACGGTACATGCCAAAATTGCTCTAGCAGAGAGCGCCATTCCCTCGGGTAGAGGTAGCGCCATGATTAAGAAAAATAATGCAGGACCTAGGATTAAACCGGTTTGTTTGGCGCCCGGTAAACCCCTTTTAATAGCTAACATGATCGTTGCTTTTCGTGACTAGATAGGAGTGAAACCTATCAGAATAATGTGTATCATTCACACCTGCAACCTACGATAAGCCGTATCTGTAAATAGGATTATTTGTCACTAGGCTAGGTGATTTTGATCAACTTAGTGTTTAAAAGACACTTTCCTTATTGTAAAATGGAAAATAAGCCTGTATTCCTGCCGAATTGGAGAACTTGCAGGGCAATTCATTTGTTGTATAAATGAATTGCTAGTAACGGACAAAGAATAAGTCCCGCATTTTGATCAAGAAGCTTTTGAACCAAGACAAGGCAAAAAACGTAGGCAATGCAGGGCATTGACGAGGCTTTTTAACGCCGTATTGGAGCAAAAGATTCCATCAAAATCGGTAAGTTGTTTTTTGGCTGTTACTTAGACAAGTAATACTAAAATCACTCATATGAATCCTATTGCTAATATTCCCCAATCTAGCAGACAGCGGGTCGTCATTTTAGGTGGCGGATTTGCTGGGTTGAAATTGTCCCGCAAGTTGAGTAAGTCGAATTATCAGGTGGTACTACTTGATCGTAATAACTACCACCAATTTCAACCGCTCTTTTACCAAGTTGCTACTGCTGGACTGGAGCCTTCAGCGATTACTTTTCCTTTGCGGAAGATTTTTCAGCACCAGAAAAATATCCACTTCCGGGTTGCAGAGGTGCAAAAAGTGGACCCTGCTCAAAAGAAAATTGTCACCGATATCGGTTATGTAGACTACGATATTTTGGTACTAGCGATTGGCGCAGATACCAATTATTTCAAAAACAAGAATATCGAGCGTCATGCGGCACCTATGAAATCCCTCAATGAGGCCTTGAGTTTGCGTAATAAAATTCTCAGCAATTACGAGAATGCACTGAATACCAACGAGTCTGATAAAGCCGCTGCTTTGATGAATATTGTAATTGTAGGAGGTGGCCCCACTGGCGTGGAACTAGCTGGCGCTATTGCTGAAATGAAAAAGTTTATTCTCCCTAAGGATTACCCGGAGTTAGATTTCTCCAAAATGAAAGTCCAATTATTGGAGGCTGCTCCAAGGATTTTGGGAGGGTACAGTAAAAAATCATCCGAGAAAGCCTTTGCCTATTTAGAGAAACTCGGTGTGGAAGTAAGGCTAAATACCCTTGTAGAAGATTTTGATGGTAGAGAGGTTCAACTTAAAGGAGGCGAGGCTTTAAATGCACGTACACTCATTTGGGCCGCCGGTATCAAGGCTAATACCGTCGAAGGATTGCCCGAATCGGTTTACGGACACAATCAACGGCTAATTGTAGACCGATTTAATAGCGTTAAAGGTCTAGAAGATGTTTATGCTTTAGGTGATATGGCTTATATGGAGACAGAAGCCTACCCTAAAGGCCACCCTCAAGTTGCACAAGTAGCCCTACAGCAAGCTACGCTTTTATATAAAAACTTAAGGGCTGTTCAGAAAAATAAAGAGGCGAAACCTTTTGCTTATACGGATAAAGGATCATTAGCTACAGTTGGGCGGAATTTAGCTATAGCTGACCTTGCATTTGTACACTTAGGTGGCTTTGTCGCTTGGGCACTGTGGTTGTTCGTACACTTGATGGCACTAGTAGGTGTAAAAAACCGTCTTTTTGTATTCATTAATTGGGCCTGGAGTTATTTTACTTACGATCAGTCTTTGAGATTACTCATCCATCCTAAATCTTGGAAAGGCGAATTGCCAGAGGAAGAGGTGGAGATGGCAACAGCCTAATTGGCTCATGGACTCATTCAATCACTAGAACATTCCATCATTACAACATTACAATATTCAAAAAATGAGGCATCGCCTCCAAGGCAGCTCTTCCTGGGTTTAGGTACTAATCTTGGTGAGAAGGCACACAATCTTAGTATTGCCCAGGATAAAATTGCTGAACATATTGGAGTAGTCACCCAAGCATCCCCTATCTATACCACCGATGCTTGGGGTATAGAAGACCAGGATCGATTCCTCAATCAGGTGCTACAAGTAGAAACCACTCAAGATCCCTTTGAGGTATTGCGTCATGCGCTAGCGATTGAAAAAGATATGGGGCGAAAGCGCATCCAGAAATGGGGGGAAAGACTAATCGATATTGACTTACTTTTTTATGATGATGTTTGTATTGAGCGATCTCAGTTGATTATTCCGCATCCATTTATTGCCGAACGGCGATTTGTGCTCGTACCAATGCTCGATTTAGCTCCTGAGTGGTTGCATCCCATCCATCAAAAAACTATTGCCCAGCTCCTAGAATCTTGCCCAGACCCTTTAAAAGTAGAACGCTTTCTTGGACAAGAATAGGCTTTTACCGATTTTGCGATCTCTTTTAAAGAGTAGGTTTAAAATCACGCACAAAATCCAAGGCATTGAGTCTTCCTTATCAGTTTATTGCAATAGAAGGTAATATTGGAGCAGGTAAAACAACCCTTAGCAACATGCTAGCTACAGATTGGAACGCCAAGCTGATATTGGAGGCTTTTACCGATAACCCTTTTCTTCCTTTTTTCTACGAAAATCCTGAGCGCTATGCCTTTTCTGTAGAACTCTTTTTTATGACCGAGCGGCATAAACAGTTGCAAACCGACTTGGCTCAAAAAGACTTATTCCAGGAGCTTTTTATAGCGGATTATTACTTTTATAAAACCCTACTTTTTGCCCAAAATAACCTGCCTAAGGAGGAGTATCGACTGTTCAGGCGGCTGTTTAATATTCTCAATTCGAATTTCCCCAATCCAGATTTATTGGTCTATCTACATCGACCCGTTCCTGTTCTATTGGAGAATATAAAAAGTAGAGGAAGGTCTTTTGAAGAAGACATCGCTCCAGATTATTTGCAAAGTATTCAATCTGCTTACTTAGACTTTTTCAAACATCAAAATGACCTACCGATTTTGATCTTAGAGTTAGAAGATTTAGATTTTATAGAGCATCCTGCTAATTATGAGTGGATTAAAAATCTTTTCTCTCAGCCCTACGAAAAGGGTATTCATTATATTCAAAGGTGAGTAAAAAAAAGATTGCTCCTCTGAGAGGAACAATCTTCGATATTCAAAAACAGTGGATGATTCTTGAGCTAGGCTTTAGCAATAAGCCAAAGGCCTACTTAATTTTATTCTCTATATAGATTGTGAATCTTAATTTTCTTATACTCCTCAAGGCTTAAATCTTTATAACCTTTCTCTCTCGCTCCTTTGATGAAGCTTGGCGTTACGTTGTGGATTTTTAGATTGATCACCTTGTCCATAGGAATGTTGTCAAATCCAAGGTCATTCAAGCCTTTGATGAAGCTTGGGCGTACATTGTGGATAGCTGCCTTGCGAACATCTCCAGCTGAAAGGTTGCTATAGCCTAGGTCCTGTAAATCCTTGATGTATCGAGGACTTACATTATGGATTTTAAATTTAATGACCTCTTCAATGCTCGGTAAATCTATTCCTGAAGCTTTCATTTCACGGATATAGCTCTCACTTATATTGTGGATCGCCGCACTGCGGATTTGCTCAGGCTCAAGATTTTTATAGCCAGCATCTTCAAGTGCCTCAATAAAGGAAACACTCACGTTGTGGATTTTGAACTTCACTACTTCATCTAAGTCTGGCAAGTCGATACCAGCTGATCTCAGGTCATTGATATAACGCTCACTGACGTTATGAATCGCTGCATTTTTAATATCACGCGCACTGATATCATCGTAGCCTGCTTCCTTTAATGCTTTGACAAAATTGGCATCCACATTATGGATGGCGAAATCAATGATGTTGTCGATGTCATTAAACTCGTATCCAATGCTTGAGATATCTGCGATGTATTTTTCATCAACATTATGGATCGCTGCCTTAGTGATCTCACCTGGACTAAGGTTGTCATAACCAGCATCTTTTAGTGCTTTAACCAAGTCAGCATCCACATTATGGATCGCAAACTTCACGATGTCATCAAGATCATCAAAAGTGTAGCCGACTTCCTTGAGTTCTGCAATGTATTCTGGATCAACATTATGAATACTTGCCTTAACGATATCCTGTGCATCAAGGTCGGTAAACCCAGCTCTGGCCAATGCTTCTACCATTTCAGCATCTACATCGTGGATAGAGAATTTTACGAGGTCATCAAAATCCATATTCTTGAATCCAGCGCCTCTGATTTCTTGAATATACTGTGGGTCTACATCATGGATGCGGCCTTTGATTAAATCATCAATATCCAAGTCGTCGAATCCAAGTTTTGCCATTTCATCAATGTAGGATTCGGTGACGCCGTGGATAGCTACTTTTCGGAGAGACTCGACATCTAATCCGCTAAAGTTTTTCTGCTTGAGGTTGCGCACGAAATCCTGATCCATATCTGCTAAGAAAAAATGGAAGTAATCAGATTCTTTTGCTCTACCTCTGATGCCTTCCTCTTCGAGGAGTTGGCCAAAGCTTTGATCGTACTGGAAGGTATATCGGCCATCGCCATAATCACCGTCAAAACTACCTTTAAAGGTAATCGTTCCGGCAGCACGGCTAAGTTTAAACTCACTATCGGAGCTAGGTAGACTGCCAAACTCACTACGTTTGAAACACTCGGTCGATACCCAAAAAGAATTTCTGCTGAAATCGGAGTTGTCAAAACGGATGCAGATGCGATCACCCTCAATTTCTGCTCGCCAGAATCCCTTCATTTCAAGCGGGAGTTCTCCATTAAAGGAAAAGCTCTCTTGCTCGAAAGGTACATTTTCGAGTGCTATTTGAGCTTGGCGCAGGGCCTCCTCGGCAATGCCGCTGGCAAATTCTTCGGCGATTTCACCGATAGATTGAAGGGGTTCTTCCATTTCATTGAAAACCTCTTCCATGTCTGGCATAATTTCTTCAAGGGCTATTTCCTCGAAGTCTGTCGTTTGTTCTTGTTGATTGGCAGCTAGCTTGACAGCATTGAAGCAGATGACCGAAATCCCAATTAAAGGCAGGATGGCCATGTACTTCCAACTAGTGCGGACGGATGATTTTTTACCATTCATCATTTTAATGCGTTTTTTAAGTATAGATTGATTGTAATTCATGGCTAGCCCAATAGGGTAGTGGGGCACCGATACTTTCAAAAGATTCAATTGATAAGGCTCGCGTGCGGTACCCTTGTTGAGCATGGCATGATCAGTCAGGTATTCAAGATTATTCTCAACTGCTTTGCGATAATACCAGGCAAATGGATTGAACCATTGTACTACCACTAATAGCTCTGCCAGGATCATATCAATAGAGTGCAGTTGACTTACGTGTATTTTCTCGTGTTCCAGGATTTGGTTGTAGGTATCCCAATCGTATTTTGTAGGGTTGATAAAAATAGCATTCAGAAAAGAATACGGCGCTTTGTCTTGCTCCATCTCGATGATCCGATATGGGCCATCCTTTAGACTGGGGAATTTGATCATTTGATAAGCCAGCACCAGCATTTGTATAAGTAGGTTGATGCCAAAGATGGCAATACCTGCTAAGTATCCATACCAGAGATAATCTTTCCAGTTGAGTTGTGACCAGATACTTGGTGTAGCAGCTACCGTAGACATGGGCTCCTTTTCTACACTAGCAGCAGGCTTAGGTGGCACAGTATTCTGATCTGCTATTGCTGTTTTTGCTTCTGCTTCAGGTTGAGGAGGTATTGCCGGCACAATTCCAGGGACCTCATTAGTATAGGTATAAGAGGTGGATTCAGATACTGGAGCGGGCCAAATCGACCAATCAGCAGGGATGACAAAGCTAGGGATGATGAAAGCTAGGATACCTCCAACGACCAGGAACCAACGATTAAGCTGGAAGAAAGTCTCCTTTTCTAGGAGGAGTTTATAAAAAATATAAAAGAGGGCTACCAATAGGGCAACATGAGGAATATATGGAAGCATTACTTTTTGGTTTTAATCAATCGAATGATGTCTTCTAATTCTTCTTCACTGATTTTTTCTTGCTTAGCGAAGTAGGCGACCAATTTCGGCACAGAGTTGTCGAAGTAGTTTTGTACCACTTCCCCCAAGGCCTTCTGTTGGTATTCCTCCTTCGAAATGGCAGGATAATAGCGGTGAGATTTACCAAAGGCTTCGTGCCCAACAAATCCCTTGTTTTGTAAGATGCGGATGATCGTAGAGATGGTATTGTAATGCGGCTTTGGGTCGGGAAAATGCTCAATGATCTCTTTGACAAAGGCTTTCTCCAAGTCCCATAAGACCTGCATGACCTGCTCCTCTCTTTTAGCTAATTTATTCATATTGACTATATCGATTTTGTAACTACACTGCAATTATAAACTAAATGATTAGTTTTATCAACTATTTAACTAATTATTTAGTTTAAAAGATGAATTTTATCTACAGAAGCCTACTAATGAGGCATTAATGCACGGCTTAGCGAAGCATATTTCGGGATGTCAGTTTAATGAGATTTCGTTGCTGCGCACCAAAAGGTCACATTAACATTAATATGGTACATAAGACATAGCACATAGCACATACCACATAAGACATAGCACATAGCAAAGTATCCCGACGTTCGTTGCACTCCGCCGGGATTAATTCGACCAGATTTCGTTGCTGCGCACCAAAAAGGTCTCATTAACATACCACATAAGACCTCTCCCACATTTTCCCACCTATCAAGTGGAGATGAGAAGGCCCAAAAGGCTGTTTTTTCAACAATTTTGCATATATGTCAAAAAATAATGCACTTTTTAGACACTTGTGGAACTAAAAGATGCCCATAAGTGGTAAAAGAGGTGTTTATAGGTGAAAATATGTGGTAAATAGTGGGAATATGTGGAAATAGTTTTTATATTTGAAGACCCTCAATAGGGGAATTATATCTATGCAGCAGCTATTAGGAGAATATGAGTGTAAAATTGACGCCAAAGGGCGCATGCGATTACCAAGCGCTTTGATTAGCCAATTGGGAGAGGAGGAGGCGCATAGTTTTGTAATTAATCGGGGCTTTGAGAATAACTTGATGCTGTACCCACAAGAAGTTTGGGATACGATTTCTGCTCAAGTCAATCGATTGAATCAATACAATAAAAAGCAGCGGGACTTTCAACGCTATTTCTATCGTGGTGCCCACAAAGTATCACTAGATAGTGCAGATCGAATCCTGATGAATAAGCGATTACTCGAATATGCCGGAATACAAAAAGATGTAATCTTGGCGGCAGTAAACAATCGCATTGAAATATGGGCGAAGGAGCAATACGACGTTCTCCTAGATAATGAGCCAGAAGACTTTTCCGATTTAGCGCAGGATGTGTTAGGTGGGGAGCCTCTTAATGATATAGGATTATGACCTATCATCTACCTGTCTTAGCTCAGGCTTCTGTGGATGCCATGGCAATTCAGCCTGATGGTATTTATGTCGATGTGACCTTTGGAGGTGGTGGGCATTCCCGCATTATACTTGAAGCTTTGGGGCCAACAGGTCGTCTATTGGGTTTTGATCAAGATGCTGATGCTGTTCGCAATGTACCAGAAGATGATCGATTCCAGTTTGTTGCTTCCAACTTTCGTTACCTCCAAAAGTATTTGCGCCTTTATGATATTGAGCAAGTAGATGGCATCCTGGCAGATTTAGGGGTGTCTTCCCATCAATTAGATGAGGGCGCGCGAGGATTTTCCTACCGCTTTGAAGCGGACTTGGATATGCGGATGAATCAGGAGCAAGAAACAACAGCCGCAGATATACTCAATGAGTACGCTGCCGCAGACCTACAGGCGATACTTGGCAAGTACGGTGAGGTGAGGAATGCACGCACATTGGCTTTGAAGATTGTCGAGGAGCGCGGGCTTAAAAAGTTTAAAACCATCAAAGATCTACTAAATGTACTCGATCCATTGGTGAGAGGACAAAGATTGCGCTACTTGTCACAAGTGTTTCAAGCTTTACGAATCGAAGTGAATGATGAGATGGGAGCCTTAGAAGACTTTTTAAGAGATTGCATCAAAGTGCTAAAACCAGGAGGAAGACTCTCGGTGATCACCTACCATTCACTAGAAGATAGGATGGTGAAAAACTTCCTAAAGTCAGGTAATGCTGAAGGAAAGTTTGAGCAAGATTTTTACGGTAATATCAATCGCCCATATAAAGTAATTACAAAAAAGGCCATTCTGCCTCCTGAGGAAGAAATTCAACAAAACTCTAGAGCAAGAAGCGCCAAACTTAGAATAGGAGAAAAACACTAATAGTCAACAGGATTAAATAGATCACGATATCGAAAATCACGATATCAACACATGAATAGTTAATGGCACGGAAGGGAGTAGGACAGTATTTTCAATTCAGCTTTCTGACTTCAGATATCATTCTGCGGAATGTCATCTTTGCCCTGTTTCTGGGCTTTTTAGCTATGATTTATATCGCCAATGCACACTACGCAGACCGGAATGTGCGCAAGATCCAAGAGCTTCGTAGGGAGCTCAAGGAGACTAGATGGTACTTTATGACGCTACAAGCGGAAAATATGTACAAAAGTAGACGGTCTGAAATGGCCAGACAAGTAAAAGATTTGGGGCTTGAGCCCTCTAGAGATAAACCTAAAAAGATCATCATCAAGGGTAGTTGACCGCTTTTGCGGCAACCCTACAAGAATAAGCAGGATGAATATCAAAAATGAAGTACTCGTAAGAGTCTATATTTTGCTTTTCGGCTTGGTCATACCATTTGCAATTCTGCTCTTGGTCAAGACCGTGATGATTGGATATATGGAAGGGGAGCGTTGGCGGGCGCAAGGAGATCGGAATTCGAGAAAGTATAAGGAGATCAAAGCAGATCGAGGAAATATTTTTGCGGGAGAGGGTAGTGTCTTGGCTACCGATATTCCGTACTACGATATCTATTTTGATGCAGTAGCCTCTACTAAGAAGGATTTTATGGAGAATTTAGATTCTCTAGCCTATTGCTTATCAAGATTTGTAGATCAATCCTACACAGAGGGTGGGTTTAAGACCCAATTACTGCAATGGAGAGCGGATTCACTACGATATGTGCCACTTAAAAAGAAAGTGGCCTATTCGCTTAAGCAGCAAGTCGAGCAATTCCCTTTGTTTAATCTAGGTAGAAATCGTGGAGGTTTTATTGCCGAAAGAGCTGCTGATCGTAGAAGACCCTTTGGTTTACTAGCTCAGCGGACCATTGGCTACGTGCGAGAAAATGTGAAAAATAATGTAGGCCTCGAAGGTTATTTCAACGAAACGCTAGAAGGAGAACCAGGAGGGCAAGTGATGGTCTGCATCGATCCTCGAAATGATATCTGGAAGCCAGTTGAAGATTTAATGGCCATCGAACCCAAAAGTGGGGACGATATACAGACCACTATCGATGTCAATCTGCAAGATATTACGGAGCAGGCACTACTAGATGCCATGCTTTATCACCGCGCAGATTGGGGTACTGCTTTACTCATGGAGGTGAAAACAGGACAAATAAAAGCCATTGCTAATCTGGGTAAATACCAAAATAGCTATTGGGAAACCTATAATCATGCTGTAGGCTCTTCCGTGGAGCCGGGTTCTACTTTTAAGACGGCCAGTATGTTAGCGCTTTTAGAAGATGGATTTGTTGACTTAGAAGACAAGGTCTTTATCAATAAAGGGATGTGGGAGTACTATGGTACTAAAATGCCAGATGCCAGTTCGGAGAGTTTTCTTTTAGATACGATAAGCATCAGAAAAGCTTTTCAGATTTCGTCCAACGTTGGCGTTTCCAAAGCAGTTGTTGAGCATTATGGCCGTAGAACTGAGGAAAATAAAAATGAAGGTGCGGAACGATTTATCAAGCGATTAAAGCAGTTTAATCTACATATTCCCACCGGTATTGAAATAGAGGGATCAGGAGAACCTTATATCAAAGAGGCTTACTCCTTAGAAGATGATTGGAGTGGACTGTCTTTGCCTTGGATGTCGATTGGCTATGAGTTGCGGCTGACACCTTTGCAAATGTTGACCTTCTACAATGCCATTGCCAACGATGGTACCATGATGAAGCCTTATTTGGTAAAGAATGTGCAGCGCTTTGGAGAAATTAAGAAAGAGTTCAAGCCGACTATCATCAATAAACAAATTGCTAGTAAAGCTTCGATTAGAGCTATCCAGGAGCTATTGCGAGGAGTAGTAGAAGAAGGGACCGCCCGAAAGCTTAAATCAGATGAGTACAATTTTGCTGGTAAAACAGGTACCGCACAATTTAACTACCAAAGATTAGGAGAAAATACAACAGTGGGTGGTTATCGAGTCTCTTTTGCAGGTTATTTCCCCGCTGAAGATCCTTTGTATTCTTGTGTGATTGTGATTGAAAATCCGCAGGTAGGAGGGAATTATGGTAGTGAGGTTGCCGGACCAGTCTTCAGAAGGATAGCTGACGAAACCTACGGAGCCGAGTTGCGATTGCATGAGTTGGTACCTATGGTGCCATCTGGTACGCTCACCGGAAGGCGACTGCCAGGGTTTGATATTGGTTATCAAAAAGATATGAAAACCTTGATGGACCAATTTGGACTACCTTATTACGGTACACCTCAATCGGAAATCGCCGTTATTCGGACCAAAGGAGATTCTTTGACTTTCGAGCAGCGAACTTTACCCGATGATGTCGTCCCGACGGTAACTGGATTAGGTTTGAAAGACGCCTTATATGTACTTGAAAATAGAGGTCTTAAAGTAAAAATAGAGGGATTCGGAAAAGTAGTGAATCAGTCACTACTCGCAGGAACCCCGATAAGAGGCCAGGAGATAACGCTTTATTTGAAATAGGTCAATACTAAGATTCCTTACACTATGAAACTCAAAGACCTAATAAAGCAAATCGATCCTCTAAAAGTAGTGGGATCAGTAGATGTTGACATTTCGGATTTGGTTTTTGATTCTAGAAAGGTGCGAACGGGAAGTTTGTTCTTCGCAATCAAAGGCACTCAGGTGGACGGTCACCAATATATTGCTAAAGCCATTGATAAAGGGGCGATAGCGATTGTTTGTGAAACCTTGCCTCAAGATATTTTACCTAATAAAAGCTACTTACAGGTCGCTTTGGTGAATGAGGCAATGGGCCAAATGGCAAGCCAATTTTATGGAGCACCCTCTACGCAGCTGAACTTAGTAGGCGTGACGGGTACCAACGGCAAAACGACCACTGTCACCTTGTTGCATGACCTATTTTCAGGGCTTGGCTATAAATGTGGCTTACTGTCTACTATTCAAAATAAGGTAGGCAATGCTATCATCGAAAGCCAGCTGACAACACCTGACGTGATCACCATCAATGCCTTGCTACGAGAAATGGTTGATGCGGGTTGTGATTATGCATTTATGGAGGTGAGCTCGCATGCGGTGGATCAGCGACGTATCGCAGGCTTAGTTTTTAAAGTGGCTGTATTCACAAATATGAGTCACGACCATTTAGATTATCACAAGACCTTCGACGCTTATATCAAAGCTAAGAAGCGCTTCTTTGATGATTTACCCAAGTCGGCGGATGCGCTCATCAATCTTGATGATAAGCGAGGACGAGTGATGGTCCAAAACACCAAAGCTAAGGTCCAAACTTACAGTATGCAAAGAATGGCCGATTATCGGGTAAGAGTACTCGATAATAGTCTGATGGGACTGCATTTGATGGTAGATCAACAGGAGGTATTTACCCAGTTTATTGGAGATTTTAATGCCTATAACCTTTTAGCAGCTTATGCAGTAGCCAGTATTTTAGAGCAGGATAGCAGTGAAGTGCTACAAGTTATGAGTCAATTGAGAGCAGCCGAAGGCCGCTTTGATTATGTCAAAGCCAAAGACCAAAAAACAGTCGGGATTGTGGATTATTCCCATACTCCTGACGCCTTAGAAAAAGTGTTGAAAACGATCAACGCTATCCGAAAACAACAAGAAAAAATAATTACTGTAGTTGGTGCTGGTGGAGACCGAGATAAGGCCAAAAGGCCAAAAATGGCGGCCATCGCTTGCAACTACAGTAGCGAAGTAATCCTGACTTCTGACAATCCTCGAACGGAAGCCCCCGAAGCAATCATTCGAGATATGGAGCAGGGAATCCCGCTGGAAAAGCAGCATCGTGTACTATCCATCACGGACCGTCGGCAAGCCATTAAAACGGCTTGTCGACTGGCCAAACCAGGAGATATTATCCTGGTCGCTGGAAAAGGCCACGAGAAATACCAGGAAATCAATGGGGTCAAATACCCCTTCGATGATAAAGCCATTCTAAAAGAAGAATTGGCGAATTGATCATTACTTAACCATTTATAAATAGATCAGAAAAAGCTAAAAAGTACATTTGCGCTTTAAATTTTAAAACTAAGAGAAACCATGTTAATTGAATTCGTCAATTGGTTGGATAGCACCTTCGGGGCGGAGACGTTGAATCGATTATTCGATTACATCACGTTTCGGGCGGGTAGCGCAATTATACTTTCTCTACTGATCTCGACTGTAATTGGGCAATGGATTATCAAGTATTTGCAAAAGCAGCAAATTTCAGATGAAAACCGAAAGCTAGGCTTGGCTGGTGAAAACCTGAAAGCAGGTACACCTACCATGGGCGGTGTGATTATCATACTAGCCACTTTGGTTCCGGCTTTACTCTTTGCGCGGCTTGACAATGTGTATATCATCTTGATTGTTTTGGCAACCGTTTGGATGGCAGTAATTGGCTTTGTTGACGATTACATCAAGGTCTATCAGAAAAATAAAGCGGGACTTAAAGGCAAGTTTAAAATCATGGGGCAGGTTGGCCTAGGTTTAATTATCGCTTTGACCATGATTTTTAGTGATGGGATTGTAGTGCGTATGGAAGTCGAAAAGGCTACAGGTTTTGGTTTAAGCCAGGAAGATCAAATCGGGGAGACCATTGAACTTACCCAAGCTGATGGTAGCACGGTCGTAAAGGCAGACTATAAGACCAGCTTGACCAACGTACCTTTTCTAAAAGGCAATCGCCTGGATTATGCTTGGCTTGTGCCGATGCGGAAAAGTGCAGCAAAGAATTGGGTCTGGATCATCTTTGTGCCTCTAGTGATCATAGTGACATCGGCCGTGTCGAATGGAGCGAACCTGACCGACGGATTAGATGGTTTGGCTACGGGTGTTTCGGGTATTATTGTAGTGACTTTAGGCATTTTGGCCTACGTCTCTGGGAATGCGATCACCGCGAATTACCTGAATATCCTACATCTGCCAGGTACAGGAGAGTTGGTAATTTTTTCGGCAAGTTTAGTAGGTGCTTGTATTGGATTTTTATGGTATAACTCTTTTCCTGCTCAAGTATTTATGGGCGATACGGGTAGTTTGACTTTGGGAGGCATAATCGCTGCTTTAGGTATTCTACTGAGAAAAGAGCTGCTGATACCTATTCTATGTGGCATCTTTTTGATAGAAAGTTTATCCGTCATTCTTCAGGTGACTTATTTCAAGTATACCAAAAAGAAGTACGGCGAAGGTAGAAGGGTGTTCAAAATGGCACCGATACACCATCATTTCCAAAAGCAAGGGATGCACGAAGTGAAAATTGTAAATCGCTTTTGGATAGTTGGTATTCTACTGGCGGTCATTACGATCATCACCTTGAAAGTTCGATAGGCTTATGAAAGAGTTGGTGGTACTTGGAGCAGGCGAAAGCGGCCTTGGAGCAGCTTTACTAGCTCAAAAAGAAGGCTTCAAAGTCTTTGTAACAGATAGCGGGAAAATAAAGGAAGCGTATAAAAGCGAATTAGAGAATAATGGTATTCCATACGAGGAAGGCCAACACGACGAAAGTCGAATTTTGAAAGCATTGGAAGTGATCAAAAGCCCCGGAATACCCGACAAGGTTCCTTTGATAAAGGAGCTCAAAAAAGCTGGTGTTTCGGTGATCGGTGAGGTCGAGTTCGCTAGCCGCTATACCACAGCCAAAATTGTCGGTATTACGGGTAGTAATGGCAAAACAACGACTACACTGCTACTTTTTCATTTATTGAAAACAGCTGGACTAAACGTCGTTCTCGGAGGCAATGTTGGCGTAAGTTTTGCTCGAAATGTAGCTTTTGACAATCGCTCCATCCATGTACTAGAACTAAGTAGTTTTCAACTGGATGGAACCCGAGATTTTCGGCCAGATATTGCGATGATGCTCAATATCACGCCAGATCATTTGGATCGCTACGATTATAAAATGGAAAATTATATCGCTAGCAAGTTTTTGATCACCCAGAATTTGACCGATAAGGATTGGTTTCTTTTTAACGAAGAAGACGCCAATATTATGCAAAATATAGAGCAGCTTACGATTGGTGCTCAAAAGAAAGCCATTAACAGTAAGTATTGCATTGAGGGTCACCTATTCGTAGGTGGCCTCAATTTTGAAATTAGAAACACCGCATTACAAGGCCAACACAATGCTATGAACGCATTATTCGCCTTGGAAACGGCCCTACGCTTGGGAGCAGATCCGCAGCAATTGCAAGAAGGTTTAGACACCTTCAAGAATGATCCGCATCGGATGGAGGAAGTCGCCACGATCAATGGCATCACCTTTATCAACGACAGTAAGGCCACCAACGTAGATGCTACCTTTTATGCCTTAGATGCTATTAAGGAAAACATCATCTGGATTGTAGGCGGTACCGACAAAGGCAACGATTATCAGCCACTATTACCATTGGTGGAGCAAAAAGTAAAAGCAATGGTTTGTATGGGACTCGATAATCAAAAGCTCATAAATACCTTCAGTACTTTGGTCAAAGGATCAACAATGGAGGTGAAAAGTGCCAAAGCTGCTGTAAAAGAAGCTTTTGCCCTAGCACAAAAAGGAGATACGATATTATTATCGCCAGCCTGTGCCAGCTTTGATTTATTTAAAAATTATATCGATCGCGGTGAGCAATTCAAAGCAGCCGTCTTCGAAATAAAAACACAATAGGAACATCAATTAAACAATAAATGTCAACACTAGTAGCCAGACTTAATGCAGAACTCAAGGGAGACAAAGCCATCTGGGCCATCATGGTCCTCTTGAGTGTGTTTTCTATTCTGGCGGTCTACAGCTCTACAGGGTTTTTGGCTCATAAATATTCAGACGGAAATACAGAGCTTTACTTAGTGAGACATGGTTTGATACTATTAGGTGGGATTTTTCTGGCATATGTATGTCACCTGTTTGATTATCTCACTTTCAATAAAATAGCGCCTTATATGCTGCTGGTATCTATACCACTCTTGGTATTTACCTTGGCTTATGGCGTAGAGTTAAATGATGCGAGACGGTGGGTAGAAGTACCCTTTATTGGAGTTACTTTCCAAACCTCAGACTTTGCGAAATTGGCTTTGATATTATATGTAGCTCGGACGATTTCCTCCAAGCAGGATTATATCAAAGATTTCAAAGGGGCCTTTATGCCGATCATAGTACCAGTATTGATTATCTGTGGGCTGATTGCTCCCGCAGATTTATCCGGTGCATTGATGTTATTCCTTACCTGCATCTTTATGATGTTTGTGGGTAGAGTATCGATAGCTTATATAGGTCTGCTACTATTGTTGGGTGTGGTAGGTTTTGCGGTATTGATTGTACTAGGAGAGTATACAGATATTATCAGAAATACCACTTGGCAAGCACGTTTGGAAGAGTTTTTGTCTAATCCCGATGGTGTTGAGCAGGCACAGCAAGCTAAAATTGCGATTGCGAATGGGAGCTGGTTTGGCGTAGGACCTGGGAATAGCGTACAAAAGTATTACCTATACTCAGCACATGCAGATTTTATATATGCTTTGATCTGCGAGGAATATGGAATTGTAGGAGGTACCATAGTGATCGGACTATATGTATTGTTCTTTTTCAGAGTGGGGAATATCGTCACGCGATCACCCAAGGCATTTGGGGCCATTGCTGCGATAGGTTTGGGGACGAGTTTGATCATGCATGCCTTTACCCATATTGCGGTATCGGTACAGTTGATCCCTATTACAGGACTCACCTTGCCGATTATCAGTAAGGGGGGAACTTCGATATTATTTACCTGTATTGCTTTTGGAATCATCTTGAGCATCAGCAAGTTTGTAGACTCTATAAGCGATCCAATATGACCAAGCAATCGACACCAAAAATAATCATCAGCGGTGGTGGCACGGGAGGCCATGTGTATCCTGCGATTTCTATTGCTGATGCGATCAAAAAAATACAACCAGAGGCAGAGCTATTATTTGTTGGAGCCAAAGGTAAAATAGAGATGGAAAAAGTGCCAAAGGCAGGCTACCCAATCAAAGGATTGTGGATCAGTGGATTCCATCGAAAATTGACATTAAGGAACCTTTTATTTCCAATAAAATTGGCCTTCAGTTTAGTCAGAGCTTGGTCGATTTTGAGGAAATTTCAACCAGATTTGGTGATTGGTGTCGGCGGTTTTGCCAGTGGTCCAGTTTTGGAAGTGGCTACCCGAATGGCTAAACCTACGCTAATCCAGGAACAGAATTCCTATCCTGGCATCACGAATAAATTATTGGCCAAGAAAGTCAACAAGATTTGTGTAGCCTACGATGGTTTGGAGCGCTTTTTTCCTAATGAAAAAATCATCCAAACCGGGAATCCAGTGAGAACCGCTTTTTTTGGGAAAGCAGTGGATAAGAATGAAGCATACCGACATTTCGGACTCAACCCCAACCTGAAAACCATCTTTGTTTTTGGCGGGAGTTTAGGTGCTTCTTCGATTAATCAAGCGATGGCTGCCAATGCTGGGAAAATCGAGGGGAATACGGCTATTCAAATTTTGTGGCAGGTAGGCAAATTGTATGAAGAGCGCTATCAAGATAGTGCAGCGGCCAAAGCTATGAATGTACGAATGCTTCCTTTTGTGGATCGAATGGATCTAGCTTTTGCTATTGCAGATTTAACAATTTGTAGGGCCGGAGCAGGGACAATCTCCGAATTGTGCCTGATAGGGCAAGCAGCGATGCTTATTCCTTCACCAAATGTTGCGGAAGATCATCAAACTAAAAATGCCCAGGCATTGGTCGATAAATCGGCAGCACATTTATTAGAGGATAGTGAGGCGAAAGAGAAAATAATGGACGAAGCCTTTGCGCTGCTAGCAGACGAAGAACAATTAAAGCACTTGGCTATAAATATTAAAACACTAGCTAAACCCAATGCGGCCAAGGTGATTGCCACCGAAGCCCTAGAACTGATAAAAAATTAAGCTGATGGGTCATTGACTCATTAGAACAATACTGATACTGAAAATGAAACTAACCGACATTCGTACCATCTACTTCGTTGGTATTGGCGGTATTGGCATGAGTGCCATTGCTCGCTATTTCAACGGTAGAGGCGTAGCCGTCCATGGCTACGACCGCACGGCCACGCCTTTGACCAAGGCGCTGGAAGCGGAAGGTATGAATATTCATTATCAGGAAGAGGTAGCAGCGATTCCAGAGGGAGTTGATTTGGTAGTATATACACCAGCGGTGCCCGCAAGCCACGCTGAGTTGCAATACTTTCATCGGCATAATTATCCCGTGAAGAAAAGGGCAGAGGTGCTTGGGATTATTAGCAGGAGCAAGAAAACCATCGCGATTGCAGGTACACATGGTAAAACAACCACTACCTCTATTTGCACGCATTTGCTTCGGGTTGGTGGAGTAGATTGTACCGCGTTTTTAGGTGGGATTGCCCAGAACTTTGGTTCGAATTTTATCGAAGGTAGTAGCGATTGGGTCGTGGTAGAAGCAGATGAATTTGACCGCTCTTTTTTGCACTTATCTCCAGATATCGCAGGCATTCTATCGATGGATGCGGATCATTTAGATATTTATGAGAATGCAGAGCAGGTCTTGGAAACAGGCTTTAAGGCTTTCGCCAAAAAGATGAAACCCGGAGGGAAGATTTGGGTCCAAGATGATTATAAGCAGCATTTGGTAGGCTTTAAAAACGTAGAAAGCTACGGTATAAAAAAAGGAGCTTACCAGGTAGATAATATTAGGGTGGAAGATGGATACTTTGTTTTTGATTTTTCAAATCCAAAAATAAGTATCAAAAACCTTCAATTCACGATGGCCGGCCATCATAATGTGGAAAATGCCTGCCTAGCTATCACCATTGCGCTAGACTTGGGTGTCCAGCCAGAGCGAATTAGAGAAGGTTTAAAGACTTTTAAAGGAATACAGCGTCGATTTGAATTGATATACAGAGATGAGCAAGCAGCATATTATGATGACTATGCCCATCATCCTACTGAATTAAGGGCGGCGATTAAGGCTGCCAGGACTTTGTTCCCGGATAAAAAGATCACCGGTATTTTTCAACCGCATCTTTTTAGCAGGACGAAAGACTTTGCAAATGGTTTTGCGGCAGCGCTAGATCAGTTAGACGAAGTTTTATTACTAGAAATTTATCCAGCCAGAGAATTACCTATGGAAGGGGTGAATAGTAAAATGCTACAGCAAAAGATGAAGAATCAACAGGTCAGAATAGTAGAATTGAACGAAGTGATGGAGGTTTTGCCTGAATATGATTTACAAGTACTGCTGACTTTGGGAGCCGGAGATATTAGTACTCTAGTACCCAAGATCAAAGACTATTTAAGTACAATGAAAGGAATCTATCAATATACGGACAAGAGTTTATGAAATTCTTGGTCACTAACTACAACATTAATAAATCATGAGTACACAAAATTACCAGGGAGCTGCGCGGCGCATAGGCTGGACGGGTATGTTGCTTCTGATTGCCGTATTAGTGATTTCTGCCATTGAGCAGAAGCAGGAGAGTATGATTCGGAATATCGATATCGATATCACTCCTTTAGAGGATAGTACCCTCTTGATTCAGGAAGGCGACATCATTCTAAGCCTAGATCGTGGTTTTGGATACAGATTTGATGAGCGCTCGCTGAGAGACTTGGATGTTGAACGTATCGAGAGAGTATTGGAGAAGGAGCCATTTGTATTAAATGCAGACGTACATGTCAATGCAGAGAATGTTGTCAAAATCGGAGTGCAGCAAAGAGAGCCTGTACTGCGCATTATTGATAAAAATGGGCTGAATTATTACTTGGATGGAGATGGGTATAAAATGCCTCTATCCAACCATTTTACCACTCGGACACTGGTAGCGACGGGGAATATTCCTCCTCATGTACCTGATTTCCAGGAGCGGAAAAGACATACGCTGAGGGCATTATTTGATCTTTCTCAATATATCCTAGAAGATGAATTCTTGTGGACTATGATAGAGCAAATACATGTGACGAGCAACGGAGAGTTCGTTTTTATACCCTTGATCGGAGACCAGACCATTGTGTTTGGTGACTTAGAAAATATGGAAGAAAAATTTAGAAACCTCAAAGCCTTCTACGATCGGGCAGTACCCGTGAGCGGATGGCGAAAATATAAAACCATCAATCTTAAATATAGAGGACAGGTGGTTTGTAGTTGAAACGATTATTCGCCTAAAATTTTAAAAATCAAACTTCCTATTGAAGTTTGGAATGGCTAAATGAGCTGACAAAAGTTAGAGAACCCTTGCTTGAGCTTTTTATAAAGCAAATTGGGCAAATTGAAAATCAAGCAACTTATGATTTGGCTTAGTCAGTTGTAAAAATTAGAGAAAATGGAAGAGAAAGTAAAGCAAAATGATGTTGTCGTAGCCATCGACATTGGTACAACCAAAGTTTGTGCAATTGCCGGACGTAAAGACCAACACGGACGTTTGGAGGTTTTGGGTGCAGGTAAAGTACATTCTGAAGGCGTACTACGTGGAGTGGTCACCAACATCGAAAAAACAGTTCAAGCGATTACTAGCGCCGCTAATTTCGCTAAGAAATCGGCAGGAATCGACTTCGATTCCGTACACGTTGGTATTGCCGGACAACACATCAAAACGATTCAAAATCGTGGCATGGTCACTCGTGAGAATGACTTCAGCGAGATTGATCAAGGTGATATCGACAAGCTGATTGGCGATATGTACAAGCTGGTACTTCCACCGGGAGACAAGATTATTCACATCATTCCTCAGGAATTCACAGTGGATAATGAGCAAGGTATCATGGACCCTATCGGTATGTCAGGCGTGAGATTGGAAGCTAATTTCCATATCATCACCGGACAAATCACCGCTGCCAACAACATCTTTCGCTGCGTAGAGCGTAGTGGCTATCAAGCTGATAGTTTGACACTAGAGCCTATTGCTTCTGCAATGGCGGTCTTGAGTTATGAGGAGCGAGAGGCAGGAGTCGCTTTGGTAGATATCGGTGGAGGAACAACCGACATCACTATTTTCCAAGATGGGATCATTCGTCATACGGCGGTTATTCCTTTTGGAGGCCATGTGATCACCAAGGATATCAAAGAAGGTTGCACAGTGATGACACCACAAGCTGAAAAGCTAAAAGTGAAGTACGGATCAGCCTTAGCTTCTGAGGTTTATGACAATAGAATCATCTCCATTCCTGGTCTACGAGGCCATGAGCCAAGAGAAATTTCTGAAAAGAACCTCGCCCGAATTATTCAGGCTAGAGTAGAGGAGATTTTAGATTGTGTGATCTGGGAGATCAAACGATCTGGATACGAGCGCAAATTGATTGGTGGTATCGTATTGACAGGTGGAGGCGCGCTCCTCAGCAATATTGAAAAATTAACGGAATACCGCACGGGTATGAGTACACGCATAGGTTTGCCAGTAGAGCAATTAGCACATGGCTATAATGAATCTTTGAGTAGTCCTATTTATGCTACAGCTATAGGCTTATTGCTAAAAGGACTGGAAGAAAACGAAGGCCAGTTCATGGAAGCGAGTGCTCCCCTTGAAGAAAAGCAAGAAGCTAAGGTCGTACATCATGCCGAACCTGAAGAGGATAAATGGTATGAGACCATCTTCAAGAAGACGAAAGAATGGTTTGAAACAGAACCAGATAAAGATATTTAATTCACCACTTATTTATGCTGATGAGCACCACAGGACAGTAATAATGCTCCAGTGCCTCAGCAATATATTTTTTAAACATTAAAACCATCAGGCTATGATTTTTGATATGCCAAAGAATGAAAGCCCAATCATAAAAGTTTTAGGTGTAGGTGGTGGAGGATCTAACGCCGTCAACCACATGTACAAGCAGGGTATTATCGGAGTAGATTTTGCCATTTGCAACACCGATGCTCAAGCAATGGAAGTCAGTCCAGTGCCCACTAAAATTCAGCTAGGACCAGAACTCACCGAAGGGCGAGGAGCTGGGTCTAAGCCTCAAGTTGGTAAACTAGCTTGTGAAGAGTCTATTCAGGATGTGAAACAATACCTGGAGAACAACTGTAAAATGCTGTTTATCACCGCTGGTATGGGTGGTGGTACGGGTACAGGAGCAGCGCCTATTATTGCAAAAACTGCCCGTGAAATGGGCATTTTGACGGTTGCTATCATCACCTTGCCCTTTACATTCGAAGGTCGACGCCGGACCAATCAAGGAATGGAAGGTCTTGCAGAACTAAAAGAGCAAGTAGATACGATCATCATTGTCTCCAATGATAAAATGCGTCAGATTTTTGGAAACCTTTCCATCTCTGGTGCATTTGCTCAGGCAGACAATATCCTGACCACTGCAGCTAAAGGTATTGCAGAGATTATCACTGTGCCAGGTTATGTGAACGTGGACTTTGAAGATGTCAATACCGTAATGCGTCAAAGTGGTGTAGCCATCATGGGTACAGCCAGTGCAGAAGGCGAGGATCGTGCTAAAAGAGCCGTGGATGAGGCCCTACACTCACCGCTGTTAGAAGACAATGATATTCGTGGCGCTCAGCATATTCTGCTAAATATCACTTCTGGACATCAGGAGGTGACGATGGACGAAATTTTCGAGATTACCGAGTTTGTTCAGGAAGAAGCAGGTTATGGTACGGACCTCATTTGGGGAAATTGCTACGATGAGACTCTAGGAGAGCAATTGTCGGTGACCGTCATTGCTACCGGTTTTAAACACCGCAATTTGACAGAGAAGCAGAAAGAGGTAAATAAGCGCAGAGTAGTTTCGCTAGAAGATGATCAAGAGGTAAAAGGTAAAGCCCAAAAAGGCTTATCTGATATTGGATTTGAGTCTAGCGAGACGACTAAATATGCTAATACTTATGAGTTTGATGATGTCAGAGCGAGTTTAGATAAGTTTAGTAAAATGCACTGGGGACAAGAAGAACCCAGCTTACAGCCCAAAGGAAAGAAGAACGAAGAGGAGATGCTCAAAAAGCAGCGGTACCAAGAGGGCCAAAAGCGACAAAGCCGAGTGTCCTTGGAGCCGCCCAAATTGAGTAACCCCAAAGCGGTAGTAGAGCTAGAAAATCAGCCTGCTTACCTACGACGCGGGATCAGTCTGGATGATGTGCCACATTCTGCGGAGGAGGACCTTTCTAGTTGGTCAGTGAGTGAAGTGGATGAAACGCCCACTATCCATGAGCAAAATTCTTTCCTTCACGGAAATGTAGATTAGTCTATTAAATAATTGAGAATACTTTACTTTCTTCCTAAGGGTCGGGTCATTTATTTGGCCTGGCCCTTTGTCTTTGTTGGAGACCTGATAGAAAATTTCCAAAAAAAACTCAAAAACATAGTTACATTTTTGCCCATCAAGACACTATATAAATGTAGGGGCTTTAGAAAAGCATCTTATTAAGGCCTGATTAAGAAAGGATAGGAAATATTAACAAAATCTATCTATTTATTAACAAGTTCTTAAAAGAAAACATACAACATAGAGGGCATCTTTGAGTTATACTATAAACGATTCAGAACCCTTTTTTTTGAGAAGCTAAAACATATCCATCATGAACATTAAAAAAGTAAAAATGGGCCTAACAGTAGGCCTAATGAAAAATAGAGAGCGGATTAATTCCGTACAAGCATTTAAAGACTTAATGCAGAACTTTGGCACCGAGGTAGGAACCTTTTTGGGTTTGCAAGAGTTAGGTTCAATAGCACTCAATGCTAGCCATATTCAACGCAGTTATGCTATTCAATATGAGCGATGCACCCTAAGAGTAGATATGGTGGCAAACCATAGAACCAACACCCAGATTGTCAAAAGTTTTAATCTAAGATAAAATCATACTAATTCGAATATTGTAAGCACGGGAAGACAGGCATTCTAATCAAAAGTTTCTATTCCACATTGAAAACCTAAGATCAAAAGAACAGCTTGTTTTCCCTCTTTTTTCCGCCGAAGCCAAACGAAGGCGAAACCACCGAAACCGAAGCCACTTTATCCCAGCAAAGAGATATCCAAAAATCAAGAATTAACCCTTGGTACAATTTTTAAACGTCCGAACATATCAAACCAAAACTACTACTCGGCCATTTCAAGCAATTGAAGTGGCCGATTTTTTCATCCAAATTGCCGATTTTCCCCGAATCCACTCCAAATTTTCACTATTCCGCTACTTATTTAATACTTGGTTCATGTGGTGTACATAAAAAAGGTGTACCTTTGCGCGCTGAAATCAGAATCAATACGAACTGTTATTCTATGAAGATTAGGAATATTGCCATTATTGCCCACGTTGACCACGGTAAAACAACCTTGGTTGATAAGATGATCCATGCAGGTCAATTATTTGCAGATCATGAGCGCCCTGGAGAGTTGATTATGGATAATAATGAGCTGGAAAGAGAGAGAGGTATCACCATTCTTGCCAAGAATGTGTCTATCCGCTATAAAGATGTGAAAATCAATATCATCGACACGCCTGGTCACTCCGACTTTGGTGGTGAGGTAGAGCGGGTATTAAATATGGCTGACGGTGTGCTTTTATTGGTAGATGCTTTTGAGGGGCCAATGCCTCAAACACGCTTCGTACTGCAAAAAGCACTCGAATTGGGTCTGCGTCCCATCGTAGTAGTCAATAAAGTAGATAAAGAGAACTGTACACCTGATCTCGTTCAGGAAGCGGTTTTTGATTTAATGCTCAATTTGGATGCTACCGAAGAGCAACTCGAATTTCCAACCATCTTTGGTTCCGCTAAAATGGGCTGGATGAACTATGATTGGAAGGATGAAACAGATAATATTATTCCGCTACTAGATACGATTCTTGACTACGTTCCAGAACCTAAGGTAGAAGAGGGTACACCACAGTTGTTAATCACGTCTCTTGACTTTTCCAACTATATCGGCAGAATTGCCATCGGTCGTTTGAACAGAGGCGAACTCAAAGATGGGCAGCAAGTCACCTTGATGAGTAAAGATGGTACCACCAAGCGTAGCAAGATCAGAGGTCTATTCACCTTTGAAGGCTTCGAAAAGGTGAAAGCACCAACCGTCCAGGCAGGCGATATTTGTGCGATTGTTGGCGTGGAAGGTTTCGAAATAGGAGATACCATTGCTGATCCTGATGCGCCCGAAGCACTGGCACCAATCGCTATCGATGAGCCGACCATGTCTATGCAGTTCACCATTAATGATTCTCCATTTTTTGGTAAAGAAGGTAAATTTGTAACCTCGAGACATATCCGCGAACGTTTAGAGAAGGAGTTGGAGAAAAACTTGGCACTACGTGTAGAACCAGGCGAAACAGCTGATTCCTTCCAGGTATATGGTCGTGGAGTACTTCACTTGGCCGTACTTATTGAAACGATGCGAAGAGAAGGCTACGAACTACAAATAGGTCAGCCTCAGGTGATTATCAAAGACATCGATGGAGTGAAGAATGAACCTATCGAGGAGTTGAGCATCGATTTACCAGAACAATATTCAGGAACCGCTATTGATTGGGTGACTAGACGCAAAGGCATCATGATCTCCATGGAGAATAAAAACGAGCGAGTCTTCCTAGAATTTGAGATTCCTTCGAGAGGGATCATGGGTATGCGGAATGCCATGCTTACAGCTACTGCTGGAGAGGCTATTATGTCTCACCGATATAAAGAATACCAACCATTTAAAGGTGATATTCCTGGACGTCAGAACGGATCTATGATCTCTATGGAGAATGGTAAAGCAATACCTTACTCTATTAATAACTTGCAAGAGCGTGGTATTTTCTTTGTCAGCTCTAACCAAGATATCTACGAAGGACAAGTCGTTGGCGAAAATGCTCGCCCTGGCGATATGGTAGTCAACTTGACTAAAGCCAAGAAAATGTCTAACGTACGTTCAGCTGGTGCAGATGACAAATTGAAATTGATTCCACCAAGACTTTTTACTTTAGAGGAAGCGCTCGAGTATATCCAAGCGGACGAATACGTAGAAGTAACTCCTTCTAGTCTGAGAATTCGTAAGGTTTTGCTCAAAGAGCATGAGCGCAAGCGCGCCAAGAACCCCGCATTAGCCTAGGTAGGATAAGGGCTAACACCCAACAAAAGATATGCAATATAGAACGATCGGAAACAGTGGCCTCATTACTACAGATTTGAGCTTAGGCACTATGCTCTTCGGTGAAGATTCAGGAAGGTCAACTCCTGAAAAAGAAGCCAAAGAAATACTTAGCTATTATCTGGCACAGGGTGGAAATCATATTGATACTGCCAATGTCTATGCTGGTGGTCGTTCGGAAGAAATTATTGGAAGGGCCCTCGGTGCCAGTGAACGGAAGCGCAGTATCCTAGCGACTAAAGTTCGCTTCCCGATGGGCGAGGATCCTAACCAAGCAGGCTTATCCAGGTTGCATATCATAGAATCGGTTGAGGACAGCCTTCGTAGGCTACAAACCGACTATATAGATATTCTTTATGTCCATGCCTGGGATCCTATCACACCAATCGCAGAAACACTTCGAGCACTTGACGATGTCGTGACTAGCGGCAAAGTGAGGTACTTGGGCGTCTCCAACTTTAAGGCTTGGCAAGTAATGAAAGCTCAGGGATTGGCGGATCAGCTGGGATTGCATCGATTTATTGCCGGTCAATATCAGTACAGTTTGGTCAAGCGCGATTTAGAGTATGAGTTTATTGATTTATTCGAGTCCGAAGGAATTGGTCTACTACCTTGGGGACCGCTAGGTGGAGGATTTCTTACTGGGAAATACCAGCGGACAGGACCAACTTCGGGGAGAATTAGTACGACCGAAGACCATACCGAAGAGTCCTGGGAGCGTAGAAATACGGAACAGAACTGGAGGATTCTCGACTATATTCAAGAACTAGCTAAGCATTATAAGGCGACACCTTCACAGATAGCACTCGCTTGGGTGAGGGCGAAAAAGGTCGTCTCTTCTGTGATTTTAGGAGCACGTACTTTGGAACAACTAAAGGATAATATGGGAGCAGCTCATATCAATCTTCAATTGGAAGAAGTGAAGCAACTAGATCAATTGAGCCAAACACCAGAACTCTATCCTTATCGAATGCTAGATGCCTACGCTCAACGAAAATTCTAGTTTTAGGTCTACCTTTAGCAGAAAGTAACGTACAATGTGTTTATATTCGGTGATAAACTTTGACCGATGAAGAGAACACTTGTCCTATTACTTAGCCTGTTGGTATTTGCGGAGCTGAATGCCCAGGCTATCACTTCTCGCCTTTACGATAGCTATGAACAGTTTAAAGAAGAGCAGCTGTCGCAACGCAGGTTCAAGCATGAGCAAATCATTAATCTCATGGAAGCTCTCAAAAGCGATCCCCAATTTGAAATACGCACCGTTGGGCACTCCATTGAAGGTCGCAGCTTACACTTGATCAGTGTCGGAAGTGGTACGACTGATGTTTTTCTTTGGTCGCAAATGCACGGCGACGAACCAACGGCCACCCAAGCCATATTTGATATTTTCAACTTCTTGAAAAGCTCTAAATTTTCTGCCGAAAAGAAAGATTTATTGAGCAAGCTTAGGATTCATTTTCTACCAATGCTCAACCCAGATGGGGCCGAGCGCTACCAAAGGCGCAATGCACTTGGCGTAGATATCAATCGAGATGCATTGCGTTTGCAGTCTCCTGAGAGTAGGACTTTGAAACGTATTCGGGATAGTTTGGAGGCGGATTTTGGCTTTAATTTACATGATCAGAGCCGATACTATAACGCATTTCGAACGGAGAAACCAGCGACTATTTCTTATTTGGCTCCAGCTTATGATTATGAGAAATCTGTAAATACTGTGCGCGCAAATGCTATGCGAGTTATAGTGATGATGAATCGGATTATCCAGAAATATGCACCAGGTCAAGTAGGTAGCTATAACGATGCTTTTGAGCCGAGGGCCTTCGGCGATAACCTACAAAAATGGGGAACCAGCACGATTCTTATCGAATCAGGCGGCTACCAAAATGATAGAGAGAAACAAGAAATTCGAAAATTAAATTACGTATCAATTCTTTCAGCGATTTTCTCGATAGCGGATCAGTCTTATAAAAAAGCTAGCTTATCAGAATATGAAGCCATCCTTAGAAATGACAGGAAGCTGTTTGACCTTAAAGTCGAAAACTTATCCTATAACTTGCTCGGTAGTACTTACCAATTAGATATTGGGATCAATCATTTCGAGTACGATTTGCCAGGGAATGAAGATTTTTACTACCGCAGTGGAGTAGTGGATCAGGGCGATTTGTCCACCTATTACGGCTATAAAACGATCAAAGCTCAAGGACTAAGCTTGAAATATGGTCAGGTCTATCCAAAAGTATTTGCTAAAATTACAGACCTAGAGGAAGTCAATTTTAAGCAGGCCTTGAAAGACGGCTATCTTTACTTTCGAGTTGCCAACTTCGCTGAGCAGCAACCTTCGTTCCACGACTATCCATGTATGGTTGTAGGAGAGGACTTCGCTCTTTCTCCATTGGCGCCAGGGAGCATACCTACCACCTTTTTATTAAGTAAAGAAGGAGATTATCATTATGCCATCATCAATGGTTTTGTCTATGATCTGAAAGCCAATCAGAATAGTGTGAAAAATGGTTTGATCCTAAAAAAATAGGCAGACGAAGAGTAGCCTTAAAAGATGTTTTTGAAAGCCCAACAAGGAAACTTTAAACAGCTTCAACATGAACAATCAAAAATTAGAGGCAACATTGCAACAGCTTTATGCTTTGGCTGATCCTACGGTAATGCCACGAAAGGCAAAAAAATACGGTATTACGGCCGATAGAGCGCTAGGTGTTTACCTCAAGGATATTAAGGCGATTGCCAAAGACCTTGGTAAGGATAATGAGTTGGCCATCGCTCTTTTTGATACGGGTATTTATGAAGCGCGCCTACTTTGCAGTAGGATTTACCATTCAAAAGACCTGACAACCGCTTTAATGGAGAAATGGGCAGCAACTTTTGAGAATTGGGAGATTACAGACTCCTTCAGCATGAAGTTTTTTACGAGTGGGCCTTTTGTCGATGAGAAAATGCTGGAATGGACAGCACGAGAAGAAACCTTTATCAAAAGAGCAGGTTTTGTGATGATGGCTTCTTATAGCTCTGTATTTAAAAAGCTAGAGGATGCTTATTTTGAAGACTTTTTTCCAATTATGGAGCGAGAAGCACACGATGATCGCATCTATGTAAAAAAGGCCATTAATTGGGCCCTTAGAAATGTCGGCAAGCGAAATGAAAGCTTACGTAAAAAAGCAATCAAGGTCGGCGAGCGTCTTATCCAGCGGCCAGAAAAATCGGCCCAATGGATAGGAAAAGACGCTTGCCGAGAATTGAATAATCCCAACCTAAAGTTGAGAAATTATCCAAGATGAATTTATTCTACAATTGGATCAATCATTGGTAGCTCGATTACTTTCTTTTCTTCATTCCCAATAGAAAATGAACCTAAGAAGCCACCAGAGGCTTTAGCTACGTGCTTTGCAAAGCTTACGAAGCTTTCGTAAAGGACATGACCGATATGTATATCAAGCTTAGCAAGAATAGCATTCAATTTACTGAGCTCATCGCTAATGGCCTGTTGCCTTTCGTTGACTTCTGTTGGCAGCTTTTCGATCAGTTCGTTCAACTTTTCAGTATAAGTCTGACCAACTAGATCGTAGTAAGGTCTAAGTTCCTCCAAATAACTGAAGCTGCGAACCTCGGTTACGGTCTCCGCAGCTGCAATTTCTTTGGGATCGATATTTCCGTCTGCACCTGCAACAAGTACCGTGATATAGGCAATAGCATCAGTCAATAGTTGCTGCTCTTCGGTATTTAAGTTTTTTAGCAAATCCATAGTATAGTCATTGTGAATTTTCAGGGGGCGAAGATACAACGACTATTCAAGATCACAGAGTAAAAACTAAGCTAATTTAGCAATATCTCTTACGAGTATTCTACCTCGATTGAAGTAGATCAAATTAGACTTTTTCAATTCGTTGAGTACCAATGTTACGGTTTGTCTGGAGGTATGCGTGATATTGGCAATATCTTGATGCGTAAGGGAGTGGCGTAGTAGCATTTCATAACCAACCCTTTGGCCGCGCTCCACAATTGCAGTCTTGATGAACTCTACAATCCTGGTACGGGCATCTTTACAAATCAAGGCTTCTAACTTGTTCTCTACTTTCATAAGGCGCTTACCAAATAGAGACATGACTTGATTACAAAGATCGAAGTTAGCAAACATCAATCTACGGAAGTCATCGGCTTTTACGGAGAAGAATTGTACTTCTTCTTTTAAAGACTGAGCAAACTCCGTTCTATACTTTTCGCCAACCAGACCTTTTTCACCAAAGATAGTGAAAGGGTGAATTAAGGTCTTTATCACCTCCTTGCCATCTTCAGAATGCAAACCAATTTTGATGGTACCTTTCGTTAGGAAAAAGATACGATCAGAGGCTTCACCCGCTTTATAGATGGTATTATATCTAGGGATTCTGCGGTAGTCCATCATTTGGACAAGCTGTTGTTTTTCATCGGGACGCAAGACAGTAAGTAGAGGGAACTGCTCGATCATGTTCATCTTCAGATCTCTGTTCATAATGACTATTTTTGGGCATTGAAGAATTACCTAGCGTATTCTACAGCCTTTAATGGAAGCTGCTTTTAGAATACTCAGAAAAATTTTCTATTGACTTACGTACCCATAGACACGAAAAAAGGAACCCCCCACTACTGCAGATAGGATTTTTTTTAATTTTTTTTGAAAAAGAACAAATAAAAAAAAGCCTTTGGCTATTTACACTGTAAATTAAGTTAGTTGATGTTTTGAAGTCAAGATTTTGGCCAAGATCAAGGTGTGGCGCAGTCCCAATTTATATCGGGACGAGTACACAACGAAGATATTGGTCAAAAGATGGCTTCCAAACACTAAGGAATTTATTTTACAGTGTTCTAAGGCTTATAGATAGGAACCGAACGATTGGAGCTGGAATAGCCTGCAAAAACACCCTGACCATTCTCAATATTATTAAAAATGATAACCGGCTCTGTATAGTTGAGTTGTTGAGCGTTTACCTGCCGACTGACGGTAGAATAGAAAAGGAAATACTCTTCTGAAACGGTGCGAAGCTCCGCAATAATCTTACCAGGAAGCTCGCTATCAGGCGATATCTCTACATCAATCGGAACCGTATAGGTCTTCGTCTCTCCATTAAAGGGCGTATCCTCTAATAGAACACCACCTTCATAGTGAGCGATTTGGAAATTATCATTATTAGCTGGATTGAATCTAAGCTCGCGCGTAGGTGTAGCAGAGACAATGGTGTCGCCCCGTAACAAGGTGAATTGCTCGAATTGCTGATACAGTTTCAGATGATAAAAATTCTGCTCATCACCTGGGTCTTTAAAATCAATCTCTAAATCGAAGGAATAAAGATCTTGAGCAGATTCAGGTATCTGTTGAACCTCTAAATTGGTTAGGCTCAATTCATGGATTTCTATTCGATTAGGGACAGTACTTTGCGCCATAATAGGATCGAAGCCCGGCACTAGCACCTGGATATTATAGGTGAGGCCTGCGCTTGGTTTGAGTCTTCTAGTAGAATAGAAGGGCGTGCCCGCATTCGGTACAACAAAGGCTAAAGTCTCCAAGAATTGATCTCCTTGGAATAACTTTACATCAGCGTTGCCTAAATACTCAATGGCAGGACTCTCTAGGATGTCCCGAGAAAGACTAACTTGTACTTGTAGATTCTGATCATCTGAGAAGTTACTAATGACAACCAATTGCGGTTCCGCCTCTGGAAACTCAATCTCCAAAGTACGTTCGCAAGTGGCACCACCTAAGAGGACCGCTATAAAGATTAAAAGACCTAATCTTCTCATTATTGGTAACTTATGATATGCAATATAACTAAAATTTGACAGAATAGTTGACCGATGGTAAAAAAGGTAGCGCGTTTACACTCACAAATCGCTGGAAAGGTGTAATCTGATTGTTGACTAAAGCATCATCAATTCGCAGGCGGAAATACAAAGGATTACTACGGTCATATAAGTTGGTGAATCCAAAATAAGCGGTATGCTGTAGTCCCCACAGTTTAAATTGATAATTCATACCTATGTCCAATCGATGGAAATAAGGCATTCTAAATTGGTTTTTCTCCCCAAAATCAAAAACCGTGACGGGTACTCCATTAGCTCCTGGTAGTTGAAAAGAGAAACTTTGAGCTGGAAGACTAATCGCTAAACCACTACCCAATAGGAAATTAGCACTTATATTGATTTGATCATTTACTCTATGAATAAGGGCCATTTTAAAGTCATGCCTTCGGTCGTACTGAAAAGGAAAAGTCTGGCTATTGTTTACATTGTCGAAACGTCGATTGGCAAAGGCATAACTGTAGCTTATCCAACCTGTGGTGGTCCCATTGAGCTTTTGTAACCTAAAATCGATACCATAAGCTTCGCCCTCACCGGAAACTACATTTTCCTCCCAATCATCAATGAAAGAGGTGCCTTCTGCATAGTTGAGGAGCTTGTCCATAGTTTTATAATAGGGCTCAATATCAAATTGCCAAGTCTTACCTAATTTTAGGGAGGTGCCAATGGCGAATTGAGTTGCTGTCTCAGGGCGTACTTCTCCAGTGGAGGGCACCCATAGATCGGTCGGTAGGCCGATAGCAGAACTAGCCAGTAGATGCAGAAACTGGGTGGTTTTCCTAGCAGAGGCACTTAAGCCCAGCCATTGAGTAGGTTGCCAATAAAGAGAAGCTCGAGGCTGTAAGGACAAATAAGACGTTTCATCTACCAAGTTGGCAGAGGTATGCAATCCATAGTTGACACTTAAGTTTTGACCAATTTGTTGGGTGTTCTCTACGTAGAAAGCAAGTTCGTTGGAGTGAATGGTGCGGTTGGCTTGCACATTTACTCCCGCATTTTCAGCGCTAATAGCATTAAACCGAAGTATCCCCGGCTGAAACCTGATGTTCCCTGCTTTGATACCCATCCTGATATAATGGTTCATCTTTGGATGCCAGTCCAAATCATATTTGAAGGCGACATCTTGGATGCTTGATTGATACCAGCCACTCTCCCTACCAAAATTGAGCAAGGTCTCTGGTTCGCGTAGAAAAAAACTGTCTCTTGCCGTGGAGCCAAAGCGCAATCCCAAGGAACTATAGGTGAGGGTAGCATTTCCAAATACTTTGGGGTGCAGTTGGGTATTCCATCTCAGCGCGAGTACATCATTTCCCCAAACGACCTGTTCATTGTATTCCTGAAAAAACCGGAAGGGAAGTAGATTTCCGGTTTCTCGCTCCACAAGGGTGAATTGATCATCTCTGGCCCCAAAATTCTCAAAATCATCACTGCCTTTATAAAAGCTCAGGTAGAGTTTGCTTTTCTCCGAAAACTGATAGTTGAACTTGGCATTGAGATCGTAGAATTGGTAAGCAGTCGATCCATCTTCTCCTTGACTAGCTTTATAGCTGCGTACCTCCTGCCCCAGGTAGCGATTCAAATAAGAAAGCCTACCCGCCAAGAGGAAGGAGGCTTTGTCTGCACTATTAGCGAGTGTAAGCGGCCCCTCTGCCATAAACCTACCTGAGAGTAAACCTGCATCTACCTTCGCGTGGTAGTCGTTATAGTTGCCATCACGGGTACGAATATCTAAAACAGAGGCTAGTCGACCCTCGTATCTAGCCGGATAAGCACTCTTTAGAAATTTGGTAGTTTTGATTACATCCGTATTGAAAATGGAAAAAAGTCCGGCCGCATGGTTTACATTATAGACCGGCACCCCATCTACCATGATGAGATTATGCCCCGCTGTGCCGCCTCTTACCGAAAGACCACCTATACCATCTGCCCCCGTCTGTACACCAGGTAGTAAATGAATAGATCGGATGACATCTGTTTCACCTCCGAACCTCGGTAGATTTTCAACTGCTCCTAGATCTACTTTTTCTAAATCCCAGTCAACGGGTATTTTGGACAGGACTCCCCCCGTATCCCAGAGCGTCACTTGATCTAAAATTACATTATATTTCAACTCAAAACTTAGGGACTGATCCTGGCTTAAGCGGATGCTTTGTCGAGCACCATTATAGCCAATATGCGAAATATATAAGTCCCAGACGCCTTCAGGTAGACTAATGCTGAACTGCCCATATTCATTGGTATAGGTTCCTGTTTTTAGTTCAGGGAGGTACACCGTAGCACCGATTAAAGATTCACCGGTCTCCTGATCGATGATCTCTCCACTAATAATATAGGTTTTTCGATTCGATACACCTTTTACCGACAAGACAATATTGCCATCAATGGATTGATAGCCCAGGCCTGTACCAGCTAAGAGGAAATCTAATACCTGCTCTAGCTTATGATCTTGAAAGGTGGTATAAATTACCTTATCTGGAAGGATTTCATTTCTAAAAAGGAGAGGTACGGCCTCTTCATCGATCAGTCTATAAAGAGCATCTTCAAGGCTGGTGTTATTAAAAACGATACTTATACTTTTATCCAGGTGCTGAGCGGACAGCTGAGTGAGCTGCCAAAAAACACATAAGAATAAAAGTCCTGTACGTATCATCTAGAAGATGCTTTTTTGCTTACAATAGGCAAAACTCTATTTTGAAGGGATCCGTTGGGATAGGTTTTAAAAATAATAAAAAATTAACATAATAGACTTTATTCGAGAGTAGTTTTATGAGATAAAAATGAAGAGTTTTGTTTCCAATCAAGGCGCGCCCGGAGCCTAATAGCCTTAGCAATTAAGGTGAGGACGCATCGCAGAGTGGGAGCAAAAGACAATTTTTTAGCCATACAAAATTATTTCGAATAAAGTCTGATCAGTAGGTGAGATCGTATAAGTCTTATTGACAGCCACCACTTAAACGAAAGGATTGTGGACCAGATTGCTCTATTACATATCCTAAATTGCGCAGATTGTTGATGACTTTCTGCGGATTTTGGGCGTCGAAGTTGCCAGACACCTCACATTGCCCAATTTCATCGGAGAAATTCATTACCCAATCACTGGCATCGGCCAACCAGTCACGGAGTTCCAGAAGTGATCCGCCTCTGCTTTTAAATACGTAAGGAATGGTTTCTTCTGCCTTGGTCCGGAAGGAACTCTCGTATAACAGGCCGCCTTCCTTGCATATTCCCATTGATGCAGTCGGTACCTTTATTTGTTCTCCTGTCGATTTATCGGTGAATGAAACCAGTCCTTCAGTCACACTGATGGTGGTAGATTTGGAATCTGCTCTTTCTTCCAGATAAAATTGAGTACCTAAGACCTCTACTTTAGTGGCTGCTGTATGGATGATGAAAGGCTTTTCGGGATTAGAGTAAACATCGAAATGTCCTTTACCTTGTAGAATAACTTCCCTGCTGGAGCTAGCATTAATCTGGCGCGGATATTCCAGACTTGCTCCAGGATATAGCGTAACTATACTACCATCTTGTAGATCAACTTGTAGAGGCTGATCCTGCTTGTTACTCACAGCCAGCGAAGACTTCGAGCCAATATTCGCGCTGAAAGTACTGAATAACCAAACACCAACCGTAGCCAGTAATAATACAGCCGCAGCAGCCCGCCATCCACTAAGGAATCGGACTTTAGCCGGTACCTGTTTTTCCTGAGCAATTCGAGTTTGAAACTTTTGGAAATTGCTAGCCGTGTCAAATGAAGGTGGATTCTCAGGGAAATCACCACTCCAGTCCCAAACTTGTTTGAGTTTGCGCGCTTCTTTAGCCTCTTCAGCTGAAAGCTTAAGCTGGGGGCTATCCTCAGATTGAGGGCTGCGCCATTGAGCTAAGAGTGATTTAATTAATCGATCCATCCAAAATTTCTTTGACCAACTACTATGTATGTATAGGCTATTTGCATTAAAAATGAGCAGAAAACCTAATTTCAAACCCATGACACAAATTTAGAGGAATACCACTACTGTGCCCCCTAAATAATTGGAAAAATAAGTAAAATAATTGACAAATAGGGTCCAAGTTTTGCTCGCAAAAGCTTTAGGGCTTTCACAATTTGGTTTTCGACCGTCTTCTCCGAAATGCCTAATTTATGGGCGATTTCTTTATAAGTCAGGTCTTCAAAACGACTCAAGGAGAAAATTAAGCGGCATCTTTCGGGTAGGGAGAGAATAGCAGCATCAATCTGTGCTTCCAGTTCTTTGGTCTCTGTTAAACGCTCTGGTTTGACACTTGGCATGGCTATATCTTCCTGATCAATAGGCTCCTCGAACAATTCAGGCTTTTTATCTCGTAGATAATTCATGGATCGATTGATGGCGGAGCGACGGAGGTAGGCTTTAACAGAGCCACTAAAGTGGATAGACTTTCTCTTCTTCCAAATATCGAAAAATAAATCCTGCGCAATATCCTCCGCTATCTGACCATTGGGTATGAATTGGTACACTACTGTACAGACGTAGGCAAAGTAGTCCTGGAAGAGCAACTCGACGGCCTTGTCAGGTGATTTTTGCAATAGAGATTTGATGTCTTGATCTGTAGAGCGATTGTTCAAATAGTATTTGTTTTATGCACTAGACTTTATTTGAGAGTAGTTTTATGAGATAAAAATGAAGAGTTTTGTTTCCAATCAAGGCGCGCCCGGAGCCTAATAGCCTTAGCAATTAAGGTGAGGACGCATCGCAGAGTGGGAGCAAAAGACAATTTTTTAGCCATACAAAATTATTTCGAATAAAGTCTGCTATACTAGTAGTGATCCTTTTGATGCCGTCCTTACATATTAAAGGAGTACATCAGTACTGCAATGTAATGAGAGCATATTTAAAAATTTATCCTTCGGACTAAAATTTGCCCTTTTGACCCTAGAATTCCCCTGCCTACCTCGGCGAGCAGTTTAAAAATGCTCGAAATAGCTTGTCAACTTCAAAAGATTAGCACATCTGCGTGATCCATTCTAAAGGTATCAATTCATAATAGACACACTTTGTTCGTTTGCTTATCCTGAAAATTAACCATACTATATTTTGGCAAATAAAAATAATCAGATACCTTAATGCCGCGAATGTGGATTTGTATGGAAAAAAGAATGATCGCCCGAATCCCTTTCTATCATGATGACACCTTTCTTTGACCAAAGGAAAGCGACTATTTTTAAACAATTTACATTTAAAATGAAGAAACGATTAGCACTGTTGCTAGCTACTATTCTACTACCTTTCATGAGCCATGCCCAAGATGGCGGAGGGTCCAAAAATATAGCCGAAACCATCATTGAAGTTATTACCAATGCTGTATTTTTTCAGGTATCCATTGGAAGCTTTCAAATTCCTTTTGTCTTAATCTGGTTGGTGATTGGCGCCATCATTTTCTCTATTTACATGGGCTTTGTACAATTTAGAGCCTTTCGTCACGCGATCGACGTTGTAAGAGGAAAATATGATGACCCCAATGATAAAGGAGAAGTATCTCATTTCCAAGCTTTAACTGCCGCCTTATCGGGTACAGTAGGTGTAGGGAATATTGCAGGTGTTGCCTTAGCCGTCGGTATTGGTGGACCTGGTGCGACCTTCTGGATGATTATTGCCGGTCTTTTGGGGATGGCCTCGAAGTTTACAGAAGTTTCCTTGGGTTTGATGTATCGGAATGTCAACGCCAATGGTACGGTTTCTGGTGGACCGATGTACTATTTAGAGAAAGGATTCAAAGAAAAAGGATCGACTTGGGGGACCGTTGGTAAGATACTTGCTGTACTTTTTGCTATTGCCTGTATCGGTGGTTCCTTTGGTGGTGGAAATATGGTGCAAATTAACCAAGCCACTAACCAATTGATTACGGTTACTGGAGGAGATGGCTCTTTCCTTAGCGGCCAAGGTTGGATTTTTGGTATTGTTATGGCGGTGCTGATTGGGGTCACCATTCTTGGTGGTATCAAGAGTATCGTGAAAGTGACCGACAAGATCGTACCTTTTATGGTTGGTATTTATATCCTTGGGGCTTTGATTGTGTTAGGGTATCACTTTACCGAGATTCCTAAAGCATTTGGTACCATCTTTAGTGGAGCATTTAATGCCAGCGCACTTTATGGAGGTTTTGTTGGGGTTTTGATTCAAGGTTTTCGTCGGGCTGCCTTTTCTAACGAAGCAGGTATTGGTTCGGCCTCTATCGCACACTCAGCTGCTAAAACAGATGAGCCTATTAGTGAAGGTGTAGTAGCCTTATTGGAGCCTTTTATTGATACGGTGGTTATTTGTACAATGACCGCTTTAGTTATTGTAATTACCAACTATGGTGGCAACGGTGCCGACTGGGCATTGGACGGTTTACAAGGAGAAACCATCGCTCAGATCGATGTGACTTCCGCAGCCTTTGCGTCTGTAATGAGCTGGTTCCCAGTTGTGTTGAGTGTCGCAGTTATCTTATTTGCACTATCGACGATGGTCTCTTGGTCCTATTATGGCTTGAAAGCCTGGACCTATCTATTTGGAGAGACTAGAACCAATGAGATCATTTATAAAGTGGTGTTCTGTATCTTCGTCGTTATTGGTTCTGCTATTTCCGCAAAATCAGTTTTCGATTTTGGAGATGCGATGATCTTTGCGATGTGTTTCCCTAACGTTGCAGGTTTATACATTTTGATGCCGAATGTACGTAGAGCACTGACAGACTATATGGCACGCATTAAGTCAGGTGAAATTGCTAAGACAAGCTAGCGTAAAGCTACTATAAAGTGAATCCTCTTTAGGGTTTGATAAAAGCCTCTGATCATCAATTTGGTCAGAGGCTTTCTGTTTACTTTAGTTATCAAAGGCAAGGTTGTATAGCCGTTCGGTAGATTATCCGGCGGCGTTTAGGCGGCGGTATGCGGGGTATTTTGAGTGAGGGGAATCTCCCTAAAACTCCCGCCCTCGTAGCATTCCGTGCCAGTACATCCGCGGTAAACCATAAGCCTTTAAAGCATACATACTGTATCTAGGTTTCCCTTGGTCGAAGGGAAAAGACTCCATCGGCTGCTTGTCGTAGTCAAACTCTGCTAGGATGAGGCTACCGTAGCCCGTCACAAGTGGACAAGAGGTATAACCGTCATAGGCTTTGTCTGGCGCTTGATGGTTGAGTACGGCCATCACATTGGCGACGGTGACTGGTCCCTGCTTACGTATCGCTGCTCCTGTTTTGGAGGTGGGTAGATTGCTGCAATCACCCAAGGCGAATACATTGGCGTATTTGACGTGCTGTGTAGTGCCTTTATCCACTTCTACCCAGCCAGTGCTTGCTGCGAGTGGGCTGTTCTTGATAAAGTCTGGTGCACTCATCGGTGGTGTCACATGGATCATATCGTACTTTTGTACGGTTTGTTCCTTCGTCTCCATATGCTCGAAAGTGGCTTCTTTTTTATTGCCATCGATGCTCACAAGGACTGTGTTCCAACTGCGATCTACGCCGTAGTCATCGCAGACTTTGGTAAGGGATTCGGCATATTTCTTCACTGCGAAGATGCCTGGGCCTCCTTTGATGAATTTTACATCGACCTTGTCAAGAATGCCTTGCTTGCGCAGATGATCAGAAGCTAAAAAGGTGATCTTGATCGGTGCTCCACCACACTTGATTGGTGTGTTTGGGTGGGTAAAGATAGCCGTATCTCCTGCTTTTAAAGCTTGGATATTCTTCCAGGTGGAGTCTACGGTATCGTAGGAGTAGTTGCTACATACCCCCGTACCTGGTTGACCTACACTTTCCTTGAGTCCTGGTATTTTATCCCAGTTGATCTGAATACCTGCTGCTACCACAAGAATATCGTAGGTGATTTTGGTGCCGGCCGAGGTGTGTATTGCATTATTATCTGGATCGAAGGTAGAAACATATTCTTTGATCCAGGTCGCTCCGGAGGGTATATAATCCGCTTGACTACGCTCTGATTCTTCTTTGGGGAATACACCCGCTCCAATCAGTGTCCATAAAGGTTGATAATAATGCTTCTCCGCAGGATCGACGATCGCAATGTCAATTGCTGGATTTTTTTCTTTTAGAGAGGAGGCGACGGTTAATCCGGCACTGCCTCCACCAACGACTACTACCTGATGATGTGCCATGTTTGTTTATGTTTTTTATTAGTTGATATATTGATATTACGAATAGTTGAAATTGTGACGTGTTCCTGCTGATATACTGGTCAAAATCGCCGATTTCAGGACAGTTTCGTCAGTAAGGAAAGCTTGGTTAAAGGGCTCAACACCTGCGGTTTTTGACTTAAGCTAAATAATACAGCCAAAGGCGCAGACACTTATAGACTCTTTATTGCTTGAGCCAAGATTACTTCAAGCCTTGTCCCAATGCCTTAGCGATATTCATGACGTAACCAATTGCTTTCTGACGATCAGGGTCGCGCATGGTGCGGAGCATACTGATGATGCCGCCTACCTTCACTTTTGGCATTTTCTCCGCTTTAGATACTGCTGTACTTATTTGAGAGCCGGCCTCTAGCAAAGCTTTTACATTGAGCTCTTTGACATTGGATTTACTCATCTCCTCATCTACCATGTCCATTGTCATGGCGACTAGGCCCGGTGCTTGATCCGCAAAATTCAGTAGCTGATCTACCTTTTCCATCATATCGGGAGCGGTCAATTTTTCGGCTAGGTGTAGTGCATTACCGAGACTTTGCTCAATATCCACGCCTCGCTTAGAAGCTTTTTGAATCTCTTCATCGGTCATGTCTGCTGCTATACTGAGTAGACCTGGCCCTTTTTCTAAAAGGATAGATAATTTATCAACCGCTTGCTCTAAGGTTTCAATTCTACTAAGTAGATGATCAATGCCCCTCAAGACCTTTTCATTAGCAAGGCTTTCTTGCAGATGCTGGCCAGCTTCGGTTTTAAGCCAGGCAGATTGTCCATTCGATGCCATGGTTTTTGTTTTTTATAGTGATGTAGTAGTGTTTTGATGTACGGTTGAGTTGGTGTTTTGATGTATCAATCAGAAGCAAAAGTGGATTAAGGACTCTTTTGGGGTGTAAAAAACCTGTGGAGTGCTATGTTTCAATTTTTTATTCTGATTTTATTAATCAAATATATGATAATATGTTCATAAATAAGAATGTAGATATCTATTTATCTACAAGGTTGACAAAAATCATTTTTTTATTATGGAGTATCGGATTGGTCGTATGCTAGATGTTTATCGAATAGGCGCTATTGCTACCTATTCGATTGCAGTAAATACTCGGTAAACGTTTGCTCATCCTTGCTTATACAAGTCGAGTCGTGGCAATCAACAGCCTCTTGTACACTCATAAAGAAATTGTGCGCTCCTATTTTTTCTGTGAGGTGGCTCTTGGCCATCATATCTCTTACAGGGCCTTTTACGCCTGTAAAAAAGACCTGAAGATTTTGGGCGCGAAGCTCCTCCACCATATCCGCCAGGGCATGCACAGCACTACTATCCATATTGTTGATACTGTCCGCATTGATGATCACAGTCTGAAGTTGCTCTCCTTTTTCTTTTATCCACTCCTCCATCTGTTCTTTGAAATATGCGATGTTGGCAAAATAGAGCTGGGCATCAAAACGAACGATCAGTAGTTCCGGTCTTTCTTTAACCTGTTGAAACCGCTCTACATTCCGATAGAAGTGGGTACCTGTTACCTTTCCTAATTTTGTCATATGGGGCTTGGAGCTGCGGTAGATAATCCAGGCTAGCGATAATACCACGCCGATGGCGATACCTTGCTCAATACCCAAGGCCAGGGTAGCCACAAAGGTGACGATCAGCATCCAGAAATCTGATCGATCCGTTTTCCATAGGTGAATGGCCTCTTTATAATCAATCAGACCAAAGACAGCCACCATGATCACCGAGGCTAAAATGGCTTTTGGAAGGAAATAGAAAAGCGGTGTCAAGAACAATAAGGTAAGTACAATCAGCAGTACACTGATGATGGAGGCCATGCCCGTTTGAGCGCCGGATTGGTCATTGACCGCAGTACGAGAGAATCCGCCTGTCACAGGATAAGATTGTAAAAAAGAGCCACCAAGGTTAGCGAGTCCAAGGGCCATCAATTCTTGGTTGGCGTCTACTTTGTAGTTTTTGTGACGCGCTTGGATGGCTTTTGCTACAGCTATACTCTCCATAAAGCTGACCAAGGCAATCGCTAGAGCGACAGGTATTAATTTCCCAAAGGTGGCTATTGAGAAGTCTGGCCTTGAAAAACTAGGAAGCCCGCTTGGTACTGCTCCTACGATTTTCACACCTTGCGCTGTAAGTCCGAATAGATAGACTGCCAGAATTCCAAATACCACAGCCAACAGTGGGCCAGGAATAGATTTATTTATTTTTTTAATACCAATGATAAGCAGAATACCCGCTAGACCTATCCCTAAAGTGGGCAAACTGGTCTCTCCAATCCTTTCTATAGCTTGTAAAATAATTTCATGAACATGATGCGATCTCGCTAAATCAATCCCTAGTAGGTGCTTGAGTTGACTCAAACCAATAATAAGAGCCGCTGCAGAGGTGAAACCACTGATCACCGGATGCGACAAAAAATTGACTAAAAATCCCAAGCGAAAGACACCCAACAGAAACTGGATCGCACCTACCATAAAGGCAAGGGTAATTGCTAAAGTGATATACATCTCCGTGCCTCCTTCAGCTAGAACGCCAATACCTGCTGCTGTCAGCAAAGAAACCATCGCCACCGGACCAACCGCCAGTTGTCGAGAGGTCCCCAAGAAAGCATAAATTAATATCGGTAGGGTAGAGGCGTACAATCCAAAAATGGGAGGTAGACCTGCGATCATGGCATAGGCCATACCCTGCGGAATAAGCATGACGCCCACGGTAAGTCCCGCTACCAGATCGCCTTTGAATTGCTGCTTGGTATAGGTACTCATCCACTCTAGAGCGGGTATAAAGGATTTAATGGACTGCATGTGACCTAGTTAGTTTGGTCCCAAAACTATTGGCTTTGAGTCACTTTTTTGGTGACTTTGATCACAAGTGTCGACTGTAGTTAGTGTCGACACCCAGTCGACACTATTCCAACAACTCTTTCTTTACACCTCCCTTATCATCCATATTGTCTAAGTAATATGCTTCCTTCATTGGTTTTAGTGGTCTTTTAAACCAATAGGGTCTGCGTAAACCCTCTGGTCCTGGAGCGGGCCTAGTCATTGCTAGCCATTTTTTATAGACCTCAAAAGATTTGTTGGTATCTACAAAGATATCACCATATTTATCTCCGGCATGAGGTCGCTCGATACGCACTCTTTGGTGCCAACAGTGCATACCAGAAATAGGATCCGGATGTACCGCATGAGTGATATTTTGATGGACACCTCCGTCTGTCCAGAAGATCCGTTTACTATCGCTATCGCTACTTTCGAAGGGTTTGATTCCCGAGCTGGTTTCCATTTTCCAACCGCCTTGGCCGTCGTTGCTGATGTTGACGGTGTTGGTCGCCCAGCGGTTTCCTGCATCTTGTTTCCTTCTCCAGCGCCCCAGATGATGGGAGCAAGCCACTACACCTGGTTTCATGCCTTGGGTCACCCAAACTTTATCTATGAAATAGCCAATATCGGTATTCAGCCGAACCAAATCTCCCGTTTGAAAGCCCCAGCGTTGTGCATCGTCGGGGTGCATCCAAATCGGGTTTCGATTAGCGATTTCCACCAACCATTTTGCATTACCTGAGCGCGAGTGGATCAGGGTGGGTAGTCTGAAAGTAGGTAAGAGTACATATTCTCCCTTTTCTTTGTCTAATTGCTCATTGTGGATATGACTTTTGATATAAGTAGGAATGGCGTATTCCGGCCACTTCCAGTCGACCATGGTTTGCGAATAGAATTCGTTTTTTCGCGAAGGCGTAGGAAAGCCAACCACAGCTCGGCCATTGATCATCACGCCGATATCTTTACCATTTTTGCTAATGACCTGAGTTTTCTGATCGATTTCAGCTCCTGCAAGCTGATCTGGACTCAGTTCTTTTTCATGTTTTTTATAGCCATGCCTTTCGACTTCAAAGGCACCATATTTGCGCATATAATCCAGCTCGGTGAGTCCTTCTTTTTTGGCGGTTTCGCTTAAGCCTTTTGTATGCTCAAAGATGTATTGATAGTACTCCTCAATGGTGATTTTCTCTCCTTGTCGATAAGGCGATAAGAAATGTTTCTGGATGCCTAAACTACCATCGGGATCGATTCTCCAACTTAGTTCAATCCAAAACTCGTCTTCTTCCCATACTTCTCCTGGGTTGACCTCGTAGGTAAAGTTTACCTTTTTGCCTGCTCGGCGCGCGGCTTCTCTAAGTACTGGTTGTCGAAAGGCGATCCAGGTACCAGAATGCGTGGCGTAGCTATTGAGGTCATGCCGCTCGGCAGAATGCCCCATTGGAAGAACATAATCGGCAAAGAAGGCTGTCTCGTTCCAGGTGGGCGTCATGGCAATGTGTAGACCGAATTTATCCTCATCCAGATATTGTTCCATCCAGGTGAATCCATCGGGATAAGTCCATACAGGATTGAAGACTCTTGAGAAATAAACATCCATTTTGCCACGCCCTTCTTTTAGAAAATGCGGAAGTAAGAAGCTCATTTCAAACATAGCCAGAGGATACTCATCTGGTAGGTGTAGATTATTCCAAAAGCGCTGTCCGGGAGGAGTCGTGTGAAACTTCGGTTTAAACTTGTTCCAACTATTAGGAGAAGTTCCACCGACTGCTCCTACACTTCCGGTCAATACATTCAAGAAGTGGAGACAACGCGATACACACCAGCCACCAAGGTTTCCGCTGGCGGCACTGCGCCAATTGTGGGTGGCAAAACGCTCGCCTGCCTCGCCAATTTTGATGGCTACTTCTCGTATAGTTGCTGCTTTTACGCCACTCTCGGCCTCGGCATATTCTGGAGTGAACTCGGCATATTCTTGGGTCATCTTTTCGATGTAGTTATCGAAGGTAACTTCTACATCGGGATGTCGTTTTTCTAGATAGGTCTCCCAGTTGGTCCAATTCTCTAGGAAGGGACGATTGTATAAGCCCTCTTCCAAGATGATTTTTGCCATTGCGAGCATTACGGCTGCCTCCGTTCCTGGATATGTTGGCATCCAGTAGTCCGACATACTAGCCGTATTTGATAGCCGAGGATCCATGGTCGCTAATTTCGCGCCTTTCATTTTACCTTCGATAATGCGTTGAGCATGTGGGTTGAAGTAGTGCCCACTTTCCAGGTGCGCCGAAATCAACAGGATAAATTTGGCATTAGCATGATCAGGAGAAGGACGATCATAACCATACCAAATATTGTATCCAAATCGTGCTCCCGAAGAGCAGATATTGGTATGACTATTATGACCATCGATACCCCAAGCTTGCACCACGCGATTGGCATAGCCCTCATGACCAGGACGCCCTACGTGGTAGGCAATTTCATTATGTCTTTCTTCTTGTATAGCTTTACGCATACGCCCTGCGATATCGTCGAGCACCTCCTCCCAACTTACGCGTTCCCACTTGCCTTCGCCGCGTTTTCCTACCCGTTTGAGTGGATATAAAATACGATCAGGATCCGTGATTTGGTTGATGGTCGCTGGTCCCTTGGCACAGTTGCGACCTCTACTACCAGGATGATAGGGATTGCCCTCAAATTTGCGAATTTCGTTACTCTCTTTGTCTACATAGGCGGTTAATCCGCAGGCACTTTCACAATTGAAGCAGGTAGTAGGTACAATGCTATAATGCTTCTTGACCACTTTCGGATGAGCGGTGGCCTCGTACTCTACCCAATCATCCCACTGTTCTGGTGGAGGAAAGGCGGTTAAATCCCCTGCAGGCCTAAGTCGCTCAAGAGGTTTTTGCTCGTCTTTTTGATGTAAATCTGCTATTAAGCCGATCTTCTCAGCTATCCTTTCAATTAATGATGCTTTTTTATGTCCCATGTTTATTCAATGTGTCACTGAGTCAATGCGTCAATGATTTAATGTTGAAATGTCTCCCAAGTCTCTTTTCTATGTCTCCAAGTCATTATGTGCTATGTGCCAAGTCCTATATATTATGTCTCATGTGTTATGTGCCAAGTGTCAGGTGTCAGGTGTCAGGTGTCAAGTAAAACTCTCCCAAACACGCGCTCACCAAAACTCCCCCTCCCCAAGTCCCCCAGTCCCCCAGTCTCAATATCTCCTGGTCCCCAAGTCATTATGTGCCAAGTGCCAAGTGTCAGGTCCTATATATTATGTCTCATGTGTTATGTCCGATGTTTCATGTCTCCCCCTCCCCAAGTCCCCAAGTCCCAAAGTCTCCCAGTCCCCACATCCCCACGTCATGATATCTCCATGTCACTACATCCTTTAAGACAACGGTATCCGTTGTGGAGCTTCCACCCAGATATCTTCTGTTAAATAGATGCCGATTAATACGGCTGCTCCGGCTAGGGCAATTGCTGTAGAGCTTGTCCCCATAATGGTCAGGATAGCAATCGGAAGGATATTTCCTAATCCGATGACGCCCCACCAGAATTTATTTTTATAGCGTCCTTTTAAGATCATTTTTACGGTGCGCTTGGCATCTTCAGTTGGATGCGTAATTGTCAGTTCAAGGAGCATCGTAAAGAGGTTGAAGGCTAAACTTAGTAGTAAGACTATCTTTAGAAATGGAAGCCAATCTGCACTTGTGCTTGTGAAAAGACTCAAAAGACCGAAGAAGGCAGCTCCTGCTAGGAAGCTATGAATCAGCATGTGTAGAGCTAGAGTTGGGCTTTGCCAAAAATCTCGTCCCTTGGCCTGAGCAAAAAGGAAGGCCGTATAAATGGCAACTACCACAGCGATGACAGCTGTAACCCACATGGTAGCTGGCAGGATTGCTTGCCAACCCATCCAGGTAGCAAGACCCAGGAGACTAAGCAGTCCGCCGTAGGCCGTAATCGCATATCCACCTTTTACAAGCCAGGAATTCCATTGTGGTCGGAGCAGTACGCTCAAGAAGCGATCTGGTCGATCTAAATCCATGATCAGCAAAACACCTGTAGCGGTGAGAAATAATAGGCCCAAGCCAAGACCAATCCATTGGGTACTCGCCTCCACTTCTGCAAAGCCGAATGCCCAGGCTAGAAAAGGTACTAAAAATGCTCCCGCAGCAATAGCTTTGGTCCATACATAGGCAGAAACCTCCCAACCCCAAAGAATACCCTTGTCTGCAACATCGTAGGCTCTACGGGGCTTTCCGCGCAATAAGTCAATAGATTTCGCAGGGCCTGATTGAGCTACTTCGCCTGCGCTAACTTCGGTTCTTGATAGCAGGGACTCAATTACATCTCCATTTGAAAAAGCCAGCTTTTCGGCTTCTTTGGCAAAGTGTCCTACGCCCAAAGATTGTTCGCTCCATAAGTAGGCATCTTCTTTGGCAGTGGCGGTAGGGTTGAGGGATGCCTCGTCTGCATCGATGTAGAATAGATTGGGTTGAGTTCCTTTTTCTGGCTTCCTGACCTTCACTTGCTGGCGGGCAAGCAGTTGTGCGATTTCTGTTTCAGGGTTATCCATGTCGCCTGAAATGATGGCGTGTTCTGGACATACGTTCACACAGGCCGGTTCTAGTCCTACGTCTACGCGATGAGCGCAATAGTTGCACTTGGCGGCTGTATGATTCTCTGGATCAATATAGAGGGCATCGTAGGGGCAGGCCTGCATACAGGATTTGCAACCGATACAGCGGTCTTTGTTGAAATCTACGATACCGTCGTCTCGTACAAATAGGGCCTCCACCGGACAAATATCTACACAAGGCGCATCGGTGCAATGATTGCAGCGCATTACAGAAAAGAGTCTGCGGGTATTTGGGAACTCGCCTTTTTCTACCTGCTTCACCCAGGTACGGTTGACTCCAACTGGTACCTGATGTTCTGATTTGCAAGCAGTTGTACAGGCGTGGCAACCAATACATTTGCGATTATCTATGACGAAACCATACTTCATTTTAAGAGATGTTGTTTATTGTTGCTAAAACATGAATACATAAATATATGAAGCAATTTTCATATAATGAAACATAAATAAGTATTGATTGATAAATGAGGAATAAAATTTCATAGGGCTGTGCTTTATGGAAATAAACGGATAAGAAGCGATTTGGTGATTTTGAAAAAAGATGGGTTTGTTGACAAGACCTCTGATTTAATTTATCTTTCCAGGAAAAGAGGTGTCTGGAATATACTTTACCACAGACCATACAATCATTCGCGATTTTAGATATGACGACTTCTATGATGTCCACGCCTACGCTCAACTACCTGAGGTAGTCCAATACGAAATGTGGGGTCCCAATACAGAACAGGAAACTCAGCATTTTCTCAATCAAAGTATTAACGCTATCTACGATATTCCAAGATTGAAATATGAATTAGGTGTTGAAAGTAAAACGACACAGCATATCATCGGCGGTTGTGGAATGACTTTGAAAAGGGCTTATCCTGATACTGGTGCCATTGGTTATGTGCTGCATCCTGATTATTGGGGGCAGGGCATCATGACAGAAGTGATTGCCGGTCTGGTACAATTTGGATTTAACCAACTGGGACTTCAATTTATAGAAGCTGCCTGCGATACCGAGAACTACGGATCAATTAAAGTGCTAGATCGAAATGGCTTTCAATTGGTAGAGGAAGTTAGAAACCATGTTGAATTACGCGGGTCTAGGAGATCTGCTTACTTTTTTGTTTTGGAGAAATGAGGTGAGGTGGACTTGGGGACTGGGAGTTGGGGAGAGGAAGACTTTGGGACTGGGAGACCGTGGGACTGGGGGACCGAGAGACTGGGGAGAATGGGAGACCGGGAGACTTGGGGAGGGGGAGTTTTGGTGAGCGCGTGTTTGGGAGAGTTTTACTTGACACCTGACACATAGCACATAATGACTTGGAGACTTTGGGACGAGGAGAGAGGAGTTTGGGTGTTATGGAGTTGGGAGACCTTTGGGATGGGGAGATTTTGGGGGGATGGTTTTGGAGCATTTATATCTTTAAACGTTTATCTAGCCAGGCTTTTTTACCTAGGATTTGCTGGAAATAATATGCGCCAATCGCTAGGGCTACACCTAGGATGGAGCCTAAGTAGATATCTCTTAAAAAATGTTGGACTAGGTAAATCCTGGATAGGCCTACGATCATCGCTAGACAAAAAAGTCCCAGACCCACGGACTTTTTGTAGGGCACATTCAAAGCAATAAAGCAAAAAAGCGCAAAACCTGCCATCGTATGTCCTGAAGGAAAACTAGTATAGCCCTGGTTTACTTTCACGCCTTCTACAAAGGTGAGTTGCTCGGCCTCTCCCAGTTCTCTAAAATAAGCTAATGGTCTAGGTTGGTGGAAGATTTTTTTAGCCACAGCCGAAACCAAGGTGACAAGCGCAGCTAATATGGGTAGCGTAATGGCCGTCCGATAGCGTATAAATAGAAAAATAAAAATGCTCAGAACAAAAGCCCATTCCTCCGCAAGCTGGGTTCCATATTTGAAAAAGAAATCCCAGAAGGAGGTCCTGTTATCACTAAAAAAGAGGACCCATTGACCATGCGTACTTGTGAAAAGCCCTACCGTGCCGATCAGTATCCAAAGTAGGCATCCATAGAAAAACCAGGCGTTTTCTTGGACTAAGGATCTAAGTGGTGGCTTGGCCAGATTGTTCTTGGTCATCAGAAGCTTTGGTTTTCTTTAAAAAGTGGAACAGCCCTGCTATATTTTTACCAATCGTATCCAGGCGGATCATAGAAGCATCGCGCATAGCTGCCAGCGTCAGCATAATCCCTACCGGAAATAAAACTAGACAAGGAATCCAGGCTGCCCAAACGCCAGGAATAATAAATTTCTCAGCAAAGCGCCGACAAAAGATCATCAAGACGACAAAGAGAATGAAAAAGATAATCGATACCAGAATTGGATACCCAAAACCACCCTTACGAATGATCGCACCCATTGGCGCTCCTATAAAAACGAAGATTACACAGACCACAGCCATACTGTACTTCATGTGCATATCGTAAATATGTTTGACCCTGGAAACCCGCATCCTTTTTACCGCATTTTTGGAAGCAGAAGCTCGATTATAGATGCTACGCATCGATGATTTGGCTTTGGTATAGAGCGAGCGTTGGTTGTCAGCAGTAAATCCATAAAGGAAGTCTGCCCATTCTTCTACCGGTTTATCATCTCTTTGGTCTAGTACTTTCCCTCCGCCGATACTGCGTTTTGAGGCGTGTTTTTTTACCTTCTTGACATCTCCCTGCTTGGGTTTGGTGCCTAAAGCTTTTTTGACCTCCGGATTCAAGGGCTTCATACTAGTGTCTTTCGGCAGAACATCCGTTTTAAAACCAGGTGGGAGTTCGGCTTCTTGGGCTTGGGCCTCGAAGAATTTTTCTTTATCAAGGTAGGTGCTGTCGAAGGTTTGAAAATAGAAGTAAGTGCTCACATAATTGGATACCTCATGCACGCGTTTATCCGTTTTTACAGCAATCGAATCAATCGCAACGATGAGTTCATTGGTGCGCATCATTTGCCGGTTTCGATTAAAAAGCTCAGGATTGGTGCGCTGTAACTCGAAGGAACTTAAATCAAATACTTTCCTCCAGCGCTCGAATCCTATCCGCATGTAGGGATATTTTCCTTTGGTTTTGGAAGACCTGGGCCGCTGCTCAACATATTGGTAACCATTGCGGAGTTCCATCACGAAAAACTTACCGTTATTGGTCGTATAGATATCTCCTTCTTCGGCGACAATTTCTAGTATTTCTCCGCTCATCGTGGAAGAGTGATCATAAATAATGACATCCTTGATGGTGCGTCCGTTGCCCATTTTTTCTTTAAAATGGATGGCATATCCCTGGAAGTCATAATTGAAGGTACCCGTCTCTAGTTGTAGCGTCGGTTTTTTCTCTTGTATATCAAACATCCTAGAGCCAAACTTTAGATTGGCAATGGGTATCAAAGTATCGGAGCAATAGGCCGAGAATAACATGACCAGTAAACCAAAACCAACAATAGAGCGCATCGTTCGCCAGAGCGATACACCTGCCGATTTCATACTAGAGAGCTCGTACTTCTCTGACATATTCCCCATGACCATCACCGAGGCAATCAGCATACCCAAAGGAAGTGCTAATGGTATGATCGACATACTTCTGTAGAAGAGCAACTCCATGATCAGCCAAGGACTGAGCCCTTTGCCGGCGATATCATCTATATACAACCACAGGACTTGCATCAGCAAGACAAAGGCTGCAATAGAGTAGGCTACCACAAAGGGAGGAATAAAACTCTTGAGTATTAACTGATCAATTTTTTTAAACACGCTTGTTTAATGCTATTGTGATGTATAATGTGTATTGGTGCAATGGCTTGACCAAAGGGATTATAACAATTATCCTAAGCAAAGATAATACCTTTTTTAGCGACCAAACGCTTTTACTGTCCTAATGAATCGTTAAGTTTGCAACTCATTTGTTAAATGCTTGTTGATAAAATATTATTAGATTAAGCAACCTCCACTAAAGAAGCATGAAACACTACAGCCTTCTTTATCTACCGAATCTTTAGCGGAGGTAGACAACATTTCAATACTATGTCTAAAACGATTCATGATTTTACGGTAAAAAATATCGATGGTGAGGAAGTTTCCTTATCTCAATACGAAGGTAAAGTCTGCCTGATTGTCAATACCGCTTCTCAATGTGGATTTACGCCGCAACTAGATGATATGGATGAATTGTATCGGGAGTTCAGGGAGCAAGGACTGGAAATATTAGCCTTCCCCTCGAATGATTTTAATGGTCAGGAGCCTTTAGAGGGTGAGGAGATCAAACAGTTTTGTATGACCCGATATAATGCAGAATACCCTATATTTGATAAGGTACATGTAAAAGGAAATGGCACTAGTGATCTTTACCAATTCCTTTCTAATAAAAAAGAAAATGGAAAAGTTTCGGCTAAACCTCGCTGGAATTTCCATAAGTATTTAGTCAATAAAAAAGGAGAAGTAGTGAGTTACTTCTTTCCTTTCACTAAGCCTACTGCGGGATCGGTGAAACGGGCGATCAAAAAATTGTTGGAGGAATAATTTTTGTTTGAATCACTTCTCCACCTCTATATCACAAGCTCACCACATCACTAATATGATAAAAAACAAAGTAGATATTCTAGCTATTGGCGTCCATCCTGATGATACCGAATTAAGTGCGAGTGGAACGCTGCTATCTCATATTGCCCAAGGGAAAAAGGTCGGCTTGCTAGATTTGACCCAGGGAGAATTAGGAACCCGTGGGTCTGGTCCCTTGCGTTTAAAAGAGGCTGCTAATGCTGCTGAAATAATGGGTGCTCAATTTCGCAGGAATTTAGGGATGCCCGATGGCTTTTTCCGAAATACGCCAGAGAATGTTAAAAGAATCATTGAAGTCATTCGCTGGTGCCAACCGGATATTGTCCTAGCTAATGCTCCCAAGGATCGGCATCCAGATCACGGGCGCGCTTCCGAATTAGCTTATCAGGCTTGTTTCTATTCGGGGCTCCTTAAAATTGAAACAAAAGATGAGCAGGGGAATATCCAGGAGAAATGGCGGCCAAAAGCTTTGTACTACTACGTTCAGGATTATAACCTTGAACCAGATTTTGTGATCGATATCTCGCCCTATATTGATAAAAAAGAAGAATTGATCCTAGCCTTTCGCTCCCAATTTTACCTACCTGAAGCAGAGGAATTTGAGGAGGAGTTGGCTACACCTATTTCAGGTAAAGATTTCTTGGATTACCTGCGGGCCAGGGCTCGCACCGTAGGGCGACCAGCAGGATTTGAATACGGCGAAGGCTTTATTGCTGCGCGTAAGCCAGGTGTGAAGAGCCTATATGATTTGATTTAATACTTTCCTTCCAGACGATTCACATAATCGACGCTACCTAATCGAAACCGAACCGGCATCTTTGAAGCCTTGTCCATCTTTACTTCCAGGCGGCAGAAAAAGGCTAAATCTTGGTAGGCGTAAAGTTTGGGGGCTTGGTATTGCGGAACATTTGCTAGACTAGATAGAGGCGTAGATAGGCTTTTGGGTTTGAAAGAAAAATAAGAAAAGTCAGGCAACTTCATCCTCACCTGCGCCATAGATTCGGTACGTAACTCGTAGATAGACTTGCCGATTATGGTACTGGGATTTTGCCCAAAAATAATAGCAGAACAACAACAAAAGGCTACTACTCCAATAGTAGCCTTCCAGTTTATAGCAATTCTAGCTTGTCCACTACCAAAACGTGATTTGGTTTTAAGCTTCCTCTTTTTGGTACTTGGCTTTTTTACTCCCACCATACATTTCATATTTCTGATATTTACATTCTAGCGGGCCATTAAATAAAGTTAGCTTTTTGGAAGTCCTGAGGCCAAACTGCTTGAAAGCCTCTAGGTTGGAGCTGATAACCCATGCCTCATAGCCTTGGAAACTTCCCTTCAGGTGATCTCCGATAGACTTGTAAAATCGGCCGATATCTTCTTGGACCAATCGTTCATCATAAGGCGGATTCATAATGATCACACCATTTTCAGCAGGGGCTTCTCTTTTGAAGAAGTCTTTTTTCTCCAATTGAATGACGGCCTCCAATTTTGCTTCAGCAATATTCTCTTCCGAAATTTTAATGGCACGAAGATTCTTATCACTAGCGAAAATAGGCACTTCTACACTTTTAATTTGTGCTTTAGCCGACGATAGGACGCTTTCCCAAGCTTCTTGGTTGTAGTTTTGCCAACGCTGGAATCCAAAAGAGTTTCGGTATAAATTGGCAGGCGTATTACTGGCAATTAGAGCTGCTTCTATCGGGATGGTGCCCGATCCGCACATTGGGTCTAATAAGGGTCGGTCTCCTTGCCAACCACTCAAGAGGATCATGCCCGCTGCTAAAACCTCATTGATGGGCGCATCAACGGTATTGATTCTATAACCCCTTTTGTGCAAGGATTCTCCAGAGCTATCCAGTGATAGGGTGCATTTCTCCCCTTGAATCCGAATATTGATGCGTAAGGTAGGTGTCAGGACATTGACATTCGGACGCTGGCCCAACTCTTCTTTGAAACGATCTACAATAGCATCCTTGGTTTTCAGGGCTACATATTGCGAATGCGAAAAAAAACGAGAATGCACCACCGAAGTGACCGCAAAGGTATGATGTACATCAAAATAGTGTGGCCAGTTGAATTGCTTTACCTTATTATACAACTCCTGTTCATTTCGCACTTTGAACTCATCAATTACTTGCAGAATACGGATAGCTGTGCGCAACTCCAGATTCGCCCGATACATCATCTTCTTGCTGCCCTCAAAAGTAACAGCACGTGTGCCAATTTGGATGTCTCGACCACCAATGGCTTCAATCTCCTTCTCTAAAACCTGCTCTAATCCGTAAAAAGTAGTGGCAACGAGTTTCATATACAAATGGTCTATTGACGTCTACCTACGCTATCCGCGTACGCCGGCGGCCGAAGCACTCGGTAGATGGATAATGATGTAATGGCGTAATGACTTCCTATTTAACCATTACAACATTACAACATTATATCATTGAATTTAATTATTCATAATCTTCCGCTGGTGGTTGATCGACTCTTCGTGGATGGCTTTTAGTACCACAGAGACGAACTCCTTGCTGAGGCCTTTTTCTTGACCCATTTCGGTAGATTTGTTAAGAATCTCTTGCCAGCGATCAGATTGCAAGATGGCAATATTTTTGCGCTTTTTATACTCACCAATCTTCTCTGCTAAAGACATACGACGGCTCAACATGTTCATCAAATCCTCATCAATCTCATCAATCTCATGACGTAGGTGATCGATGGTGTCTTTATAGTCCTGATCATCAGTGTCTGCAACTCTGATTTTGAGGCGCTCTAAAAGTCCTGCAAAAGTATCTGGTGTGATTTGCTGTTTAGCATCACTCCAAGCCTCATCTGGGTTAGGATGTACCTCCGTCATGATACCGTCGAAGCTTAAATCCATTGCTTTCTGAGCTACCGCTTCCAGGGTATCTCTGCGACCACAGATGTGGCTATTATCACAGATGACCTGAATGTCTGGGAAGTTTTGCTTCAATTCGATAGGAATTTGCCAACGTGGTACGTTGCGGTATTGTGTTTGTCCGTGGTAAGAAAATCCACGGTGGATAACACCAATACGCGTGATTCCTGCTTTGTAAATACGCTCAATGCCACCCATCCAAAGCTTAAGATCTGGATTGATAGGGTTTTTTACCAAAACGGGAATGTCTACACCCTTGATAGCATCAGCTACCTCTTGTACAGAAAAAGGGTTGACGGTTGTGCGAGCTCCTAACCACAACACATCGACACCATACTTGAGGGCTTCGAATACGTGCTGGCGGTTGGCTACCTCTGTAGTTACTTTGAGGCCAGTCTCTTCTTTTACCTTTTTCAACCAGCCTAAGCCTACTACACCAACTCCCTCAAAAGAATTCGGGCGCGTACGAGGTTTCCAAATACCTGAGCGAAATAAGTCTACCGTACCCAACTTGGCTAAGGCGCGAGCGGTACCAAGTACTTGTTCCTCACTCTCTGCGCTACAAGGACCTGCGATGACAATAGGTTGACCAGCTGCTTTTTCTACAACTGGCTTTAAATTCATATCCATGATTATTTGATTTTTTAGGGATGTTATATCACCTATATAGTTTACGTATTATGAAAGTATCTTACTTATTTTATTCGATTCTTCGATCAATTTATAAAAGGTCTCAAAATCCTTTTTTATCAAAAGACTTCTAAAAATCGCCAATTGGCTAATATGCTCATCGAGTACATCTAGTACATTATCTCTGTTTTGCCGAAAAATGGGGATCCACATATCTGGCGAACTCTTGGCCAGACGTACCGTAGAACTAAATCCAGAACTCGCCAACTCAAATATCCGATCTACATCTTTCTCCTTTTTAAGGACCGTCAATGCTAAGGCGAAACTACTAATATGAGAGATATGCGAAACGTAGGCCGTATGGATGTCGTGCTCCTCGGCATTCAATTCTACAATATGCATCGGTATGGAAGCATACATTTCTCGAACCAATTGTACCGCATCGGGATCACTCGATTCGATATCGCATAAGACCGTATATTTATGATCATACAAGTTGGGAATAGCTGCCTCGGGGCCAGAGTATTCTGTTCCTGCCATTGGATGCGTAGCTACAAACCTCCCTCTTTTGGGATGGTCTTTTATTTTTTCTAAAACTAAAGATTTGGTAGAACCCACATCGATGACCACTTGGTGCTCTACCATATTCAATACTTCAGGAATAAGTCCTAGCATAGCATCTACTGGTGTAGAAATAACCACAATATCTGCTTGCTGTACGGCTTCTTTTAAATCCGCACCTTCGTCGATAAGCCTTCTACGGATCGCTTTATCGAGATTGTCTTGACTAGTATCAACCCCGATGACTTTTTTGGCATAGCCATTCTCTTTTAAAGAAATAGCCAAAGATCCGCCAATTAATCCAATCCCGATGATCGTTATGACCATAGTCCATATCTATTTATTCAGCATCACTGCCGGTCGAAATTCTAAATTGCTTTTTTGTATTCTTCGTATAGCTTCCTCAAAAATCTCCCCACCACTACATAAAGAAACCCTGACGTATTGATTGCCTTGGCTGCCAAAAATACCACCTGGAGTGATAAAAACATGAGCCTTTTTTAGCACTTCATCCGAAAGCTGAAAGCCGTTTTCAATATATCCGGGTATTTTCGCCCATACGAACATACCCACTTGCTGGCGATTGAAAGTACAGTCTAGTTCTTGTAGCAAGCGGAAAACCACTTCTCTACGCTCCGCATAGACCGCATTCAAGCGATCATACCACTCTTTTGGGCTATGTAGTGCTTTTACGGCAGCCAACTGCGCCGGTTTAAACATGCCGGAGTCCATATTGGTTTTAAAGCGTAAAATGGTCTGGAGGTATTGCTCATGGCCTGCCAACATTCCGATTCGCCAGCCAGCCATATTATGGGCTTTGCTCAAGGAGTTCAGCTCCAAGGCGACTTCTTTAGCACCATCAATACTCAATAAGCTGATAGGCTGATCATTTAAAATAAAGGCATAAGGATTATCATTACAGATGAGAATCTGGTGCTGGTGGCCAAATGCTACCAGCTTTTTGTAGAAATCCAGCGTAGCGGCAGTACCTGTGGGCATATTCGGATAGTTGACCCACATGATTTTCACTTTGCTCAAATCTTGTTTCCCCAAGGCCTCCAAATCTGCCATCCATCCGTTGGCTTCTGTAAGATGGTACTCTCGAATGGTAGCGCCTGTTAGATTCGCCACTGATCGGTAGGCAGGATAACCTGGATTGGGCACCAGTACCTCGTCTCCTTTTTCCAGATAGGTCATAGAGATATGCATGATCCCTTCCTTGGAGCCAATGAGCGGCAAAACTTCATTTTGAGGATTTAAATCGACCTTAAACCAGGTCTTATACCAATGGGCAAAAGCAGCTCTTAATTGATCAATACCTTTATAACTTTGGTAGGCATGGTTGCCAAATAGATTGGCTTGTACGCCTAGTTCCTCCATTACTTCAATAGGCGGTGGCAGGTCTGGACTACCGATACCTAAATTTAAGACCATTTTTTCGGCCTCATTCATTCGCTTTATCTCGGCCAATTTGATGGAAAAATAATATTCCTTTACTTCCCCAAGCCGACTGGCTGCTGTAATGATTGATTGCATAATTCGTTGATTTCAAGAAGGTTTAAACATCAAAGTGTTCTCCTTTATGGTAGATACCAAGTACCTGGAGATCATGGGTTAAGGGCTCGATGGCGTGCAGGGCATGCTCGAAGCTGACCTTTCCTTTTGAGACAAAATCTACATAGAATCGATATTCCCAAGGTTTACCAATAATAGGGGCCGATTGGATTTTGGTCAAATTGATATTATAGGCGGCTAGTACGCCAAGGGTCTGATGCAAAGCTCCCGCTAAGTGGTCTACTGAAAAGCAGAGCGACACTTTTTTGGCCTCAGCTGGAATAGCCCTTTCCTGATTAAGCACCAAGAAGCGGGTATGATTCTTTTTGTTGGTTTCAATACTTGCTGCCAGGATTTCCATATCGTAGACATCGGCAGCCAAGGTACTGGCTATTGCACCAATATTTTTAGCCTGTTGTTCTTGGATATTGCGAGCAGCCAGAGCCGTATCTTCAATGGCAATCAGCTTGATATGTGGGAATTGCCTAAAGAAAGGTCGGCATTGCTCAATCGCAATCGGGTGAGAGTGGACCTCTTCGAGGTCTTCAATTTTTTGGCCAGGTAGGGCCATGAGGTTTTGTTTGATCCGAAGGTAGACTTCGCCGGTGATTTGTAGGGAGGAGTTCCGAAGTAGCTCATAATTGTGCATCAAACTACCAGCAATGGTGTTTTCTATAGCCATGAGACCAGTATCAACGGTTTCTCCTTTTTCTACGGCCTCTACCAGTTCGCTAAAGGTATGAGCAGGAACGATGGAGACTTCTCGCTCCGAAAAACAGTGCCTAGCAGCTATTTCATGAAAAGCTCCTTTGTATCCTTGGATACTCACCCGCAGCGGTGCGGTCTCATCAGCTTCTAAAAGTGTAGCATTCTCCTGCCTTGAATGGATCATGTCTTTATGATTTAAATAAAAAAAGTCTCAAAATATTTTGAGACTTCCCAGTAGTTAAGATTCAGTAGTATACCGAAGCCTCTTTATGGGAAGCCATAAAAGTAAAAATCGTAGTAAAAGAATAATTTGGTGGTTACTTGGTTATACACGGTCAATTTGTATTGGCTTATAGGCAAAAAAAAAGCCCCGAATCGGGACCATTATCAATATTCAAGTATACTCACAACAAGTCCCTACTTCTTTTTAAAAAAGTAAAAGCTAAAAAAGTAAAAAAAGAAATATTGAATACTTGCTGTCATTTTTGAAATTGTTGAAACAAACGTAGCTATTCTTTTTTAGAGAAACAAATTTTTTGCAAAAAAGCATAAAAAAAGGAGACTAATTAAAGAACTTGTCTATAGTTTTGAAAAGATATTGCAGCAAGTTAAGTTTGAAGTATAATCCTTGGGATAGAACCTGGAAATAGCCTAAATTAGCGGCTACAAGCTACCTTTTATGAGAAAATTTGGTCTACTTCTATTGTTGTGTTTGGTGAGTCTGGGAGGTTTGGCACAGCTTCCTACTTCCAATATCTATGTCTTTGATCTTAATAATGATTTTGAGAATGATTCTCTTTTTCTATCTAAGCCGAGATTTCTCACCATTTATAATCAGAATGGGTACAATAATCATCCGCACTTTCTCTCTGAGGAGGAACTGATGATTTCTTCCCAAACGGCTTTTCAGGACCAACCTGATTTGTACCACTTAGATATTAATTCCAAAGTTCGTACACGCGTGACGGATACGCCAGTGGGAGAGTACTCGCCCCGTAGAATGCCCGATTATTTCAACTTCTCGACCGTGCGGATGGAGTTTGTACAAAATGATACCTTGCTACGCTTGTGGCAATTTCCACTCGATCGCTCCAGCAATGGGAAACCTGTATTTAAGGATGTGACCGATATCGGCTATTACACTTGGTTGAATAGTAGAGACATCGTCTTATACCGAGTGCAGTCTCCCAATAAATTAGTAAAAACGGATGTGTATGGCTCCGAAGAAGAAGTGATCGCCCAGAATGTGGGCCGCTGCTTTGTACCCATGGGCGGAGGAACTATGCTATATGTACAAAACGAAGCCAATGGTCAGCGTACCTTGATGCTTTATGATAGTCGCGCCTATTTTGAAGACCGCAAGTTCAGAAGAGTGATAGAGACCGTTAATCGTGGCCAGGATTTTGCCGTTTTGAGTGATGGTACCGTGCTGATGGCAGATGATTCTTCCATCTATAAATTTAGGATTGGAGCAGATGAGGAATGGCAAAAAGTGACTGATCTCAGAGCTTATAACATCAAGGGGATCAGTAGAATCGCTCTCAGTCCTAGTAATGGAAAAATAGCTGTGGTCTCTCGATAAAAGGACCTTGTTTCACCGTATTCAAGTGCCGAAACTCTAAAATTATTGGCCGCTTTGATCAATCGTCTTGCGCTACTGCTTCTTGTATTTACCCTTTTCAGTGCAACTACTGGCGCTGCTCAAAAGGCCGTGTATAAGAAAGCCATCAAAGAGCATCATAAAGCCTATAAAGTGGCTTTCCTGAAAAATGATAATGGCCCTTTAGATAAAAAAGGGGTCAAAGCTTTAAGGTTCTTTAAAGCTGATGCCAAGGGCAAAGTCCATGCACAATTTCAAAAATTAGCTGGAGAAGAACCCTTTGAAATGCCTACTTTTTCAGGAGAGACCCAGACTTATGTCAGGTATGGTGTTCTAGAATTTGACTACCAAGGACAGTCAAGCCAGTTGACCGTCTATCGCAACCTCAGGACGATCCGCCTACCGGGTTTCCGGGATCAACTATTTTTACCCTTCAAAGATAGCACCAATGGAAAGGCTACCTACGGTGGAGGAAGGTATCTAAATTTGAAAATCGGAGATATGAAAGATGGCAAGCTGGAATTAGATTTTAATAAATGCTATAATCCTTATTGCGCCTACCAAGATGGGTATATTTGCCCGATTCCACCCGCAGAAAATCACCTAGATTTTCCTGTTTTAGTTGGTGAAAAAGCGCCCAGAAAGGCCAAGCGCTAGATATCCTTACCTTTAATGAGCGACTTATGATGCTTTAACCTCGGGCATTTTACAAGCTTCGTCGGTCGTCTTCCCACAAACGGTACATTCTCCAAGCTCATTTTTTAGCATCGGATTATTCGAAGAGCAAGTGCCTCTAAATTCATTGCCTGTGACGATTTGACGTAGATTGATCAAGGCAAAAGAGATGCCGAAAACGATAAAAACAGTAAGAATGGAATATAATAAACTCATGGTATTTGTTTAATTAGAGATTAAAGGGAGAAAAGTTTAAAGCTGAATAGTTGAAAAAGAAAACGACTAGAATCACCTTAGGAATGAGTCAATAATAAATTAAACTTTTACTTGTTCTTTTGCCGCCCAGTTTCGTTAAAAAGCCTCGTTGATGCGCTGCATCGCCTGCGTTTTTTGCCTCACTGAACAGCAAAATACCTGCGTAAATCTTGTATACTTTATTAATGCCCCATCCCTTAGAAAACTTTTGACTGCTTAACCAATAAAGTGAAATATTAGATTTTAAAAATAAAACCCATTGATCAACACAAAGGTTTACCTTTGCCGCAAAGTTAGTATAATCAAATGGAAAAGAAAATAGCTGCTTTTCAACGTTTATTGGTCATCATGGATGAGCTGCGGGAGCAATGCCCCTGGGACCGCAAGCAGACAATGGAGAGTCTCCGAAACCTCACTATTGAAGAAACCTATGAGTTGGCAGATGCCATATTAGATAAGGATATGGAGGAAATCAAAGAAGAAATAGGTGATTTGATGCTACACATGGTCTTCTATTCTAAAATTGCAGAGGAGCAAAAAGCCTTTGATGTGGGTGATGCCCTCCAAGCCATCTGCGAAAAATTAATCAAACGCCACCCTCATATCTATGGTGATGTAGTCGCCGATGATGAAGAAACCGTCAAGAAAAACTGGGAGCAACTCAAGTTGAGTGAAGGAAAGAAAAGTGTCCTGCAAGGTGTACCTAGGAGCTTGCCAGCGATGGTAAAGGCCTATCGGATGCAAGAGAAAACCGCTCAGGTAGGTTTTGAGTGGGAAAATGCTGCCCAAGTGTGGGAGAAGGTAGAGGAGGAGATGGGAGAGTTTCAGGAGGTTCTCTCTGGCGATGGCAATCAACAACGCAAGGAAGAAGAGTTTGGAGATATCCTGTTCTCCTTGATCAACTATGCTCGCTTCCAGAATATTGATCCAGAGACAGCTTTAGAGAAAGTCAACCAAAAGTTCAAAAAACGGTTTCAATACATAGAGCAGCAGGCAGATCGTCCTTTACAAGAGATGAGTCTCCAAGAAATGGATGCTTTATGGAATGAAGCCAAGCAGAAATAAGCGGTGAGAAATCTTGTTTCTCCCAATTAAAATTGGCATTTTAGTAGCATTAGGAAGTCAATTTTATTAATTTCGCACTCCTTTTGCGGGCAGCCCTGAGAATAGACGAATTCTAGGTTTTGCTCCACTTTGATTTAAATTTAATATACGCCCAAGGGTATGAAGAAAATAGAACTGGATATTGTTGCCTTGTCTCACAGTGTAGCTCAATCGCACAATTATGCTGTGGTACTGGGAGAAAAGTCAGGATCTAGGAGATTACCCATCGTGATCGGTGGCTTTGAAGCCCAGGCTATCGCTGTGGCTATGGAAGGGATGTCACCCAATCGACCACTGACCCACGACCTTTTCAAAAATACCTTAGATACTTTTGAAATTGACCTTAAAGAAATTGTGATCAACAATCTTCTCGACGGTATTTTCTATGCCCGTCTCGTTTGTTTGCTCAATGGCGATTTGATAGAAATCGATTCTCGTACCTCCGATGCGCTAGCTATGGCGGTACGTTTTCAATGTCCAATTTATACCTACGAATTCATCCTAGATGCTGCCGGCATCATCCTCGAAGATGCAGGATACGATGATGAAGATGCAGCCGATGACGAAGACATGGCCGTAGCCGAAGGTGGCGGCGGTGGCGGTATCCGTACACCACTATCTTCCTATTCCGTAGATGCTCTACAAAAAATGCTAGAAGAAGTCCTCGCCGAAGAGAACTACGAAAAAGCCGCCCAAATTCGAGATGAGCTAGACCGAAGAAAAGCATAGTTTTTATGTGGTGATATAGTGAAGTAGTGATATATGATGTGTCCCCAAGTCATTATGTGCTATGTGCCAAGTGTCAGGTGTCAAGTAAAACCCTCCCAAACACCCGCTCACCAAAATTCCCCCTCCCCAAGTCATTATGTGCTATGTTCTATGTGCCAAGTGTCAGGTGTCAGGTGTCAAGTAAAACTCTCCCAAACACCCGCTCACCAAAACTCCCCTTCCCCAAGTCATTATGTGCTATTTGCTATGTGCCAAGTGTCAGGTGTCAAGTAAAACTCTCCCGAACACGCTCACCCTGTCTCCCTAGTCTCCAAGTCACAAAGTCCCAAGGTCTCCCCCCTCACAAGTCTCCCAGCCCCATAGTCCCCCAGTCCCACGGTCTCCCTAGTCCCAAAGTCCTCAAGTCACAACGCCCCATACAACTCTCCACCTTTACGGAATAAACGATCTACTTTCTTGGTTACCGCTGGATCGGGCACCAACTCTGGCGCATGGTGTGGTTTGATACGAGCATCTAAGATTAAGGGACCTGTACAAGCCCAGTGCTTAAATTCGGTGAAAGCGCCGACGCCATAGATGTCATGTGAGGGATTGGTCCTTGTGAAGGTAGCCCACACAAAGTTATTCGTGGTTTGAGCGAGGAAGGCGCTATCGTCTCCCACCACAATCATAGGGATTTCCTTTAAGTCGAAACGCTCTAAATATTTCGCTAGTCGCTGTACATCCTTCCTGGAGTCTTCCCCAGAAAATGGAAGAGATTGAATCGCTAGGATGCCTGCTTGAATAAATTGTGGATTAGAAAACCCATCTGGTAATTGGAAATCAGCAGGCAAGTTGGTGCTGAGTTTCCTAATCGGCTCACTAGAACAAGCAATCGCTACTTTAGAGCCTGCATTCCACCCCGAACCAGAATAATCTAAAGTATCAATAGTTGTCTTCGTGTGGAAGTGCAAATCCCTTGTCCAATCAACTCTTTGCAAAACGTGATTAAAAAAGCCAGGAATATCTCTTGTTTTGAGATGGGGATCATCATCTTTATCTGCTATAATTAAAAATTTAGCCAAAGAGGTCTGCCCAGAACCGAGTATACGGTTAGCTTGGGTTAAAATCTCCTCAGGCCTTTTTTCCCGAAAGGGCATATATCGTTCGCTACCAATAGCTAATAAGAGCGGATGTACACCCGCCGCATCAACCGCGTGAATTTCTTTAATACCTGGAAATTCTTGAGGCGTTAAGAGCTTGACCAATTGATGAATCAGGTACCCAAAACTAGAATCTTCGGCTGGAGGTCTGCCCAGAACCGAGTATACGGTTGGCTTGGGTTAAAATCTCCTCAGGTCTTTTTTCCCGAAAGGGCATATATCGTTCGCTACCAATAGCTAATAAGAGCGGAT
>JBELML010000001.1:92115-112134 GCA_042095835.1 Saprospiraceae bacterium
GCGTTAAGAGCTTGACCAATTGATGAATCAGGTACCCAAAACTAGAATCTTCGGCCGGAGGTCTGCCCACTACCGTAAATTGCCAAATCGCATTTTTGCGGTAATACACTTTCTCTACCTCCATTACGGGAAAATCGTGCTGTAAACTGTAGTACCCCAGGTGATCTCCAAAAGGTCCCTCGGGCTTTTTCTCTTGCTTTCGAATGATACCTGTGATGACAAAATCTGCATCCGAGGAGAGGACAAAGCCATTTCTACGTGCGTAGCGGAATCGGCGTCCTCCCAGAAGACCAGCGAAGGTGACCTCAGACAAGTCTTCTGGCAAGGGCATGATAGCGGCAAAAGCGTGCGATGGCGGACCACCTACAAATACGGAGGCACGAAAAGGTTCATCGATTTTATTATACTCGGTATGATGATTACCAATACCACGGTGAATCTGGTAGTGCATACCCACCTCCTTATTTATGGCGTACTCATTTCCGCTCAGCTGTACCCTGTACATACCAATATTGGATTGCATGATTTTTTGGGTCCCCGGCGGCAAGGTGAATACCTGCGGTAAGGTCACAAAGGCTCCACCATCCATTGGCCAAGATTTGACCTGGGGAAGCTGGTCAATCGTCGTCTCACCATAAGTTATTGGTGCTTTGCCAAGACTACGCATAGGCAAGGCAGACAAGGCCGTGAAGGGCGCACCAAGGTAGCGCAAAGGATTCTGAAAAAAGTTGGTAGGGTCAGCTTTCAGTTCAATTACTTTCTGCACCTTTCCCAAGGTCTTTCTAAAAAGGAAGTCCGTGCGTTCATAAGTACCATATATATTTGATACAGCAGGGAAGGGGCTGCCTTTGACATGCTCAAATAAAATAGCAGGACCTTGCTTGTCAAATACTCGCCGGTGGACTTCGGCCATCTCCAGATCAGGATCAATTTCTGATTTGACTCTAATTAAATGCCCATGCTTTTCTAAATCTTGCACACACTGGTGCATACTGCTGTAGCTCATATGTTAAGGACGTAATAATGTAATGTTGTAATGGTGTAATGGTCTCCAATATTACACCAATAAATCCTTACAACATTGCTCCCTGGCTCTAGTTGTCAAAATAGCATCACAAATGATTTTTATCATTTCTTTTTTCGAACAGCTACAAAACTACTATCTTCGGCCAAATTTGGTCAATAGCACTTCATGAAAGTTTACCACGACTTACTTCGTCATATTCTTACCAATGGAAAGCAAAAGGGAGATCGTACTGGAACCGGTACTATCAGTGTCTTTGGCTATCAGATGCGTATTCCATTGGAGGAAGGCTTTCCTTTGTTGACGACGAAAAAGGTCCATTTTAAGTCCATTTTACACGAACTATTATGGTTCTTGAGTGGTGATACCAATATACAGTATCTGGTGAAAAATGGCGTAAAAATCTGGAACGAGTGGCCTTTCCAATATTACTTGAAAAGTCAAGGTATGGAAGAGCAAGTTCCAAAACACTCGGCCGCCTGGAAAAAAGAGATGCTCAACTTTATCGAGCAGATTAAAACCGATGATGCCTTTGCTCAACAGTGGGGGAATCTAGGTCCAGTCTATGGCTCGCAGTGGCGCGATTTTGAAGGGATCGACCAGATCACGCAGGTTATTGAAGATATTAAAAAGAAGCCTCAATCTCGACGCTTGATTGTTTCGGCTTGGAATCCTAAAGATATTCCAGCAATGGCCGCCTCGGGTTTGCCACCATGCCATACCATGTTTCAGTTTTATGTGATGGAGGGTAAATTATCTTGCCAGCTTTATCAGCGCTCAGCAGATACATTTCTAGGGGTACCTTTTAATATAGCGTCCTATGCTTTATTAACCATGATGGTTGCGCAAGTCTGTGATCTTGGAGTAGGGGAGTTCATACATACTTTTGGAGATTTACATATCTATAATAACCATCTCGATCAGGTGAACGAACAACTGTCTAGAACAGAACGTCCACTACCTCAATTATGGATAAATCCAGCCGTGAAATCTATTTTTGATTTCAATTATGCAGATTTTAAGCTGGAAGATTATGACCCGCACCCAGCTATACGCGCTGCGGTGGCGGTTTAGGGGCATTACTAAAATGTTGAAGATTTAGAAAAAGAGGAAAGATTGAGGCGCGATGACATTTTTATGACAAAGCCCTAGCGGATTAGGAGAGGAAATGGAAAATAAAATTTGGAAATGATGTCAGGGGCCTGGAATTGTCATTGTTTGGAATGAGTCTAAATAAGTTCCAGTTTCAAGGAAAAAGCAAGGAAAGAAGGAAATCCGTTCCTATATTTGCCCTGACGTGAAAATGACATAGACATTAGTGTCAACGATTAGAAGAAAATATACTACAAACATGAATATCAGGTCTCTTTTGAGTCGCTTTGCGCTAATTGCGCTCTTTTTGATACCATCCCTTTATGTTTCCGCCCAGGCAGAAGCTACTGCTGAAGCCAATCTAGATGAGGGTAAAGCACTATTCAAAAATTACTGTGCAACTTGCCACGTGCGGGATATGAAAAATAATCTTACTGGTCCTGCTTTAGGTGGTACCCAAGAACGTTGGGCAGACTATCCTGAAGAAGATTTATACCGTTGGATTCGTAACTCACAAGCATTGATTGCAGAAGGTCATCCTAGAGCTACTGAATTGTGGGGAGAGTGGGGACCAACCGTTATGAATTCTTTCCCAAATCTTACCGATCAGGAAATCAAAAATATCCTTGGATATATTGATGGGGTTTATACTGGAGTTTATCCACCCAAAGTTGCTGGCCCTACTGACCCAACAGGCGGTGACGTACAAAAAGAAAGCTTCTTAGGAAAATACTCTTACTGGATTATCGCGGCAGTTCTAGCATTGCTAGCTATTATTCTAGCAAGAATTATCTCCAACTTGAACTATATGCTCAAGTTGAAAGATGGCGAAGAAGCACCACAGCGGAAATCTTTGGTAGAGATTCTTACGAGTAAAGGGGTGATTGCTTTTGTAATCTTTGCCTTAGTTGTACTAGGTGGATATACCACAGTGAACAATGCCATCAGTCTTGGTCGCCAACAAGGATATGCACCTGAACAGCCTATCAAATTCTCGCACGCTACGCACGCAGGTATCAATAAGATTGATTGCCAGTACTGCCACGACGGCGCACGCCGCTCCAAGCATTCGGTTATTCCTGCTGCCAATACTTGTATGAACTGTCACAAAGCCATCAAAGTAGGTTCTCAATATGGTACAGCAGAGTTGACCAAAATCTACGCTTCGGTAGGTTACGATCCGGTCAACGATACCTATATAGAGGACTACGAGAATATGAGTAGAGCAGATATCAAGAAAATCTACAGTCGCTGGATCGCTAATGAGTATACCAAATTAGACGAGGAGTTGAAAGATGCAGATTTGGATATCGAAGAAGTTGTCGACCAACAGTGGGAAGGCATCGTAAGTTCCCTGACCAATCAAGCAACGGGTGATAATAAAATTGCGGGATCAATCGAGTGGGTACGTATCCACAATATGCCAGATCACGTTTATTTCAACCACGCACAGCACGTATCTGTAGGAAAAGTAGAATGTCAAACTTGTCACGGACCAGTCGAAGAGATGGAAATTGTACAGCAGTACTCTCCACTATCAATGGGTTGGTGTATCAACTGTCACAGAGAGACAGAGGTGCAGTTTACAGACAATGATTACTACAAGTCTTACGAATTGTACCACAAAGAAATGAAAGAAGGTACGCGTAAGGGCGTGACTGTAGAAGAAATTGGTGGATTGGAGTGCCAAAAGTGTCACTACTAATATATATACCCTAACTAATCCTGATGATGACAGTCGGGATGAAATAGAACAAATTCACAAAGACATTAGAAAAACTGGATAATGAGCAACCAGACTAATAATAATGATATATGGGTAGGTGTTGACCAAATCAACAACACCGAGGAATTCAACCAACTTGCACAAAAAGAATTCAACCAAGATCCAAACACTGCGGATACCGTAGAGTTGGGGAATGCTAATCGTAGAGACTTCCTCAAGTATCTAGGATTTGGATTAGGAGCTGCAACGCTTGCTGGATGTGATATTCCTGTAAAGCACGCACTTCCTTATGTAGTCAAGCCTGATTCTATTGTACCAGGGGTAGCTACTTATTATGCTTCCTCTTTTGTACAAGGTGGCGACTATTGTTCCATTCTTGTGAAAACAAGAGAAGGTAGACCCATCAAGATCGAGGGTAATTCTTTATCGCCAATTACCAAAGGTGGTACTTCTGCCAGAGTACAGGCTGCTGTCTTAGGTTTGTACGATACGAGCCGTTTCAAGGGGCCTTATAAGTTGAGTGAAGGCAAGATTAGCGGTAAAATGCTTTCTTGGGAAGATCTTGACAAAGAAATTGGCGGCAAATTGAGCGCTTCTTCTAAAATCAGAATTGTCACCAATACGGTCTTAAGTCCTACGACTAAAAAGGCCTTTGCTGATTTTCAGGCAGCTTATCCTAATGCTACTGTAGTCACTTATGATCCGATTTCAAGCTCCGCTATGCTCGAAGCGAATGAGGCTTCTTTCGGTCAAGCACTGGTTCCAGATTATCATTTTGATAAAGCAGAAGTCATCGTAGCATTGGATGCAGACTTCCTGGGAACCTGGATCTCTCCTACAGAGTACGCTGCTCAGTATATCAAAAATAGAAAAGTAGAAGACCTGAAAAAACCAAGTATGTCTCGCCACATCCAAGTGGAGACGCACATGAGTTTGTCAGGTTCAAATGCAGATAACCGTATCCTTGTGAAACCATCACAAATGGGTGCAGCTATCGCAGTATTATATAATGAAGTAGCTGCTTTAACAGGTGGCTCCAGAGTAAATGCACCAAGTCTATCAGGAGAAATTACGGCTAAATTGAAAAAAGTAGCCGCTGAGTTGAATGCCGCAAAAGGTAAATCACTCATCGTTTCTGGTTCTAACAATATTGGTGAGCAAACGCTGGTGAATGCAATTAATAGCTTGCTAGGCAACTATGGCGAAACACTAGATTTTGCGCATGCTTCTATGCAGCGTCAAGGTATGGATAAAAATATCCAAGGCCTTGTGCGCGAAATGGGAGCAGGTAGTGTAGACGCTGTGTTCTTTATGGATGGCGCTAATCCAGCTTATGATTTGCCAAACGCCGCTGCTTTTGCTACCAACCTAGCCAAAGTAGGATTAAAAGTATCTTTCTCAGGAACACCAAGTGAAACGACGATGCTATGTGATTACGTAGCACCAACTTCTCACTTCCTAGAAAGCTGGGGCGATGCAGAACCTAAACGTGGTCATTACAGCTTGATGCAGCCTACGATTCAACGTTTGTTCAAAACGAGACAAGCCGAAGCAACTTTACTTCGCTGGTCGAATGCTGCTGACTTTGACGCCACAGCTGAGCAACCTTATTATGCTTATTTAAAAAAGCATTGGGAGACCGCTATTTTCCCACAACAAAGCAAGTTTTCTACCTTTAATATGTTCTGGGATAACAGCCTTTTTGAAGGTGTATTAGCCCTTGATGCCGCTGATGCTTCCGATTATACCTTTAATGGAAATGCAAGCACTGCTGCTAGCCAAGTGAGAAAGCCTGCTAATTCAGAATTAGAGGTAGTCTTCTTTGAAACAGTCAATATGGGATCGGGACAGTATGCTAGCAACCCTTGGTTGTTGGAAATGCCAGACCCAATTGCTAGAACTTCTTGGGGTAACTACCTAGCTGTGCCAATGAAGTACGAAGGCGGAAACGATTTCAAAGCCCTCAATAATCTAAACAAGCGCGAGCTTTATGGTGAAGCGGATTTGGTAGATGTCAAAGTAGGCGAGATAGAGCAGAGAGTAACGGCGGTACGCCAATTCGGGCAAGCCCAAGAAACCGTAGGTTTAGCCCTCGGATACGGTAGGTCAACTACTGGTAAAGTAGGTCGCGCGATTGGCAACGAGGTAGGAATCAATGTTTATCCTTGGTTGAGTATCGATGGTAATGGAAATACCCAGTACTACGCTACTTCTGCTACAGTTTCTGAGTCAAAAGAAGTAGAGCAAGAATTTGCTTGCGTACAGTACCACCACACGATGGGCGTGACTATGCGCGATGAGAGTGGTAATACCGTGATGAGAGAAGATGATCCAGAAAAGCCATTTAATGTAGGTGAGAAAACATCTATGACACTAGGCGCTGGTTATCAAGGAGGGATTACGGAGCGTTCGATTATCTACAAGGCGCACGTGAACGAGTTGGATGATTTAAAACACCACATCGAGCACAAACGAGAGGAAGCACAAAAGCTCAATGCAGCAACGCTTTATCCATACGAAGAATTTAAAGAGACTATCTACGACCAAGGTCACCACTGGGCAATGCATATCGATCTGAATGCTTGTATCGGTTGTGGCGCTTGCCAAGTAGCATGTATCGCAGAAAATAACGTACCAGTTGTAGGTAAGCGTGAAGTAGCTCGCCACCATGAAATGACTTGGTTGCGTATCGATCGCTACTACTACGGTGACTATGATAATCCGAATGTGGTTTATCAACCAATGATGTGTCAGCACTGTGATAATGCTCCTTGTGAGAATGTTTGTCCAGTAGCAGCAACCAACCATAGTAGTGAAGGTCTAAACCAGATGGCTTACAATCGTTGTATCGGTACCCGTTACTGCGCCAACAACTGTCCTTATAAAGTACGTCGTTTCAACTGGCTAGATTATACTACTGCGGATATCTTCCCAATGAATGAGCCGGAAGTAGCCGCTGGAGAAGAAATTCCTTATGGTGCAGATAACTTGACCAGAATGGTCTTGAACCCAGATGTTACGGTACGTTCACGTGGTGTGATCGAGAAGTGTAGCTTCTGTGTACAGCGCATCCAGGAAGGTAAACTTACCGCGAAGCGAGAAGGTCGCCGCCTAGAAGATAATGACGTGAAAACGGCTTGTCAGACAGCTTGTCCAACTGGAGCAATTGTCTTCGGTGACGACAACAATAAGAAAGGGGCCATCGCCAATAAAAAAGATAACCCATTGAACTACTTAGTTCTTGAGGAAATCAACGTTCAATCAGCAGTTATGTACACTGCGAAATTGAATAACCGTGACGAAGCATTAGATGCTTAATAATTAAGTAAACAATCAATATAACTATATCCCGTCCCAGACGGGAACAGCTATAAACTATAATCAGATATGAGTGGATCGATTTCCCCAATTCGGGAACCCTTAATCACCGGTCATAAGACCTACCACCAGATTACAGAAGATATTTGTTCTCCAACGGAGCGCACACCTACTGTAGCCTGGACCATAGCTTTCATTCTTGCGGTGATCGGTTTGGCGACCTTTGTGTTTTGTGTTGCTTGGACCGTTTGGTTTGGTATTGGTACTTGGAACCTTAACCGTACTATCAACTGGGGGTGGGATATCACCAACTTCGTTTGGTGGGTAGGTATTGGTCACGCGGGTACCTTGATCTCCGCAATCCTTCTTTTATTCCGTCAGCGCTGGCGTACTGGGGTAAACCGTGCAGCGGAAGCGATGACGATTTTTGCGGTAATCTGTGCTGGTCAGTTCCCTTTGATCCACATGGGACGTCTATGGTTAGCCTTCTTCATTTTCCCATATCCCAACACACGTGGGCCACTATGGGTAAACTTTAACTCGCCGCTCCTTTGGGATGTATTTGCGATCTCTACCTATTTCACGGTATCCTTATTATTTTGGTATACCGGTCTGGTACCTGATTTTGCAACAGTAAGAGATCGTGCAAAAGGTCTACGTCGTAAATTATACAACGTACTATCCTTCGGATGGACCGGTTCTGCCAAGCACTGGCAAAGATGGGAGAGTTTATCATTGATCCTAGCTGGTTTAGCAACACCTTTAGTACTTTCTGTACACACGATTGTATCCTTTGACTTTGCCACTTCCATTATTCCTGGATGGCATACGACGATCTTCCCTCCTTACTTTGTAGCGGGGGCGATCTTTTCGGGATTTGCAATGGTACAAACCTTAATGCTGATCACCCGGAAGGTGTTGAAACTACAAGACTATATCACCCTAGAGCATATTGAGAGTATGAACAAAGTAATCGTACTCACCGGTACGATTGTAGGGGTTGCTTATTTGACAGAGCTATTCATCTCTTGGTACTCTGGCTATATTTATGAGCAATTCGCCTTCTATAATCGTCTGATGGGACCCTACTTCTGGTCGTACATTGGTATGATGTTCTGTAACGTACTTTCTCCTCAGGTTTTCTGGTGGAAGAGTATGCGTCGTAATATCACCGTTACTTTTGTCATGTCGATTTTTGTGAATATTGGTATGTGGTTTGAGCGTTTTGTGATTATCGCTTCTACTTTAGCGCGTGATTATTTGCCTACGAGTTGGTCTTATTATACACCTACCTGGGTAGAGATCGGTATTTTCATAGGTACGCTTGGATTATTCTCTACTTTATTCCTGATCTTCATTCGAGTGGCTCCAGCAGTAGCTGTAGCGGAGATTAAGAGTATCCTGAAAGACGCAGGTGACCAATACACAGGTATGGAGGTCGCGCGTAAGCATGCAGACGAGCATTCAGGAGAGAAACAAGCAGCCCACTAATTCAATTGTAGAACGATTCTAATCAATATATAAGATGAGAGTATTAAATAAAAATGTGACTTACGCCCTCTACGATGACGAGCACGACTTGTTGGTTGCTGTACGTAATGCTAGGGCGGAGCACTTAGATATATATGAAGTATTTAGTCCCTTCCCTGTACACGGTTTAGATAATGCACTGGGTTTGGAGGAATCTAGATTACACTATTCAGGTTTCATCTATGGCCTATTGGGAACATTAACCGCATTCGGTTTTATGACTTGGGTGTTTACTAGAGATTGGCCCATTATTTTTGGTGGTAAGCCTTATTTCTCGGCGCCAGCATTTATTCCGATTACGTTTGAATTGACTGTACTTTTCTCAGCTGTGGGGATGGTTGTTACTTTTTACACCATCTGTGGTATGGGACCTGGAGTACTCAACCCAACCCTGGATGATAGAATTACAGATGATAAATTCTGTCTAGCTTTTGATACCACTGATGCCGGTGATGATCAGGTCAATAAAATCAAATCATTTTTAGAAGGTTCTGGTGCTAGTGAAATCAGCTCTAAGAATATCTAAAACGAAGTACTCTGTGTACGGAGTAACAAAAGTGAAAATAAGAATCATGCAAAGCATAAAACAATATTTCTACATCATCTGCGCAATTGTCGTTCTCAATGCGTGTACGCCTGCGGGTGGTGAGTTTACAGGAAGTGAGTATATGCCAGACATGGCGCACTCTATCGCCGTTGAAGCAAACGTTTATACCAGCTATTATTACAATACTTGGGATAGCGCGAGTACCATTAGTCTTAAAGACCTTTCTAATATCCGCATTCCAGTTGCAGGTACCGTACCACGTGGCTACGCAGGTATCGCTATGGATGGTGAGCATAGTAGTGATGTAATGGATATGCTGAGGGGAAAAGATGCGGTCAATTCTATCGCAGTACCAGTCAATGGTCAGGTACCTTATTATTATGAAGATACCGAAGAAGAAAGAACGAGAGCTATTGGTGAAATCATCGATAATCCTTTCCCGATTACAGCAGATGGTCTAGCACGCGGTAAGGAATTATACGACGTTTTCTGTGGCATTTGTCACGGAGAGAAAGGAGATGGCGCTGGATATTTGGCTCGTGATGGTGGCCCTTATCCTGTTGTACCAGCCAATTTCTTACTGGAAGAACATGTAAATTCCTCAAATGGAAGATATTATCACGCCATCATGTACGGTAAAAACGTAATGGGGGCTTACAAAGACAAAATATCTTACGAAGAGCGCTGGCAGGTGATTCACTACATCCGCGCTTTACAAGCAAAAGAATTGAAGTTGGCCTATGATGCCGAAAACAATACTTTAAATCCAGCTTATGGTATGCCTGGTGCTAACATGAAAATGGCTATGGCCGAAGAAGATCACGAGGAAGCAGGAGAGCATCACGGAGATGAGGAGCACGGCGAAGATCATGGTGAAAGCCACGACGATGACGACCACGATGGTGGACACTAGTGTACAAGAACAGAAAAGTACCCATTTACTAAGCAATTAAACAATCAAAATAACAATGAACCAATTTGTATTTGAGAAAAGGCAGAAGACCGTCCTCCTTGGAGGGATGATCCTCGGGGTCTTATGTTTGTTAGGTTCTCTTATTGGTGATGATGCGTTGCAAACGCGGTTTTGGACAAATTATCTACACAATACGGTGTTTTTCACTGGTATTGCATTTATATCTCTATTTATTCTGGCGGCCTTTACTACGGCTTGGGCTGGATGGCACACCAATATCAAACGAGTATGGGAGGCATTCTCTCTATTTATGATTCCTGGTGCGATCTTGATGCTTGTAGTCGTCGCAGGTGTTTTAGGTGATTTCAATCATCTTTACCACTGGGCCAACGCTGATGATGTGGCGAATGATCCCATTATGAAGGGAAAATCTAGCTTCCTAAACCCCATGATGTACACCATCTTTACGCTTGTAGTGATGGGGACCTTCATCTATTTTGCTAGAAAGATTCGTTCCATTTCTTTAGCGGAAGATAAAGATGGGCATGGCCTTACAGATAATTTCAAGCACCATAGAAAACTCAGAGTCTATTCTGCTGCTTTCTTGCCATTCGCAGGTTTCTTTAGTGCTGCGATTATTTGGCAATGGATTATGTCTGTAGATGCTCACTGGTATAGTACCCTGTTTGCTTGGTATACTGGAGCAAGTTGGTTTGTAGCTGCTATGGCATTGACAACCATGGTTTTGATCTACCTCAAAGGAAAAGGGTATTTCCCTAAAGTAGATGCGAACCACTTCCATGATATTGGTAAGTACCTCTTTGGTATCAGTATCTTTTGGACTTACTTATGGTTCTCACAGTTCATGTTGATTTGGTATGCCAACGTAGGAGAGGAAACGATTTACTTTGCAGAGCGTATGCAAAACTATCCAGTGATGTTCTACGCGAACCTTGTGCTAAACTTCGTTCTACCTTTCTTCATTTTGATGAGAAATGACAACAAGCGGAAGTACGGAACGATGTTTATGGCCTCTTTACTTGTTTTCATCGGCCACTGGCTAGATTTCTTTTTGATGATCAAGCCTGGTGCTCGACATACAGCAATGGAGGCATTAGCACACCATGATGGTGACCACCATGCAGAAGAGGCTGGACACCATGCCTTAGAATTTATGATGGGCTTCACGATTCCTGGGCTGCTAGAGATTGGTATCATGCTAGGCTTCTTGAGTGGTTTCTTATACTTTGTATTCCACCAGTTGACCAAGGCTCCATTGACACCGGTCAATGATCCTTATTTAGATGAAGCAGAGCATCACCAGGTGTGGCCTTATGTAGAATGATTCTAAATAAAAAACTCACTTGTACTCCTATTAGAACTTTAAGGGAGTCCAAACGTACTTTTGTAAAGTAAAATAAAATCGGACGTTCAGTAAGAATTGAAAATTGAAGTCCAAAAACGATAAATAATTATGACTGCGCTGCTAATTTTGCTTAGTGTAATTTTGATTGCGGTAGTTGCTGTACAGATTGGTAAAGTTTCTGAATTAGCAACTAAGATTCGTGGTGAAGCTGCAATGGAAGAAATTACCAATAAACGTCAAGGAGCTTATCTCTTTGGATTTATGGTGATCTTCTTGTTTGTAACTGCGATTTCGGGCTATGCTTATCGTAACTATATGTACGGTTTTGGTGCGATGAACGCAGCCTCTGAACACGGTCCTATTCTAGACAAGATGTTTAATGTCACCTTGGTAGTAACGGGTATCGTTTTTATCGGTACACAGATCGCTTTATTCTACTTTGGGTGGAAATACTCAGGTAAAAAATCAAATAAAGCGACTTTCATTCCTCACAACAACACCTTAGAGATTTGGTGGACTGTTATTCCCGCTATCGTGATGACTTTCTTGGTAATGAGTGGTCTAGATGCTTGGAACGAAGTAATGGCAGACGTAGAGCCAGGGGAGGAGTACTTAGAAATTGAGGCCACAGGCTATCAGTTTGGATGGGCCGTGCGCTATCCTGGAGCTGATGGTAAGATCGGTGAGAAGTACTTCCGTGAAATCAATGGTACCAACCCACTCGGTCAGGTTTGGACCGATGAGAAAAATGTAGATGATTTCCACGCAAGTGAAATTTATCTTCCGGTAAATAAGCAAATCAGAGTACGTATTACCTCTAAAGACGTATTACACAACTTCTATCTTCCACAATTCCGTGTGAAAATGGATGCTGTACCTGGTATGCCTACCTACTTTGTTTTTACACCAACAAAAACAACCGAAGAGTTTCGTCAGCAAATCAGAGATTATCCTGAATACCAGATTCCAGCCGATCCAGAAGATCCAACTGGACCTGAGTTGTGGGAGCAGTTCGATTATGAATTGGCTTGTGCAGAACTTTGTGGTCGTTCGCATTTTGCTATGCGTCTTCCTGTCAAGGTAGTAAGTCAAGAAGAATTCGATGAGTGGTTCAATAGCCAACCATCCTATTATATGAGCAATATTCGTGGTACAGACGCTGACCCATTCAAGGATCAGTTATTTGACTCGGAGATCAGAGAACGTAAAGTTGAATTCAACGATAAATTAGAATCCGCTCTTTCTGCCACAGCTCCAGATGAGAAAGTATTCCGTTTGGACTATGTAACCTTCGAAACAGGATCAGCGGCCTTGACTTCACTTTCTCGTTATGAGTTGGATAATGTAGTAGAGGCGATGGGTAAATACCCAGTAATGAATGTGGAGTTGGCTGGACATACAGATAATACCGGTGATGCTGATGCTAACTTTACTTTATCTGAAAGCCGCGCTCAGACCGTATATGACTATCTTGTTGAGAAAGGAGTGACGGAAGATCGGCTGAGAGCAAGAGGATATGGTCAGAATCAACCTATAGATACCAATGATACTGATGCGGGACGTGAGAAAAACCGTAGAACAGAATTTAGAATTATTGCACAATAGTGATATGAAATGGGCCATGCTATTGGCCAGCATTTTGTATATTTTCTCCAAGTAGTAAACTAATACATAATAAATAAATAAAACTTCAGCCAATGGCTAGTGTAGCAACACCTTTAAAGAAGACTGAAGCGGACGTTCTAATCGAACAGTTAGGATATGAGGATCACTTCCATGATCATCATCATGGTGATGCGTATCAATCGAATTTTATTACGAAGTATATTTTTAGTCAGGATCACAAGATGATCGCGAAGCAGTTCCTTATTACGGGAATGATGTGGGCGATTATTGGTGGATTGATGTCTATTGTCTTCCGTTTGCAACTAGGTTTTCCTGAGGAAAACTTGATGTGGCTAAAGCCTATCTTAGGTAAATGGATCACAGTAAATGCTGATGGCATGGGCTCCCTGTCTCAAGATTTTTACTATGCTTTGGTGACCATGCATGGTACCATCTTAGTATTCTTCGTATTGACTGCAGGCCTCTCAGGTACCTTTAGTAACCTTTTAATTCCCTTGCAGTTGGGCGCACGTGATATGGCATCTCCATTGTTAAACATGATGTCTTACTGGTTCTTCTTCTTGGCTGGTATGGTGATGTTTGCTTCACTATTCCTAAGTACAGGGCCCTTCTCCGGTGGATGGACGGCCTACCCGCCGCTGAGTGGTGTGCCGCAAGCCTCTATGGGCTCCGGTGCAGGTATGACGCTGTGGACAGTGAGTTTGGTCTTCTTTGTAGTATCCGTACTATTGGGTGGTATCAACTACATCACCACAGTACTGAACCTAAGAACTAAAGGGATGACCCTGTGGAGAATGCCTCTGACCATTTGGGCTTTCTTTATCACCGCCATCATTGGTCTATTATCATTCCCTGTATTGGCATCTGCCTTTTTCTTGTTGATGTTCGATAGAAGTTTAGGAACTAGCTTTTTCTTAAGTGAAATCTATATAGGTGGACAAGCGCTAGATCACGTTGGTGGTAGTCCTGTATTGTACCAGCATTTATTCTGGTTCTTGGGTCACCCTGAGGTATATATCATCATTCTTCCTGCGATGGGATTAGTGTCAGAGGTATTAGCTGTACACTCTCGTAAACCTATCTTTGGATACAAAGCGATGGTTTATTCCATGTTGGCGATTGCCTTCTTGTCATTCATCGTATGGGCACACCACATGTTTATGTCAGGTGTGAATCCATTCATCTCGAACTTCTTTGTAATCTTTACTTTAATCATTGCGGTACCATCTGCGGTGAAAGTATTTAACTGGATTGCAACCTTATATAGAGGTAATGTACGATTGAATGCTGCCAGTTTGTTTGCGATAGGTTTTGTATCAATGTTTATCTCTGGTGGTTTGACGGGTATCTTCCTTGGTAACTCGGCTATCGATATCGTATTACACGATACCTATTTTGTAGTAGCTCACTTCCACATTGTGATGGGTGTAGCGGCATTCTTTGGAATGTTTGCAGGTATTTACAACTGGTTTCCTAAGCTATACGGTCGTTTCATGAATGAGACGCTAGGTAGAATTCACTTCTGGGGTACCATGATCGGTGCTTATGTGATCTTCTGGCCAATGCACTATATCGGTATGGCTGGTGTACCTCGTCGTTACTATAGATTCGATTCATTCCAAGCCTTCTCTTATTTCGATGAGTTGAATGCCTTCATCACGATTGGTGCGATTGTTACTTTTGCTTTCCAACTATTGTTTGTAGTGAACTTCTTTTACAGCATCTGGAAAGGTAAGAAAATGACTAATCCTAATCCATGGGGCGCAACGACTTTGGAATGGACAGCACCAGTAGAAGCAACCCACGGTAACTGGCCAGGTAAACTACCTACAGTACAACGTTGGGCCTATGACTATGGAAAAGATGGAAAAGAATTTATCCCTCAAGTAGAGCCGATGGCCGAGGGAGAAAATGATGGCGGTCACTAGTTGAATTTGTGATTTTATAGATAAATAACAAAAGGAGGTGATAGCCAGAGAGCTCATTACCTCCTTTTGAATAGTCTAAGAACGAATATTTAAGAATAGAATAAGCGAAGCGTGAAGGAACTGTCGACAAAAACGGCTATTAATACTGGAAAATCTGAATTTTTCCAGAAGGTAAAAGACTACCAGCAGTTGGTGAAGTTAAGACTCAACCTGACGGTGGTATTCTCTTCCATAATGGCTTATTTAATTGGTGCAAGTGGACCTATTGATTGGATGGCCCTAGTTGTACTGGGAGCTGGAGGTTTTTTGGTTACTGGCGCTGCGAACACGCTTAACCAAGTCTTGGAAAGTGAGTTCGATGCCAATATGAAACGTACAGCGGGGAGACCCCTCGCAGCGGGTAGAATGAAGTCTAGCGAAGCTGTATTGGCGGCAGGATTAATGAGTATGTTTGGTATTTCCTTACTTGCACTCTTTAATCCATGGACAGCTTTCTTCGGGACTTTGGCTTTGGTTTTATATGCGTTCTTATACACACCGATGAAGCGAATTTCGCCTTTGGCGGTAACTATAGGAGCCATCCCAGGAGCATTGCCGACTCTAATTGGTGTAGTAGCTGCCCAAGGATCTATTACCACGCTAGGAATTACCTTATTTTTCATTCAGTTTTTATGGCAATTCCCGCATTTTTGGTCGATCGGTTGGCTAGGGTTCGAAGATTATAAGAAAGCCGGCTATAAGATCATGCCTGAGCAAAATGGTCAACAAGACCCAAATATTACCTTCCAGGCTTTACTGTATGCACTCTTTTTAATACCAGTGAGTATTGTTCCTTTTTATTTAGGAGAAAGTGGCATCGTTTCTATGATCTGTTTGCTGGTTCTAAGCATAGTATATGCAGTATTTGCTTTCCTTTTTTATAAAAATCAAAATAGGAAAGCTGCTTTAGGTTTAATGTTTTATTCTTTCTGTTACATTCCTTTTGGATTGATCGTATTATTCCTTGACAAAATTTGATTAGAGAAATGGATAGTGTAGTGGCAACAAATAAGGACTTTTTTAGAAATAGAATACACCCAAAGAAATTTGCACTTTTGGTGGCTTGTGCGAGTATCACCATGATGTTTGCGGCTTTTACTAGTGCATATATTGTTCGTCAAGCTGCTGGGAACTGGCTGGAGTTTAAACTTCCTAACGTGTTCTTTGTGAATACGGCCGTGATTTTATTAAGTAGCCTGGCAGGACATATGGCCTACCGCTCTTATATCAAAGGGAATGAGCGCATGTACCGTTTGCTTTTGGTAGTTACTTTTATACTGGGCTTGGCTTTTGTGGCGCTACAATACCAGGGATGGTTGGCCTTAGTAGACATAGGTGTAGAATTGACGACGAATCCTTCGGGATCATTTATATATGTAATTTCAGGCGTACACGCGGCGCACGTTTTAGGTGGTTTAGCAGCATTAGCGATAGCATTATTGCATGCCTTTACGCTACCGTATAAAGTGACGGAAAAGAGAAAACTACGCTTTGAAATGACTTTAATCTACTGGCATTTCGTAGATTTGCTGTGGGTTTATTTGCTGGTGTTTTTTATTATCCAGTAGACCAAATTAAAAATCAACAAGGAAGAAAGCGATTCGCTTTATTTTCTTGCCAAATAAATTGGAAAACAAAGAGAGGGCAGATATTTTTGCCCGCCGACTAAACAAAGAATAACAAACAAAATAACGATAACGAATGGCTTCAACAGATACCGCTCTAGAGCACGATGTTCATGAAAATGACGGAGGAATTTGGGATGGTGCCAAAGCTCCTTTCAAAGCAAGCTATGGTAAGCTGATGATGTGGTACTTCCTCTTGTCAGATGCATTTACCTTCGCAGGCTTCCTTATCGCTTATGGAGCATTACGCTTCAGTTCTCCAACTTGGCCAGTACCAGATGCGGTCTTCCAGACAGCTCCAGCTGGTATCCATGAGTGGTTTCCAGGTGGTAAGGCTCCTTTGATTTTCGTGACTTTTATGTCCTTTTTACTGATCATTAGCTCTGTGACGATGGTGCGGGCTGTGCAAGAAGGCCACCGCGAAAATAAAAATGGAGTGGTCTTTTGGATGGTACTCACGATTTTTGGTGGTGCAGGATTCTTGGCTTGTCAGGCTTGGGAGTGGACCAACTTGATTACGCATGAGCACATGACCATCTATACCAATCCTTTTGTGACCCATACGACTGACGGGGTTTATCTCAATGCCGATGGTTCAGAATCTGAGGAGACCTTCAATGCTGGTGAGACCTTCCTCATTCACAAAGCAGGTGGACATCACGGAGAGGGAGATGACCATGGAGATGATCATGCAGAAAGCCATGATTATTCGGTAGGAGATCATCCGGGTTATATTGTAGATGAGAAAGGATTCTTGAAGAGGAAATATAAAATCCTAGGCGGCGATCAAGATGGAGTAGTGAAAGCAGAAGCTTTCGGACCTAAAGCCTTTGGTGCATTGTTTTTTGCCATTACAGGTTTTCACGGTTTCCACGTATTCTCAGGTGTGATGTTCCTCATTATTATCACAATCAACGTGGCCAGTGGTGTATATGTACAACGCAAGAATGGCTATGAGATGGTGGAGAAAATTGGATTGTACTGGCACTTTGTAGATTTAGTTTGGGTATTCGTATTCCTAGTATTCTATCTACTGTAATTTTATTTCCTGATCACAACAACTAACTAATCATAAATATTATGGCAGGTCTTAGTCACGAAGAAAGCATTAAGAAAGTATATTTTGGCCTTGGGCTGTTAGCAGTAGTGACCTTAGTAGAGGTATTGGTATCCTTATTCGGTAAAGGCTGGATAATTGGAGGTGTGGAGCAAAATATGTGGATCGTAGCTATTGCAGCGCTTTTGATCATAGGTCTATCGCTTTATAAAGCTTATTTCATTATTTACGAGTTTATGCACATGCGCTATGAGGTCAAAGGACTGGCCTACAGTGTATTATTGCCAACTGCTTTACTGATTTGGGCATTGATCGCATTTTTCCAAGAGGGAAATTCCTGGAAAGAGCGCAGAGACCAAATTCAAGAGTTTGATAAAGAAGAGATTGACGCGAGCCAGCAGCAAGGCTCTCTATATGATGAGGAAACTTATCAACTGGAATTGAACAGAGGTTAAAAAGTATTTCTGTTTTTACCTAAAACCGCATAGGCACCTTGTGTTCCTCTGCGGTTTTTTTGTATGACATTATTCTGATTAACCAATTTGATTTTTAACTGTTAGAATCTAAAATATACATCATTGAAGAATCGTAACATCTGGGCTGTATTGCTAATGTTGGTATTACTTGTTGTATTTCCAGCAATGAGCTATGTATACATGAAAAATGGATTTGAGTACCAGGTCAAATCAAGAGCTGAGTTACAAGACTTGGGTACTGCAATGTCACTGCCAAGTAATAACTATTGGGGAGATTCCCTAGTACTCGATAAAACCGACAAGAAGGTGAGCCTATTCGCTTATTTCGATCCATCAGACCAAGAGAATACTGCTGTGAGTGGTAAGTACTTTGGTGAAATGGTCGAGCAGTTTAAAGAGATTGACTGGTTTCGGATGAATCTTTTGGTCCCTCAAAATGCCTCAAATGCCTTGACGGCCTATACACAGGAGAAGGATATTGAGAAAGCGACAAATATCATCTTTTATCCTGCCCAACAAGATCGCCAAGCAATCAACCAGACGCTGCATATCGGAGCAGATGTGCTTAATGCCAAAAATTGCGTTGCTCTAGCAGATACCAACGGCATCGTAGTAAACTATTATGACCTAGCCGATGGCAAGCAATATGTACGAATGATGGAGCATATTTCCCTACTGCGCCCATTAGAAGAAAAGAAAAAGGCAGAAGCACTATTTCGACGAGAACCAGATTTATAGCACATCACAACATCAATATATATCACAACATCATTACATCACAACATCACTACATCACCACTAATGGACATTACACCCAATAAAGAACTTGGAAAAAAACTAACTACTTACGCCTGGATAGCTACAGCTGCCGTGGTCATCTTGGTGATCATCATGCGAGAGACCAGCATTCCCTTGCCAGAGGGCATGAGTTTTAGTTTCTTGCCCCCCATCTATTCTGCTTTTAATGTGTTGACAGCAATCATGCTGATTATAGGATTAGTTTTTATCAAACAAAAGAAAATTGAGCAGCACAAAAAGACCATGTTTATTGCTTTAATCAGTAGTATTCTTTTCCTTTTATGCTATGTCTTATATCATTTCACAACCGACGCAACCATCTTTGGCGATGCAGACCAAAATGGCATATTGAGTGTGATCGAAAAAGAGGCCGTAGCTGGAATTAGGCCATTCTACCTAATACTACTCTTGAGTCATATTTTGTTGGCTGCCTTTTCATTGCCCTTCATTTTGATTACTTTTATAAGAGCTTATACGAATCAACTGGATAAACACCGACGAATGGCTAAATGGGTATTTCCTATTTGGTTGTATGTTGCGATTACAGGTCCTATTTGTTATTTAATGTTGATGCCGTATTATGTTTAGGGGGTAGTAGGTTAAAAGGTTATGAGTTAAAGGCTTAAGATACATGCTGGCAAAAGGTGTCTTTAGGCAGTAGCGATAAAACACATAACACATAGCATATAACACATAGTACATAATAAACGAGTCTTTCATCAGGAGGTTTAGGGGGGAGAAGGTTAAAAGGTTATGAGTTTATAAGGTTATGAGTTAGGGGTTAAAGGCTTAAGGTACATGCTGGCAAAAGGTGTCTTTAGGCAGTAGCGATAAACACATAACACATAGCATATAGTACATAATAAACGAGTCTTTCATCAGGAGGTTTAGGGGGTAGTAGGTTAAAAGGTTATGAGTTTATAAGGTTATGAGTTAGGGGTTAAAGGCTTAAGG
>JBELML010000002.1:0-100710 GCA_042095835.1 Saprospiraceae bacterium
GTCTACTCCAATACAACCTTGCCCATCCGTCACCGTCACTGAATAGGTACCACTTGTACTCACCGTAATCGTCGAACTCGTCTCATTAGTCGACCATGCATAACTGGAAAAATCACCAACCGATAGCTCCGTAGAATCGCCGGAACATAGACTCGATGCGCCACTAATCTGAGGCATTAATGGATCACTTACCGTTACCATAAAGGAATCTATGCCAATACAACCTTGACCATCCGTAACTGTCACTGAATAGGTACCACTTTCACTTACTGTAATTGTAGCACTTGTTTCATTAGTCGACCATGCATAACTGGAAAAATCACCTGCCGATAGTTCCGTAGAATCCCCCGAACATAAACTGGCCGTGCCACTAATCTGAGGCATTAGTTCATAGCTAACTGTCACCATAAAGGAGTCTACTCCAATACAACCTTGCCCATCCGTCACCGTCACTGAATAGGTACCACTTGTACTCACCGTAATCGTCGAACTCGTCTCATTAGTCGACCATGCATAACTCGCAAAATCTCCAACCGACAGCTCCGTAGAATCGCCTGCACATAAACTGGCCGTGCCACTAATCTGAGGCATTAATTCATCGCTTACCGTCACCATAAAGGAGTCTATTCCAATACAACCTTGTTCATCTGTCACTGTCACTGAATAGGTGCCACTTATACTAACCGTAATCGTCGAACTCATCTCATTAGTTGACCATGCATAACTGGAAAAATCACCTGCCGATAGTTCCGTAGAATCACCCGAACATAAACTGGCCGTGCCACTAATCTGAGGCATTAGTTCATCTCTTACCGTCACCATAAAGGAGTCTACTCCAATACAGCCTTGTTCATCCGTCACCGTCACTGAATAGGTGCCACTTGTACTTACAGTAATTGTAGCACTCGTTTCATTTGTTGACCATGCATAACTCGCAAAATCACCTACCGATAACTCCGTAGAATCACCTGTACATAAACTGGCCGTGCCACTAATCTGAGGCATTAGTTCATCACTTACCGTCACCATAAAGGTGTCTACTCCAATACAACCTTGTTCATTTGTCACCGTCACTGAATACACACCACTTTCACTCACTGTGATGGTAGCACTTGTCTCATTAGTCGACCATGCATAACTAGCAAAATCACCTACCGACAGCTCCGTGGAATCACCCGAACATAAATTGGCCGTGCCACTGATCTGAGGCATTAATTGATCACTTATCGTCACCATAAAGGAATCTACTCCAATACAACCTTGTTCATCTGTCACCGTCACTGAATAGGTGCCACTTTCACTCACTGTGATTGTAGTACTCGTCTCATTAGTCGACCATGCATAACTGGAAAAACCTCCAACCGACAGCTCCGTAGAATCGCCCGAACATATACTCGATGTGCCACTTATCTGAGGCATTAGTTCATCGCTTACAGTCACCATAAAAGAGTCCACTCCAAAACAACCTTGGCCATCTGTCACCGTCACTGAATAAGTACCACTTGTACTCACTAGGATTGTAGCACTCGTTTCATTGGTCGACCATGCATAACTAGCAAAATCGCCTACCGATAGCTCCGTAGAATCGCCCGAACATAAACTGGCCGTGCCACTAATCTGAGGCATTAATTCATCGCTTACAGTCACTATAAAGGAGTCTACTCCAACACAACCTTGCCCATCCGTAACCGTCACTGAATAGGTGCCACTTTCACTCACTGTAATTGTAGCACTTGTTTCATTAGTCGACCATGCATAACTAGCAAAATCTCCAACCGACAGCTCCGTAGAATCTCCTGCACACAAACTAGCCGTACCACTAATCTGGGGCATTAATTCATCGCTTACCGTCACCATAAAAGAGTCTACTCCAATACAACCTTGTTCATCTGTCACCGTCACTGAATAGGTGCCACTTGTATTCACTGTAATCGTTGCTGCTGTTGCTGTCGTCGACCACAAATAAGTCGCATAATTACCTACCGATAATATCGTAGAATCACCAAAACATAGACTTGATGTTCCGCTTATTTCTGGCATTAAGGGGTCACTCACCACTATTATAATGGAATCTAAGCCAATACAACCTTCCTCGTTGGTTACACCAAGATAATAGGTACCTGCTGTACTAACTGTAATCATTGGAGTCGTTTCACCCGTGGACCAGCCATAATCTGGGAAATCGCCTCCGGACAGCACTGTCGAATCTCCAAAGCACAATAGAGTATCTCCCATAATTTTAACATCAGGCACCTGCAATACACCCACCGTGAAAACATCCATCGCCATACAGCCATTGGCATCAGTGACTTGGACCTGATATGTTCCGCTTTCTACTTCATAATCGGGCGAGGTCGTTGTTCCATCCCAGACTATTGTGTACTCTGGTGTTCCTCCAGAAATATTAGCATTTACAAAAACTGCATCTCCAGGACATAAGTCGGCCGGCATAGGAACATTCACTGTCAATGGATTAGGTTCAGTCACCTCAAACTGAGTGACGGTAGTACAATCGCTTTCGCCGGTGATCGTCACTCGATAAATACCTGCGGCTAAATTTTCTCGGAAGGCTTCTGTCGATCCGTTCGTCCACAAGTAGGTCAAAGATCCATTTCCAGAAGGGCTCAAAGAAATCCTCCCCGTGCTATTTCCATTACAATCCACTGGAGTAATATCAGCTTCTACGCTCAAATCAATATCTGCGCATGGATTGGCTAATTGCCGAAACAAGACTCTCCTGGCCAAGCCATTCTCTCCTCTAATTACAAAACTCCCTTCTCTATCTTCATTGGTGGGATTTTCTTCGAAAGTCACTCCAATTTTTAATGGGCCTTCACCTGCATCCAGGGTCTGATTTTGGCCTAAAGCCCCTCCAGCATTTTTATTGTTTAGACCTCCACTCTGAGCTTCACTTTCTGAAGTCAGAGAAAAAGTTCTAATCCAACTTGATTGGGAGGGGATCTGTACCGTCCAACCTAAATTGGCATCTATATGCCCCTCAAAGCTTGAACCCGCAGGCTCTATACTTCTAGGATCAATACTGGCTAGTTCGAAGTCTAATTTTGAAAAAGGACTTGTGGATACAGCTTTAAATCTTCGTATAAAAGATGTCCCGTTCGGTTGCCACTGGTCTGGTGGATCAGAAAAACCACCACTCTCATCATAGGTCGCCTCTAAGCGGATGATAGCCCCATTCTTTTTCACTAATTCAAAGATAAAGGCCTCATTATCTTCGAAGCCACATTTTTGAAAATTAATGGAATCCGTTGGTTCTTCTCTTGCTGCTCCTTCTTGAGAAGGCAGCGCGGAAAAAATATTTAGAGCGCTAGGAGCTGGAAAACCTTCAGGCCAAACAAATATTGGGAAATCTAAGTATTGAATTTCACCTACGTAGTCTTTAGTCTTAAAATCAATTCGAATCTCATCGCCCTCTTCAAACTCCCTCAAACTATCTAAAACTCCGCTAGAAAAAGATAAGATGTGTATATCTGTTGGATCGCTACAAAAGTTGTCTCCTTCTAGGCCTTCAATATGATTTAATATAAAAGAGCCCTCCCCTTCTGGACGAAGTTGGTCTATGACAACGTAATAAAATCCATCCTTCCGAATAAAATCATCAAGATCTATGGAGTCTTTTCCTCCGCCTGTTGGCAACTCAATGGAGGTAATACAATTCTCCTCTCCGCAGCTATAGTTAAATAGGAAAAGTCCCATCGCTTCGGCTGCCTCGAAGTAGAGATAGCCATAACTAAACTCTCTGATTCCATTCGTATCAATTGGGTCTGGAATATTTACGCCTTGCTCCTTAACTGCATTAAGATTTAATTGAAAAACTCGATCCGCCCCAGTATAGGGGCCTTCCAAATTTGAGCAGTTTTGGTAAAAAACGGTATTCGAAGTATCCATATCATTGCCAAAACCGACAACGGAATAATTACTATAATCCTCAGGTTGTATTATGGGTGTATTTATACTTTCAACAAGCGTAATATCTCCTTCATCACAAGGGCCTCCAGGATTAGATATTTTTAAATTATAATCTAATTCTGAAACTTGTCCATCGGTTAATACAAGGAGTTGATAATAATTCCCTGCCTCCGCATTAAAGGTTATCGAGTTATTCACGTAGATATTATCCTCCCCTACATTATAAAGGAATATATCATCGGCGGAGCCCAAGCAAATTTCTGAGCGGTCCGTTGAAGAACAATCAAAGACAAATAGGTCAGGTGAAGGAGTATCAAGAAGCCTTTCTAACTCAATTGTGGTGGCCACCGTAGTTTCGCTATAATAGGTATATAAAAACCACTGAAGTGAATCCAAATTATATTTAGACTCCACGCAATCAATTCCAAAGAAAGGTAAAGGAGAAAAATCAAACCTATCATAATTTGATCCGTTAAAGATATGCTCTGTCCCCGCAGCAATGAACTCCCCTTCTAGATCACAGGGCGTAGGCAGCGGATTACAGTCCAGATTTAGCCTAAAGTTCCCTTCGGTAGGTGGCTGATTCTCCGAGGTCGCTCCACCAGAACTACCGTCGACAATAATCCAATAAATGCCGGCAGGAAGAATCTCAAAAATGGAACCTGTAAAATTGAGATCCAGACACTTGACCGGAGCCATGCCACCTGCTCCATCGTTGGCCATCAGGATTGGTTGTAGCTCTAGACCTTGCGTCAATATTTCTAAATCGATGAGGACAGACTGGGCTTCCTCCAATTCAAATTGATAAATAGCATCTGGCAACTCATAAAAGTTGACAATCCCTCCCCCTGTACAGTCTAGATAATCAAAAGCTCCATAATTACTCTCTGCTCCAATGGTAGTCCCCTCTACCGTACTACCACAAGTAATTGGTTCGGGAACAACTGCAGCACCGTTATTGATCCGATTGATTTGAATATCTGATTTAGATATCAAGCAATTGAAAATATCGCGAACTTCTAATTGATAGCGTCCTGAATCTAAACTAGCGGCAAAGCTAGAATCGCCCACTATCAAGCCCACCTCATTAAACCACCGAAAGCTATAAGGTCCGTTACCTCCTGATATTTGGGCATTAAGCGTACCATTAGCTCCATTGATTGCATCCTTGATGATCAAGGTATCTAATTGAAAGCCGCTGGTTGAACAGTTATCTATAGTTTGTGTGATATCAATCGTCTTAACAAACCCTGCTTCTGAGACAATTTCAATCTGGCCGGTTCTCTGATTAACTAGGGGATTGGGTTCTAATTCAAAGACTACTTGTAGAGGGCCGTTTCCTCCATTTATTTCTTGATTATTGCTTGCCGAGCGAAGTTTGCTCTGACCATTAGCATCATCTTCCGCACTGAAAGTTGCTGCTTTTAAGATTTTAATCCACTCACTACCCGGCAACTTTCTAATGGACCAGATATTATTGGCATCAATGTGTCCTTTCACCCGATTATTGGCAGGTGTAAGAACTTTCATATTGACACTTTCAGGCTCATAGTCTACCTTGGAAAAGGGTTCGATACTAGCTACAGAAAAACTACGAACCCAGGTCACACTTTCACCTTGGAATGCCGTAGGTGGATCCGCGGTCGTCTGGGTAAGGTCAAACACTGGCGTCAGAGTCCAAATCGACTTATCTGCCTTTATGACTTTAAAGGAAAACTCCTCAAAACCCTCAAAACCACATACTTGAACATTTCTGGTGGTATCTTCTTGCCGCAATAATTGGACAGGAGGAAGATTAGTCTCCAAAGAATCTCCTTCAGTCCAATCAAATACTAAGGTTGGCTGATACAAGACCTCCCCGACTTTGTCTTTGATCTTATTATCAATGATTAGCATGTCTCCAGGTACGATGATGTTCTGGAACCTTGCATCGATAATACCAGATTGAAACCTCACCGTATGGATATTCTCTGGTACCTCCTCGATAAATTGACATAGTAGATTATCATTTGGAATACCAAAATCTGATATTCTTGAAACCTTGAAGGTACCATCCCCACCTGGATTTGCCTTGTCGATTATGATGTAATAAGTACCCGCTTTAGAGATCGCAAAATCCAAGAAAATCTCCTGAGAACCTCCCTCCTCGGGCAACTCTACCGAAGCAATGCATTGATCGCCTCCACATTGATAATTGAATAAATACATAGCCATCGCCTCATTAGCTTCTAGCCGTAGTACCCCATAACTAAATTTATCTTCTTTTGTATAGTTGGACAGGTCAAAAATACCAGCATCTGATCTTAACTCAAGCTGAAAGACGGTATCTGCTCCCAGGTAGGAGGAAAGTTTTTTACCGCAGTTTCCATAAAAATCATTCCTGGTAATATCAAAATCATTGTCCCGTCCACTAAGATTATAGGTCACTTCAAATTCTATCATTTCGATGTCCTCCTTCGGACTGCAAGGTCCATTAGGACTAGTCATGGCCAATCTAAAGTCAAGCTCATCTACTCGATCTGACAAAACCAAGACTTGGTAATACTGTCCCGAATCTGCGTTAAAAGTGAGGCTTCGATTATTAAAATCAGTATTGGCAATACAGCTCTCAAAACGTTTCTCAAAAGCACAATCAAAAACAAAAAGATCAAGATTGACATCTAGGGACACATTACTTAACTCCAAAGTCGTAGGCCCACTTGTTGTCGCAAAATAGGTATAAAGTCTACCTATTGAATTGGAAAGTGTATAGGCATTATTGACACAATCTAGAGAGAAAAAAGGTAGTGCTCTGAGGACATCTAAAGAATCAAGATGGGCATTCAATTGGAACCCTTGCTCTACATATTCGCCGTCCAAATCGCAGGGCGTAGGTATATCATAGCAATTCAAGGACAGCTCAAAATTTCCCTTATTCACTATGGGCGGACCAATAAAAGGAGGCCCTGTCGTACCATCTACACTGATCCAATAGGTTCCCGGCTCAAGGTTGATTAAGGGAGGACTGGCTCCTAAGCAGGTTCCTAAATCAAGGTCCTCAATAAAGCCATCCGTAAACCCTTTCTTCATCAAAAAGAAGGTAAGGGAAAGATCTTCTGTGAGTATCTGGAGATTTATCTCTACGGTTTTAGCTTCATCAAGTGTAAACTCGTATAAGACATCGTTATAATCATAACCATTAATAGCTGTGAAATCAAAACATTCTAAATAGGATTCAAAGTCATTATTAAAGCCAACATTTGTACCAACTAAAGTCTCTCCACAGCTAATCGGTATCGGATCACCTTCAACAATGGATGGACAGCTAAAATCAATACCTAAATTGTAGGTCCCTTCACTTCCGTTATACCCTTCTACAAATAAGAAATAACGCCCTGGAGAAAGCACCATAGAGATTGTCTCTGAGAAACCTGGATTGCGATTACTGAAGGCAATACTATTGTATGGATCAAAATCAGTCGATAAAAAAATATCTAAATCAAAATTACTGCTTACAGGATCCATCGAAATAGTGACCAACTCCTCCTCAGCCAAATCAAAGTAGTAGGCATCTCCACGCCCAGTGTACCCTGGAAAGTAGGTCGAATCAACCCGAAAAACACTGACTTCACTATCAGAGAATTCCATAGAACGGTTGGTTAGAAAAGGATCATCACAGAAGATTTCTTGATAATTATAATAAAAATTCCCACAAGTCAGCGTGATTTCAAAATCATCAGCCTGCGCTGAATCGTAGCCATCAACCACCAGGTAATAGGTACCCGGAGGCAATACCTCCTCCTCATCAAGGATAAACTCAATGGTATTATTATTCTGTACACTTCTTAGACTTGCGCCAATACAGTTGGTTAAGGTAGCATCAAAGAGGAAAATATCTAGATCATCTGCGCCTTGGCTAAAAAGCGTAATCGCAAATCGATTTAGGCCAAAATAATCGGGTAAGTCAATTTGAAAGAGTTGATCGGGGCCATTAAAGTCACTTGAGCCACCATAACATGATCCATAATCACTTGCATTAAAATTATTGTCTTGACCGAGTGTACTACCCGAAAAAGGCACCCCACACTCTAGTAAAACCTGAGCATTAAGGCTGAAGGCACCTAGGAATAAGAATAGAAAGAATAGGTATAAAGGTCTCATGGCTTTGGGTATGAATACGCAGTCCTAAAGTAAGTCGATTTTAATAAAAAATCAACTTTAGTTGTTATTTTCTAATCAACCGAAGCCATTTAGAACCCAAATTTTCAATTCTCGCCGCTATCAGCTATTTTTCACGACCTTTCTGATTTGCTTGACTACATCAAAGTAAGCGGCATCTTCATTGGGATGAGCGGCAATCGCTTTACCATTACTTGGTAGGTAGTATAAATCGTCGAGGATACTATCTTCCAAATCCGTCTCATTCACCAATACTACGATAATGGGTTTCTGCATTTCAGATGCTTGCTCAATTAAATCATATTGAGAAAAGAAAAAATTGTAGGTCACACAGGCCAAAACAAAATCACTTTTCTCTAATTCCGCCTGGATGGCTTCACTACGCTTGGCCACCTGAAAATCGTGCATATCAAAGAGATTCAACTTCTTGTTGCGCTCTAAAAGGAAGAGATGCTTCTTTAATTTGACCACCTGGTCCCGATCTCCTTCATCGTACATCAAGAAGAAATTCTTGGCCTGAGGTGTAGGTGCCGGACGTAAATCTTCAGGGCTATCTACAATAGCATCCGCTGGCGTGATGTGTTGATCACTTGTGGTTTTTTCTTGTAAAAACTCCAGGATGTATTTGATAAAAATGCCCCGATTAGCGCTTGCTCTTTGGCCTTCTGCATTAATTTGTAAGCCACCAGTACCATCAGCGTTAAGTAGTTTGCCTGCATGATGTATAGCGATGACTTCCCAATCTTTATTGAAGACGGGTGAGCCGCTGCTTCCTGGTTTGGTATCGGCATTGTAAAAGATATAATGCTGCCAATTATTGCCGATCACCTCATTGGCGGTCAGTGCGATCTGTTTATAATCTCCGCCTGGATGTTGGATGATATTGACAGGTTCGTTAAGCTCAGGAGCATAGGTGGAATTGATTTTCAGGAAGCCCCAGTGGAATAAATCTCCGCGTGGATCTTGTATTTTAACTCTTGTAAAATCTAATGGTTGATTGGTTACAAAATCGGTCGCATCCAGTTCGTATTGGACGACTTGTTTGGGTAGGCCGTTGGCATCTTTCTCGTAGTTAAATTCGATGTGTGCTCGCTGGGCTTGTCTTCGAGTCTTGATGACGTGATTATTGGTCAATAGATAGCCTCCTTCTAGAATAAATCCGGTACCCAAACCTCCAGAACTCAGCACTACCCTACATACACTTTTAGAAGCTTGCATGGCTTTCTCTAACCATACAATGGGTTCCAGGTTTGCTTTATCTCCTACAATTTTTTCCAAAGCATCCTCCTCTTGTGGTACTTGTAGGTGGCGTTGTTCTTTCTCCGTTTTGAGTTTTTCTACTTCAGCTTTTAGAGCTTCTAGTTCCTTCCAGGTGTTGTCCATTTAGTGATGTAGTGATATAATGGTGTAATACTTCTATAAGATAAAGAGCTTTTAAAGTTAAGCATTTTTGAACCATTTAAGGGATTATAAGGGCATTTAAGGATTTTTTGAGGTCTATTTTTTATCATTGTAAAAATGATTCAACATGCGCATTATTGCACTGCTACTCCTTTGCCTCTCCTTTTGCTCCAGTGGCCTAGATGGTCAAGATTTAATGAAATATGGAGATGTACTAAAGATTCCTACTGAGCCCGCTGACCATAGAATTGCCTATGGTACTGATCAATTCCAGTTTGGAGACTTACGCCTACCTGAAGGAAAAGGTCCGCACAAAGTAGTCGTGATCATTCATGGTGGTTGTTGGGTATCAGCCATCGCTGATTTGACCTTGATGGATGCAATGGCCACCCAATTGACCAAAGATGGCTACGCTACCTGGAATCTGGAATATAGGCGCATAGGAGATCCTGGTGGTGCTTGGCCCAATACCTTTCTAGATGTAGCCAAAGGGATCAATCATTTGCGAGAAATCTCTTCTCTATATGATCTAGATCTAGACCATGTGGTGGTAACAGGCCACTCCGCAGGCGGACATTTAAGCCTGTGGCAAGCGCTACAAGATCAGCTAGCTAAAGAGAGTGATATTTTTCATCCGAATCCACTTCCAGTTTCCGGCGTAGTTAGCTTGGCAGGTATCGTTGATCCGAATACCTATTTATTACGCGAAGGTTCTTCTTGTGGTTCGCATGTAGATGAGTTATTAGGTGGCTTGCCAGAGGATCGCCCACAACGATATATAGACGGAAGTCCGATCGCCTTATTGCCTACTAGCATCCCTACGATTTTGATCACCGGCCAGCAAGATGAAACGGTTCCGCTTCGTCATGTTTTGCCCTATTATGAGAAAGCCAAGGCAGTAAAAAGTAAAATCAAAAATATAGCAGTCAATAATGCGGCTCATTTTGAAGTCATTTCCCCTGGAAGTACTGCCTGGCCTGCCATCAGTAAATCCATTAAAAAGTTAATCAAGAAAAAAGCAAGACGATAGTATACTGTGTAAAAAGTTTATTGATGTTTTGAACTACCAGATTTTAAGCTAGATCAAGGCATGGCGCAGTCCCGATTTATATCGGGACGAGTACATAACGCAGAGATGGCTTCAAAGATGGCTTCAAAACGTTAAGTAATTTATTACACAGTGTAATAGTCTAATAGATTTCTGTTAAGTGATAGCAGTCTAGCTGTTACAAACTTGTGAAGGCGCCCGATTTACTAGGTAGAATTCGAGCATTCTATAGACTTTTACAAGTAAAAAATGAGCATCCGACTAAAACAGTTTCTTTTTTATACGCTTTGCCTTATTCTTATCAACTCCTGTAATGGGCAAGAAGAGATCACTGCTCAGCTTGTTCCTCAGTTGACTACCGAACAAAAAGAGGACATTCGACAGCCTGTTTATGTATCTACCGATCAAGGTTATACCTGGACTCCTTTGACAAAAGGTCTCCCAGCTTATGCCGAGGGCTCTTTCCTCGATACTATTGGCCAAGAATTGATTTTGGCTACAGATAATGTGGGATTGTTCCTCACTACTGATGGAAGGACCAATTGGAAAAATATCAGTGGGAAGCTTCCTAATCCCAAGATTAATGCGCTTTGGACCGAAGGTGATCAAATATTTGTAGGCGTCTATAAAGCGGGCGTCTATACCACTTCTGATTTTGGAAAAAACTGGATAAACATCACCTATGACTTAAATGATAAAAAAGTGCAAGCCTTAAGGTTGATCAATAAAGAATTATATGTAGGTATTGACTCCGGAATTTCCAGACTTGACCAAGACACCCAGACTTGGGTACCTCTTTTTACTGGAGCACAAATTCTCAGCCTTTAATACCTGGATGGCACTATGATTGCGGGGGCGAGTCGAGGTACGCTGATCAGTGAGCAAGGCGATAATAATTGGCGCTGGGCCAATGAATATGGAGCAGTCCACTATACCCGCCTTTTAGATAAAACAATTTTTGCCCTACAAATCAATGGCGACTTACATCGGTCTACAGATATCGGAGCAAGCTGGCAAAAAGTCAGCTACCAGCCTTATCAACGATCTTATATCTATGAGGTGAGCCCCATCAACGATGAGCTCATTTTGAGCAACAATCATGGTTTGCACAGATCTAGCGATAACGGCCAAAGCTGGAAACTTTATTATCCAAATACTTCCTTTTTCTATTTTGACATGATCGAGGTGGGCGGCACCTTGTACACCACTACTCGGAACTAATTTTAGCCGACTGCCCTACGCGCCATCCTACCCAAGCAACAGCTGCACATAGGATGGTGCCCCAGGCAATATCGATCGGTACAATCAGCCAAGGCCATCCTTCCAATACGGCCTTGTTTGTCAATTCATAAGTAGCATAAGTAATCGCGCCATAAGCTGCTCCTTTCTGTAAAACCTCCTTAGCAGAGCTCTTGAGCAGCGGAATAACGACCAAATACAATAGCCCTCCAATAAAAAAAGGATAAAAAATAGCGGCAGCTATCCAATCTGGCGTTTCGGCCATAAAAGTGCCAAGTGTCTGGTAATAAATGCCTTGTGCAACAAAGCCCAGCCATATCCCGTCTAAAACGAGGAAACTAATCAATGCGGCGAAGTATATTTTTAGATATTTCATACGTTTAAGGGTTCGTTGTTCAATTATAAACTATTTTTGCGAGTGAAGCGTTTGTCCGATTAGTTCATCGGCAGAACCTTTGGCTTAGATTCCGAGCCCTGGCTTAGAAATACGAAAGCCTCGCCATTTGTTTAATTAAAGCTCTTGATTGAGTAAGGCTATCAGTGAAACATTTGATACCCAACTTTATCCAGCATCATTTTGACCGGTTCCAACTTAATGGAGCAGTAGAAGCTAGTGTCCTCTTCGTAGATCTTACGGGCTTCACTCCTTTGACGGAAACCCTGATGGATAAAGGCTCACAAGGAGCAGAGGAACTCTCCAATATTCTCAATGAAATTTTTGAGCCTATTGTATCCTTGGTTTATAATCGACAGGGCTTTATTCCTTATTTTGCTGGTGACTCCTTTGCCGCTATTTTCCCTTATGATCAAAAAGATGGTGCCCAAGGAGCAGTACAAGCACTTTGGGAAGTAGCTTTAGGGGCTAGCCATTATTTCATCCAACGAGATTACCAGTTCGGTGGTTTCACCATAGGTCTGAAAATTGGCCTTTCACTGGGTGAGGTAGATTGGGGAATTGTAGGGCAAAATAATCGGGCTTTCTACTTCAGAGGCCATCCTATCGATGCCAGTGCGGAAGCTCAAGAAATGGCAAAATCCAACAACTTCGATATTGTCTTCGATGATGGAATCTACCAATTTCTGGAATCCAAGACACGGAAGTACATTAAAGAGCTGACGCCAGGTTATTATTACCTTTCCAAACCTCTTTTGGAACCTCCAACACAATATCCAAAGGTTGAGGTACCCGAAATTCGTAGAGAAATCGCTGCCCAGTTCTTACCCGATTCCGTTCTTGACTACACCCAAGATGGAGAATTCCGGACGGTCACCTCGATATTTATTTCCTTTTCTGAAGTAGAAGATCATCGACTACTCAACCGTTTTTCAGGTTTAGTCCTAGAATTAATTGCCAACTTTTCTGGCTATTTCAAGGAAATTGAATTTGGTGATAAAGGCGGCGTTATGGTTTGCTTTTTTGGCGCCCCCGTTGTTTTTGAGAACAACGTAGATCGCGCCTTGGAGTTTGTCTACGCTTTGCGCCTAGAACTTAACGAGCTCATCCGAAAATATCCATTTAAATACCGGATTGGCATGACCACTGGCATCGCTTATACAGGTATCATTGGAGGCAAGGAACGCAGTCAATATGGAGCGGTGGGTAATCGAGTGAATTTAGCAGCTCGCCTGATGATGTATGCTGACTGGGACGAGATCCTAGTGGATACGATTATTCAGAAAAACCGGAATTTCCACTTCCATCCCAAAGGAAAAATCAAATACAAAGGTATCAAAGGGCCGGTACCCACTTTCAAGTTAGTCGGTAGAAAAGAAGTGCTTACCTCCGACTTTGAAGGCGGTCTAGTAGGCAGGGATTTTGAGATGAAGGATCTACTAGACTTTTCAGACCCTCTTTTTGCTGGCAAAGCAGCGGGTGTAGCTTATATCTATGGTGAAGCAGGCGTTGGCAAAAGTCGACTAGCTCACGAGTTGAAAAAAGCATTGGAAAGTACCGGCAAGGTGCAGTGGTTCACTTGCCAAACCGATGAAATCCTACGAAAGTCCTTTAATCCTTTCATTTTCTTTTTGCGCAGCTACTTCAAGCAATCGCTCAACAACTCTGCGCACAATAATGCAGACAATTTTGAGCAGCGCTTTAATCTGCTTCAAAAGCGACTAGAAGACAGCAATCATAAAAATGCGGATATCCATCTCCAGGAATTATTAAGGACCAAATCTGTCTTAGCAGCATTGATCGGTATCGTTTATCTAGATTCTCTCTGGGAACAGTTAGATGCGAGAGGCCGCTACCAAAACACCATTTCAGCCATTATCAATCTCCTCTTAAGCGAGGCCGCCATTAAACCAACGGTCTTACAACTAGAGGATGGGCACTGGCTGGAAGCCAACTCTTTTGAACTTCTAAATGAACTAATCCGCCAGATTGCAGACTACCCACTACTGGTATTGATTACTTCTCGCTATTCGGATAGTGGCAACAAACCGACTTTCTTTGATCATAGCGCTGCCGACCACCAGGACATTCCAAGTCTAGCAGTTGATCTAGACTTGTTACATGATAAAGCAGCTAAAGAACTAGTAGAACTGAAATTGGAAGGTAGTATTTCGACTTACTTTTTCGATATTCTCAAAAGGACAACCAACAGTAATCCTTTTTATCTACAGCAGTTATTGGATTATTTCCAAGAGCAGGATTTGTTGATCAAGAAACATGGTCAGTGGACATTGCGGCACGAAGATATCCAGCTTTCAGATTCTATTAATACCGTGTTGACAGCAAGAATTGATCGACTCTCGCCACTAGTAAAAGAGACCGTAAAAACCGCCGCCGTTATTGGTAGAGAGTTTGATGTACAAATCCTCAAAGAGGTCATGCGCTTTAATGATGAATTCATCTCCTTGAACGGCAATGCACCTAAACTCCTAAAAGAACAAGTTGACATCGCCGAGGAGGTACAAATTTGGCAATCCCTCAATGAGGTGCGCTATATTTTTACCTATTCTTTGCTTCGGGAGGCGGCTTACAGTATGCAGCTACGTACCCGCCTACAAACTATACATAGGCATGTAGCCGAAGCGATTGAGCGAATCTATGCCCACCAACTGGAAGCTCGTTATGTAGATTTGGCATTTCATTATGAGAAAGCCGATATCTTTGACAAAACCTGTGAGTATTTACGCAAGGCGGCTGACCATGCTCGCAACAACTATCAGAACCAACGTGCACTAGAGTTTTATGAAAAGCTATTGCATAAGCTAGGTGACCAATCCGCTCTGGTTCAGCAAATCCGCACTTACCTAAAAAAAGGTCGCGTACTAGAATTAATTGGCGAATGGGATCAATCCGAAGAAGCTTATTTGAAAGCACTCGACCTCGCTAAAAAGGATAGAGATGCCTTACTACTTGGTCAAGCCCACAACCGAATGGGGAGCGTAAAACTCCTGAAAGGAGAATACATCGAGGGCAAACGCTACCTCACTGCTGCCGAACAATTATTCGAGTCGATTGACGACACGAATGGCATTGCAGATGTAAAGGGAAATCTAGGTAATTTATTCTTCCGTCAAGGCAAATATAAAGATGCCAAAAAGGCCTTTCTAAAAAGCATCAATCTATCCTCAAAAACTCAAAAAGATTCTGTCAATCCGCAGATTGTATCCAACCTTGGCCTTACTTATATGAACCAGGGAGAATACGATGCCGGTATCAAAGTACAAGAAGATCATCTGCAACTTTACGAAAAGAAAAAAGATAAACAGGGGATGGCTATCCTTTTTACATTCTTGGGTATTGTATATCTGGAGAAAGGAGATTATGATCATGCCTTAGAAAAATTCGAAAAAGGGCTCAAGCTGAATACCGAACTCGGTAACAAACAACTCAATGCCATTGCTATTGGCAATATCGGCATAGTTTACGAACGAAAAGGAGACTACGAACAAGCCATGCAGCATTATGTCCGAGACCTGGAACTTTGCGAAGAACTAGGGGACAAACAAGGTACGGCAATCGCTCTAGGCCTAATCGGTCAACTGCTCAATGTACAAGGAGAGTTTTTCAGAGCTATCGAATACCTGCAAAAAGACTTGATGATTTGCGAGGAGTTGGGTTATCAAAAAGGCATTGCCAAGGCAGTCAATACCTTGGGTGATATTTTCTACTACTTGGGTCAGTACGAACGTAGCTTGCATTTTTATGATAGAGCTATTGAAGTCACCAGAAAAATTGGGAATAAACTTGTTCTGGGCTTTAGCTTGGTAGAAAAAGGAACTGTACTACTGGAAACCAATGATCGCTTTGAGCTCAAAAAGGTAGCCGAAGAAGCCCAAACAATCGCCCGCGACTTAGGGAATCCAGATCTTATCTACGAGGCCGAACTCCTTGGTGCCAAGACACTTTTACAGGACCAACAACTTGCCCTCGCTCTACAAAAATTAGAAACATTACGGGAGAATTTCCCAACCATCGATCAGCAAGCTCCTACTTATTTTGAATTGGCCAAAATCGTACCTGACAACGCCTCTTATCGTCAAAAAGCCCTGGAGCTTTATGAAGAACTCTACGCCGCCACACCTCGCTTCACCTACAAAAATAGAATGGATCGCTTGAGGGAAACCTGAGTTGGGGACTTGGGGAGCGGAGACTGGGGGACGAGGTGACTTGGGGACTGGGAGACAGGGAGTGGGGACTTGATTACTGACACTTATCACATGACACCCGACACCCGACACCTGACACTTGACACATAGCACATAGCACATAGCAAAGTACCCTCCCTACATTAGGTAATCAGATCCAAAATGGCGGGGCCCCAATAGTGGATGGTAAAAAAATAAGTAGCTAATATCAAAAAAGCAGTAGCGCCAAAAGTAAGTAGTGCTGCGATGCCTTTTGCTAAAGAAGATTGAAAAAGCTGGCGCCGACCGATAAAGATTTCTGCTACTAGTAAATTGGGGAGATAAAAAAAGAAGATCATGAATTTATCGAAAGGGCCATTAAAGAAATCTGTATGGCCGAGACCATCGGTAAATAAAAACCAAAACCCATAATCCATTCGGTACAGCCAAGAACCGATAGCCAATGCAAAAAGGCGAATAGCCCAGGCACGATGCTGCTCAAAGCGTTTTTGGTAGGCGTGGCGTATCGTTTCGACGGCTGCCCAAATCATCAATACGCCATAGAGTCCAAATCCGATATCCATCACTACTCCACCGATGGTCCCTTTGACAAAAATAAAAACCAAGCCTCCAATGCCTGCTAAAATGGAAGCCAAGACATAGATGCGCCCTAGCCATCGGTGCAAGGCTGGATACTTTTTACGCACCTTATCCATTAACTGTATACAACCCAATATCAGGATAAGGCCGCCTGCTGCGAAATGAATACCTATACCAATCGTTGCGGCCTTGGTTTCGGTATCGTAGAGCCCAGGAAGGACTTCGTTCCACTGAGCGGTATTACCCTGAAACAAGGCCGCTGCATAAAAAGCTAAAATGTAGAGGCCAAATAATAGAGCGCTAGCCCAAACCGTAGCTACCAAGGCGACGCCTAAGCGGTGCAACAATAGGTCAAGCTTATTAGTAGAAGTGGGGGAAATAGATGACATACGAGGTGGTGTTGATGATGGGTCTAAAATAGAAAAAGCTATCAACATTGTGCTGATAGCTTTTCCAAATAAACGTATAAAACGCTTATTGTAGGCGGAAGCGGATTGGCAAACGGAACTGCACCTTTACAGGGCGTCCTCTTTGCTTACCTGGTGTCCAAGTAATGCCTTGTCCATTCATGGAATTAACAACGCGTATAGCTTCTTCACCACAGCCTGCACCAATATCCCGAAGGATTTCAGCATTGGCTACTTTACCATCTTTTTCCACAACGAACTGAACAACTACTGTACCTTCTACACCGTTCTCACGAGCGATTGCAGGGTATTTCAAGTTCTTACCGACAAATTCGAATACTTTGCGGTCAGAGCATTTCTTTCTAGCAGCTTTGTCAGGTTCGCCTTCACAACCTGGGAATAGAGGCATATCTTCCACAACCATAAAGATTTCATCTTCTTCTGGTGGTGGTGGTGGCGGTGGAGGAGGCGGTGGTGGTGGAGCTTTTTCTACCGGAGCTTCAATGATCTCCTCATCGGCATCGATAGATTGATCTTCGAATTCAGGCTCATCCTCTTCTAATAATTCTTCTTCTGGAACCTCTTCAATCACCGGTGGTGGTGGAGGAGGTGGTGGTGGTGGCGGTTCAGCAGTACGAGGCGGTTCCATTTCGATATCTTCTTCGATCATGATGAAGGCACCATCATCTTCGATCCGCTCTTCGAACTGAGTCCAACTGAAAGCCAATAAGGTAAGACCTAGGGAAGCAATCAAGCCAACATTAAAGAAAGTACCACTCAAGCGAAAAGGATTCGCCTCTGGATACTTGTTTCTTGCAGCCAGGCTAGATGCGCCAGATCCTCCATTAGCACCAGATTCACTACTTACTTTGCTTGCAAAATTTCTGCGCAGGATAAAGATCATAGCCAATATCAGCGCAACAATCGCAACCAGAGCTAGCGCGAAGCCAGTACCTGAGACAGTTAAATTACCCATTCTGACGATTATTTAATTTAAAAAAACGTATTGTCATATAAGCTGTTGTTGCGCCAACAAAATTAGCGAACATATCCCACCACTCAAAATAGCGGTTGGGAAAAAATGAAAATTGTACAATTTCTAGTGCAATTCCATAGCAGCCACAAATTAATATTATCATCCATACTCTTCGCTTATTTAGGCGATTATTTTTATAAAACCCCCACAAAAAAGCGCTTGTCAAACAAAAATAAGCCAATGCATGGCCAATTTTATCTGGCGAAATCAAATCTGGTACAGGGTTGGGCACTTTTGCTCCAAAAGCCGTAGACAGTAATAAAATCGCTATCGAAAGCAGAATACCTGGAAGATAATAGATCATCTAGCCGTGGATACACAAAACGCAAGATGCGGTAGCACCCAGCTTTGGTGTACCGCATCTCTTATTTTTTGAAAAATAATTTTACAAACTATCTACGTAAGTAGCACTATCCAATAAAGCCTCTACTTCAGCAGGATCACTCAGCTCAATTTTAACAATCCAACCATCTCCATAAGGATCATCATTTATGGCTGCTGGGTTATCATCTTCATCAGCATTGAGGACTGAATTAAACTCGAGTACCTTGCCTGATACAGGCATATACAACTCGGAAGTTGTTTTTACTGCTTCAACCGTACCAAATTCTTCTCCTTTTCCGAGCTCTTCATCAATGGTCTCTACTTCTACGTAGACGATATCGCCTAATTCGCCCTGTGCGAAATCTGTAATACCTACGTATGCAATATTACCTTCTTCAAGTCTGATCCATTCGTGATCCTCGGTGTACTTTAAATTTTCTGGATAATTCATTATTCAAATAGTGATGTGATGATATAGTGATGTGATGATGTATTCAATGAATTAATGCGTCATTTGTTCAAATGCACATCATCTCAAGGTCTCCCTAAGCTTCTTGTGTTGCTTCTGCAATAAAGTTTTTCACCCATTCCGAAGTCATTGATTTCGGACGTTCTAATGGAAAACCTAGTGCTCGTGACCAACATTGTGCCGCAAGAACACCCAAAGCTCTGGACACTCCGAAAAGTACGGTATAATATTGATATTCTTTCAATCCATAATGTACTAAAATTGCTCCGGAGTGCGCATCAACGTTAGGCCATGGGTTTTTGACTTTACCTAGACCTTTTAGAATATCTGGTACAACGTCGAATAAATCCCAAACAATATTTACATAATCATCATCTTTGATGTTCTCTTCTGCGAATACTTTCTGGGCAACGAATCGTGGATCAGGCTTACGCAATACCGCGTGACCGTAGCCAGGAATTACTTGACCAGCATTTAGCGTATTATTCACATATTCTGCGATCTGCTCTTTGGTAGGCTTGGTCGTACCTAGGGCATCTACCATCTTAAAGATCCACTTGATTACCTCCTGATTAGCTAAGCCGTGTAGTGGTCCTGCTAAAGCAGACATACCTCCCGCAAAAGAGTAATAAGGATCACTCAAAGTAGAACCTACCAGGTGGGTGGTGTGTGCAGAAGCATTACCTCCCTCGTGATCGGCATGGATGGTTAGGTATAAACGCATCAAGGATTTAAATTGTGCGCCCTCAATTCCTAACATATGTGCAAAGTTACCAGCCCAGTCCATTGTGATATCTGGGGCAATATGCTCTCCGTTGTGATAGGTCCTGCGATAGATATAGGCCGCAATACGTGGAAGGCGAGCAACCAAGTTCATCGTATCCTCATAAGTAGGATCCCAATATTCTGTTTTGCTTAATCCTTCTGAATAGCGACGAGAAAAGCAGCTCTCGGTCTGCATAGAAGCAACTGCAGTTACAAATTGCGTCATCGGATGAGTATCTGCTGGCAAGCTATCCAAAACTTTGAAAGTATGCTCAGGTACATTACTTCTTCTCGTCCACTCACCAGTTAACCACTGTACTTCTTCTTCGGTTGGCACTTCTCCAACCAACATCAACCAGAAAAGGCCTTCTGGTTTTGGTTCTTTTCCAGATTCTCCCTTAGGTAGTAATTCTTTTAATTCAGGGATAGAGTAACCGCGAAAACGAATACCTTCGATTGGATCCAACTGGGAAGTCTCCCAGATCATCATTTTAATACCTCTAGCGCCACCGTACAACTGCTTCAGCACTACTTCATCAACTTTTTTGGTGCCGTGCTCTTTCAGCAAGGCTCTGATTTCCGTTCTTAGGGCTGAGGCTTTTTCTATGAATTTCTGTTTTAATGGATCCATTTATTCTATTTATGTTTTATGGTTGTTTAATTGTCTGCGGTGGAATACGCAAATTTATCAAATTTTATTCTAACTAATAACCTCTACAAACATCATATTTGTTTAACTTTTATCACCCTTTCTGAGATTAATCTGCGGACTTGGAATTCAGAAGACCAAGACTGGACCCAAAAGAGAAAAGCCTAGAAAAAGTAATGGACTTTTCTAGGCGCTCCCAAATTTCAAAATTGCTTTAGTTTTCAAGCCATATCATTCCTATTTGAACGTGTAAATAATTGGTACAAAATAGGTACTACCAATAAAACAAAAGTGGTAGAAGTCACTAGTCCTCCGATAATCGTCCAGCCCATTGGAGCCCAAAGAGAGCCGCCCGCCAAGGTCAAGGGCAACAAGCCTAAAATCGTAGTCAAGGTGGTCAAAACGATAGGCGTGAAGCGCACTTCTGCTGCCTGCTGTGCCGCCTCTAAAACCTGCGCACCATCTTCCATACGTTTATTCGCAAAATCAACCAGCACGATCGAATTATTGATGGCAATGCCAATTAAACTCGTTAATCCTACAAAGGCGGTAAAGGAGAAATTGATCCCGGTGAAAAGGAGTGCCAGTATCGAGCCTATAATGGCGAGCGGTAATGCGGAGAAAATAATCAAGGGCTGTGTGAAGGATTTGAACTGTATTATCAAAACCCCCAAGATTAAAAGCATAGCCAACATCGTGGCCACTCCTAAACCTCCAAAAGACTCGCTCCTATTTTCCAAATCTCCTTTATAGATATACTCATAACCTTCTTCCCAATCGATTTTAGCCAATTCTACTTCTACATCGTCAATAGCCTGATCTAGCGTGATCCCTTTTTTCAAATCCGCCAAAACGGTGGCCATCCTGCTGTTATCCAAATGGGTAATCCGGCTAGGTGCTTCCGAAAATTCAATACTAGCCAATTGATTGAGTGGAATAAAATGTCCACTCACCGATTGCACTTTTATTTTATCAAAATAATCTAGTTCAAATTTCTCATTAAAATCATACCGCATTACAATATTATAGCTTTCGGCTTCTTTGTCCCGATATTTGCCCACTGTGGTACCATTGACATAGGTACGGATCGTCTGATCAATTTGAAAAATGGGCACACCCAGCATCATCGCCTTGTCTCGATTGATCTTGAAGTATAAATCTGTGCTATTGGTACGAAGTGGATTATTCACGTTGATGGCTCCGGGAGCATTTAATACAGCATTCTCTACCTGTCGGGCGTAATCTTGTAGTTTGTCTAGATCATCGCCAGTGATACTGATTTCTATAGGTGCTTGAGAAGGTGGCCCCTGCACAAACTCCTTGACATCAATCCGAGCTAATGGATAATCTTGGAAAGTAGTGCGTATCTCGTCCAATAACTGATAAAAAGCGTCGACTTCATACTCCTTGAGTACCACAAAGATTTCTCCAAAAGAATTAGAATAGTTGGTACTCGGTACATTATAATAAATCCGCGGATTGCCGTGGCCAATATTAGAGGCGTAGTATTTGACTTCATCTCTTTTTTCCAACTCTGCTTCTACAAAAGCGACCGCCTCATTGGTGGCATCAAGATTGCTACCATTCGGAAGCGTCACTAATATTCTGAACTGAGGCTTCTCCGCTTTTGGAAAAAAGCTCAAACCCACATAAGGGAAGAGCAGCAATGCTCCGACCAATGATAAGGTGGCAACACTTAAAGTCACCCATTTATACCGCATTGCTAGCCCTAAAAAGCGTCGATACGGTCCCTCTACAAAGCGCTGAATACGTTGAAACAACCAGGTCTCACTTTTTTCTTTTTGCTTACGCTCCTTGAGAATCCAGCTCGACAACAGTGGTGTGAGGCTTATGGCTCCCAAAAGAGAGGCCATCAAGGTAGCAATCACCGTGATGGGCAAAGCCTTGATAAATTCTCCCGTCACATCTGGCATCATTACAATAGGAATAAAAGCCAGCACCGTTGTTAAAGTGGCACTCGTAATTGGAGCGATCAACTGCTGGGTTCCAGCAATAGCGGCATCTTTTTTATTATACCCCATAGAAAGATAGCGCTCGATGTTTTCAATGATCGCAATGGAGTTGTCTACAAGTAGTCCAAGGGCGACCACTAGACCAGCAATTGAGATTTGTTGTAAAGCAAAACCCATTTGATTGACAGCCCATAAGCCGATCAGGATCGACAAAGGAATAGCCAACATCACAATACTAGCCGAGCGAAAACCAAGTGCAAGCAGAATAATAAGCCCTACTAGAACAATACCTTGTAGCAGATTATTTAAAAAGCCATTCACCCGCTCTTCTACGCCCTCAGATTGATCAAAAACATAGGCCATATCCATACCAGCTGGAAGACGATAAGTTGCTAGTTGCTCCTTAATGGGATTAGAAACCGAAAAGATATTGAACCCATCTTTTTGTTGGACATTGATAAAAATACAGGGCTTACCACTATAGCGAGCCAACCAACGCTCATCTTCAAAATCGAAATGAACATCCGCAACATTATCCAGGTATATCAACTTTCCCTGATAGGCGCCTACTACAGTCTTTTTGATCTCCTCCAAATCTTCATACGCACCAGAAGTTTTAATATTAAATGCTTTGTTAGATACTTTAACTGCACCTCCCGGAATATTTGCATTATTACTTTTGATGGCATTCTCGATTGCCTCGGGAGAAATATTCATATTCGACATCAAGGTTGGATTCAGAGCGATCCGAACTTCTTGTTCAGGGTAGGCATCGATTTCCACTTTTCGTACACCTCTGACATCCTCGACGACTTCCTTAATCTCCTCAGCTTGTAGGTATAAAGAGCGATAATCGTGCGTTTCCCCGATCAAAGCGATTTGAAAAATGGCTACCGTATTGGTAGAAAATTTATTGACCCTCAAGTCGTATAAATCTTCGGGTAATTCATCCCTAACTTCATTCACCTTGGCCTGTACATCCTCAAAGGCATCATCGGCATCAACACTGATTTCAAACTCTATCTCGGTGATAGATACGCCATCACGAATGGTAGAATACACCTCTTTTAAATCATCTAGCTCGTTGATCACCTCCTCGATAGGATCCGTCACCTGCCGCTCAATATCTTCAGGGTTAGCTCCAGGATAGACAGCTATTACGGCCATATTCGCAATATCCAAAGCAGGATCTTCTCGCTGGGGCATGGTTAAAAAAGCACTGAGGCCCATGACAAAAAGAAAGGCAAAGGCCGTCAGTGTTACTTGATAATTGGATATAGAAAATTTTGGAATATTCATGTGTTTAAAATTTGCGCAAATGCTTGAAAGCTAAGTTTTTGCAGAAATTTTAAACACCTGCAACCGCTGCGCTTTCGCATAGTCTTTTTTAATCATCACCGATTGGTGATTTTATGATTAAATAAGATTATGCTCATTTCATCTGTTATGTTAATGAGACCCGGTGCTTTAGCAAGCTTGGTCGAATTAAATAAACTACTTCACTATTGTCACCTGCTGGCCGTCCTCTAGGTAGCCTGCCCCCGTAACGACCACCTGATCACCCACCTCCAAGCCAGCTTGAACTAACATATTTTGGCCTTTGATTTGATAAATCTGGATAGTTGTTTGTTGAACCTGATTCCCCTTTACAATAAAAACCTCTCCTTCCTTACCGTCGGCTGAAATGAGTGCTGCGGCATCTACAGGAAAAACATCTCTCTTAGTTTGACCAAGTATTTCTACCTCACCAATAAACCCAGACAATAATTGCTGCCCTTGCGAGCGCACTTGAACCTCTACTTCATAGGTGCCTGTAAATGGGTCTGCTTGTCCGGCCAACTCTCTAATGCTACCTGAGAAATTAGTACCTGGATAAGCATCAAAACGAATCGTTGCCGGGTCGCCCAGTTTTAAATGCACAATTTGCTTATCGGTCATACTCACTTTTAGGACAAAAGCCTTATCAGAAGATCCGAAAAGAAAGATGGGCTTGCCTACGCCTACGATTTCATTGGGTTCTGCCATACGCTTGAGAATGGTACCATTCGCAGGCGCGAGAATTTTGGAATACTTCAGATTAAAATTGGTAATATTTTGGTTCTGCTGACTTAATGACAAAGCGGTCTCCGCAGTCTGCAATTGGTTTTTGGCATTTTGGAGTTGCACTTCTACATTTTCGTACTGTTCCAAGGTTGCTACACTGTCTTTAAAAAGGGCTTCGGTATTGCGATAATCCCTTTCGGCAAGCTGTAGAGCTAGCTTAGCGTTCTCCAAATCTATGGCAGCTTTCTCCTTGCCTAAATCCGCAGAGGCAACCTGGGCATTGATTTCTTCCAAAGCTAAAACAGCCAACAACTGCCCCTTGCGGACCTGCTGTCCTTCTCGTACTAAAACCCTATTGACAATGCCACCAATCTTGAAACTTAGGTTGGCTTCCTCGGTAGAAGAAAGGCGACCACTGGCCACTATTTTTTCCTGAAAGCTTTCTTGTTTTACCTTTATCACTCCTACTTGTGTAGGTGGAAAAGTCGTACTTTCCGCGGCCTGCGATGGACTACAAGTTTGTAGTAAGGCCGCACTTATGAAGGCGATTAGAAAAACTAAAATATATCTTGAGTTCATCAGTAAAGAATGAATTAATGAGTTAATGAGTCTACCTACTTTTAGCAAAGGCAGATGGATTAATGTATGCTTTGTCAAATTATACTTATTGACCTATGGCCCTTTCAAGCACTGCAACCTTGCCTTGGTAGTCGAAACGAGCAATAATATGGCCTTGCTCTGCATTGGTCATCCTCGTACGGGCATCCATCCATTCGACTAGATTGGCTTGCCCTTGAAGAAACCTTTTATTGACCAGGCGAAAAGCACTTTGAGTAGCTATTTTTTCAGCATCCGTTTGAGTGACCACCTTTTGTGCAGCTTCGACATCGTACCAAGCTTGTACAACTTGTAGTCCAATTTGCTGCTTCAGTTCTTCTTTTTGCTGTGCCCTTTCGAGCTTATCAATTTTTGCTTGTTGAATTTTAGATTTATTGGCGGGCTGAAATAGTTTCCAACTCATCACTAAAGACCCCATGAAATAGTCATCTTCTGATCGGAAAGTATAGCGCGTCCCCTGAATACCATAATCCGCCACCAAGTTTATTTCCGGAAGAAGAGCTCCTCGGTTGAGGTCTACATTTTGATCTGCAATCGCCAAGAAATAATTAAACTGTTGGAGTTCATCTCTTGCTTGCTCCGCTTGATCACGGGCCAAGTCTACCGAACCAACTTCTTGAATAGGATAAGGATCGTCACCTACCTGAATGGGCGTTTCGTAAGGTTTATTTAATAAAAAATTGAAGTAGGCCTGAGCTACCTTTAAGTTTTTATCGGCTTCCGCTATTTGTCTTTCCACCTCTCTTACCTGGGCTTCAGCTAGATAGACTGCATCCTTAGTAAGTTTATGATTTTCAAATAGGCGCTGTGTGGTCCTCAGGTTCTCTTGAACGAGTTTCAAGGTATTGTTGTAGAGTTGCTGGGCTTCCAAGGCTTTGGCGTAATTAAAATAGCCCAGTTTCACCTCTTTGCTGAGCTCTTTTTTGTAGGTATCGATATTGATTCGATCTACTTCAGCCAGGTTTTCTTTTACATTTTGGTTCACCCAGATGGCATTATTAAAAACCGGCATTACCGCTCTGAACTTGGTTTCCTGCTCTTCTCGTCTTAGAAAATTGATGGCTACGTTATCAATATTCTCATAAGTAGGAATAACAGGATAATCCGGCGTAGTCGATTGTCCCAACTGATTAATCAGGTTGAGATTTTGGTAGACAGGGTTCATCAAATCTCCCAATGGAAAATCAATAGTCCGTCCACCACGCGCAACCGAATATCTTGCTTCTAAAGAAAATTGAGGAAGGAAATTGGCCTTGGCTTCTTTCAGTGCTTGTAGACTTTTCTCGTAAGAAAGGTGCTTTCTTTGCAAAGCAATGTTGTTGTCTAGCGCTTCCTGAATATAGGTTTGCAAAGGCGATTGTGCCGAAGTGCCTATGCTAAAAACCAATAGTAATGTACATAACAACAGTCGATTCATCGGGAATTTTTTTTATTCCCTACAAATGTGGCTTTTATCAGCCTCGAAATCCAGCACTCAGATTTGAATCGTATTTTTTCGATGTTGAATCGTTGGATTAATGGAGTGTAATGTTGGAATAAGTATTCACTTACTGTATAACCACAAACTCTGTGCGTCGATTCGCTTGTCGCCCTTGAGGAGAATCATTGTTTTCGATAGGGGTGGTTTCGCCATAACCTTTAAAAGAAAGGCGGGTTTCGCTAATCCCTTCCTGGATTAAATAATTGAACACCGCTTTAGCCCGATCTCTAGAGAGTGCTAAATTATCTTCGTCGTTGCCCACATCATCGGTATGTCCATTGATTTGAATTTTCATTGATGGATTGTCAATTAATAGCTGATATAAGCGCTGTAATTCTTTTGTGGAGACTGGCAAAAGCGATGCCGAAGCGGTCTCAAAGAAGATATTTTTTAGGATAATAGGTTTAGGCTGATCTTCCTTGGAAACTGCGACAGGAAGGATGGGCTGCAACTCAATCAGCAAATCGTAAGGTTGATCAAATGAAGTCGCAGCTACTAAGTCAAATTGCTCCGAATGGAATAAATAATTTTCCATAGCTACGTTGAGGCCATAGCGTTGGCCAGCGGGCAAACTCACTAAAAACAGGCCTTCCTCATCTGCATTATTCCCATAGCGTACGGCCCCTGTTGCAACTTCATATAATTCTGCGGCCGCGGATAAAGGTACTTTGGTGATGGCATCAATTACTTTTGCTTTAAGGTAGGTTACTGGTTTGGGACGGATAGATTCGGGAAGCTCAAACTCATAGATATCTGTTGTCCTCATGGACTTGGAGAAATTGCTTGCAAAGTAGCCCAACTTGCCATTCAAGCTGACGATAAGTGTACTCTCATCGCCTGTTGTATTGATGGGATAGCCAAGGTTCTGAGGATTGTCCCAAGCATTATCACCTAAGTATTCGGTTTTAAAAAGGTCGTTGCCTCCCATACCTGGATGCCCGCTCGAAACAAAGTAGAGGGTCTCTCCATCGGCATGGATAAATGGGCCAAGTTCATCTTGAGTAGTATTAACGGCTGGGCCGAGGTTTTCGGGTATAGACCACATACCATCTTTTCCTAGAATTGATCGGTAGATATCACTTTTTCCAAAACCACCTGATCGCGTACTAGCGAAAAACAGGATTCGACCATTAGAAGAAAGGGAGGGCTGTGACTCCCAACTATTGCTATTGATTACTCGCCCCATATTGACTGGTCTCGACCAATAGTCCTCTCGTTTATAAGAGATATAGAGATCGCAGCTACCAAAGCCATCCTTTCGGTTACAGCCAGTAAAGATGAGGGTACGGCCATCGCCCGATATTGTTTGGGCTCCTTCATTATTATTGGTATTGATGCCGATGAGGGGTTCTCCTCTTTGCCAGACACCATCTTTCTTGCGGGAAAAGTAAAAATCCTCCTGGCCCCTTCTCACTGCGGTATAAATTAATTGAGTTCCGTCCGCTGAAAAGGAGGGAAGGTACTCTGAGTCTTTGGTATTAATACTAGTAGGCAGCTTATATGGAGAGAAAGGCATTGGATTCTCGATGGCAGCAATTGCAAATTGCAAATTATTCATCAATCGTGTAGCGTTTGCTTTTCGATTTTCTTGAGGGATTTTTGATAAAAAATAAGACAGAGGAGCTACCGCTTTTTGAAACTGTTGCTGCTCGTAATACATTTTGGCGATCGCATAATGCAGCCGTAAGGAATAATCTGGGTTGATCCGGATGGCCTTTTGGAAATAATCGATGGCCTGGGTAAAATCTCCTTGGCTGATCAGCATATCACCAAGTTTAATGAAGGGATCAATAAAATTGGGTTCCACTTCGATCGCTTTCTGAAACTGTAGTTTGGCCTCTTCGGTCTCCCCTTTTTTCTGGGCTTCTTTTCCTTTTTGATAAAATTTCAGCGCTTTTTTCCCGGCATTCTTATAGGTAGTATAAGGTGGGGCCTGCGCCAGAGAACCACATTGGCAAAGAAAAATCAGGACCACTACAGATAACAGATAAGGAGGAAAAAGTAAAGATCGATTCATAGCTTCATAGTCTAGTCTTTGAGCATGTTTAAAAATTTATCCTTCAGGCTAAAATTTGCCCTTTTGCCCCTAGAATTCGTTAAAAATGCTCGTAATAGCTAGGCTATTACTGTGCTTTTTGCCTTTTCTAGAGACAAAATCATCAAATTTTAACTCCAAAAACAAAATTTAAACATACTCTTATTTTTAGAACGAGAAATTTGATTTTTTATTAGCTAAAAAATAAAAGCCCGTATCACGACCAAGTGACACGGGCTTTGACAGCAGGAGAAATAGCTTTAAGCTGTTGCCGCCAGCATTTCTTTTGCTTGAGTACATCCAAAGTTTGCCGCTTTGTTTATTTCTGCCTGGTAGCCTTTTTTTCCAGCATTTTTCATGGCTAGGCCGCGGTAGAAATGCAGATCAGCATCTTTCACCTCGCCTTTTCCTTCTTCGGCAGCTAGGGCCTTATCAAAGGCAGCGATAGCATCGTTGTACATTTTCAACTCTACTAGAGCCAAACCATACTCTTGGTTGATTTTTTTCACCCATTTAGCATTGGGATTATCTGGCTTGAACACCTTGCTTGTAAAGAATTTATATTCTCTTGCGGCCTCTTTATGCTCATTCAGATATATATGGCAATCGCCCTTCAATCTTCTGGCCTTCCAATAGATAGGTTGGTGAGGAATGGAAGTTTTGGTGATCATATCTAAATCAGCAGATGCCAACTTATACTCTCCCCTTTTCATGTAGATACTCGCTCTACCATAAAAAGCTTCGCTAATTTGAGGACAAATATCAATGGATTTAGAAAAATCGTAGAGGGCATCATCAATATTCCCCAATAGATAATTCACATAACCTCTGCGCTCATAAGCTGAAGCATGACGTGAAAAACGACTAATCGCGTTGCTCAAGGCTTCTTTGGCCTCCGTCTGCTTGCCCTCTGTAAGTAACTCTCGGCCACTTAGAAAAGACTGCACCGCCATTTTTTCACTTTTTGGCTCCATGATGGATTTGTTCTTGACAGCACCACCATCTAAACGCCAAACAGAAAAACTACCTGCAACTGAAAATTCTGTCAACAGCTCCAAAATACTAATCGTATTTCGCCAAGTTTTATCCCCAACTGTACCAGAAGCACGACTAATCCGAAAAGCCAATTGCTCTTCGTCAAAGGCTTCTTCACCGTTGATCATGACATCATTCTTGTAAGCTTTCTCCAACTTGTGCTCGTACATCTCTTTGGCTTTACGAAAACTGCGCTCGCTGCCAAACCCAAGATGCCCAGACAGAATTACCTTCAAGTCCATTTTGCTAAATATTTATTTCCTGCTGTTATATTAAAAGTGATTGAATCCCTAAATTTTATAGCGTACTTGCAAACATTGAATACAATATTTGTCACACTCCTCCGTAGCAATTACTCCTTAAAGAGTAATACAAATGCTCTTTACGCTAATGTTTCATAGTCTAAAAAGACTGGGTCTGGTAACAGTAAGTTCTAAAAGGTAAAAAATAAAAGTGATCCCTTAGGTCATAAGAAAATCGTTCAATCTAGGCGTTCAGATTTATTATTTCTGAACAAGACGAACGATTGCGGAGTACAAAGATGCACATTATTTCAATGCATCGCAAGTTTATAAGCAAAAAACAAAGTTAAATTAATATTCTCGTGAAATTCATTTCACATGAAATTAAGCAAATTCACGAGCATACTTTGTTATAGACTGCCCCATCAGAATAAAGCAGTAAAATATTATAAATTATAATTTATAAACAGAATATCATTCTTCTGGACTCTTTAGCCATACTTGTAGCCCTTCGGTACAGTTGGTACACATTTCAATATGTCTTCGCCCCTTCAGGATTTGCTGTCTAAACCTTTGGTAGTGATCATTATGCCAAATTTCGGTAAAATCGCCTGACTGTAAACTGCCCATTTGATACGCTGCATCTTTGTCAAAACAACAAGGAACAACGCCACCATCCCAAGTCACCACACAGGCATGCCAAAGCTTCCAACAATGATCTTGGAGTTTATTTTTGATCTCATACTGCTCCTCCCCTACTTTTTTATACCTAGAATAAGTCTCATTAAATGGGATAAGTGGGTTCCCATTTTTATAATCATAGATTTGAGCAGACTTTAAGCTGAGCTGGTCTACCCCAATCTCCTTGGCTATTTGGCGTACTTCGTCTATTTCATGCTCATTGGGCCGCACCACTAGCATTTGGAAAATAATAAAGGGCCTGCTCGATTGTAATTGCTCTCGCCATTTCACTACATTTCTAGCACCCTGCAAAACAGCTTCCAGCTTACCTTCTTTGCGGTATTGCTGGTAGGTCTCCTGAGTAGCACCATCGATGGAAATAATGAGTCGATCCAATCCTGATTCAACCGTTTTTTTAGCATTTGCATCGTTGAGAAAATGGCCATTTGTGGAAGTTACCGTGTAGATTTTTTTCTGATGCGCATATCGTACCATATCTAGGAAATCAGGATTGATGTAGGGCTCCCCCTGGAAATAAAAGTAGAGGTACATCAAATCTTCAGATAATTGGTCGACAATTTCCCTATAGAAATCTGTTTTCAAGTTGCCGGTCGGTCGTGTAAAATTGCGTAATCCACTTGGACATTCTGGGCAGCGCAGATTACAAGCAGTGGTGGGCTCTATACTCAGCGTCATCGGTAGTCCCCACTGATGCGGCTTCCCTACAAGCTTGGAGTAATAAAAAGAAAGGATCAATTTCAGCCAGTTCCCTATTTTTCTAAAAGTGAGCTTACGCAAAAAATTGATCCGATCTTGGTGGGTCATTCCTCCTGGTTTTTAATCTCTTCATTAAAAACCTGAAGATCAACAGATTCGTTGATTTTTAAAATTTTTATTTCTAATCGGCGATTGACCTTATGCTCCGATTCGGCACATCGCACTCCATCAACACAGTTATTACGTGGCTGGCTTTCTCCGTATCCTTTGGTTTGAATGCGACGAGAAGAGATGCCTTTTTCAATTAAATAGTCTTTTGCATAAAGCGCTCTGGCATTAGACAGTGCCAAGTTGTACTCATCTGTACCTCTGCTATCGGTATGGGCTCCAATCTCTATCCTAAGACTAGAAAATTGATCCATCAATTTGGCCACTGCATCCAAATCACGCGCAGCACCACTACGGATGGCAGATTTATTAAAATCATACGCTATGCCTTCGAGGTAGATAATTTTTCCCTGCGCCAGTAGTTGTTGACTACTCGATTTTTCAGAAGTCGTTTCGCTTGGTTTTGGTGGCGTACGCTCTCCTACTTGGGAAAACAGCAGAAAATCCAAATCGAAAGAACTAGCCCCGCGCAGCGCAACGGTAGATAATTGTTTGACCTCATCGCTGAACCCCGCTTTTGAGGCGGTAAATTGGAAAGTACAATTCGACTCTAAACAATACTCGAACTCTCCGTCTTCATTCGTTCTGAGTAATTCGATATCAGGATCACAGCTACTGGCTACAGCTATACGTGCATTTGGAATTGGTTTGTTATATCCTGCGCTTCGGATAGCTCCGGTCAGCCCCAGGCATTCCATTTTCTCCATCCCCAACTCTAGCTCATAGTAGGTATCGGTAGGACTAACATCGAGTGATTGTTCCACACTTTTATAGCCTTCACGGTCCACCAAGACGGTATACTGCTTTCTTGGGTTCAATGGAATAATGGCTACACCCTGCTCATTCACCAAGGCTTTTGGAGCGCCTAGTTGGACTTCTGATTTCCTACGTTCTACTAGTTGATAGGAGCTATTGGTGGAATCTGTAGGAACGATCTCCATATTATAAATATCGCCATCTCCAATGGTTCCATCGGCTAATCGCTCAAAAACGCGAACCTTTGCCCCAACTAGAGGTTTGCGGCTTTCCTGATCAAGCACACTAACTTTTGCCAGCACTTGCTTAGCCACTTTTATACCCTCAATCCCATCGGAAGCGGTGAAAAGGTAGAGGTCATCTTTTCCTTTTCCTTTTGTTCTAGCCGAAGTAAAAAAGCCTTGGGTTCCTCCTGAATTCATAACAAACCCGAAGTCATCAGCCTCGGAGTTGAAGGGTTTTCCCAGATTAATCAGCTGGCCCCATTGGCGACCACTAATATCGATCAGGTAAAGATCTAGACCTCCAAGCCCCTTTTGACCATCAGAGGCAACAAAGAGGACGCCACTATCATGGATAAAGGGAAAAACCTCATTGCCGGGCGTATTGACATCAGGTCCTAAATTCACAGGTTCAGACCATTTGGTTTCTAACCAATCAACGACATAGATGTCCATGCCACCAAAACCTCCTGGCCGATCAGATGCAAAATAGAGTTTAGTCCCTTCTCTATTGATAGAAGGGTGCATACTATTAAAATCATCTAAATTGAATGGTAATGGTTGGATATCTTCCCAGTCGAAGATGCCTCGGTAAGCTTCGAAGATTTGAGTTTTACCATTGCCCTCTTTACTTTTTACCAATACCCCATCCTGAATATTATTCCTAGAAAAATACATCCTACGAGCGTCCTTAGTAAAACTAACCGGACCCTCATGGTACTTGGTATTGATCTCTAAAGAAAAAGGCCTAGGCTGATAGGGTGTACCATCCTCATTGAGTTTTGCATAAAATAGCTCAAAATAGGTACTGTTGATCTTAGGATCATAGTAGCCTCCTCTTTGCCGGGAGGTAACAAAGACGATCCCATCTCGGTAATAGGTAGGCGAGAATTCTAATTGTGGGGTATTAATAGACCTCAAATTCCTGACCGATACCTGTCCTGTACCTTCAGTAATTAGATGACTCGCTATAGTATCTTCTTGCAAGCTTTCTTCCTGCCCCAAGACGGTAGAAAAGGGTAGGAAAAAAGCCAACATGAGCCAGAGTAGATTTCGCATTGGATAGCTTGCATTAGTTAAAGAATCGTGGGTTATCTACATTCTCCGTTTCACTCTTGCCTTTCACTCTATAACGAAAAACGCCCTCAATAGTACCACTGTTAAAATCTCTCAGTTGTGAAACGGTGGCATCATAAGAAAGCCCTAGCATGATATTTTCAGACAATTGCAATCCTAAGATAAAGGACAAAGCCTCTCCAAAACCTGTTTCTGTAGACCCTCCTAATCGATAGGAAACACCCGTAGAAATTTTATCCAGCATCGACAAAGTGACGTTAATATCTGCATCAAATGGCGCGCCCTCTACATACTTCAACAAAAGTTGCGGTGTCAAAGCAAATTTCTCTCCCAAATCTACAGTCACTCCTGACATAAAATAAGCATGGCTCACTTCGCGTGCAATGATATCATCACTATTCGCCAAGTCAATATTAGAAGTAAGTAATCTTGGCACAGAAAAGCCTAAATAAAAATTGCGCGTATTATAATATAAACCCGCTCCGAAGTTGGGCACATACTTGCTTTGCATACCATTCGGGATCGCCTGATCTTGAGCGATCGGTTGGGTAGCAGTCAAGCTTCCGAAGTCTACTCTTAGCAGACGAACAGATGCTTGTAGGCCAATACCCAGAAATCCACGAGGTACTTTGATCCGATAACTGTAGACGCCATCGAGTGTATAAAATTCAGTAGCCCCAATAGACTGTCTTTGGATATTTGCTCCTACACCAATCCGTTGGTTCAAGATCGGAGCAGTGATAGAGATCAATTGGGTCTGAGGAGCGCCATCGAGTCCCAACCATTGGTTGCGACTCAAGGCAGTAATACCAAGTGCCTCTTCGCTCCCGGCAAAGCCAGGGTTAAGCACTTGTTTGATATTCATAAATTGGGTGTATTGCTCTTCTTGCTGAGCAAAGAGTGGACTAGCCACTACCAAAAGAAATAGGATGATTATATTGATACATTTCATTTTATCTTGCTTTATCTTTGGATCATAAAAAAGCTACTAACGGGAGGCTCGCCATCTCCATAATCTAGCGTATAGAAATAGGTGCCGACTGGCAATACCTCACCATTAAAGGTGCCGTCCCAATCATTATTGTAAGGCATTCCTGATCGGAAAACCTCATCTCCCCATCTCGTAAAGATCAGTAGTTGACTATTAGGAAATGAGCTCTGATCGAATAGACATGGCACGATGAATTGGTCATTCACCCCATCATTATTTGGTGTTATTATAGAAGGTATATCACAGGTCGCATCGCGTCCTATGGTGAAAGTGGCCTCGCCCATTACACATTCGCAGGCATCGCTACAAACCTCATATAAAATACGATCTTGGCCTACATAAGAGAAAGAAGGCTGGAAGCTATAAATCCCATTCCCCAAGTCCTCTAGGATAGCATGATCAGGACCACTGATGATCTCAATCGTACTATTCGGAGGCAATATATCATTGGCCAAAAGGTCAATCTGCGTAGGATTCCCAAATCCAACAGCAAAGGCTTCAGGGTTGACAATCGGATTCATTTTAAAGGCGACATTAACAGTATCTCTAGAATCATCTCCACAAGTACCATTGTCTACCTCCCATACGAATTGGTAATCACCGGGCTGCAAATTGGTAACTACTGTATTGGGAGATTGGTCAGCAGAAATTACGACATCTGGATCTAAGGCAGACCAGGTACCAATACTTCCATCAGTTGGGGCATCAGCCATCAACTCCGCAAAGCCTTCGTCGTTACAAGCCACGATATCTGCTCCAGCAAATGGGTTAGGATCAGATACTAAAATAAAGACGTCGTCGCGAACATCTCCACAACTGCCTTGTACATTCCAGGTGAAAGTGTATAGATTTCCAGGTTGTAAACCGGTAATAGAAGTGACTGGGCTAGTAGGATCTGTAATGCGTACCCCAAATAAGCTTTGGGCCTCGGGTTGTGTCCAGAAGCTATTGCCTTCTACAGCATTGGCGTTTAAGGTAACTGCGGTACCTGCACAAGCGATTAAATCTTCACCTCCAAAGGCATCTTCTACCTTATTAACAGATATCTGTACTTGATCACTAGAGTTGTTCTCACAAGCGCCATTCGACAAGACCCAGGAAAACTCAAAGGATTGATTACCTCCTAATCCATTCACACTAGTTGTAGGTAACATTGGATTAGAAATAATGATACTTCCTGTGGTATCCTCGCCAAGGTACATCCATCGGCCAGTACCTAAAGCGGGAGCTTCCGCAGAGAGGAAGATATCTTCTGTTTCACAAATCGTAAAATCTTGTCCTGCAAAAGCAGTTATTTCTGGCACCTGATTAATCTGTCCGCTAAAGGGTTCTGAAGGCATTGATGGACATCTACCTAGCAGGGCCGTAGCGGTAAACAGGTTTTCTCCATCAGCAAAGCCATCGAAATTGCTAATATCAATTGTTGGATTATCAGAGGTATCAATAATACCATTTGGACCAGACCAAATATAAGTAGCGCCATTGGTCATTGAGGACTGACTCAGGTTGATCCGCAGAATAGCACTTGAATCATCTGCACAAATAGGCCCACTCCCCAACAATTGTGGCTGGATCGGGGTAGCATTGATGACGACGTTGGTATTTATTGGTGCAGAGGCACAGCCATCTTTTTGAATCACCAGTAGATAGCTTCCCGCGTGCAAGGCGGAATCTGATTCCACAATTGTAGGATTCTGTAAAGAGGAGGAGAAGTTTGGACCTATCCAACTATAGCTCGCTCCAGCGACAAAATTCGCTACTAAATTGATGGGGTCTCCTTCACAAATCGGGCTATTAGATTGTACACTAGCATTGGGTCTAGCATTCACATTGATCCTCAAATTACTACTAGGGTTGGAATTACATCCATCGATATTTACAAATACAGAGTAATCTCCACTATCGTCTAAGTCCAAACTTGGAATATTCAGTGCAGGTTCCGTGGTTATGACGACCCCATCATTGGGCGTTTGCCAATGATAGGAGACTGCATTACCATTATAGTCTCCAACTCTCAATTCTAACTCTGTACCTACACAGAAAGGCGCAGGTGTAAATTCACTAACCACCGGCTGCTCCGGTGTTGCAGGAGGATCACTTACATCTACTGTAGAAATTACGGGATCAGACACACAACCTTCGGCATTCGTCACAATCAATTGGTAGTTTCCATTATTGTTGGAGGTAGCATTCGGAATAACAGCCTGCCGGATATTGGAGCTAAACCCGTTTGGCCCAGTCCAACTGTATACATAAGATCCATCATCTTCTGGAAACACGGCAGCATTAAAGGAAATATCGGTAGGACCGTTCAGACAAGCAGCTCCATCATTGGCAGCGCTCACGATCTGGACGGCATTTCTAACATTGACCATCACATCAGCACTTTGGCTACAGCCTGCATCTGTGGTTATATCTACCGTATACTGACCAGCTTTGGCGGCCCTAATATTTTCAATACTGACATTTCTACCTACCCCCATAAAGCCATCTGGTCCTGTCCAGGAATAGGTAGCATTGGCAATATTTGGAGAGGCATTTAAAAAGATATCACTACCCTCACAGATAATATCTGGGCTAGCCGCAGCTACTGCATTTGGCAAATCGTTAATCACGACATTACTTACAATAGAGAGCTCGGAGTCACAATTAAAATCGGTGACGAATAATCGCCAATTCCCACTGAGAGAAGGATCCACATTATTAAGTGAAAAAGAATTACTTGTTGTAGAAAACTCCGTCAAGTCGGGAGCCACCCAGGTATAGATCGAGGCGGTAGCATTGGTAGAAAGCACCAAATTATCTCCTTGACATATTGGCCCATTATTAGAAAGCATTGGTCGCTCTGGGCGTGGCAATATATTTACTCTGACAAAAGCAGGTGTAGAAGCACAACCATTCCTAGTGATCACTAGCGAATACACCCCATCATTATCAGGTGTAGCATTCCTAATAATCGAGGGGAAAGCGCCTTCTTCTTCATATCCATCAGGACCAGTCCACTCATAGCTCAAGCCAAATCCGGTAACTAAAGTACCTAGTGTAACCGTTTCTCCTGAGCAAATAGTAATATTGGTATCTAAAGGCACTGCCGTAGGAAAGTCATTGAAGGTGACCACTTTGGGCAAAGAAGGTTGTGAGGTACAACCATCAGCCTCAATAATCAAGAAATATTCCTCCGTACCAGGCGTGGAAGGTGCCTGAAAGGAATAGGACGGTACTATTGTTTCTGCCAATAAAATACCCGAGCCTCCATCACTCCTATACCATTGGTAGATGACTTGCACTCCTTGTGGTGTAATAGAGGATTCAAGGGTCACGATATTATTTACACAATAATCGTCCTCACTTTGTATATCCGGTGTTTGTGGTAAATCTTCAATCGTTACCTCTACAGCCCCTGATGATCTACAACCCGTCAAGCCTGTGATTTCTACAGAATAGGATCCTGCATTAACAGCACTAATATTGGGAATAAACGGATTGGCTTTTGTAGAGGTAAAGCCATTGGGTCCAAACCAGAAATAAGTATATACTGTACCTCCATCGGCAGGTGGCGGGTTCGCACTTAAGAAAAGCGTATCGTTTCCGCAAAGACCTGAGGTGGCAGTAGGTGAAGGCGCTAAATTCTCAATCCTGACAAAAGTCGTACAAGTAGAGCTATTGCCTGACTCATCTCTAGCCGTTAAAACTACATTCGGATTACCTCCCATCCCCACTAAATTACAATCAAACTGATTGGGTGTGATAAACATCGTATCTATCTCACAATTATCTGTAGTACCCGCATCTAAATCTCCCACGTCTACCATCTGTACATCGAGACCAGAAGGATTGATAAAAAGGGTCGTTGGTTGGCATCTTACCACTGGGGCGATGGTATCCAAGACAAGCACTCTGTAAAGGCAAGTATCTCTATTGCCCACACTATCTTGCATGATATACCGGACGCGATTATTACCGATATTGAATAATTGAGTGGGTGGACCAGATTCGGGCCATCTCGTTTCATCGACATCAGTAGCTCCATTGATATAATAGAGCGGTCTTGGCCCCATGAAATTGCTATCTAGTGCGCAATTATCCATGGTGATAGGCGGAACCAGCGATAGGGCCTTTTGGCAGGAATCTTGACCAACATAAACTGTTAAATCATTAGAGCAAGCCAAAAAGGGTGGAACATTATCTATTACCGTCAATTGAAAGGAACAGCTATCTTGATTCCCACCACAGTCTGTCACATAATATTTTATTTGGTGTGTTCCTTGCGGAAAGTCAACATCTACACTATCGCTACCAACCAATATTCTTGATCCGCCGTCAATAGTATATTCAAAACGCAAGCCGAGATAGTTCATCGTATCTGGGCTACACTCGTCCGTCAAAGGAGGTCTTTTCACCTTGAAAGTACCTACACAATCAGATACATTGGTACCAATAATTGTATCTCCTACACAAGCAGTAATTATCGGAGCTTGATCATCTACCACTCGAATGGTTGCTGTGGTAGTATCGGCATTGCCGCATTCATCCATTGCAATGAAACTAACCGTTTGTTGGAGTAAAATTTGATCTCCATCATTACAGGTAAGAGAAGGAATCAAAGCCGGGGAACTTGTGCCCGTAATAATAGCGGACCAAATCATAGAGGTATCTACTGTACAATTATCACTTGCTACAGCTCCGCCGTTTCGATCTAGCCAGTTTTGATATAAGGTATCTAAATCTACCCCTAGCATACAGTTGACGATCAGATTTTGCGCCTCTGTACCAATAATAGGAGCAATGCTGTCGACTACTTCAATACGTTGTATAGCAGAATCGATATTATTACAATTATCAAAAACGAACCATTTCCGCATCACGACATAGCCATTAGCACAGCCTCCTGCCGCCAACTGGTCTTCAAATCGATAATTACTGGAGGTCAGTGAATCACAATCATTTTGGATAATGGTCGGCTCTCCTGTAAAGGTAGGGCTATCGCCAAACTCACAACTGATCACAGTGTCTGCAGGAATAGTAAAGGAGGGTGGAATGGTATCGATGACTAGTATAGTCTGGACAAAAGTATTGGTATTGCCACAATCATCCGTAATAGACCATATCCGTTGAATAGTCTGATCATTCGGACAATTGACCATACTGAAATTATCGAGGAAGGTCACCTCAACTAAGGTATCACAGTTGTCTATTGCCGTTGGCCTACCCAAGGAGTCTGGATGGGCATATTTCAGGCAACCTACGGTGTCTATTGCCGAAGGTAAGGTCATAAAGGTTGGCACCTGCTCATCCTTTACGACCAGCGTCACGGTATCGATTTGTAATACGGCATTGCTCCCATCTCTCAAAGTGAGGATATGAGTGACCGTATCTCCACAAGGTGTCGCAAACATAAAAGATGTATTGACGGGAGGAGAAGCGGTGACGGTATTACCGGTGCCCATACTATTGGTCAAAGCAAATATTTTATTGTCGATCCAATTGGTATAGGCGGCTACCGTATCACATTGGACGACGGTAGTATCTTTGGTGAAAAAATAGGGTGGTACTTCTGCTTTAGCAAGGCTGGGAATCATAAACAGCCAAAGCAGGAGCCCACAACAAACCACAAGTTTTTGAGATTGTTGTAAACAAAATTGCTTCATTCTTTGAGTGAATTTTGAACATGGAAAAATAATCAGAAGGGCCAATGCGGAGAGGCCCACCGGCACGAATAAGCCTGGTAAGAGTGTACTAGAAATTTTGGGAGAGCTAAAGACAAGTAGCTTCTCTAAGTATGTTTTTTTCAATCGGTTCATGGGATGACCCTTTTTTAATCAAAAGAATCCCTTGGTCGTATGACCAAAATGTTTAATTTGAACACAAAATAGACATTTTGCTAGAACTTTAAAGAGATTTTGGCAAATTCCTCTGATATTAGAAAATATTTAAATTTGTCATATAAATCATGCAATAATTCGGCGTATGAAAAAGCTTATTTTGATTCTTTTAGCCTGCATTCCAGCATTTCTTTTTGCTCAATCCAACCTCAAAGCACTTGTCGGTGGCACCCTCATAGATGGTTTTGGCGGTATACCCTTACAGAACAGTGTCATACTGATTGAAAATGATAAAATCATCTCCATTGGTCAAGTCGGACAAGTAGAGATCCCCAAAAACGCAGAGCTTATTTCGACCGAAGGCATGAGTGTCTTACCAGGTTTATGGGACATGCATGTCCATTTGATGATTAATGGCCATAGCGACTACGCCCACTGGGACACTGCCTATATTGATGAATTTGAAAAGATCATCATGCCCGCTTCAGCACATCAATTACTAATGGCTGGTGTGACCAGTGCTCGAGATTTGGGGGCACCGCTCAATCCGAGTATCAAAGTCCGGGACCGCATCAATAACGGAGAGATTCCAGGACCTACGATGTATATGTCGGGGCCATTTTTACAACATGAACCCTATCCAGGTACCGAAGCCTTCAGATGGGGAATTGAAAGCGTAGCCGATGCTAGAGCAAAAGTTAAAAAACTAGCAGAAGCAGGTGTAGATTGCATCAAGCTGATTGATCAAGATCAAATGGAGATGGACGAGGTCTATGCTATTGTAGATGAAGCCCACCGACACGATCTCACCGTAGTAGCTCATGGCCATAGACCAGAAGAAATCCGCAGAGGTATCCTGGCAGGTGTAGATTGTTTTGAACACACCGGTCTGTCTAGCGCCCCAGAATATCCTGCCGATGTAATGGAGATGCTCAAAGAGCGTACTGCTCAGATGAATAAGGGACCTCTATTCTGGACACCAACGGTATCGGTACTCAACAACTACCTCTATATTCGGGATAATCCTGAGTTTCTCGATACGGATTGTTGGCATTTAGATTTACCAGAAAAAATCATCGAAGATATCAGAGCCTCTATTCATAGACCTGGTCAGCTCCCCTACTATCAGCTCACTCCGATGCGAAAACCAACGCTTAAACGTAAAATTGCCCAACTTCAGGAGGCTGGCTTAACTTTATTGGTAGGAACAGATAGTGGTATCCCATTGACCTTCCATTGCCAGTCGACCTGGAATGAATTGGATGTATGGGTGAATGAAATGGATATCGATCCGATGTATGCAATTAAAGCAGCGACCTACTGGCCCTCCGTCATCATGGGGGTAAGTAATGAAGTAGGTACTATTACCGAAGGAAAAAAAGCTGATATTATTGCCGTAAAAGGAGATGTCTTGAAGCATATCAACATTTTACAGGATATTGATATTGTCGTGAAAAATGGGGTGCGGGTGAAGTGATTTGAGGGTTAGGTGTTATAGGGTTTAGTTCGTTTATAGGGTAAGACATGGTGAGGTACGAATCTTTCGTCAGTAGTTTTGTGGGCACGAGACTTCTTTCCTTAGGAATGGGGCATTAATAAAGTATACAAGATTTACGCAGGTATTTTGCTGTTCAGTGAGGCAAAAAACGCAGGCGATGCAGCGCATCAACGAGGCTTTTTAACGAAACTGGGCGGCAAAAGAACAAGTAAAGATGTTTAATTTATTATTGACTCATTCCTTAATCAGGATTGAAAGGGGAAAAGTCTACGAACTCCCAATCGACTTGATGATGATGCTGGGTGAGCACCCACGCTTCGGTTTCAAAGCGCCAAAAGCGACCGGTAGTTGCCGTTTTCTTGAGTTCTTCGGGTGTTTGTTGGTTAAATTCGAGGGTGGCTTTGCCGCTGAGCTGGAGACAAGTACCCTTTTGGAAATCTACAAATAACAGACCTGTATTGGGTTGTTCGTGAATATTGCCTAGAGATTGAAATAAACTATTACCAGGATAATCGGGAATCCTAAGCGTCATATCCTCTAATACTTCTATAAAACCAGGATTACCTCCGCGGTGCGAAGCATCCGATTGGCCATCTAGACTTTTTGTACCCATATAAAAAGTATCTGCCTGCTTGACCCAATCGAGGTGCTCGGTTTTTAATTGCTCTCCAGTGCTGGTATAGGCTTGGGCTTTATCCTGGGCATCTGGTAGGGAGATATGTTGTCTTTGAATATATTTAGGGCAGTTTCCATAAGCTTCGGCTGCTTGGACTTTCAATTCATCACCTAGAAGCGTCGCTTTACCATTTACGCGAAAGCGCAATCTGGAGATTGGCTCTATAAAAAGAACACCAACCTGGCTCTCTATTTTAATATTCTTAAATAGAAGATCCTTATCGGTACTTCTTAATTTGGAGAGATCAAAAACCACTTGACCTTCATCGGGTACCTTAATAAAACCCTCCTCTCCTACTAATAAGGAAACCCAAACCTTGGAGTGCTCATCGCTTGAAGTGATGAAAGCCATTGCTTGTTTCTGAATAAAATTAAAGGCTCCACCATTGATTTTAGATTTGATCATCCGACCAACTCTTGCGGCCACCTTCTCTTCGCCAGCCATTACTTGTACGGCCTGTTCTCCTTGATGAAATACTTCAGACATACGGATACTTTTGGCAATACAATAAAAACAGCTTCTCAAAAGTTGAGGCTTTTTGCTGTAAAAAGGTCTGAAGTCCTGACGGCGACGCTTAAAGTACGGTGGGCTGTGTGCCACTGACCACGATCCCAAACTGAGTCAGCGTCTCTACTTTCTTAGGGTTATTGGTGAGCATTTTGATAGATTTCACACCAAGATCTTTTATTATTTTGGCTGCTGCGCTGAAGTCCCGCGCATCCCTTTTGAAACCTACAGCTTGGTAGGCATCAGCCTGTTTTACACCTTGGCGTTTATGAGCTACACTATTTAAAAGCGCAAAGTGACCATTACCTTTACCTTCCTGTTCTAGCCAAATGATAATACCTTGTCCCGCTCTTTGGATCAATTGCTGAGAAATGGCCATCTGCTCCCGACAATCGCATTCTACACTATTGAATGCATGTGCAAAAAGACAGGAAGAATGCACCCGACATAGGACATCTTCCGCATTTTCGATTGCCCCCATAGTGATGGCAATCGATTCTCGCTGGCCATCGTAGTATAATTTCTCTTGAAAAAATCCATACTTGGTATGGATGTCTCCTTCTGCTAATCGAACGATCATAGTTTTGCTTTTAAGGCGTTAACTCTTTTATTTCAAAAAAAATTCGAGGCCTTTGTAATTTTTTAAAATGTTTTGCGACTAATGAATAAAACCAACTCAACATGCCGGAGGCATTAGAACAAGCATTTATTAAACGCATCCAACATAATGAGGGTATTATCCATAAACTCATTGGCTTGCACGTAGATACGGAGGAAGATCGCAAAGATCTTTACCAAGAAATTTTACTACAAGCCTGGAAGTCTTATCCTAAATTTTCTGGAAAGGCCTCCTTCAGTACCTGGCTGTATCGTATTAGCCTAAACACCATTTTTACCTCAAAAAGAAAATCAAAAAAAGTAGTACCTGATTTTCCACAAGAGGCGAGCAAACAAGAAACTCCTGAGGTGCACGAGCGACTTTATCAAGCAATTAAAAAGCTCAACTCCATCGATCGGACCTTGATCACCTTGCATTTAGATAGTTATACAAATAAGGAGATCAGCGAAATCCTTGGAATTTCTACGAACCATGTTAACGTAAAAATCCATCGTATAAAAACCCAATTGATTAAAACCTTAAAACAAGAAAGCTATGGACCTCAATAAAGCCTGGAATAAAATACAAGAAGAAAAATTCACATCATCAACCATCAATAAATCTGAAATTATGAAAGCTATTCAGCAAGAATCTTCCTCAACAATGGCAGAATTAAAAAAGCGCTTGAAGTACAAAATTAATTGGGTTATCTTCTTTTTGATCTTCGCTGTTGCGGCGTTTTTCTTCAGCCTAAACGTTCCAGCAACCCTGCCGCTTTGGGGAACCATCATTGCTTATTACCTAATCGGGCTGATCGGCATGAACCGGCAATATGACAGCATGAACACCCAAATCAATCCTGATCTCCCCACCTTAGACACGATGAAAAATCAAGCCTTCCGACTCAAGAAAGTATTACAGGTTGAGAAAGTCAGCAGTTTATTTGGCATGCCTATAGTATTAGTTTGTGGCGGCCTTTTACCCGGTTTGTACACTGGTAAATCATGGGGAATGGTTTTAGCGAACCAGCAAATATTGATTGTAATCATTGTTGGGCTGGTAGTACTGGTCCCTCTGATGTGGTTATTAGGCAATCGACTCAATAAAATTGCCTATGGCAAACACCTGAATGAATTGGAGCAAAATATCCGCTTGCTTGAGCAATTAGAGCTGTAAGAAACAGGAGTCATCCTGAATCTATCAGGATGACTCCTATTTCTTTGAAAGGCAGATCATCGTTGGATGATCACTTTCTTATAAACACGGTTATTAATCCCAACAAAATAAAGGCCTTGCTGCCAATTAGCGGTACTCAGATACTTACGACCACCTGATGCATTGGGGAAACTGGCCATCAACTGCCCCGTTTGATTATAAATCCTGATGTCGGCATGATAGATGCCATCCCACTCGATGGTCAAATCATTACTACTCGGATTGGGATAAATCCTAAACATCGCTGGACGCAAAACATCCATCACATCGGTTGTCAATTGATTACAGAAATTCGTATCAGGGCTCGTTTCTATCCAGCCTTTCGAGCTTAAATCTTTTCCATCGAAGGCGGCAAAATCTTCTGGATATCGCTTGAGGCGAAAAGTGAGGTTATTGTTTATAGCCAAGGTCGTATCTCCTTGGGCCACGGGCTGCCCTCCTCGAAGTGGCGTAATGTACTCCCAAACAATTTCATTAGCAGGTGACAACTCAAAAGCATATCCGAAACGCCCTGCACAAATCAAAGTGTTTCCGTTCGGCAACAACTGTACGCTAGATAATCCAGTAGACCAAAGTGCTGTAGTATCTGGATGGTAGTAGGTACGATCAAAGGTCCTTGGATTATATTGTCCGTTTTCTAAAGTATATTTCCAGCCATACATATCCCATGCCGGCCGCAGGAGATTGGCCGTAGAAAAATCGGCCCCAACTCTATTGTTGAAAATGGCAATTTTATCATAATCTGGAAAAGTAAAATCCAGAAAGTCGTCTACCCAATGGATATCGTGCGGATAGAATAACTGCTGATCCTCTGCCGTCCCAGCTCGATAGGTAGCGGGATTCCCCCAACGGTACATTAAATCCCCTCCACGTTCGCCAAGTCCGCCGCGGTCTGTCGCCGCTTGTTCTCGACTAGTGGTATGATCGATCACCCAAAACTCATGAAAAGTGGGGACACACAAAATGATTTGATCCAGGCGTGGGTTGTAGTCGATGGCGTTGGAGTGCATCCAGTCAGGGTCGCCATCCTCGGTATCCCAGTTGATATCGATTTTCTCTGGATGATCAGCCACTACGCCATAATTGGCTTTGGTGGAGTCAAAATCTTGAATTAAATGATCCCAGGCATGCCATTCCCAGACGATACTGTCTAGCTCAGGATTCCACTCAATAATTTTATCAGGCCACAGCTCATCGCGTTCCATTTTAGCTGGATCGCGGCCTGCCTCAATCGCTTCGGCTCTTGTTTTTTTCTCCCAAACAATCAGCAGGATATTGCCATTGGGCATAGGCGCAAAATCGTGGTGCATCCGCTGCAAAGAATCATTAATGGTCATCGAGTGGAGGAGATTATTATCCCAATCAAGGATTTCCAGCGTTTCTCCACCACCGCCTGCCCAAATCGGATCGTCGACAACTACGGCATCGCGTTTGCCTTTGATCAGGTTGCCTTCCTCGGTCAAATAGGCAATATTACCAGGCCGAAAATTGGCTTCATCAGTCCAGGTATGGACAATTTCCCCACAATTATCAAGTAGATATACATTGGGCTGATTATGTGGAAAAATCAGATTATAGCCCGCATAAGCTTGAGCTGCATCATAGCTTAATAAACCAACAGTGTTTTGGGCATAAGTTGAGCATAAGCAAAGTGTACTAAAAAAGAGTAGTAATTGTTTCTTCATAAACTTAATCCTTCTAATATTACTTTCTAAACGAATATACAACAATCATCGCCGCCTCCTATTTCTATAGGCGGGCTTCTTCGGAACTAAAATGACAAAAAGCTATGATAACCCAGCTAATTTTTCGTCAATTTAGAATCCCTTATTCCCTAATAGGGCTAACGCGCCAAAAAATCACCCTACAATTTTTTATTATTCCTACTGAAACTCCAATTCAAAACCGCTCTAGCATCTTCATTTTTGTCATTCGATACAAAAACGAAGCAAAAAAATCTTGCCTAGCCAAACTCGTTCCACTCGAACAGTGCCTAGGCGGCATCCCGCACTTCGCTTATCACCTTTTTCACACTTAATTTTGAGTAATAAGTATTTCTTTTAAAGTTTTTATTTTGATGCGTTTCCCCTAAGTCCCTAAATCCCTGTTTATATTATAGGAAATTCAATTTACCTTTCAATTATGATTGGGCCCGATAGGTCAAAACAATAAAAAGCATGCGAAAATTACTTTTACTATTTCTAGGCTTGGTGGTTCTTTCAGGTCACGATATGTACCTCAAATTGGATAGCTATTTTCTTAAGCCAAATACAAAAGCTACCATCCAACTTTTCAACGGCACCTTTGACCGTAGTGACAATAGCATTGATCGCAATCGAATGCGAGATGCCAGTTTGATTGGCAATGGTCAGCGCATCGCTATCGATACCAACCAGTGGTCAGAGAACAATGGTGCCACACTTTTAAACCTAAAAACGGGTGAGGAAGGCACCTGGGTAGCTGGCGTCTCAACTCACCCACGAACAATCGAAATGTCGGCAGCTGATTTCAACAATTATCTAGAGCACGATGGGCTCTTGGATATGCTCGCTTGGCGTAAAGCCAATAATGCCCTGGAACAGGATGCGGTAGAAAAGTATTCTAAGCATGTCAAAACCATCTTTCAGCTTGGAGAAAAATTAAGTCCAGATTGGCAAACTTTCCTTGGATATCCAATAGAGTTTATCCCGCTTAGCAATCCGTACGATTTACACCCTGGTCATATCTTACAAATTGAACTGATGTGGCAAGGAGCGCCTTTACCTAATCAGCTAGTCTATGTAGGTGCTGATCCTCAAAACCATAGTCATACCCACGGCGATAGCACAGTGCATCGCCATGAAGACGAAGGAGAAGAGCATCAGCACGACCCCATTCCACATCGAACAAATGCAGAAGGTATTCTAAACATACCAATAACTCACCAAGGTATCTGGCACCTTCGTACTATCCATTTAAGTCCATCCGAAGAACTTGGGCTGACGCACGAATCCAATTGGGCAAGCCTATCTTTCGGAATCGGCGAAGGGCACGAACATCCAGAAGCAGTGGTTCATCAACACGAAGAGCACACCTCGGGAATCCCTTCTTATTTTTATTGGGTTGGTAGTTTAATTCTATTTTTGGGACTATTCTTTTGGTTTAACCGAAAAACATCATGAAGCATTTTTTAGCGATTCTACTACTATCCATACCTGTCCTTCTACAGGCGCATGATGTCACCGATGCCGATGCTGAGCTTTTGGCCAATGGAGATTTATGGGCATACATCTGGGTAGGCGCCAAACATATGCTTACGGGTTATGACCATTTGCTTTTCTTGGCAGGGGTCATTTTCTACCTCAGTGGCTTTAAAGATATCGTACGTTTTATTACCGCCTTCACCATAGGGCATAGTATTACGCTGATATTTGCCACTTACGCGGGCATCAAAGTCAATGAGCATCTGATCGATGCCGTGATTGCCTTGAGTGTATTCTATAAAGGCTTTGAAAACCTGGGAGGCTTTGAAAAAGTTTTTAAAGTTTCCTCGCCCAATCTACTTGCCATGGTGTTTTGCTTTGGTTTGATTCATGGTTTGGGGCTATCGACTCGACTACAGTCATTTGAACTTGGAGCAAATCAGTTTCTAGCCAAGATTGTATCTTTCAATATTGGGGTGGAACTAGGGCAAGTCCTGGCGCTGATTCCGATTGTTTTGGTAATCAACCGATGGAAAAAACTAAAAAGCTTCGACGCCTTCTACAAGGCAGCCAATACCTATTTAATCATCGCAGGAATTTTTCTTTTCATCTATCAGCTATACGCTTATTTTAGTTAATCAAGAGCACCCAATCTTCATCAGTAGGGGTCTCTAGACGATTGATGTCTTTCACTTTGCTGCGTTTCCCTGTCCTTGGGTTATACCATTGTAAACTTTGGACTGGTGCGCCAAGCACTGAAAGATTGAGGGTCAAAGTTCTACCACTTGGAATATAAATTACGGCTCCTTTTTTACGCATAGTAAAGGCGGCTACTGCAAAATCATTAGATGCGTATTGGCCAGCGCTTTCGCCCAGTAAGGTTCCTAGAAAATCGGGTTGCAACTGATGAAACTTTACATCTTGCATTAATTGTATTAGGTATTGAAAAGTCTTTGCTCCCGGCATTTCTAATAACTCTCTCCAGTTATCTGGAATCTTCCAATTGCTACTCCCATAGGCGTGCCCGGTAGCACCACTGAGCGCTGCCCAATAGGCTTGCTTGCGTACCTGAGTAGGGTTGCCCCAATCATCATGCTCTCGCTCGTAATTACTTTCTCCCAAGAAAAAGGGCATTTTACGTTTGCGATATTCATCATAAGCCACCTCATAGACATCCGGCTGAATGCGGTTCCAGGCTTTATTAAAACCTCGGAAATAAGTATAAATCATACTCAGATCTAGCCAATCTGCATCGGGATAAACATCGGTACTAGAGTGTGTACTAGCTGCGTGGTAGGTCATCAGTTGATCCGAAGTCGTCTCTTTTAAACCTTTTACAAGAGCAGCATATTCCTCGATAGCATTAAAAGGATCGTTATCGCCACCAATAATCCACATGATATTGGAATACTTTCCATAGCGATCACCCAGCCACTTTCCAAATGCATAGGTCTTGTCTACACCATTTGCGCTCATTGGCAAGGGATTCCCATCTCGATCAAGACCTGCCATATCTCCTCGGCAACAACCCGACCATAAGGGCACTATTGCGATGAACATATTATACTGCTGTGTGAGGGTCATAATAGAGTCTACTCTAGCAAAAAACAGCTCATTCGGTTTAGCAAAATCGTGATCATCCAACCAGGGGCTATTCCCTCGGTAATCTACTTGGTCTTTCGCCCCAGTCAACATTATTTGCAGGCTATTAACCCCTTGTTCTTTACGGATACGGATGAGGGTGTCTGCTTGAGCTACAGTCAAATCAAAAAAGAGATGCCATGGTGTATCTGCCTGATAGAAGAAGGGCTTCTTCTGAGCATCTACTAGATAGCGATTATTGTTACTGGTTTTTAAGGGGAATTGTACTTGCGTAAATAAGGCATTAGATAATAAACTGAAAAAAACAAGGGAGAAAAAATAGCGATACGAGCGCCTATTTTTCGGGTGACTTAGAAGAGAAAAATCCATATTGATACTGATTTCGTAAATATTCCTAGATAAAGACAACTCTGACCTTCATTTAGGTCTTGTCAAGGTAAGCCTTTCTTAATTTTACTAAAAACCAAGATGCGATACTTCTATATTTTTCTCATTCTACCACAATTCCTATTGGCTCAACAGCAAATCGTTTATCTCTCCAATCAATCCGGGAATTTTGACCTTTTTTGTATTAATCAAGATGGGAGCAATTCCCGGCAACTGACCACCAACCCCGGCTGGGATTGGGCACCTCGATGGAATACCACGCTTGATGGATTACTCTATAACTCCAATGATACTGCTGGACAATTTTCGATCCAGGCGATCAAAGCTGATGGGGCTCCACTTGATTTTGATGATCAAAAAATTGAAGATAGCAACCTTTCACCCGACGGTAGTCAAGTGCTTTATACCCTCAAAGACAAACAAAACAACTATATCGGCATCTATAACCGAAAGGATCAATCTAACCGATTATTAGTCATGTCTGAAGGCTATAATGGTCGGCCCTCCTGGAGCCCAGATGGCAAATCTTTCAGCTTCCTTTCAGATCGAAGTGGCAATACCGAAATCTATCTTTACCAATTCGCCAACAAGAAGATCAAACAGCTCACGCAATCTCCTAAAAGGGAAAAATACACCTCCTGGATGCCCGATGGCAAGTCTATTGTCTACACCTACCACTATTCTGACGAGCGAGATCAGGAACACAACGATATTTTTATCGTCAACATCAAAAATAAAAAGACCACTCAGATTACAAAAGATGACCATTTCTACCAGGAAATTGCCGTCTCTCCTGATGGACAAAAAATTGCCTTTCACGGCAAAAGAGATGGACAGCACCATATCTACACCATCGATATCGATGGTACACATGAAAAACAAATCACCTCAGTAGATGCGTATCATGGGGAGCCATGCTGGGTACCATATTTTGAGTAAAGTTTCTGCTTTCGCCAAGGCTTCAGCAAGTAAAATACGGGTGCGCATCTATTGACACACACCCGATATCTAAAAAACGTCCCTGGAAGCACCTCTATATTTGCTCCCAGAGCGTCGATTAAGGCTAGGGATTTTAGTGATTAACCACAATGGTCTTCCTAATCATCTGGCCATTATCCGAAAGGATTTGTAAAAAGTAGAGGCCCGCTGGCAAGTCAACAACAGATACTTGTTGGCTTATCGTACCTGCTGGCATCTGGATGGTCCCCTCTGATACTTGTTGTCCGAGGCGATTGAACAATACGAGATTAGCATCTACTTCTAAAGTTTGATTTAGGCGGATATTCAGGTTTTCATTTACAGGATTAGGGAAAACATTAGCGTCTATATCCTCCACAAAATCTTCTGTTTGTGCGAGTAAATTGGAGGAAGATCGAGCTGCGATCTGCGGACCAAAACTAGTAGCAGCAGCTCCAATATAGATATCATCGATCGCCATGTCACTTCTTGGTCCACCACCAGTAATACCGATTATTCTCAGGCGAGTAGCGTTGCTGGCATATCCATTGAGGTTGATTGTAGCAGTATGCCAGGTATTTCCCTGATCTCCAGATTTTTGCCAGATCGCTTCGGTCCAAGTGCTACCACCATCAGTAGAAGCCTGTACTTCAAGTGTACCCATATCACTACCATACATATGGTATTGAAATTGGAAAACTGGGTTATTGACATTGCTCAGATTCAGGCATTTTTTGGTAGTCAAAATGGCCTTTTTACCAGGATTTCCTGAGCCACTGGATTCGATGTAGCGGTAGTTTACACCTTCTGCAGGAGCAGTAGGTCCAGTATTTGAAGTAGGGGTCGGCGTACCTCGGCGTTTCCAGTTGCGGTCATCATCTCCTGCATTATTCTGTTTAAATATACCTAGCCCACCATCCAGACTTAAACGGTATGGCCATCCGCTCTTCGTACCATTACACGCTAATGCAATACCTACAAAAACACTACCGGAGTCGGTACAAGCATTAGCATCTGTGACGGTATAATTATAAACACCATCTCCAACACCGTTGAGGTCTTGTGTAGTAGCACCATTAGACCAAGCATAAGTAAATGGTCCTACTCCAGTGAGTATTTGTAAATCAACAGACCCATCGTTACTTGTACTAGAGCTTGTCACCGTAGAAGTGGCCACTGCAGCTACTCCAGGAATTTCATCAATCATAAAATCAACGGTATCTGCACAGCCATTGGCATCGGTCACAGTGACACTAAAGAAACCCGTTCCTAAACCGCTCAATTGGCTAATCGCAGTATCACCTGTTGACCATTCGATAGTATAGGGTGCTAGACTTGCTTGGGTGATATTCAGTACTGCATCGCCTCCATTTGTTGTAGAACCGCAGGTATAGTTGCTTGCGGTCACTTCCGCAACGGGTGGGTTACAAGTATAAACCGCACCACTATTCCCTACTCGGATGTGATCAACGGCAATATCTCCTAAGCTACCTCCATTAAATCCTGCGACAAAGCGTAGGACAACACAAGACTCGCCGCCATAAGCAGAAAGGTCGAGCGTATCTGTTTTCCAGGCATTCCCTTGGTCTCCTGTGATATTAAATAGCACTCCACCAGGCTCAAAATAGATACCTCCATCTCTACTCATTTGCACACTAAACTGGGTAGCATCTTGACCAAACATATGATAGTCAAAAATCATTTCGGGACTAGGTACATTCGTAAAATCAAAACATGGGCTTTCGAAAGTAGCTACAGGATAAATAGCTCCACTTTGTGGGATTGGAAAATCTGCATCTGCGTAAACATAATTTTGACCGTCTGAAGCACTTGTTGGACCTGTGCCTGTGGTAGGCGTTGACCCGTTATTGAGGCTAAACATTGCGGAAGTAAAAGTAGAATAGTAGGCGTTCTCATCCCATCCATTCAAGCCTGATTCGAAACTTTCGGTATAAGGATAAGCATCAATTGGATTATCACATTTTGCACCACCATTGCTACAGCTTAGATAAGTTCGATCAAAACGTGCGGAGTATTCCATGCGCGCTAACTGCATCGGTGTAAAATGGTCTCGACAACTACCTGGAGCATAAGACATATAGTTGGAAGTATCTGGTGTGTACTGCGCGCCGTTACCGTCTGTAACGGTACCAACATAAGAGCAACCATTCATATAGCCAGAAGTATTCAGGTTCGGATCAGCTGGTGTATCACACAACTCATCGCCGGCAAAGGAACAGTTCGCTCCACTACCTCTTGTGACCAATTCGGGTGTAGCGCCAGATGGCCCGTGGGTAGGAAATAAGGAAAAGTACTGACCCAATAAATGATTGATCACCGTTTGGCTATTGAAACCAAAACAATAGGTCGAATAGATGATGCGCTCCCCTTGCCCAGGGTAAGAAGAAGAACCACAATAAAAGGGTCCATAGCTACTTTGTTTATACTCTCCTACAAAATAGATATTGAGCACATTGGGCACTTCATAAGGTGCTAATACTTGATCTTGGTAGGTATAAAAAAGATGATACACCGAATCTTTATCAATGATGTTCATCGGTGAGCAATTGTACAATTGGATATTCGCATCTGCTAGAGCCTCATTAGCTTGACTGATAAAGAGTGCCGTATTAAAAAGATTGGCGGCGTAGTAGTTTCCAGTCTTGGCAATGTGGATTTGAATCGGAATCCAGACGGTACTATCGGAACCCGTTCGGAGCTGACTCGCCCAATCTTCATCGAAGCGGTAAGCATTGGTTTCGGTGTAAACCATACGATCTCTGCGCGTCTCATCGAAATGTGATTTGGCGGCAGCATCGTAGTCGGTAGCCGATAAAATAGATTGTTCTTGAGCCATTAAAAGGTTAGATAGAAATAGGCATAGTCCTACCCATAATGGTGTACATTTTCTCAACATGGTGTGTTGTTTTTGGAGTTATTAATCGAGATTATCTTTCGTGGATGAATGCATCGAAAGTAGGCGATTATAACCCTCAAAAACGGGCCGATAAATAAGTGTAAAGAAAGTGGAAATAAGTGTAGGAAATCTAGGATATAAAAATGACAAAGCCGATTCTAATTGATCGTAGAATCGACTTTGTCACCTTAAAAACGGAACCTTGTCTATCTAAACAAAGTCACATTCCCTTGTAAAGTAATTTCACTACCATCAATACAGATGGCATCGACCCGATAGCCATATACATCTGGCGGCAACTGACTTCCTCGGAAAGTACCATCCCAGCCCTCGTTGATGTCGCGGGTATCAAATACCTCTTGTCCCCAACGATTATAGACAATGAAATGCAGCTCTTGAATGACATTGGAGCGAACAAAAAGCAAATCATTATTATTGTCACCATTGGGTGTAAAGGCTCTTGGAATAAAGATATTATCTGGTGAGCACAATTCTCCAGTCGGTGAAATGGTGATAGACAATACATTCTCGCAATCTCCCTTGCCTACCGTAACGGTATAGGTCGTTTCTACCAACGGCGTTACGATCACTGCACCGGAGTTGGGGTTATCTACTTCATTAGCGGGTTCCCATTGGTAATCACAATCATCACAGTTGTCGATCATTAATTGTACTGGATTTCCTGGTGCAATCGAAGTATCACTTGCATTGATTTCGGCATCACCTACGTTCTGAATTTCTACAACGGTAGTTAGCTCCTTGGTACAACCAAATTGATTTTCTAAAGCAACGGTAATCAGCCCATCTGCTCCTGGATTTAAAGTAGCATTAGGCCCCATTAGCGGATTACTTGCAATTTTGCTTTCTGGTGTCCATAAATAAGTAAGGTCTTGTGCTCCATCATTATTGATCACCATCAATTCGGCGCCTACATTCGCATCACAAGCAATAACGGGATTTTCAATTTCTGCGTCGATCTCCCCAGAACTGACCAGTACACTATCAATTTCTGAGCAACCTCCGCCATTATCTCCTTTTACATAGTAGTATTGACCTTCTGAATTCAACATGATTTCTACCTCAGCCCCCATGCCAATAATATTGTTGAAATCTCGATCAGTAGCCCACATGATATTTTCACCATTCTCACTCTCAGCTCTTAGTTTGAAAGTACCTCCTATACAAGCAATCGTATCATTACCTGCATCTATATTAATTGGATCGTCGAGCTGTAAATCAACAGTCCGCGTATCCATACACTCCCCATCTGGTGCCGTTATTTTCACAGAAAATTGGATGGCCGAATCAGCTACAAAGCTAGGATTAGAACTCGTGGGATCATCCAAAACATTGGCAGGACTCCACTCGTAGGTATATCGATCATCTGCATTAGCATTCAGACTAACGGTTTCTCCTTTACAAACCTCTTGCATAGGTTCGGGAGCAACAGCCGTAAAGTCTACGACTTCTACTTTAACGGTATCTCTGTCGCGACTATCGTTACAAATCTGATCATCTGTTTTTACATAATAAATATTCTCCCCTTCTCCTGGCATTACCTGGATGCTTTCACCTGTACCTAGAGATTGTGTCATGGCTGCATCGCTAAACCATTCTAGAGTTCCAGGCTCCCCATTGGTTGTAGCCGTAAGGGTAATCATTTCAGGGAGACAGATCATGGTATCATTCGATACATCAAGGATACTTATGTGTTCAATGACATTTACTTGTACTTGTGACATCACTGTACATCCAGTATTAGGATCGGTGATAGTCACCTCATAAACCTGATCCATAGTAACCGTAGCCACTGGATTATGTGGATTGGTCAAATCTAGATCAGCATCTGGTGACCAGGTATAGGTATAAGCATTATTACCGCCTGGATTTATAGGTGTTGGAATACCCGAACAGGCATCAACCATACCACCATTTTCTAAATCATCGATACCCGTATCGAGAATAGTAATCGTGATATTGACCATGCTGCGCTGCTCACAACCAGCTGTATCCGTAGCTAGTGCAGTGATTTGGCGATCAGCTTGGGCAACTGGTACACGTATACTTGGGCCAGTACCAATCACATTATCAGATTCATCTAACCATTGCACCGTTGCACCAGGCTCCACATCCACACTTAAAGGCACGGTGTCTTGAGGACATACTGCGGTGTCTGCACTGATGTTTAGAATTATATCGTCTTTGATATCTACCTGTAGAGTATCCATCAAAGTACATCTGGCATCTAATAGAGCAACTGTAACAATAAAGTTAACATCTTGCTCTAGTGGAAGCGTTCTAGGATTTGGCACATTGGCATCAACCAGTAGATTGGCAGGTCTCCAGGCATACATATAAGAGTGAACCGCATTAGGTAGAAGGTCAAATTCTGTACCTATACATCCCTGCAACACCGTATCTAATCCCATCATATCCAAATCAAATCCGTAGAAGTCAAATCGGACGGTATCTGCACAACCTTGGGGGATATTTGCAATAGCATAATACACATTTGCACCTGGATCAACCGTCACCGTGACAGATTCTCCATTTAGACTAGCCGCCTCAAAGTTTTCTCCTTTAAACCAATCTACCACCAGTCCATCTGGACCACTAGCATTAACACTTAGATTGAATTCGATATCTGCACAGGTGGTATCAATATGATCATTCTTGGTGATGCTTACCTCTCCTCCGACGATGACCGTAACCGTATCCATCACTTGGCAGGTAGGCCCTACACTAGGATCGTTCACCATGACAAAATAAGTCATATCCATATTCCCTGTAAAGGTTGGATTGGCCACATTTGTAGCACTTAAACCATCGCTAGGACTCCAGGTATAATTTAAATTGGGGTCAGCATCTGGTGCCAGCTCAATAGGACCATCTTGACAAATCAAAACTGTATCCGGTAGATCAATTTTCAAATCACCAGAGTTAATGGTCACATCTACCGTATCACTACAGCCATGCTGGTTGGAAATAACCCCTTGTACAATAAAGGTGCCGGATCGATCGACATTCAACATCGGCGTAGCCGTCGTCTCACTGGTAATCATAAGGCTATCAGATATCCACAAATAGCTTAAGGTATCTTGACTATCTAGGTTGCGAACACCTAGCTCAAAGATTTGGCCCTCACACAGATCCAAGTTGGTACCTGGCTCTACTTCAGCATCCACACCCTGATCTATAACCAGTATCGTATCTAGGTAAGTACACCCAAATTGATCTGTAGCAATCAGTGTGATCGTAGTGTCTCTAAAAGGATTGATCGTCAACTCGTCGGTTGGCGACAATAAGTTCCCATCTTGATCTAACCACTGGTAAGATACTGCTCCTGGAATATTCGTTGTCAAGGTCAAATCCTCTCCACAAGTAAGCACCTCATTAGGTTGATCCATTTGTAAAGGCATGTCTGGCACTACAACAACTACCTCATCGATCACCACACAAGCAGCAAAACCATTTGCGGTAATAGTGACACTATAAGTAGTCGTCACCGTTGGAGTGACTAAAGGACTAGCCGCATTCAGATCGCTAATACCATCGGCAGCAGCCCACTGATAGGTGTATTCTGTACGTCCACCAGGATTTAAGGTAATACCTGATTCATCACATGAGATCAACGTATCGGGTAGATTAACCTCCACCACTGGAAAATCAAAATCCTTTCTTACACTACCTTCACAACCATCCTCTGCTGTTGCGGTAAAGGTTACGGTCTGTGTTCCAAACTCGGTGATGGTTCTTTCAAAGTTGGGTTCATTTACAATGGTTCCATCGCTGAACTCATACTTATACGTCAAATTGCTATCTGGGCTCGTCGACAAACTCATGAACCTAAAGGTAGCTTCACCCGGAAGGCACTCTACCAATTCTATTCCAAAGTCTACATTGAAGCGCGTTGTATCTTTAATTTCAAATGTCTGCGAAACAGTATCTGTACAGGACACATCGTATTGGATAGTCAATGTAGCAGTATAAGTGCCCGGCATATTATAATTATAGGTCGGATTCTCTTCTGTTGAGCTTGCTCCTGGATTATTGGGGTCGCCAAAATCCCATAGATAGCCGAAGGCATTCTGACTGGTATTGTTAAAGTTGGCAATTGCTCCGTTACAGAAAGGATCTACTTCAAAACCCAACTGAATATCATCGTCCACCACGACCACTTCAACTGTATCATTGATCACACATCCATGCTGGTTTCCGATTTGGACAAATACCTCTTGGATGCCAATGGTTCCATTCACCGTTATATTGGCGGTACTTTGTCCACTAGCAATTAAATTGGCAGGCGACCAGAGGTAGGTCAATACATCTTGGTTATCTAAATTATTAACCGAAACATTGATGGTCTCCCCTTCACAAACTGCTACCTGCTCGGGAATTTCCACATCTACACCTTCTAGGTTCAGCGTGGTGATAGCAGTATCTGCGCAACCAAAAGCATCGGTAGCAATGACCATATAAGTATTATTACCAAATAGGTCGGCTATTAACACATTAGAAGTTTCCGACACCTCTGCTCCGTTGACAAACCAGGTGAAGTTGACATCTGCGCTCACATTGGCAGTGATGGCCTCAGATGTTGCACAAGACTCCAAAGGTGCGACTAATGAAAGATTTATAGCGGGAGGAAGTACCACTTCAACTTGTTTAGTTTCAGAACAAGTCGGTGATCCGGGAATAAAAACATTGACGGTATACGTTCCTGCTTCGGAAAAAATAGGATCAGGAGCGGAAGGATTATCTACTCCCGAACTTGGCAACCAAGTATAACTATATCGAGGATCATTCATTTGATCCAGACCAGTTGCCATCCCTTCACATAGCGGTAGCGTATCTTGTATTGCAGCGATGACATCTTCGATAAGGGTCACCGTTATATTTTTAGTAATACTATCGGTACAACCTCCGATAGTGGTAATCACAAGTTTTAAATCTAAGGTATCGCTCGCTCCAAAGTTGATGAGTGGATTTTGGCCTTCAGCCATTCTACCGTCCTCCAATGTCCATGTCCAACCAACTATAGAATCCGGCCCTGGGTCTGACAAATCGAGTAATCGTACAGATAAGCTATCAGAAGTACAGGCTTCGTATTCGTAATCAAAATCCGTCTGTAAGGAGGCTGGCAAGATTTCTATTTGCCTAGTTACAGAATCGGTACATTCTCCCGTACCTTTTAAGGTGATAGGATAAATCCCTTCAGCAGGGAAGGTGAAACTGACACGGTCGCCCATTCCAGTTGCTAGAGGATTATTAACATCGCCTATTGTCCATTCCAAACCACTAGCACCACTGCCTGAATAAGCAAAAGTATAAGAGGTCCCTCCACAATTAGATAGTACGTCGAAACTTAAATCAGGACTTTGCACGCCCTCAACCACGACCATATGATCAATTACACAAGTCGTATTCTGAGCTTCCAGTACCAATTGATAAGTGGTAAAACCAGCGCTCGCTTCTACCTTAGGATTGACTGCACTCGCATCGGTAATCCCTGGACCAGTCCAGGTATAGTTAAAGCGGCTATCTAGATTTACCAGATCATTCAGGAATACCGAATCTCCAGCACAGGAGGAAACGGAATCTCTCAATAGCGTGGTCACATCTTGTCCCATCGCAGAATATCGGCCGGTGACCATTGCCAAACAGGTGTTTTTCGATTCAACATTAAGCTGAATCGATCCTTCACTATTAATTGGTACAGCAACGACAGGATTCTCTCCCTGGATGGTAAAAGGTGTGCCATTATCTGGCATAATCATCCACTCCCAATCTGTAATAAACGACACAGAGTCTACGGATTCATCTTGTAAGAAAAGGTAGGCACTATCTGCACAAGCAAATACCTCTACTGAGAAATCTGGTGCAATGGAATTGATCTGTACAAAGACATCTTTAGTAAAAGAGCTTTCGCATAAAGAATTGGGTTCTACCGTAAGCTCTACGGTATAAGTACCTGTATCTGGAAAGGTAAAAACCGGGTTTTCATCTGTCGAAGAAATAGAAGTACCTAAGCCTTCGAGTGTCCAAGCAAAATCATCTACATCATTCGTAAGGTTCTCGAATTGAACGGTGAAGTTATCACAAACCGCATCGGGTACATCGACCTGCACATTAAAGGGCAAACATTCGATCACATTATATTGAAAATCTCTACGGGTTTGAGATAGTAAGGTACCCGTAGCTCTATCGTACTCATCTACACAAACGCCCACAACAAATTGACCCAGCAAGGCCGGTGTGACCGTCATCAAGCCATCTTCCGGATCTACTTTTAAAGGCTCTCCAAAGCCTAGTAGATTATCTAGTGAATAGGTTGGCTCTACTAGCATGACTTCATCGAAAGGTGGTGGATTTGGTGGCTGTGGTTTAGGTTCTGCAAAGGTGGCCCCTTGAAAAGGCATACAAAGACTATATATCAGGGAATCGCCATCTTGGTCGGTAGCAGAGTGATCGAAGGAAAGTGGCTCATTGGCACAGATAAAAATTGGTGGCCATTCTTTGTAGACAGGGCTACTATTGCAAATGTCCATAGCTTCCTCTGTCAACCAAATATCATAAGTGGCCCCCGTTTCTAGAGGACGTACAATATTGTTGAGGGTGACGTTTCTACAACAACGCTGATAAACCAGTCGATATCCTCCCGGTGTTCGATTCAACTTTACGGTGTCGACGTAGACGGTCGTATGTACACAGACATTACTAGGGATGACTAAACAGGCATCCTGAGTAGTGGTGACCGTATCTTCTGCAAAAAAAGGAACAAGTAGGTTCCTCACTAAAATACCAGAACGATCAAACACACCGATAGAAGCCGGATCATCGAAATCTGCGTCAGGATCACCATTAGCACAGTCTCTATAGACTCGTACGGTGATTTCATAATTATTATTTCCAAGGCAGCGATAGCTGATCTCCCCACCAACGATGTGAGTGGCAAAAGATTGAGCTGGACCTAGAAGTATGAGGGCCAAAACAGCCGTAATCCATCTGAAAGGTCGTTGGTAGCTCGTATATATTTTTTGTAAATGATTCATTGTCTCTTTTGGATTATGTTGTGGGATTAGTTATTGGGCTTTACATTGATGTCAACTTGAACGATTTCAACCCTTCGTTCGATACAAGCCAATAAACTAAATACAGAAAGTCGCCTGTCTTTACTATTGTCGATATTCTGCACGCCTAGATCTCCAAGGCTTGATAAAAAGGATTGAATTTGAGGAGGAATATCCAAGCCTACCCTTTTCTCACCAAGGGCAAGCTCTGTAATTTTCAACTGACCATTATCAATAAATTTCTTGAGTACACCCTCTTTATATTCAGAAAAGAAGTTCTCAATAGATTTAATCCTACGCTGACTCAGTCGATCATTGTACAAAGGATTAGCAATAGGGCTGGTATAACCCTTCACTTGCATAGTCAAAGAGTTCCCTCTCTCTAAAAAGCCAACTAATTTACTAGCAAATAAACGCAAATTTGCCATACCACCGCTCACTTCTCTACTAAAGAAAATATCGTAGTAGCGTTCTGCATCAAATTTCTGCTCCTCCGAGAGCACTGATGCAAATCCTTGGTAGTAATTTTGCTGTTGTAAAGCGTAGCGCTCTGTCAAATCAGCATAATTATCTCTTGTGGTCGGAGAGTAATTGGAGTTAAAAGGCTGAGCATTATCATAGTATAAAGCCAGAGGAAGAAAATCCGTAAAGTCAATTCTCGGCAGTGGAATCTCTACCGTAATATCTTGTCCGACCTGCTTGATAATTGCCTTGGTCAATTCCAAATCTCTTGACTCATAGCCTGGCTTAGAAGCCCTGATATAATAATCATAGTTTGGAGCTAATACTTGCGTAAAGAGATTACTGGTCTCGTTGGTCTCCCTTGAAATAGAAGTCGAATCATTTGGCACCGCAACTCGTATAATTTCTACCGTACAACCCAATAAATCTGTACCATCATCCTCGTCAAGTGTCAAAACCCTCAGGTTGATTTCGTTTGGATTGAGATACAGTCGCTTCTCTACTGAGCGGGACTTTGGATCTAAGCCCGTGAGGTTCACAATGGTCGAATCTGGGAAAAACAACTCTTTGTTTCCTTCTAAAGTATATAGCTTATAACGATCAATTTGAAAGTCAAATCGATTGGAGTTTTCATTGGTCAAGGGCACACCATCCACTTGCTCCCAACCCAAAGAAGAGAGCATTTCCCAAGTCAAGACCTTAGGAAGTAATTTGCCCTGATTGTCTACTTCATCTAAACGCACTTCTACGCCATATAAAGGAAGAGAATCTAAAGCATTAAAGGTTAAAACTTGGAGTTCTAATTTGTTCTCAAGATTAACCGTGTACAGATCATTACAACATACTTCCTCATCTTCATCGATATACAAAGACCCTGGACGATCAGAGTCAAAAACAGCTTTAGTCCCTAGATCGTTTAAGGTGTAATTGGTCTCATTAAAACTACTATTCACTCCTAAGCCTATATTCTCTGGAGTCACCCAAGCACCATCTTTGAAATAGCTAAAAAAGATATCGTAGCCACCATATGATTGATAACCCTTGGAGGCAAAAAACATTTGCTCAGAAAGGTGGTGATAAAAAGGAGAGACATCATCGTCTGGCGAATTCAGCTCCGTAAGATTGGTTTGCTCCGTCACATCGCCATTATCTAAAATAGGTCCGTACCATATATCTAAACCACCTTTCCCGCCTGCTCGATTGGAGGAAAAGTAGAGTACTTCCTTTCCAGTGTATAAATCAATACCTACTGAAGGTTGAGAGTTGTCAATACTTGGATTATTGATAGACAAAGGACGACCTTCGCTCCAAATCCCAGTGACATCTTTCTCACTTAAATAGATATCACAACGAATATCAGCGGTAGTGATGTACTCGCATTTGCAATAATAGAGCCTATTTCCATCGCGGCTAAATGCTGGATAAGCGGTATGCCGATCTTCACTATTAAATGGTCCGGCCATCAAGACGGGTTCTTCTGCACCGGGGTCTAATTGTAGCAGTTTAGATAATTCGCGTTTCGGAAAGACCTTGTCCTGCTCGAACTCAAAATTTAAAGAGGCAAAATATAAGGTACCATCCTGGTATCGACCTCCAAAGTCTGAGTTCACGGTATTGACCTGCTCGCCTAAACTTACGGGAGGCAAGGTGGCCGTTCTTACATTCAATTGGCTGGCCCATTTACTATCCTCCAGTCCTTTTCTAGCTTCTTTGATCACCAATTCGGAAGAGGAACCTGGGTTATTGAGGAAGCCCTCATAATATTCGCTTGCTTTCCCAAACTGACCGGTAGTCTGGTAGGTTTTGGCCAACCAAAAAACAACATCTGGATACGTAAAAGTCGTATCTAGATCAATGACCTTATCAAAGGCAACTAGCGCCGAGCGATAGGCATGAAAGTTGTAGCCAGAGCGACCTTTATAGTACCAAGCGCGAGCAAGGGTACTATCATATTGAAGGGCTGCATCATAATATTTAAAGGCAGAATAATAATCTTTCTGCGCATAGGAGGTGTCCGCTGCTTCTAGCCAAGCATCAAGGGATTGTCCCTGAAGGCTGACGCCGGCAGTTAAAAATAGAAGTGCGAGTATATATGTTTTTCTTACTGTCATCCTGCTTTGCATTTACAACATTTTCCTAAAAGATTGTCTTTAAATGAGGGGACAAATCTTATACTTGGGTAGTGGCTCTACTCTTTTAAAAATATAGCGAAGAGAAAACTCAGGGCCACTATCTCGATTCGTAGCGATCTGGAATCCAGAGGTATTGACCTCATAACTAAAGCCTGCTCGCCAATTGTTGAAATTAATTTCAGCAGTAGGTGACCAAGATTCTCCAAAGTCATGCGATCGGAAATTTACGCCCAATTGAAACGCTAATTGTTTACCAGGATTTCTATTAACATGCCACTTGAGGGCAGCACCGTAGTTCAGCTCTCGATAAGTAGTCTGAAACTGCGCTAAAAAGGAGCCCACAAAATCAAAGTTCTCGTCCAATTGTAAAGTACCAAAGACATAAGGGCTTAAACGTACAGGAAGCGGAACATCTGCATCTTCCAATAAACTTTGGTTGGGCGTATTCAGGTTAAAAACACCTACCCCAAGGTCTAATTTATTGCGCTTCTCCAGCTTGTCGACCAGCTCTAACTTGTCTTTATCTTGGAATCTAAAATTGATACCCAGTGCAACATTACCATAATTATTGCTGAGATTGGGAAAATCTTCATTAGGATCAATATTGGGATCAACACCTCCGACACCATTGTATTGGCGATCAAAGGTCAGCTCTCCAACATTAAATGCTCTTTGATTCATAGAGAAGATACCTCCTAGAGTGAGATAGGTATTATTACCAGTACGGCGGGTAAAACTCCCCAGAAACTGTATCTGTGTATGATTCAGCTCCGAGAAACCGGCTTGATCATAATTGAATACAAGCCCTCCAGCAAAGAATTGATACTTGCTTTTGCTTGGGAATTTTTTGTCGACTGCTAAAGTGACTGTTTCATACCCCACGGGTACGGTACGCCATTGGTTTCGATAATTACCTTGTACGCGGATATAACCATCGAAGAGCCCTATCTGACTCGGACTCACCTGAAAGGGAGCGTTGTAGAACTGCGTGTAGTGAATGTCCTGACCGTGTGCACGATAAGCGATACCAACAGTAAGCAGTAAAATAAGGAATTCAATAGAACGCCCTTTTACTTTTTTAAGTAAGGTTTTGCTCATGGATTTTAAATTTAACTATGCCAATTGAAGTTACAGGAGGTTTGACCCTACTGTGTGGTATATATAATAAGTCATTAAAATTACAAAAAACCCTCAAGTGTATAAAATAAACACTTGTAGCATTCATGCTTAGGTATAGATAGGTCTCTTCATTTTTCTCACGGTCGAGATTGCACCGTAATGCGTCGAAGAATTTAGTAACAGTTAGAGTCGAAACACTTTGGTATTGAATTAGATACGGGGAATAAGTAATAGTGTTTCTCTAACAGTTTATTCTTTTTTCTATAAGACGTTCTAATTATTGATCGGTCACTTAAAATTAGAAAACGGTGTAAAGTAATAAAAAAACGGTATAGAAAACAACTTTTTTGTACATCTAATTTTAGGGAAGGGTATTTTTTTAGATTACCCCTTGGCGATATCGAAATAAATTACCTATATTGTGGCATATATCCTATACAAAGAACATATCCTGTATATTCAAAAGCTCGGTTTTCTTTCGGGCAATCTATTTTAAACTTGAGAGTGCGTTTCGACATCATGTAGTGTCTGACTTGTTTTAACATCCAAGTCGGAGTGTTATTTACCTTATAACTTCATAAAAACTAGTAGCGTGAAAAGGGCAATTATAATCCTGGTTTTGTGCCTGCCGCTCTTCGCAGCAAACGCGCAAAACGCCAAAAACGAAGCCAGCACGATCTATGTAAAACCTGGGGCAATAGGAGACGGTTCTTCTTGGGAAAATCCTCAAAATTTACAAAGTGCTTTACAAACCGCAAATTTCGGTCAAGAAATTTGGGTTGCTGCTGGTACTTACCTTCCTACAGATTCCATTGATCGTAGTATTTCCTTTATCATTCCTGATGGCCTCGCTATTTATGGCGGTTTCATAGGAAATGAATCCTCTAAAGAACAAAGAGATTGGCTCGCCAACCCTACTATTCTTTCCGGAGAAATTGGAGAAGAAGGCTATCAAGACAATTCCTATACCATTGTATATACTGAAGATGTGAGCCGCAAAACGATCCTTGATGGTTTTACGATCACAGGAGCCAACGGCAACAAGAAAGTTTCTGAAGGAAGCCCCGCTAGTAGTGGTGCTTGGTTCAATCTTTCTCATACAAAAACTAGCGATCCTATTATTCGCAACTGTACTTTTGAAGCCAATAGAGCCTACTACGGAGCTGCCATGTATAATTGTGCCGCTGACGGGAGTTCTTCGGCCGTTATCGATGCTTGTAAATTCATCAAAAATATTGCGAAGTTCGATGGTGGTGCGATAGTTAATAATGGTACCAATGGCCGCTGCAACATTTCGATTCTCTATTCCAAATTTTACCAAAACGAAGCCTATTACGGAGCAAGTATACTCAATAAAGCAGAAGCAACTGGAGAAGCTAGTCCTTACATCAAGAATGTACAATTCACCGAAAACTTAGCTTATATGAAAGGCAGCCCCATCTATAACCTTAGAACGGGCGAGGGCGCTTGTGCCCCAATCATGGTGGCCTGTGTATCTGAAAGAAATAAAGAAAGTGTAGAAGCTCCTGAAAGCACTCAAATCAGATCAAGCCCAGCTAAACAAAAACCTAAACGTACCATTACAATTAGCCCCACAAGAAACTAGTTAATAACACGACAATCATATCTCATTCAATAGACAAAACCTAAATCAAAGCTGGTACAATTTGTGCCGGCTTTTTTTTATTTTTCGCTACAGCTCCGTTTTTTCAATAAACTTCACTAAAACATGAAGCCTTCCTTTGCACCCAGCCTATCTATACTATTGGCTCTAACGCTATTCTGGTCTTGCCAATCTACCACCGTATCTACCAATATCGAGCCTATTGAAACGGCCATTAGCGAATTAAAGACAAAGTATGCACCTGATGGAAGAGTAGCCCTTTGGGACTTAAAAGTTAAAGAGGGTGATCCTCTGATTCTATCTGGCAGAACCAATCTCCCAGAAGCGAAAGCAGAACTGCAACAACAACTTAGTGCTTTAGCCATCTCCTGGCAAGACAGTATCAGAGTGCTACCAGCAGAGGGCGGCCTAGGTACACAAACCTTTGGCATCGTCAATCTATCTGCCTGTAATATCCGCTCCAACCCAGGTCATTCTAAAGAGCTGGCCACTCAATCTACTTTGGGCACTCTTTTACGCGTTTATGAAAAGGTCGATAATTGGTACCTCGTGCAGACACCAGATCACTATCTAGGTTGGTTAGATGCTGGTGGCCTAGTTCTACTCGACCAAGCAGGGCGCAACGCCTGGTTCGATAGCCCCAGGGTCGTCTACTTGCCCGATATGGGATTTTCCTATGCAGAGGCCAATACCCAAAGTAGCAGAGTTTCGGACTTATTAGCTGGAAATATATTAAAGAAAAAAAGGGAGCAAGGCGCTTTTACACAGGTCGAATATCCAGATGGTCGTATGGCCTATATTCCGACCAAAGACTTGAAGGATTGGGAGCAATGGATAAATTCCAGATCGGCTAAGCCAGGAAACATCCTTGCTGAAGCAAAAGCCATGCTTGGTCGTCCCTACCTCTGGGGAGGCACCTCTGGGAAAGCCTACGATTGTAGTGGCTTCACAAAAACCGTTTTTTATCTCAATGGTTTAATCCTACCGAGAGATGCCTCTCAACAGGTGCATGTAGGTCAGCTTATCGATACAGAGGAAGATCTCAGTGCGGTACAAGCAGGAGATCTACTCTTTTTTGGAAAAGAAGCAACCAAAGATAGCCGAGAGCGGATCACCCATGTGGCTATCTATATGGGCGATAATAAAATCATCCACGCTGCTGGGCAGGTCAAGATTGAGAGTCTCAATCCAGAAGATGAAAACTTTGCCCCCGATCGATTGGCGACCTTTATTCGAGCCAAACGAATGCTAGTTGATCAACCCAATGAGGTAGGTGTTGTTCCCATTTTAGATTCCGATTGGTATTAAAGGAAATTTAATCCTGCAAACGAGCTTTCACATCCATTGCTTGGCCATCGCTAGTTTCAAACTGGGCGGTCCAACCTGCATTTTCTACTAAAAAGCGGATCAGGTCTAGGATTTCGATGCCTTGTGCCTCAGCAGAAGCAATGAGATCACTTTCTTTGGCCTTGTCTTCAATGAATTTCCGGGCATCCTCTAGAAGGGTATTATAATCCTCCTGCGTGAAAGAGTTGAAGGTTCCCTGCTTGAGGTCGTAATAATCAGCCGTGTGATCTATGCTCAGAATTTCAGGCTGCGCAGGTATGTTTTTAATGGTAATCAATCTATCGGTCTGATTAACATCGATCTCCATATTGCTGAGATCATAACCAACCGACACTCTGGCTTGCACCCTCAGAATCGCTTTTTTACGAAAGATCGGCCAGTCGTATTGCCAGTAATCTTTATAGGAGTACAACTCCGAAAAATGCCCTTCCACAGTCACTAATTTGGCAACGGTTTCGATTTTTTCTAATAGAATGGAGGCTTCCTTTTCTTGTTGAATAGGAGCTGGTTTATAATAGGTTCTTGCCAGTAAGAAACCCAAAGCTAGAGCACCTACAACGAATACGAAAATCAAGAGATTCTTCATTTTTATTTATTTAACACCCTTCAACAAAACTATATCTACCTATACTTTATTCCGTATCCTACCTCATTTTCGACAAAATTAATAGTCAGACAGATTAAACAAATCGATAAAAAGGGCTTGGTAAAATAGAACTAAGGCACATTGGTCTATTGAATAGAAATACTATCCCACTTGTTTTTACCTTAGTAGTGCACAAAACAACTGTTGCAAAGATAAGGATATCGCCCCTTTGGCGAAACCTTACAAAAATCACCCGACTGTAATTCTTCAATGTAGGCTATGCCAATCAACAAACTCACCGTAGTCTACCATTAATACACTCAATAATGAAAAAGCTTATCCTAATGTCGCTTTTGCTAAGCCTATCTGTTGGTCTAGCACAAGCTCAGCTCACGCTACCTCCAAGTGGAGGCAATCAAAAATCGGTCGTCAAACAATACATGGGCCCTTTAGCCTATGTCAAGATTACCTACAACAGCCCTGATGTAACCGCACCCAATGGCCAGGATCGTAGTGGCAAAATTTGGGGTAGCGTAGTACCTTACGGCTTGACCGAACAAGGTTTTGGTTTAAATAATCCTTCTCCCTGGCGCGCCGGTGCCAACGAATGTACCGTAATTGAGTTCTCTCACGATGTCATGATCGAGGGTCAGCCCTTAGCAGCAGGTGCCTATGCATTCTTTATAGAAGCCGCAGAATCTGGTCCCTACACCTTGTACTTCAATAAAAACACTAGTGGCTGGGGGAGCTACTTCTACGAGGCAAAAGATGACGCGCTGACGGTAAAAGTCACACCTAAAGAGGTGGATCATCACGAATGGTTGACCTTCGAATTTTCAGATCGCCAACCCAACTCAACGGTAGCGGCCTTAGTTTGGGAAAAGAAAAGTGTTCCTTTTAAAATAGAGGTGCCGACAAACGATGAGATGGTCGTTGAGCATTTGAAAGGAGAGTTAATTGGCAATAAAGGCTTCACCTGGACCAACTTCAATCAAGCGGCTAGTTTTTGCCTTTCTCGCAATATTGAATTAGAGCAAGGTTTAGCATGGGCAGAACAGTCTATCTCTAATCCCTTCTTTGGTAATGCCAATTTCACTACCCTATCTACCAAAGGCCAGCTATTAAATGCAATGGGTAAAGCAGAAGAAGCCCTAGCTACTATGGACAAAGCCGTACAACATCCTGCTACTACAGTTTTTCAAGTTCATGGTTATGGCCGCCAGTTATTGGCTACAGGTCAGAAGGAAAAAGCACTAGAGACTTTTAAATACAATAAGGAACGCTTCGGTGACGTCTGGCCCGTACGTGTTGGTTTGGCTAGAGCTTATTCTGCTATGGGTGATTATAAAAAAGCTCTAGAGCATTGCAAAGTAGCACACGAGCGTGCACCAGATGCGCTTAACAAAAATGCTTTAGCCCAGGCTGTAGAAAAACTTAAAGCAGGAGAGGCCATGTAAAAGAGCGCCTATCTTGATTTTAAGTATATTTTAACTTGCTCGCACACTACGGTTGTTCCGTAGTGTGCGATTTTTTTTTAGTTTTAAAAAACTAAACAACCTTTGTTATGAAATTTTCCCTTTATTGCCTCTGCTTTTGCCTATCTATTAATGCCATGTATAGTCAGACTTTTCCAGAAGTTTCGATTGAGGCACGCCATGCAAAGTCTAAAAAGCTCGAATTTTATCCCTCTGATTTTTTTGCTGACTTAGGTGGTGATATCGAAACCCAGACAGGCAAACTCAAAGAGAACAAAGCCTCTTTTACTACAAAAGACAGCTATCCGAAACTTTACGATCTTCATCTTAAACCAATGGGCATTACCTTTTATATGATAAAAGAGGCCGACTTGAAGATTTCTATAGATTATTCTCAAGCAAATCCAAAACCTATTTTTACCGGAAGGGGAGCTAAAGAAGCTGCTTTTTATTTCGATTACTATTATGCTTTTGAAAAACAAGAGGAGCGTATTCTTCATCAGCGAAAAACGCTGACTCTAGAGTCCTACCAAAAGCTGGTCAATGAGGTCTATCAAAATAAAATGACCTACCTCAAAACTTATATCGCGGAAGTACCATTCGACAGTATCGCTAAATTATTTTTTGAGCAGCAATTTCTAATGGAGAGAAATAACGACTTATTACAATACATTACTGAAAACAATCCTGATATTCAACAGCAGGGCCTTGAACCTGCCCAAGAAAAGATTTTTGAACAAATTCGCACTTCTGACTTAAGCCCTAGACTTCATCACCCACCTAATGAATACGGGTACTTACTGGATAATATAATACGATTAAAAAAAGACCTACAAATTTATGCGGGTGTACTACCTCCTGCCAAAATGGATAGCGTTCATTGGATACTTAGGACTTATGCTTTGGGGTTCCAGGAATTTGAACTAGAGGCTTTTCAATATTTCAGCCTCCAAATATTACTTCCATTTACTAATCCCATTACCGGACCATTGTTAAAGCCGCTATATGATCACTATTTACCATTTGCCAGAGCTGATCACAAAAACAGACTTCAAAATGCTTTGAAGCGCTTAAGAAAAGAGGTAGCAGAGGCTAAAATCTCTGAAGGAGCTATTCTTGAGGAGATAAAGATCAAAACGATTGCGGATCTTACACAGCAATTTAAAGGCAAAGTCCTCTATCTGGATTTCTGGGCGAGTTGGTGCGGCCCCTGTATCCAGGAAATTCCAAACAGTCAATATCTATCAGCGAAGTTAGATAAAGAAGAAGCTAGAGTACTTTATATTTCTTTTGATGAGCATACAGACATGTGGAAAAGCGCCATCTCCAAGCACCAAATCTTAGGCCAACATTACAAATTAGATGAAGCTTCCCGAAAAGCTATGTTTAAGGAATTTGGCCTCAGCAGCGTACCTCGCTATATGCTGATTAATAAAGATGGAGATATGATCAACTCCGATGCCCCACCCCCAAGCGATCATAAGATTATGGAGACCATTAATCAACTAATCAGCAATAAATAGCCGACTCCCTACTGCCCCGCCCGCATCTTTTCTATTACTTGTGGGTCCATTTGTAGGGCTTTTTGATGGTATTGGTTACCTAATTCCTGGTTGCCAAGATTGAGATAAGCCGTTCCAAGATTGTACCATGCTGAGGCAGTCTCTGGACTCACATTGGCGGCTTGTTGAAAATAATCTACCGCTTGCTGTGCTTGCCCAGCGACACCATAAGCGACACCTAATAAACGCAGCGTTTCATAATCTCCATTATTATATTCTAGTGCTTTATTGAGGTATTGTACGGCCTTATTGATATCGTTTTGCTGTTCGCCAGCCTGTTTACCTGCATCTCGGTAAGAAATGGCTATGTTCTTAATCGCTTCTGTATATCCACCATCCAAGGCAATCGCATTGTCATAGGCGGCAATAGACCCTTCGTAGTTTTTGAGATAATAATTGGCATTCCCCATCAATAGATAAGGCAACTTATAGGTCGGATGAATACGTGTAGCCTCCTGCAAATGTCCTATTGCTTCGGTCAATCTAGCATTTTTCACACTTTCGTTAGGATCATTATTGAACTGTGCAATGAGTTCTCCACCTACCGCTGTACGTAGTTTAGCACTATTACTAGAGGTCTCAATATCTGTTATAAAGAGCGTATAATTATCTTTCCAAGCACCATTACGCACCACCGCTTTTGCCGCTAAAGCCAAGCTAAAAACACCTAATAGTAGTAATGGAAGCTGTAACTGCTTGAATTGCTTGAGTTTCTGGGCTGGCGCCAAGCGTTTCCCTAGTCGATACAGTAAGACAGCCACCACAAAACAGAAGCCTAAAGAAGGCATAAAAATCAAGCGCTCCGCCATATTCGTTCCAATCGCAAAGACCACATTGGAGACGATCGACAAACTCAACAAATAAAATAAAATGCCATAACTTAACCAGTCCTTTTTTAGCAAACCCCAAAGCGCATAAGCCAACATACCAATATATAACAGTAGGCTAGCCAGCACCATTGGATCGCCCCAACTTTTCAATTCAATATGGCGAGGGTAATAATCGTGGGTCAATGGATGAGGAAATATGAGGAGTTGGATATACTTCCCAAGCGTGTAGGTCACGGTAGCCATCTGCTCTCCAAAAGAAATAGGTACATATCGCCCATTTTCTATACTCAGAAAAGGATTATTCATTAACTCATAGGATTTCTCTCCCAGACTTAAAGGTACAATCGCCGACCGCAAGGCAATAAACACCAAAGCAACTCCTAAATAAGGTAAAGTGGCTTTAAATAAATCTGGCATTTTCGCGCTGGTAAAAAAGTATAAAGTCAATGGAATGATGGCCACAAAAGTGATGGCATTTTCTTTGGACAGCATCCCTACAAGTAAGCAAAGAGCACCCCAGAGATGCGGCAACCAGCTTTTGTTGGCAAAGGCTTTCATAGCAAAATACAATGCGCCCAAACTCCCGAGTAGGGCCAGTATTTCATCGCGGCCTTTGATGTTGGCCACCGCTTCGGTGTGAATAGGATGTACCGCAAATAATACCGCCGTAGCTAAGGCTATAAAATACGCCTCCGTACCATACTTTTCGACTGGGATAAGCTGCAATAAAACCCAATAAATCATTAGGCAGGTGAATGCAAAAAATAAAGCATTCAACAAATGACTTACACTTGGGTTTTCTCCAAAGATGGAATACTCCAGTGCGAAAGTCAACAAAGAAAAAGGACGATAACGGCCACCTGTAACCAGACTAGCCTTCCCTTCTTCTTTAAAAAAGCCATAAAAGGTATCGTATTGTAAAATCCCACCAAATCCAGAGACGCCTTTGGTGGTGAACATATTGTCGGTGATCACAATCGCATCATCTTGCGCATAGTTATGCCCCAAAGTATTGGCATAGACCAGAAACCCAAGGGCAAAGATCAACATCCAGTGCAGACGCTGATTACTGAACCAAGCGGGTTGACCATCTAGGTTTATTCTTTTTTTGCGTTTGCTACTTGTTGTACCTTTCTTTTTTTGTTCTTGTTTTCTACTTGCCATATCAATGGTAGGGTTAGAATCATAAAGTTTTCAGATCGAAAAATAGTCAAATTTGACCAATCCTGGTCGGGTTTTTGGGATTCTGACACCTTTTATCTTCTCCCACTTGACCCCAGGAGCCATACATCAGGCCATCTATGCTGGTAATTGGCCGAATTATATAAGCGATATTCTACAAAAAGCAATTGGTTTGTGTATTTTCACTTTTCTACTAAGCTAGGTACACAGTGTACTAAAGTCTTACCAGATTAGAATTTATTAACCAGAATTTTTTTTGTATGAACAAGTATTTAAGCACACTTGCTGCCCTTTTGCTGCTGGTGCTGAACATGCAGGCTCAGTCTATAGACGATATACTGAAGCCGGTCACTCGCACTTATGCACTCAAGAATGTAGTAGTAGTTCCAGGCACTGGAGGGATGATCGAAGGTGCTACCGTAATTATTAAAAATGGATTAATCCATGCCGTTGGAAAAGATATCGACATTCCTGCCGGTGCTCAAGTTTTAGAGACGGACAGTATGTATGTTTATCCGGGATTCATCGATGCACTCTCGCATGTAGGCATCCCCGCTCCTAAGCAAGATAATAGCCGCAGTCGTTTCAGTCGTCCTCAGGGTGTAGACCCCGGCAATCCACCCCGCGAACTCGCCGGAGTCATGCCAGATGCCAAAACTGTTGATAAGTTATCTGTAAAAGATAGTGAAATTGCTGCTTTGCGCAAACTGGGTTTCACAGCAGCTCATAGTGTACCTAGAGGTATGATGCTGCCTGGTAAAGGGGCCGTCATTGTACTAGCAGGAGAGACCGAAAGAGACATGATCATCATGGAAGATGTATCCATGTTCATGCAGTTCGCCAATGCGCGTGGCGTGTTCCCAAGTACTTTAATGGGCGTCACGGACAAGTTTAAAGAATTGTACAAGCAAGCCATGCAATTGCATGCGCACCACAAGGCATTCAAAAACAACCCTGCGGGCATGACTCGTCCTGAAAATGATCCAGCACTGGAGGCTTTTTTCCCTGTGATTGAAGGTGAGCAGCACATCTACTTCCACACACCTGGTGTAAAAGACCTTTATCGTGCCATGAACATCCAGAAAGAGCTTGGTTTTAAAATGGTCTTAACCAACGTCAAGCAAGGTTGGTATCTAGCAGATCAAATCAAAGGTCAAAGTATGCCTTTAATCCTTTCTTTAGACCTTCCAAAAGAGATTAAAGAAAAGAAAGAGGATGATAAAGAGGAAGAAGTAGACGAAGAGGTGCAAATGCTGACCAAAAGAAAAATGGAAGCCTACAACAATCACCTAGGACAAGCTGCAGCTATGGCTTCTAAAGACATCCCTTTCAGTATCGCAACAGTTGGTACTAAAGCAAAAGACATCAGAGGCAACCTCAATCGTATGATCAAAGCTGGCCTAAGCGAAGAGCAAATGCTTGCTGCCTTGACAACTGAGCCTGCCAAACTACTGGGCGTCAGCGACCTACTTGGTACAGTTGAAAAGGGCAAAATCGCCAACTTAGTGATTACCGACAAACCTTACTTCGAGGAAAAATCAAATATCAGAATGGTCATTGCTGATGGTCACGTTTTCAAATACGATGCACCCAAGAAAAAGGCGAAAAAAACCGGTGCTGATGGTGAAGCTGTAGAAGCAGCCGCAGTAGCTGGAGATTGGACCTTTACAATTGATGTACCTGGTCAAACTACTGATGGCACCCTCACTTTAAGTCAAGATGGTAGTGAGGTGAGCGGAAAAATGAAAACTTCCCAAACACCTGAAAAAGATATCGAAGGTGCAGAACTCATAGGTAATACTTTGACCTTCTCTATCACTACAGATATCCAGGGACAAGCGATCACCTTGGAATTTGAATTAGAGATTGATGGAGACAAATTAGATGGAGATGTGAGTGTAGGGGAGTTTGGCTCTTTCGAAGTAACTGGATCTAAAAAACCGAATTAAGCAAGTCGTCCTATAATCTGATAGTTATAGCTTCAACTAAATCAATAAAATCTAATATGAAACATATAATCCAAACATTCCTTCTACTCTTGTTGGCGATGCCACTCTTGGCGCAACCACAGGTAGGAAGTATGCTCATAAAAAATGGTACCGTTATCACCGTAACCAAGGGTACTCTTGAAAATACAGACGTACTTATTCGTGATGGCAAAATCACTCGAATAGGTAAAAACTTACGCACTCCAAAAGGGGTAACAGAAATCGACGCAACTGGAATGCACGTCATGCCTGGCATCATCGATGCACATAGCCACAGTGCCTTAGATGCGGTCAACGAACCGACCAACCCAGTTACTGCTGAGGTATTCATGGGTGACGCTATAGACCCCTTGAGTGTAGGCATTTATAGAGCTTTAGCAGGTGGTGTCACCTCTATTCACGCTATGCACGGATCTGCCAACGCGATTGGTGGAGAGTGTGAAACCTTGAAACTTCGCTATGGCACTTACAATCCAGATGATTTGAAGATGAAAGGTGCTCCACGTACTATTAAGTTTGCCTTAGGAGAAAACCCCATGCGGGTACACGGTGAAGGGCGTGGACTACAGCCAAGAACCAGAATGGGTGTCGAGCAGGTCTTCCGTCGTGCTTTTTCTGAAGCAAAAGAATACATGAAAGCTAAGGCTGATTATGCAGCTAAAAAAGATAGTGACCCAACGGCGCTTCCTCCTCAATTTAACAGCCGAATGGAAACTTTAGCGAGTATCCTCGAAGGAGACATTATCATCCACTGCCACTCTTATCGTGCCGATGAAATCTATATGCTATTGAATGTATGCCGAGATTTTGGCATCACCAAGCTTTGTTTTCAGCACGTGAATGAAGGTTTCAAAGTAGCTCCGGAGTTGGCAGAGTTTGGTGCGGGAGCTTCCGTATTTGCTGACTGGTGGGCCTACAAATTTGAGGTATACTACTCTACTGCTTACAATGCTGCTATTTTGACCAAAAATGGGGTAACCACCTCTATCAACTCTGACTCTGGAGAATTGATTCGTCACCTTTATCACGAGGCCGGAAAAACACAACGTTATGGTGGCCTTACTGATGATGAAGCATTGGCCTTGATCACCATCAACCCTGCTAAGCAATTGGGAATCGGTGATCGTATCGGCTCAATTGAAGAAGGAAAAGAAGGAGACATCGCCATTTTCCAAGGACATCCTTTGTCTGTATATGCGATCCCAATGAAAACAATCATTGATGGTATCGTCTATTTTGATAGAGAAAATGACGAAGCTGATCAGCGTCTACAGGCAGATCCTGAGCAAGATATCCCTACCTTCAGAATGGGTGAGCGTGGTCACCACGTAGATGCTTGTATGGAAGGAGCCTACCAGAATGTACAGCACCTATTTCATAAACATTAATAGGGATTACTTAATCAAAGATTTTTATCAACATGAGAAATAAAATTATAATTATCCTTTTAGCGCTGGCGGTATCTTTTAGCACTAAAGCACAAGTAGGAAAATCCTCCAAGGGTACCTTCGCTCTTACCAACGCCACCATCGAAACCGTTACGCGCGGCACGATTGAAAATGGCACTTTAGTGATCAGCGACGGTAAAATAGCGGCCTTAGGTGCAAATGTAAATGTACCTGCTGGTGCAACCACCATTGACTGTAGCGGACACACCATTTATCCAGGAATGATCGATGCAGGTACGCGTCTTGGCTTATCTGAAGTAAGCGCGGTTTCCCTAACGAATGACTTCAACGAAATCGGTGATGTCAAACCACATATGCAAGCACTTACGGCCGTCAACCCCAACAGTGTTGCGATTCCAGTTACGCGCGTAAGTGGCGTGACTACAGTGGTAGCTGCACCAGCTGGTGGTCTTATTCCGGGTACTGCTGCTTTGATCAATCTAGTAGGTTATACTCCAGATCAAATGTATGCTGGCTACAAGGCAGTAGTGATGAATTTTCCCAATTCTCGTAGAAGAGGCCGCCGCGATAGTCGCTCAGAAGAGGACATCAAAAAGGCGTATGAGAAAAGCATGAAAAACGTCAATAAACTTTGGGATCAAATCGAACTCTTCGCTAAAACCAAGTCGGCTGATGCCAATACCAAGTACAATCCAGCCCTAGAAGCTATGGTACCAGTGATTGATGGAGAAATGGATTTACTGATTGAGGTCAATAGTAAAGATGCTATCCTGAATGCTTTGAAATGGATCAAAGAAAAAGGATTAGAAAATGCTATCCTGACGGGTGTTTCAGAAGGTTGGCGAGTAGCAGAAGAAATTGCTGAAGCAGGTGTTCCCGTGATTACAGGTCCTGTACAAAGCACACCTACGCGCTCTTCTGATCGCTACGATCGCCCTTATGCTAATGCAGGTGCTATGCACAACGCGGGCGTAAAGGTGGCTCTCCGCACTGCCGATACCGAGAACGTACGTAATTTGCCTTTCCACGCTGGATTCGCAGCGGCTTATGGAATGGGCAAAAAAGCGGCCTTAGAAGCCGTGACTATTGTACCTGCTCAAATCATGGGTGTATCTGACGAAATTGGTTCACTGGAAGTTGGGAAAGTGGCCAACTTGTTTGTATCCGATGGTGATCCTTTCGAAACGAAAACACTGATCAAACACGTTTTCATCGATGGATATCAGATTGCCATTGATAGTCGCCATATCCAATTGTATAATGAATTTCTAGAGCGCTCACCAGGCGTCAAAAAATAGAATAAGAAGTATTAAGGTATGCTTCCTTGAGGTTTATCAAGCTCCAAAAAGTCTTGATAAACCTCAATCTTTTTTTTTATAAGGTCTCCATACGCACATCACTATTTATCTACCGTACCTTTAACGTAGGTAGACATCACCACCTCTCCAAACCACTACATCACTACATCACTACATCACTACATCACTACATCACCACATCACTACATCTTCCATATCACCACATCACTATATCCCCACATCACTACATGTCATATCCCCATATCCCCAAAAGCCTTAAACCTTCTGCACTACTCATTGTTTTGCATCCACAAGGAGGTCAACTAGTCCATATTACGGCACAAGTCGTCCGACCATTAGCAAAATCCTTAATTTTGTAGCATGCAAGAATCTATCCATCAAGTGCCGACTGTAGAAGATCACGATCCAAATGCCGAACAGCGCAAGCAAGATCACATCGAATTGGCTTTCCAATCTCAGGTTTTGAGCCAATCTTTGGATCAGCGCTTTTATTATGAGCCTATGCTTGCGGCGCATCCCAAGCCTGGTAGTTTTCCAAAACAAGACTTCTTGGGTTTCAGCTTTGATGTACCATTATGGGTATCAAGTATGACAGGTGGCACGCAAATGGCCAATACGATCAACCAAAATTTGGCGAAAGCTTGCGGAGAATTTGGCTTTGGTATGGGTTTGGGTTCTTGTCGTTCTTTGCTCACTTCGGATGAATACCTGCCTGATTTCCAGGTAAAAAAATTCATGCCTCACCAGCCCTTATTTGCCAATTTAGGTATTGCCCAATTGGAGCAACTCTTGAAAGTAGGCAACTATGATGCGATACCTGAGCTACTCACAAAGTTGGAGGCTGACGGTCTGATCATCCACGTCAACCCCATGCAAGAGGCAATGCAACCGGAGGGTGACATTTTCGAAAAATCACCGCTCGAAACGATCAAGGCATTACTAGACATCTACAAGTTTCCAATGATCGTGAAAGAGGTGGGCCAGGGTTTTGGTTACGAAAGCCTGAAAGCACTATTAGAGCTTCCACTTGCTGCGGTAGACTTCGCAGCTAGCGGAGGAACAAATTTCGCCCTACTAGAACTTTTGCGTAGTGAACAAGAGAAGCTAGACACCTTCCGTGGTTTCACCCATATTGGACATAGTGCAGAAGAGATGGTAGAGATGGCGAATGATTTACAAAAGAAAATGGCCAATCGTATACAGGTAGAGCACATGATTATTTCAGGAGGTATAAAAACCTTTCTTGATGGATTCTACCTGATCAATAAGATTCATTTTAAGGCAGTTTATGGGCAGGCATCTGCTTTCTTAAAACATGCACAAGGCAATTATGCCGACCTTCAGCACTACGTCGCTAGTCAAGTAAAAGGGCTAGAGCTGGCGAATGCTTTTTTAAAAATCAAAGCGTAATTTAAATGCATAGCAAAATCGTCTCCGGTTTTTCTAAGAAAAATAAGGACCAGAAGATCAATTGGCTAGCAGAGCACTATTTCGAGAATAGTACAGATCTTAGGCAGGAGTTTCAACAATTTCAGCATCCCAATCAGGAGCAGCAGAAAGTTTTTGATGGTTTTAGCGAAAATACGATCAGCAACTTTATCCTTCCTTATGGTGTAGCACCCAACTTTCTCATCAATGGCCAGACCTACGCCGTACCGATGGTGATTGAGGAGAGTTCGGTAGTAGCCGCCGCCTCTAGTGCCGCAAAATTCTGGTTAAACAAAGGAGGCTTTTCTACGAAGGTGCTTTCTACTACCAAACTTGGCCAGCTACACTTTTCCTGGGACGGTCCTAGCCATTTATTAGAAGACCATCTGGAAAAAATAAAAACTCGCATGATCAGCGATGCCCAACCTATCACCGCCAATATGGAGCGCCGAGGTGGAGGCATTCGGGCTATTGAATTATTAAACTTCACAGAGGAAGAAGCTCATTATTACCAGTTTAGAGTAGGCTTTGAAACCTGTGACTCTATGGGAGCCAATTTCATCAATTCGGTACTAGAATCCTTTGGTAGCTCCTTGAAGCAATACATTGGTGAACAGGAAAACTGGCAGCAGTACAGCATTGAAGTCATCATGGCCATCCTTTCTAATTACACTCCAGAATGCGTGGTGAGGGCAAAAGTAAGCTGTCCTGTTGAGGAACTAGCGAATGCTTGTGAGGAACTAGATGGAGCAGCATTTGCTGAGAAATTTGCCAAGGCCGTTCGTATTGCTCATATAGATCCTTATCGGGCTACTACGCATAATAAAGGAATTTTCAATGGTATTGATGCCGTCGTATTAGCCACAGGCAATGACTTTAGGGCCATTGAAGCAGGTGGGCATACCTATGCTGCCCGCGATGGTCAGTACCGTAGCCTAAGTCACTGCACTGTAGAGGACGGCCACTTTAATTTCTGGCTAGATATTCCTCTAGCTATCGGCACTGTTGGCGGCCTGACCAAACTACATCCACTGGCCAAGCGGTCCCTAGAAATGCTTGGAAGACCTAGCGCAGAGGAATTGATGCAGATCATTGCGGCTACGGGTTTGGCACAAAACTTTGCAGCCCTGCGCTCTTTAGTCACTACGGGTATTCAAAAAGGTCATATGAAGATGCACCTCATGAACATCCTCAACTTTTTAAAAGCCACAGACCAAGAGGCAGTAGCTATACAAGAGCATTTTTCTGACAAAGCCATCAGCTATAATGGAATAAGAACATTTTTAGAAGATATTCGCAGGCCCTAATGAACCAGCTTTGGCTTTATTTTTATACACGCATTGATACATTCATCCATTGAGGCATTCAATTAAAAAAAATGGGAAACTCCTACTCACAGGTGAGTACTTTGTGCTCGATGGGGCTTTGGCTCTAGCGGTACCTACCCAATTCGGCCAGTCTTTTCTATTCGAGAGTGACGCAGAAGATTCAGGCACTGCCTTTGTATGGAAAAGTTTGAATAAGCAAGAGGACAGATGGTTTAAAGGCTTTTATCATAAAGAAGATTTAAGCTTTCTAAATAGTTTTAATGATCCGGTAGGTATGCGGTTATTTGAGATTTTCTCGACTATACGAAAGATGAATCCTGAGTTTAAAGGTTTCGCTACTCTAAAGGAGATCACTAGCCGCTTAGAATTCCCTAGGGAGTGGGGCTTGGGTACGAGTTCTACCCTGATTGCAGCCTTAGCAGAGTGGGCCAATGTATCCGCTTATGATTTGCTTCAAAAGACTTTTGGTGGATCAGGTTATGACTTGGCTTGTGCCAATTCGAATGGGCCCATTCTCTATCAAATTCGACCTACTGATGCCCGTACTGATTCCACCGAGGGTCATTATGTAGAAGTACCGTATCGCCCTCCATTTCATGAACACTTGTATTTTGTTTATTTGGGTAAAAAACAAAATAGTAGAGAAGGTATTCAACGATTCAGAGCGCAGGGCAAGGCACCTGAAAATCTACTAAAGGACATCAACCAACTAAGCCTGGCTTGGCTACAAGCAGGAGATTTGAATACTTTAGAAAAAGTCATTCTACAGCACGAGTCCATCGTAGCCAGCTATTTGAATATAGAAAAAGTACAAGACCTTTATTTTAAAGATTATTGGGGTCTAATTAAATCATTAGGCGCTTGGGGTGGCGACTTTGTAATGGCGACTAGTGATAAAAATGCCCCCGAAACGAAGGCCTATTTTCAAAAAAAGGGCTTTAACACCATTTTTTCTTATCAAGAATTGATCTTGGCACAACCCAATTCCTAATAAAGCGTTATTTTTACATAATCTAAATAACAGCCAAAAAATAACTTTTCGATTTTGATGGAATCTTTTGCACCAATACCGCGTTAAAAAGCCTCGCTGATGCCTTGCATCATCTACGTTTTTTGCCTTGCCTTGGCACAAAATTTTCTCGATCAAAATGCGAGACTTATTCTTTGTCCGTTACTTAATAAAAATTCCCGAGCAGGATATCACTGCTTTTAAACGAATAAAAAATCACTATGGAAAATACGGTAACGAAAAGTCCCGTAATGCTATATACCGAGCAAACGCCTAATCCGGAGTCGCTCAAATTTGTCACCAACCGTATGTTGTACAAGGGTACTGCGGATTTCAGAGAAGAGGAATTGGCCAGAGAATGGTCTCCACTTGGATCAGCACTTTTTGATCTGCCTTTTGTAAAAGGCGTTTACATCAGCAACAACTTCGTGACCATTACCAAGGAGTTCAACTATGCCTGGGAAGATATCATGCTCAAGTTGAAAGACTTTATCAAAAACTATATCAGCGAAGAAAAGACCATCATCAGTGAAGGTTTTGACGAAGCTATGGCTGAAATCGAAGCCGCCAGAGGTGCGAGCTACGAATACTCCGCAGACGAAGCAGAGATCGTCAAAAAAATAAAAGATTTAATCGATACCTATGTCAAACCAGCAGTAGAGAGTGACGGCGGGAATATCGAATTCAAAAGTTTCAAAGAAGGCATCGTCACCGTGATTCTACAAGGAGCATGCAGCGGCTGTCCTTCTTCAACGGTTACTTTGAAAGCGGGTATCGAAGGGATGCTCAAGCGCATGGTACCTGAAGTAAAAGAGGTCGTTTCGGAAATGGGCTAAAGCTCCTTAATCTTTTTCCCGAACCACTGATACGGGCATATCTGGATCATAGCTACCGCGCAAAACCGGCGATTGTAGATTTCCAGTATATGCCCGTACGTTTTTGTAGACAAAATTGAACAGTTCCTGGATACTTACTATCTTATTCTGGTTCTGGTCCGCTTCTCCTTTTAATGCTCTAATCAAAAAATGGCTAAACACGCCATGCCGCAAGCCACTTGCCTCCAAAGAGGTCTCATCAGACTTGGAAGACATAATCAAAGCCGTACTAGACTTGGCCTCTGCTAATTGATCATAATAACTACTCAAGGTGGTGCGAGCATCTGGACTACGCATGGCAAAAAGACCACCAGAATGGCAAGCATCGGCAATACAAATTTTAAACTTTGCCGAACTATTCTTCAAAATATTACTGACTTGCTGGTGGAAAAGTTTTTGATTTAATCCGTCATAATCAATGGGCAAAAAAGCACCAGGCAGGCCGTGGCCCGAAAAGTAAAACAAGATCAAATCATCAGCTCCGGCTTGCCGAAATGTTTGCGTCATGGCTTCCACGATATTTTGTCGCGTAGCAGATTCATCAATCAGCAACTCAATTTGCTCATCGGGCAAAGCACCTCCTTCCGGGCTTTTTAAGAAGGCGTAAATACGATAGGCATCGTCATCGGTAAACCGTAAGACCGGCATATGATCGTAGGAAGCAATCCCAACAATGACTGCCCATATTTTCACTTTGGGTTGTAGACTTTCAGGTTTGGGACTATTTGGGTTGACCGCCGTAGGTTCTAAACTTTGTACATATTTCCCCTTTTCCCAATACCCACGGATAGCTCTCCCGTCTGGAAAAAATAAAGCGCCTCTCCCATCCAACTCACCTGCTACCATATTCCCTTCGTAACGTTCTCCATTAGGGAAATAATAAACACCCGTACCATGCGGCTTGCCATTTTTAAATGGCCCCTTGAACTTGCGACCATCTGCGCTTTGGTAAATGCCATAGCCGTTCTCACAATCGCCAGAGATGCATTGATCTTCCAATAAACTTGGATCAGGTGTACGGATTTTATCTCTATCTGTAGCTGCGATTTGTAATTGTCCTTTTTCCCAAAAGCCAGCCTTTTTTTCTCCATTCGCTAGCTCCATCGTACCTCGCCCATCAGGAAGTCCATTCTTCCAATTTCCTCTGTAGACCGTTTGGCCTGGGTAGAAACAGATGCCGACGCCCTCTTTCTTACTATTTTTAAAATCACCGCTATACAGTGAGCCGTCAGGATAGAGGACAATCCCATTCCCATTCTGACAATTGCCGTTAATGCAGCCAAATTTCAGTAGTTGTACCTGCCCATTATCACTAATCACCAGCTGAGGGTCTTCTTGTACGAGTACGCCTCTTCTCCAAATGCCTTTTTCTTCTTTACCATTAGGTAGACGCTGTATGCCCGCTCCGTCTGGATTCCCATAGGCCCAATAGCCAAAATACCGACTACCGTCTTGGTAGAAATAGGTACCTAAACCATGAGATTTCCCATTTTTAAACTGCCCGATATACCGCTCACCAGACGAATAGATCTGAATGCCATTACCTGTTTTACAATCACCACTGAGGCATTGGGCAGCAGCTTGATACGTAAAAAGCAAGGATAGTAAAAAAACAAAGGTGGACTTTTTCATCTGTTTAAAATTTTTGCAAATGCTTGAAAGCTAATTTTTTGCAGAAATTTTAAACATCTGCATCCGCTTCGCTTTATTCACTTAAGGATTAATGACTTTAAAGGAGTTCATGAATCTTCGATTGCGCATAATCTTTTTTAATCATCACCGATTGGTGATTTTATGATTAAATAAAATCATGCTCATTTCATCTGTAAATCGGTTTGGGTATTAATTGTAAAGTGATATAAAAAAATAGGGAAGTAATGATTTTGCAGTCTTGCATTTCAAATATCACATATAAAATAATCAAATACAAAATAATCACCTACATAAGCCATTGTCATTTGCTTTAATAAACTGCTCCTATTGGCATCCGCCGATCGAAAGTCCCCATGAGTAGAGGTGACTGTACATTACCGGTATACATCCGTACATTTCGATAAGTATATTGGTAGATTTCATCGATCGAGATAATTCCACTCGAATCATTGTCTGCTGCTCCTTTCAGGCCCTTGATGAAAAAATGGCTAAACACACCCGAACGTAAGCCAGCATCCTCCAAGGAAAATTCTTCGCCCTTCGAAGACATGAGCAAGGCGGTCCCTCCATTGCTTTCTTCGAATGCGGAGTAATACCTGCGTAGCAAAGCTTGCGTAGTAGAGCGTACAAAATAACTCCCTCCAGAATGACAGGCGTCCGCTATGACAATTTTGTGTTTAGCTCGACTCTTTTCTATCATGCGTTTAATCTCTTCATGGGTAATCCGATTATTTACGCCATCGAAATCAATAGGAAGAAAGGCTCCCTGGACACCGTGCCCAGAGAAATAAAATAGGATCACATCATCTTCATCGGCCTGCTGGAACATCTGCTGCATAGCACCGAGGACTGCATTCTTGGTGGCATCTTCATCAATAAGCAAGCGTACTTGTTGGTCATTGAGTGCGCCTCCTTGCGGGCTTTTGAGATAGGCATACAATTGGTAGGCATCATCATCGGTGTAGCGAAGAGCAGGCATATGAGCATATTGGGCAGCGCCGACCACTACGGCCCAAATCCTAACATTGGTTTCTACAGGAGTGGGCAAGTTATTTTCTCTACGGCTTTCAAAGGATTCGATAATATGTTGGGGACGGCCTTGTTCCCAAACGGCCTTTACAATCTGGCCACTTTTGTAAAACATAGTCCCATTACCTTGTGGTTGGTGTTGTATCCAACCTCCTTCATATTTATCGCCATTGGTATAATACACTTTACCACCGCCTTCGGGCATACCTTTACTAAAGTCGCCGATATAATGGGTCCCATTTCTATACGTAAATGATCCCCGGCCAGCCAAACAATACTCGATATTACAGTTTCTGAGAAAAGCAGTATCCGCTTCTTCCAAGTTCCTAATATCACGAGGGCGCTGGGCAGAAATAAATTCATCCTGAGCCCACCAACCAGTGACGGGTTCTTCTCCAGCTTTGGTATAAGTACCTTGTCCGTGACGCTGGTTATATTGCCACTGTCCAGCATAAACGGAGCCATCGGCGTAATACATCTTTCCAGCACCATGAAACATACCTGAGGCGAAATCGCCCTCGTAGCGCTCCCCCGTATTAAAAGAGAACTTACCAGAGCCATGCGGTGCATTGGCCATCCATGTGCCATCATAATGATTACCATTGGCATAAGTCATCTCGCCAAGTCCCTGAAGGCGATTATCCGCCCACATACCAAAATAGTGATCCCCATTGGAATAGCGCATACGGCCTTTGCCTTGTCTTGTTGAATGTTTGAAATTCCCGATATAGCGGTCGCCATTCGGAAAAACCATAAAACCTAGTCCATGGGGTTTTCCTGCTGCAAACTCCCCTTCGTAGCGTGTGCCATCGGGGTAGACACAAGCACTATGGTATTCTCTACAATCTCCTCGTACACAATCGAACTGTGCAAAGGTGCTAAATGCACATAAGCAGAAAGCTAATACACAACCAATACTTTTCATAACACTACTTGATTTACGGTAGAAAAGCTACCGGAACGTAAACTGGTGTTGCTCATAGCCGATTTAAATTTCCTTTTTGAGCTCCCTACGGTTGAACTGTATATAGGGTAGCTTTGACTATGGTACGCAAAGTGACACAAGTAGTTGTCTTAATCGATAGGCTAACGGTTTTTGGGTTATTTCTCTAATTGTGGTTTAATAAAAACTGAAATACGAAGAAAAAATTGTCTTATTCCGTTTGATTTAGGGAATGCTCCTTTTTGAAAAAGAACGGTAGTTTATTCCAAGATCAAGTATATTTGTAGACGAAATATAGCCTTTGGGCATTCTTTTTTCTACAAGTCAAATAGAAGAAAGACATTTCAGCACAAAGTGTATGCTCATTGCGTAACCAAAAACAATTAAACCATGCGTATGAAATTGCTCCTAACCTTTGCCTTTATTATCGGATTAAGTAGTGTACAAGTAATTGCTCAAAGTCAAGCAGCACAAAACTTTGGTGATACTTTTGAAGCTAAAAAGGTGATGAATTATGATAAATTCCTCAAGAAAGTAGCTAAAAAAGGTGGCCTTGAAGATGTTGTGATCAAGGGAGAAGTTGCCGCAGTATGCCAAATGAAAGGCTGCTGGATGAACATCATCTCTAGCAATGCCAAGCAACCAGAGACCTTCGTTAAATTCAAGGATTATGGCTTCTTCGTTCCTATGGATATTTCTGGACAAACCGTCGTTATGAAAGGAGATGCCTATATGGAAGTGACCAGTGTTGATGAGCTTAAGCACATGGCCGAGGATGCTGGAAAAAGCAAGGCTGAAATCGATGCGATCACAGCTCCTAAAGAAGAGTTAAAGTTTATGGCTTCTGGAGTACAGGTACTCCCAAAGAAATAATTAAGTAACAGCCAAAAAACAACTTACCGATTTTGATGGAATCTTCCCGACCTATAAGTCGGGACAGGCTTGCTCCAATACGGCGTTAAAAAACCTCGTCAATGCCCTGCATTGCCTACGTTTTTTGCCTTGTCTTGGCACGAATTTATCCCGACCTTGGGTCGGGAATCTTCTCGATCAAAATGCGGGACTTATTCTTTGTCCGTTACTAAACAAGAAGAGGGTTTAGTATTTTAGGCCCTCTTTTGATTTTTTCGGTTCGCTATAAACGGAATTTTATAGCGCCCTAATCCATCCGTTGCATCAATACAATCTACCGAATATCGGCATTTCGATACCGACTTTGACAAAATAAATGCAACAAATAGACTTGACATTCCGTTTTTAATCCTAGATATTAGAACCGAAAAAATAGCTGCACGGATTAGACTAGAAAAAAAATCCTCCATGAATTACCAGGGAGCAAAAAGATTTATCATAAAAAAACTGGAGCAGGAACTGTCTGATGACCTCACCTACCACGGTTTGCATCATACACTTGATGTATTGAAATCTGTCATCGAACTATGCGAGCTAGAACGCATCCCTCCTTACGAGACTGCGCTGGTCAAAACAGCGGCTCTTTTCCACGATACAGGATTCATTGTCGGTAGCCATAGACACGAAGAATATAGCTGTCAGATTGCTGCCCATTATTTACCTCGATTCAACTATAAGGAAGCGGAGATCAATAGAATCCAAAAGATGATCATGGCTACAAAGATTCCTCAGACACCAGAGGACAAACTCTCTCAACTCCTTTGTGATGCCGATCTCGATTATCTTGGTAGAGAAGACTTCTATAGCATTGGTAATACCTTATTTCAAGAACTAAAGACGCGATCCATCATAGAAGAAGAAACTACTTGGACAGAAATCCAAATTAATTTTCTTGAGCAACATCAATTCTTCACAGAGACCAATAAACGTCGAAGAGCCCCTCAAAAACTTGCCTATCTAGGGGAGTTAAAACAAGCACAAAACAAATAGGTCAAGGTATATCTCAAGTCAATTTCAAAAAAATTAATCATTTGAGCAGCGTTTCTAAAGCGTGACACGTTTTGCTAGTGGTTTGATGATATAGGCGTTAAATGAATGTAGCAACCCCTACTTCGACTTTATACTCACTAGTTTATAATTTTTGTTATTCAAAAATCGAAAGAAGGGGTTGCTTACTTTTATGCTCACAAACCACCCACCCTACCTGCACTCCTGATTAGCAAAGTATCACGCTATAATTTTGAACACGATGAGTCTACATCTAGGCCAGCGAGGAGAGTTACTTGCCTTAAAATATTTACTACGACAAGGATATCAGCTATCTGCTAAAAATTGGCGCTACAAAAGAGCAGAACTAGACCTAGTTATGACCAAAGACCAAGTCCTCATCTTTGTGGAAGTAAAACTCCGGAAATATGAAAGCTTCGGTGCTCCCGAATCTTTTGTCGACTACCCCAAACAAGTCCGCCTCAATCGTGCAGCACAAGCCTATTGCCTACAAAAAGATTTCCAGGGAGAAATTAGATTCGACATCATTAGCATTGTCGGCGATCCTGATTCCCAATATAGTATCACCCACATTGAGGACGCTTTTTTCCTAGGTATTTAGAAAGGGGGCAGGTGCCAGGTGTCATGTGTCAGATGTCATATGCCAGGGGTCATGTGCCAGGTTAATGAGACTCTATACTTTAGCAACGTTTGTTGAATTACATACTTACAGAAATCTTCTCGTGCTGACAGAAATTTTCTCGTCAGTATAATACCAGCGTAGCGTAGCGGATGTCGGGATAGTTTGGAATGTACTATTTGTCGGGTAACGCAATGGGTGAATTACATAATACATAAGCCCGGCACATGAGACATGGCACCTGACACATAGCACTTGACACCTGACACCTATCAATTCGCTGGCTTGCGTACTCTTACTTGGACTGTAGTATCAATACCGCTGATCACTTCGGTCATAATACCGTCGGAGAGACCTAGAATGATCGCTTTTTTCTCAAATTGGCGATCACCGGTTTTCACCTCAACGTAAGTTTTATCATCTTCGAAGAGCAGGTCGCGCTCATTGATGGCAATCACTTGTTTGCGTTGATCAAGGATGATATCTCCATTAGCACTGTAACCTGCTCGCAAGAAGACCTCTTCGGTCGGTTGTATGGCGGCACGTACTTCGAACTTTACCGTGCCCTCTTCTACAACACCTTGAGGAGCGATATACTCCAAGTTGGCATCAAAGGTGGCGTCTTGAATCGCCCCTACGGTGAGGATAATAGACATTCCTTCCTGTAGCTTGCCGACATCTGACTCATCGACATTCCCCTCAAAGATCAGGTTGTTCATATCGGCTACGGTGGCGATACTGGTTCCTTCGTTGAAGTTGTTTCGTTCAATAACGGAGGAGCCTTCTTCTACTGGGATATCGAGGACCATCCCATCGACTGTAGATGCTACAATATTGGCAATTTGTTTAGAATTCCGGGCAGCTCCTTCTCGGAGCAATTGTAGATTATTGATAGCTGCTTGCAACTCTTGTTGGCGAATATCCAGCTCCGCTTCGAATCGTTTGAGGTCGTTCCCTGAGACAATTTTGGCATTCTCATAGGTCGCTTTAGCCACTTCCATATCTACTTTGAAGCGATTGTAATCCTGCTGGGAAATCACTCCATCTTCTAGTAGTGCTCGCTGCCGTTCTTCCTCTAGTTGAGCATTTTCATAATTCACCCGAGCGGTTTCTACATCTAAGCGACGAGCATTGACCTCTTTTTGTCGTTCTAACTCCCGCTCTGATTCTTTGAGTCTTATCCTAGCTAGTTCTACATTCGATTGCGCGGTATTGATATTGACCTGGCTAGGTACCAATTTAATTTTGGCTATGGGATCCCCCTTTTTAACAATAGCTCCAGCCTCCACGTACAATTCATCTACAACACCTGAGACCTGTGGCTTGATAAAGACTTCCTGTCGGGGTCTAATGGCACCAGTAGCGACTGTTTTTTTAATAATATCTATAACAACGGGCTTTTCGGTATCGAAGTTTTCCGCAGATTGTTCTCTTTGCGAAATGAAGTAATAAGCCAAACCAGCGGTTGCTATTACTAAAAAACCAATCAAACTAAATAAACATCCTTTGTTCATAGTCGGGTATCAAATAAATTAATGAATATTAAATTAATCGCTTCTACAATGCTATTACTCATCCTTCAAGGCAACAACTGGATTAACGCGAGCTGCTTGCAAAGCAGGTATCAAACCAGCAATAGTACCAGCAATGATCAAGATCAATACTGCTCCCAGCCCCACTTGCCACTGTATTTCAGGATTGTAAAAATTTTCTGTTTCTATATCATTGGCTACCATCAGAAAGTCGACGCCCCCAATAATGGCGGTTCCAACGATCAATCCGAGATAACCTGAAGTAGCTGTGATAAAAACCGATTCGGTCAGAATCATAGAAATAATCGAACGCGGTGTAGCCCCTAAAGCTTTTCTCAAGCCAATCTCTCTAGTCCGTTCTTTAACAATAATCAACATGATATTACTCACGCCTACTATACCGGCCAACAAGGTACCGATGCCCACAAACCACAAAAAGAATGAAATACCTGTAAACAGATTTTGCACACTCTGAAATTGCTCCTCGACATTAGAACTGCCGATCCCTCTAGGGTCATCAGGTGCCACATTGTGCCTTTCTTTGAGCACGCCCTTGACGATTGGTTCTATTTCACTCACTCTGACATTAGGTGCGGCAGAGCAGATGAAGTAATCAACCACCTCTCCTGTTCCAAATGCTCTATACATAGTCGTCAATGGAATGACTACCGCTTCTAAATCATCTTCGTTCCAGGGTTTAATTTGCTCGGGGCCAAAGGTACCCACTACTCTAAACTCAATACCGCCGATAGTAACATATTCGCCGATGGCCGCTTCTTCGCCAAAAAGGAGCTCCCGGGTACGATCTCCAAGAATAGCTACTTTCCGATATTCCTCGATATCATTATCATTGATGTAGCGCCCTGAGTATAGTTTTAGCGCCTCCACCTTGAGCATATCACCAAACTCTCCGCGAATCGTGCGGGTCTCTGAATTTTCTTTGTAATTCACAATCGTATTTCCAATAGAATGCCTGGGAGCTACATACTCAACCTCTTTAAGATTATTTTTAATTGCCACGATATCGTCTAAGCGCAAGGTAGGCACCCTTCCAGGTTGGAAACCTTTGTAAGGTTTAGTTGTGCGTAGTGAATAGACATACATTATGTTCTTGGCGGAGTTGCCAAAATCGCGATACACTCCATTTTCTAGACCTTGGCCCATTCCTACTACAAAAACCAGCATGAAGATACCCCAAAAGACACCTAAGGCCGTCAAGCCAGTACGCAACTTATGCTTTTTTATACTTGCAAATATTTCCTGCCAGGTATCCTTATCAAACATTGGTTTTGTATTAAATGCTTTGTATGATCTTAGTTTTGTGTAGCTTAATCTTTCATCGCTTCTACTGGATTAATCTTAGCGGCTTGGCGCGCAGGCATTAATCCTGCTAGTGTGCCCGCAAGTACGAGTACAAGCGTAGCGACTACCCCAATTTTAATATCAATACTGGGATTGCGAAAATAATCTGCCTCAACTGAACCTAGTAGGGCGAGCAAGGCCACTCCTGCCGCGAGACCAGCATATCCAGCTAGCGCAGTAATAAATACCGACTCTTGGATAATCATAGAAATGATCGACTGCGGTGTTGCTCCTAGGGCTTTTCGCACTCCAATTTCTTTAGTTCTATCTTTGACAACGATCAACATAATATTACTGACACCAATTACTCCAGCGATGATGCTCCCAATCCCAACAAACCAAACAAAAGCCTTGATCGCCCAAAGCAAATTGGAGATTTCCTGATACTCTTCTCCTAGATTAAACATCCAGATCGCCCTGCGATCGCGTACATCAAATTGATGCCGCTGGGACATGGCAAATCGCACTTTCCCTTCTAGCTCGTTGACCTCATCTAGAGGCATATCGCCAGTGGTAAACATCAAATGATGGATTTCTCGAGTGCCGTTATTGATCTTCTGAGCAGTGCTGATCGGTATATAGATCACCCGCATTTCATTATCTCCTCCAGTATCATAGTACTCCCCTATCACTTTGTAGGCATTAGGCCCAATCTGAATTTCCTGGCCAATAGGATTGTCGTCGCCAAAAATTTCTTTTTTCACTACTTGACCAATCACGCATACTTTGCGGACCTCTGTCAGGTCCATCTGATTAATATATCGGCCTTTAGTGATCATGGTATTTTCTAGAAATCGGTGGTCGGGATGCACTGCTCTAGTTGGGAAGGCCAGTGTAGTATTTCCATATTTGATCGTCTGATCGCCACTAAGGTAAAAGCGTCCTGTCAGGTATTCGATTTCTGGAAACTGCTCCGCTAAATATTCGAAATCTGCATTTTCAAATTGGATACGGCGGCCGGCCGGTAAGCCATTGTGAGGCATGGAAGTAAAACCTCTACGTACGAAAATAGAGTTGGTGGCGTCGTCACGAAACTCAAATTCCACCCCATTTTCTAGACCTTGACCTGCGCCAAGTAGCAGTACCAGCATAAATATCCCCCAAAAGACACCCAAGGCAGTAAGCGCAGTGCGTAGCTTGTGTCGCTGGATTGAGTTGAAAATTTCTGACCATTTATCAATATCAAACATCGCTCATTTGCTTTTAATGCCCACTTTGGAGCGCATTCGAATTTTGGTTCCTCGATAAATCTCCTTCAATCAGACCATCTTTAAGTCGAATGATCCGATTGGTCATATTTGCAATATCCGTTTCGTGGGTAACTAGTAAGACGGTTATCCCTTCATCATTTACTTGTTTGAAAAGGTCCATCACCTCATATGATGTTTTGGTATCAAGTGCGCCTGTCGGTTCATCTGCTAAAATGACCTTGGGTTGCGTAATGAGTGCTCTTGCGATAGCCACCCGTTGTTGCTGCCCACCTGACATCTGAGAAGGGAGATGGTGTGCCCAATCTTTGAGACCAACGCGATCGAGGTATTCCTCAGCCATAACCAATCGTTTTTTACGATCTACCTTTTGGTAATAAAGCGGTAAGGCTACATTTTCAGCAGCTGTCTTAAAAGACAATAAGTTGAAGGATTGGAAGACGAATCCTAGCAGGCGATTCCGGTAATGGGCCGCCTGTTTTTGACTAAGATTTTGGATGAGGGTATCGTCGAGATAGTAAGCCCCTTGGCTGTATTCATCTAGAATACCTAAGATATTAAGCAGGGTTGATTTCCCTGATCCAGAAGATCCCATAATCGAGACGAAGTCGCCCCGCTCGATCTCCAGGTCGATACCTTTGAGTACTTCAAGGTTGGTAAAAGCAGTTTGATAGGACTTACGAATGCCCTCGAGTCGAATCATTTCAGTCGGGTTGTGTATTTAGTATAGTGAACTAGTTCTGCATGAAAAAACCCATAAATGCTGGCTTAACCAAAAGCATTGGATCAATTGGATGCAAATTGGGATTAAGGCTTCTTTTTATTAGATGTAAAATTTAACCTACTCCCCCTATTTTTTACCGAACTTTGTAGAGAAGAAAATAAAATAGCATATATAGGGCGCAGTCGTATCTGTATCTATTCTAAAGTGTATTATTTTTTGCCTTGAAGGCAGCTATTTTTCAGCTACCCCGTTTAGGTAGTGTCGAGACCAAGTAAGGGAGTATAAAAAATTGATTAATGAGTAGCAAAGCGAAGTGGTTTCTTATATTGACGGCTTTCATTTTAAATGCTTGTAAGGTGGATGATCCTAGTGGAGATTTAGTGATTGAAGTCGATGATGACTTTCAGCTCACTATGCTAGAGGATCTCACTACACCTGAAGACGATCTCCATTTCAAATTCGAATCCATCCGAAGTAAGGCATGTGATCAGGATACCGTCCTTATTGATTTAGACAATTTTGGAACGGCCTTGATCATGAATATTAATGTGCAGAGCACCGCTAGCAATTGCCAAGTAACCGATCAAAAAGCTGTCACTCAAACGCTTTCTGGTGAATTAACACAGGACAATGTGTCCGTTTCTATTAAGTTTACCAATGTAGTTGCTAATCAGGGGAATTTACTCCTAGATAATGATAGCTATGAATTAAAAATGGAAACTTCCTACGGTTTCTATGTGGCTTATGAAACCCTACGCAAAGTCCCCAGAAATTCTATTTGGGGCTATATTGGTTTCACACCTAATCTCAGCAATATTGCCCAATCTTTGATTCAAGACATTGAAGATCAGTCCTCTTCTATAGACTTGACAAGTGGAAACTATGGCTACTTTGATGTGTCTGCGGATAAGGATATTAAAATCTTAGATCAAGAACAAGAGGTGGTATCTACTCGGCCATTTGTTAGAAATTATGGAACGGTAGCAGATTTACAAGTTATCACTTCCATTATTCAGGATTATAAAGAGCGTTATCCCAATCTGCGCTTGAATATCAGAGATAGTTTTGGGAATATCATTGCGGAGTAGTTCTTATACTTCTATTTCTTTTTTACGACTACTCTCTTTCACCTCAAAGAGAAAGCCCTCTTCTAGGAAGGTCGCATACTTATCTTTATCAAACTGATAAAGCTTAGCTGGTCGATGCGCTACGCCCTCTTGCGTCTCTTTGAGATCAATCAATAAATCCATCGAAAGAATTTTCTTACGGAAGTTCCTTTTATCTAGCTCGGTTTCTAAAATAGCCTCGTATAAATGCTGTAGCTGTGTAAGGGTAAATTTGGAAGGTAAGAGTTCGAATCCAACAGGGCGGGAACGAACCGACTTTTTCAGTTGGTTAAAACAAGCGGCTAATATCTCATCGTGATCAAAAGCCAAATCCTTAATTTGAGATACCGAATGCCACTTCGCTTTTAAAGCAATAGAGGCCGGTTGGATAGAATAATTACTGATCTTGATTAAGGAAAAGTAAGCTATGGTAATCACGCGTCCAAAAGGGTGGCGATCTACTCGACCGAAGGTTTTGACCTGTTCTAAAAATACATCGGCAATCCCCGTCAACTCTTCCAGGACTCGATTGGCAGCGGTATCTAATTCTTCATTGGGATACACAAAATAGCCAGGCAAGGCCCATTTGCCCATGAATGGATCTTCTCCACGTTTGATCAAAAGGACTTTGAGGTCTCCTTCGTCAAACCCAAAAATCACAGTATCTACTGTGAAAGCGGACTTAAAAAATGCATTAAACTGAGCCATCGGTTGCTGCTTCGCAAATAATTAAGATGGATCTAAACCCAATGAATAACCTGGTAAATGCCGATTATTCCATCGTCCATCAGTGAATACGAGTATAAATGTATTTCTTTTTTTACAGACCCACAACCAAAATGGAGTAATTAGTGTCAAAAATACACTAGCTAAGCGCTAGACTTAAAAATCTGTAAATCAATTATTTATACAAGCATGCATCAAAATCAAAAATACACCAAACACTAAATACGTTGAAAACCAATGACTTAACTTAGTGTACACTAGTAACTAAGTAGTAAATCCAAGGGCTTTCTATTCTTAAAATCATCCTTCTTATTCATTCGCCAGTAAGGTTCAACGATGGTTTTTTGCCTTTTTGCGATAGTCGCTCTTGGTTTTTTATCAAAAGCTGAAGGATACGTATCTTTCCAACCTTCTATTCTGTAAGGGGCTTCTGCCTGAAATACATATTCCACCTGCCGGTTGATACTTGGCATCTCTAATCGGTAAACCATCAAGTTGTCTCCTTCGAAATCCTCGCCCTGGTAAGACGTCATTTGAGCTTGTACATCTATCGAAGCAAATGGTAAATGCCGTAGGCGCAGAACATGATTAGCAGGGAACATTTTCAGGCTTCCCGTAGGCAGGGCCTCTGGATTGATTCTGATTCTATTTAAGATTTCATCCTCAAGCATCCCTTTTTTTCCTTTTACATTTTGATCTGCTTCTCCCTCAAAGTAAGAGTGCAATTGCATATCATAGCTTCCCTTCCGCTGATTAAGTTGCATCCAGGCATGGCCACACCAATCCTGAGCAGAAGTGGTCACTTTCAGTGTTTGCGGGCTTTGTGCAGCGGACACATCTGTAAAAGTCGAACTCATAACCGAATAGTCATACAAACCCGTCGTAAAGCGCCAGAGTAGGTTACTTTTCAGGATAGGTGTAGAGTTGGGATTGGTATAATTATCATTCTTTACCTGCTTATCCGTCAAGAAGTCTTCTGTCACAAAAATGGCTACGACCTCTCCAGGATGAAGGGCATTATATCGGTTTTGCTGTAGCTGATAAGTATTCACCTCGGCCTTGCCCTGATACCAATAGTCTGATAGCTTATCGATTTTTGCGGCTGTTTGATTCACTACTGCAATGGCTTGCCCTTGAGCTTCCTCATTGCCAGATGTACAAGCTCCAAGTAATAAGAGTACAAAAATGGATAGGTGAGAAAAATTTCGCATAGCTTTTTTCTCACAAAACAAAGAAGGCCAGCAGAAGTTCTAAGTTCCTGGGACGCGGGAGGTCGCAAATAAACGCCGGACGCTGTATTTTCCGCTACCATTGACATAAACAAACAGTAGCCCTCCGACAATCGCCAAGCTTCGCATAAAGAGTACCGACTGTATCCGCTGTATGTCTGCTGGATCATTCCAAAAAGAATGTACAATGAAGGTGACAGGCACCCAATAACACAGCAGCAGCAATGCCCCAAACTTAGCTCTATAACCAATTAATACTAAGATACCACCGAGAAAAAGTAGGAAAATGGCTCCAAACAACAGAAAATCTTGTTGCCAATTGATACCATAAAGCGTCATTTTCTCTTTGGTATCTTGAAAATATATAGCCGAATCAAAGCCTTCAAATAGAAATATTAAGGCAATGAAAATACGGGCAATCAAATCAAGAAGATGCTTCATAATTTTGTACTTCTAAGCATTTTGATAAAATCGAGCGACTGCTTTCGCCACATTTTGTCCATCCATAGCCGCTGAAATAATACCTCCAGCGTAGCCTGCCCCTTCTCCCGCAGGAAAGAGACCTGGCACATCTTCGTGCATAAAAGTAGCTCGATCTCTAGGAATGCGTATTGGGGAACTCGTCCGACTTTCGGCGCCAACCACAACTGCTTCGTTACTAAAATAGCCTTTCATCTTTTTACCAAAAGCCCGCACACCTGCTTGGAGCTTCTCGTAAATAAAAGTGGGCAATAGATCATGTAGTGGTGCTGGCGTTAATCCGGGAATATAGGAAGACTTGGGTAAATCAGCAGATATTTTACCTGCTGCAAAATCAACCAGTCGCTGAGCAGGGCCTTTCTGACTACCATCACCAAACTGAAACATCTTTTGCTCGACCTCTTTTTGAAAGGCTAAACCAGCAAAAACACCATGCTCGGCCTGATAGCTCACCAAGTCTTCCAACTCAACAGCTACTACTGTACCTGAATTAGCAAAAGGAGAGTCTCGACGCGACATCGACATCCCATTCACCACAATTTCTCCTGGTGCGGTAGCGGCGGGCACAATAAGTCCGCCCGGACACATACAAAACGAAAAAACACCTCGATCCTCTACCTGTGTAACCAGTTTATAACTAGCAGCAGGAAGTGCCTCTTCTCTTGGGCGTTGTCGGTATTGTACCTCGTCAATAAAAGCCTGAGGATGCTCAATGCGAACACCCAGAGCAAAAGGTTTTGCTGCAAGCCTAATTTGCTTATGCTGTAATAAATGAAAAATATCTCTAGCAGAGTGCCCCGTAGCCAATACTACTGCCTTTGCTCTACGTTCCTGTTGATCGTTATAGATGATGCCCTCCATTCGACCTTTGTGCATAATAAAATCATGAACAAAGGCCTCAAAGTGAATTTCTCCACCATAAGCAAGGATAGTTTCTCGGATATTAGCGACAACCTTAGGCAATTTATTGGACCCTATATGAGGGTGAGCATCAATCAAGATGTCAGCTTGAGCACCGTGTTCTACTAAAAGCTTGAGGGCTTTATAAATGGACCCTCTTTTATGAGAACGTGTGTAAAGTTTACCATCAGAATAGGTACCTGCTCCTCCCTCTCCGAAACAGTAATTAGAATGAGGATTAACTTCATCAAACTGCTGGATAGCTCGCAAATCTCTACGACGAGCACGTACATCCTTGCCCCGATCAAAAATAAGGGGTTTTAGTCCTAGTTCGATCAGTTCGAGGGCAGCAAAATAACCGGCAGGACCAGCGCCAACAATGATGACTTCTGGTGCGTCAGATACATCTTGAAAACCATCCAGAATCCTTGCTTCAGCTTCGTATTTTTCACTTTTCTTATAAGCAGCTACCCGCAACCGAAAAATGGGTTGTCGCTGACGCGCATCGATTGATCGACGAAGTCTAACAACTTCCCCTAGATCACTGATTTCCCAGCGCAGTTGCTTACAAACCTTTTGCTGGATGATGGTTTCATCTTCAATTTCAGCTGGTAATAATTTAATCTCTAATTCCTTCATTCCTCAGTTCTAGAAACGACTTAGCCCGTTTGTAAGGCTTGACGTATACGTACTAAACGACTTAATATACCTTCGAGTTGCGGCAGTGGCAACATATTCGCAGCGTCTGACTTGGCCATCGCAGGATTGGGATGTGTCTCCATAAAAAGGCCATCTGCACCTACAGCGATAGCCGCCTTGGCGATTGTCTCAATCAATGCTGGTCGGCCGCCGGTAACGCCAGCTGCCTGATTGGGTTGCTGTAAAGAATGTGTACAGTCCATCACCACAGGAGCATACTGCTGCATCACTGGTAGCCCTCTAAAGTCTACTACCAAATCTTGGTAGCCGAAAGTTGTCCCACGCTCGATAAGTGCCACATTTTTATTTCCAGATTGTACGACCTTATCTACGGCAAAAGACATCGATTCTGCGCTCATAAATTGTCCTTTCTTGACCGTAACGACCTTGCCTGTTTGGGCAGCGGCGACTAAAAGCGCCGTTTGACGACAGAGAAAGGCTGGTATTTGCAATACATCGACATACTCCGCAGCCATAGCCGCTTCTGGCACCGAATGGATATCTGTAGTGACTGGCACATCGAAGGTATCGGCCACCTTTTTTAAAATCTTGAGTGCTTTTTCATCTCCAATTCCGGTGAAAGAATCCAGGCGTGAACGATTGGCCTTACGATAAGAGCCCTTAAAAATATAAGGAATCTGCAAACGGTCGCAGATATCAACTACTCGTTCCGCAATTTGGAGTGCGATGGTTTCATCTTCGATTGCACAAGGCCCCGCAATCAGGAAGAAGTTGCCACTGTCGCTATGTTTTATTTTGGGTATTTGGACTTTCATAGCGCAAAGGTACAATTGCTATTGGGCATAAAAAAATAAGCCTGCGCGAAGACTTCGCGCAGGCTTAAATTTAATTCAAGTCGGATGAAATTAAGTACATTGTGGGTGTATACCAATCAGTAGATTACTTAGGTAATACAACAGACTCAATAACGTGGATGACACCATTGCTACCAGTAAGGTCAGTAACAGCGATTTTAGAGATTCCACCTTTTTCATCTTTCAAGAAGACGCCTCCATCCTGGATGAAAGCTTCCAATTTTCCTCCGTTCAATGCAGTCAAAGTAGCGGTACCGTTACCATCTTTGATAGCTTTTACAACGTCAGCTGCTTGGAAGTTACCGGCTACCACGTGGTAGGTCAAGATGTTAGTTAAAGTAGCTTTGTTTTCTGGTTTTAGAAGTGTTGCAACTGTACCTTCTGGTAGTGCATCGAATGCATCGTTAGTAGGTGCAAAAACGGTGAATGGTCCATCTGCTTGTAGTGCGCCTACTAAGTCAGCCGCTTTTAAAGCAGCCACTAAAGTAGTGTGAGCATCAGATCCTAGAGCGATGTCTACGATGTCCTTGTCTTTAGCAGGTGTAGTGTTGTCTACAGATGCAGTAGTTTGGGCAGTAGCGAAAGAAGTAGCTAAAACAGCTACGATAAGCGTCATGAAAATTGCTTTCAAATTCTTCATAATAACAGTCAATTTGTTTGAGTTCGGCTTATATACGAGGTGGGATGAGGTTTGGATCTTTTGGTTTGGATCTTTTTTTAAAATATTATGATCCGAGTTATTTTTCAGGCTGAATGGACCTTGGGACTGTGGGACTGTGGGACTGTGGGACTGGGAGACTTTGGGAGCGGAGACTGGGGGACTTGGAGACGAGGGAGAGTTGGGGAAGGACTTGGGGACAGGGAGAGCGGAGACGAGGGGACCTTGGGACTTTGGGAGTGATGAGCGGGTGTTTGGGAGCTTTTTACTGGCACTTGACACTTGACACTTAGCACATAATGACTTGGGGACTTGGGGAGTGGTGAGCGGGTGTTTGGGAGCGTTTTACTTGGCACCTGGCAC
>JBELML010000002.1:100810-104227 GCA_042095835.1 Saprospiraceae bacterium
CACTTGGCACTTGGCACATAATGACTTGGGGACTTGGTGGCTAGTTATAGCAATATCTAATTCATGTATAATGATAGATGTCGAGTTTATTTTCTGAGGAAGGAAGACGGATTAGTGGGAGAGAAATCTGGTAGGTACCTAAAAAACTAGTAGAAGATACCCGCAAGAAGTACAAGATATTTCTACTAGTAGCAAAAGGGTTATAGGTGTTTCACTTTATGACTTTACAATCATTTTATTTGGTCTAAGGGTTTAATAATGATTACTAATAAGAATATCTCCAAGAAGAAGTTGGAAATATAAATACACGAACCATCACCATTAGGGAGAAATTTGTAGGGAACGAAACTTCTCTATTTTTTTGTCAATTTTATAGGGAACGCTGGAGTCATCTCAGATAAAAATTGGGTATCAAGCAAGTATAGAATCAAAATAAAAAGGCTTTGGCAGCACTTTTCCCGGTATTTGACTATACTGCCTGATACCACCTCACAAGGGGAAACTGTGTCATTCGCTTACGCGAAATTGTAACGTAAAACTGCGTTCTAAGTAAAAATATTTCTTTAACTGTGGTTTGTTTGTTGTTACAGTACAAATATAGGCATCTACAAAAATAGAGGCAAAGCGTTTTTTTTACATAAAAAACACAATAGAAAGAAGATAATCTCATACTAATACAAGTACAGTTACTTGATATTCAAACAAGTAGAAAATCTTAAAAGCCTTATTCTGCGTATATTCTTTCCGATATCTTGCTTTATCTTTTTATCCAACCAAAGCATTCTCGGTTACCTTAGATTCTTCTGAGGACTGCTCAATCCGATAATCTTCGATTAATTCTACAGAAGTACTATTAAGATTGAAACTTCCTAAGAACATCATGATAATTGCTACTAATAGATTCATAACTGTTTTTTTTAATTGCTTAACGATGGATCAAAAATAATTAGCAACAAGGAAGGCAAGGCAATCAATTTCTAAGATAAAAAACACTAAAGCTTTGCAAAAATTATTAGATTTGAAATGTTTATGTATCAGAGTATCATTTTTTTAAAATACTCAAAAACCAAGGGATTAAAACAAAATGAAAAATTTAAAACCTCTAATTTCTTATGTAAATAAGAATAAAACTAAGCATATGCAGTATATGCTATCTAATAATGCGAATCACAATATAATTCAGTTGTACGATGCAATTGCTAGCGAACAATTTGATTCCGAAGCAAAGGCAGAAAAACACTTTTTTAAAGATTCTCCCTATAGACATGAGTATTTCACAAGACTAAAAAGACAATTAACTGAAAAGCTGAACGACCTCATTCTTTTAATCGACTTCAGTAAAAGTCCATATCAGAACTCTGCTTCTGGTTTTAACTACTGCTACAAAAATGTTGCTGTAATTAGCATTTGGTTCAATTCAACTAGAAAGAGTAGTCACATCATTAAGATGGCAGAAAAAACACTAAAAGTTGCTTTACATCACGGATACACTGAACAAGCGCTGGTTGCCGCCCGTTTCTGCTACTTTCATTTTATGGCAACAGGAAATATAAAAAAAGGAAATCTCTATTTCAATATCCTTCAAAATCAAATTGAAATATTGCAAAATGAAGTATTTGTAGAAGACAGATTCTTTTACCTGAGAACTAGAGTATTAAACTCTCAAAAAAAACTCACTCCAAGCGAAAAAAAATCTGTAGAGGAAGATTACATAAAAATCTCTGAAATAGAGCGTAAATATGACTCAAATAGAATTAACACCTACGCCCCTTTATTTAAAATTCGTGCATTAGAAAATACAAGATCTTATATAGAATTAGTTGAATTATGTGAATCAATAATCAATTCTGAAAACTTAGAAAAAACCCCAAAAACCATCATAAATTCAGCATTCCTGTTTTTATCAAACACCTTGATTCAACTTGGCAAGTATGAAAAAGCTAATAACTACCTAATGAATAAGATTAGCACTACTACTCAAAGTGAAGTCAACTGGCAGACATTTCAATATTATCTATTCTTATTAAAAATGAGGACAGGAGAATACAATGAAGCAAGTACGATATATAGCAATGTCTTAAAGAGTAAAGGATTTTCGAGGCAACCAAAAACCTTAATTGAAAAGTGGCATGTAGCCGAAGCCTATCTTGCATTTCTATTGAAAATCAAGCTGGTAGATCCTAATCCTAAAATTCCTAGATTTAGCCTTAAACGATTTATTGAAAAAGTTCCAAATCAACGAAAAGACAGTGGTGGTTATAGAGTTGGAATATGGATCGTTCAAATTATCCATTACCTCATCGATAAAGATCATAACGCAATAATCGATAGAGAAGATGCACTTAAAACCTTTACTAGTAAATACCTAAAAGATGATTATAGCTTTAGAATGTATTGTTTTGTAAAAATGCTTACCATCATTCCAAAAAGTAATTTCCACCAAGTATTAACTTCTGCTAATCTAAAAGAAAGTGGTCTAATTAAGAGACTCAAAGAAAACCCGCTCTCCAAAGCAGAGCAAGGAGAAGACATTGAAATCATCCCATTCGAGCGATTATGGGAGATAGTATTGGCGAACTTATAAACCCGACTTGTCAAAAGGATAGGAAGAGAGGGATACGTTAAGCAATATCAGTAAGGTAAATCGTTATGAATTTTCCACTACATTTCCTTTTCCAGGTCATTGCTTTTGATGAAGGATAGCTACATACTAAATTTAGGTATTAGTATCAGAAGGCATTTATAAGGTGTTTCAGACTAGGATATCCGGCTTTTCGTCTGGGCGACACCTTATTATTTTCCAGCTTCTTAATAGGTAGTTATGTCTTCATTAGCAATGACTAGCTGACAAATGGTGCAATCAATGTGTATAATCTTTGAGGCTTTGGTGCGTAGATTTATGTCTATTTTTGTCAACTAAAGAATACACTTTTGTAATCTTAATTCAAATATATACCCAAATCTCTCAGATAACAAAACGAGAACAACACTAAACAACACTACAGAAAATCATATTTTTAATAAAAAAAATTCCATTAATTACTGAAAATCAATACTTTATACTCTTTTAAAACCTCTGGTATAAAAAACAAAAAGCCACTAAAAATTCAGTGGCTTTTAATTTTTGATTGTTCAATCAATAGATTGGCTCCAATAGTACACCCTTGTAGATACTTGGGCGCGTTTAATTGCTGTGAGGGAAGGATTCGAACCTTCACGAGGCGGTTTCCCGGATCCCCACCCTCGAGACCAGAGGGCATGGCTGCCAAAAATTTCATCACCTCACAGTGTTGTTATTATCTTTTCAGTTTCATCTAGCTCCTTTGCTAGACCTTTGAAGCACTTTTGCTTCAGCGCATTTGTTGCTGTGAGGGAAGGATTCGAACCTTCACGAGGCGGTTTCCCGGATCCCCACCC
>JBELML010000002.1:104327-110878 GCA_042095835.1 Saprospiraceae bacterium
TTGCTGTGAGGGAAGGATTCGAACCTTCACGAGGCGGTTTCCCGGATCCCCACCCTCGAGACCAGAGGGCATGGCTGCCAAAAATTTCATCACCTCACAGTGTTGTTATTATCTTTTCAGTTTCATCTAGCTCCTTTGCTAGACCTTTGAAGCACTTTTGCTTCAGCACTTTTGTTGCTGTGAGGGAAGGATTCGAACCTTCACGAGGCGGTTTCCCGGATCCTCATCCCCGAGACCAGAGGACATGGCTGCCAAAATTTCATCACCTCACAGTGTTGTAAAACAATCTACAATAATTGTTAATCCTTCAACCTTGTAGAGTCTTATTTCAATTTCATCAATGATTCAAGCATTTTCCTTATGAATCTCGCAACACATTTGTTGCTGTTGACATGACAAATGTAAAACAAGTCCTGATCTGATGCAAACTTTTCAATAAAATCAATAAAATTTTCGATTATCTTCAGTTGTACTCCTAGAACAATTAGTATTCTTTAAAAAACGAGACTCATTAGCCCTCATTTTTGCATATTTATCAAGAATTCAGCAGGCCTGCCTGGGATTTCCTGCAAAAAGAGCCGGTTTTTCTTAATTTTTTTATTGCTCAATCCCTTTTTTCGCATTTTTAACCTACAAAAACAAAATTTAAACATACTCTAAATCACCTGTCATGAAATATCTATGTATCCTCATCAGCATTTCTCTTTGCAGTACTTGGAGCTGCAGTCAAAGTCAAAAATCAAAGGCTGCTCCAACTTTTGATAATCGATCTATTATGTGTGGATTGAGTTTTGTAGCTCCACCTAAGCCTTTCTCCCAAAACCCTATGCCCGCTGTACAGAAAGTAAGCGCCAGTTGGATAGCCGTCATTCCCTACGGGTTCACCCGTAAAAATGAATCACATGTCTACTACAACAACAAAAATTGGCAATGGTGGGGGGAGCGTCCAGAAGGTGTAATAGAAAGTATTCGACTAGCAAAAGAGGCTGGTATCAAAGTACTACTCAAACCACAGGTTTATATCCCTGGAAGCTGGCCTGGTGGGCTCGACTTCGATACCGAAGAGGAATGGACAGCGTGGGAAAGCACCTATGAGACCTTCATCCTTGAGTTCACAGATATTGCTGCTAAGCAGCAAGTCGAAGCACTATGTATAGGTACCGAGTTCAAGATGAGTACTAGTAAAAGGCCCGCATTCTGGCGAAAACTGATCCAAAAAATCAGAACTCGCTATACAGGCCAGCTCACTTATGCTGCCAATTGGGACGAATACCAGACTATCAGTTTTTGGGATGATTTAGATTTCATTGGAGTGGATGCCTACTTCCCTCTAGTGGATCAAAAAGCGCCCTCCATTAAACAACTCAAAAAGGCATGGGCAGGGCCTAAGAAAGCCTTAGAGCAAGTGGCTACTACCTTCAATAAACCGATACTTTTTACTGAATTTGGCTACCTCAGTGTAGATGGTTGCACCTACAACAACTGGGAATTGGAAGCCAAAGTCAAGCAAATGCCCATCAACGAACAAGCCCAAGCCGATGCCTATGAGGCGCTTTTTCAGAGTTTCTGGGACGAGCCCTGGTGGCATGGCGGTTTCTTATGGAAGTGGTTCCCTAATGGTGAAGGCCACGAAGGCTATGTAGAACGAGACTATACCCCACAAGGAAAGCTTGGAGAGGAGACCCTACGAAAATGGTATATCAGCAGACAATAGCTTCTTTATAAAATTGCCCTAAACAGCTATCGCTCAGTACAATCTTACTACAGTTTTTTGTAAACATTTCTAGCATTCTTGTGTTTGTCATGCAAGTATCGATATTAGATACCTTTGATTGAAAAGGCCTTATCCTACATGCAATTATCTCAACAACAATTAGTAATCCGCTTAGGCAGTCAAGACAAAACTGTCATTGCCGAGCTATATGATGCATACGGTGAAACTCTATACGGCATTATTTTACGAATTGTCAGACAGGAAGAAATTGCTCAGGATGTCCTGCAAGAAGCATTCATCAAAATATGGAAAAAAGGACCTAGCTACGATGCTACTAAAGGAACTTTATTCACCTGGATGCTGAACATTTGTAGGAATACGGCCATTGATAAGACTAGATCAGCCAATTACAAGCGCCGCAGTAATGTAGGCGAGATCACTGATCATCTAATGAATGACCACGGCCATAGTTATGAACAAAAGCCAGAAGTAATCGGCTTGACACAAGAAGTAGATAAACTAGAAGACAAGTATAAAGAAATCATTGAACTAATATATTTTCAAGGCTATACCCAACAAGAAGTAAGTGAGAAAATAAATTTGCCTTTAGGTACCGTAAAATCAAGAGTGCGGATAGGATTAAGGGAGCTTAAAAAAGTCTTTTTATCAGATCAAGTCCGCTTACTATTACTTCTAAGCAGTTTGGCTGAACAACTTTTTACTTTAACCTTTTTAATAATTGGGTAGCGATTAGAAATGCTCCCATACAGTGTATTGCAAACTAATGATGAGTAAAAAAGAATTTTTAAATACAGGTCTACTTGAACAGTACGTTTTGGGGCTCACCGAATCGGAGGAGTCGCAGATCGTCGAACAGCATCTCGATTTATATCCGGAGCTTCGGAATGAGATGTTCAATATGCAGAACGCCCTTGAACAATATGCAAAGCAGTATGCTGTTGCTACTCCCACTGGATTAAAATCAAATATACTCAGCGAAATTGATCAACTTGATCAGTCAAATACTGGACATCATGTGAGCGACAATAGCTCTAGAATGGGATATAGCTGGAGCACCTGGGTAGGCTATGCTGCATTGGCCTTGATTACTTTGGGATATTTTTACCAGACCAATCGACTCAAATCTACCCAAGAAAAACTCGAATATCAGGTAGCTGCCTTAGAGACTTGTACCGACAATGTTGCGGCACTAGAAAAATCTCAGGCAATCTATGCCTTTCTTTCTATGCCTTCTACCCAAGCGGTGACACTCTCTGGAACTGCCAATGCTCCACAAGCTAGCTCCTGGGTATATTGGAATGAGGAAGAGCAGAATGCTTATGTCAATCTCGGCTCTCTTCCAACACCTCCGCAAGACAAGCAGTATCAAATCTGGGCCGATGTGGATGGTAAAATGATTTCGGTAGGTCTACTTGATGAAGAAAGAAGTGAGCTACAGCAAATTAGCTTTATCGCGAATGCTGAAAGTCTAAATGTTACGCTCGAACCCAAAGGGGGTAGCGAAGAACCTAACGTTGAGCTACTTTATGTCAATGGTAAACTCAGTTAAAAAAATTATAGAGGTTAAAGGTGGATTCACCTCTAACCTCTAACCCAATCTATGGATTTCCTATCTTCTTTCTTGGCGAAATAATCTTAATGCCAAATGCTTGAGCTTTTTCATTGATCTTAGGCAGCTCCTCTTCAATCAACTGATCTAAACTATCAATTTCTACTTTCAGTTCCTCCTGCACTTGCTCGAAAAAAGCAATAGCCTGATCCGTCGGTGGATAATCTCCTCGTTGCTGATCAGCCAATAAGAAGGCGATCCGATTATTGATCCGAATGCCATAATTCAAAGGATCCTGACGGCTTTGATTCTTGGTCATATGGATATTATTCTCAATCCCTTCCATTTTACCTTTAAAACCCTTCATCAGATTTTCTAATTCGGTGGCATCTGGATTGTCCGCTATTTTCTCCTGAAGGTAAGCCATATCTTTCTTTAAAGCTCTGATGTCTAGCATGGCCTGGTGAGCATTAGTCACCTCATCCCGCACCTGAATCAAATATTCGAATTGGGTTTGATAGTCTTCTGGTGTATTCGAAAGTCTGGGATCTGGTAAAATCTCAAATTCCTGCTCTACCGACCGGCCATTCATTTTCAGAACGGCTTTATACATTCCTGGAGGCGCTTTGGGTCCGCGATTAGGAGAAGAGTATAATACCATTCCTGGAAATTCTTTAAAACCAGGATAGCGCATATCCCACACAAAACGGTTGCCTCCTTTTGCGGCCTCGAGTGCAGCACTTCCTTTCTTTTTATTAGAAAAAGTTTGAATTAAATCATCATCTAGTTCTCGAATTTCAAGACTCACTTCCTCCCCTTCTTCCATTTGGTTGATCATATACTGGAATAAAACTCCATTGGGGTGGTTCTCTCCTACTTTCCTATAGTCAGCTCTGCCCCATCCGCCACCTTGCGCCATACGATAGTTGGGTTTTGGCTGAAAAAGATAAAAGTCCTCTTGTACAATTTTCTCCTCCAATTGGTGCAAGGGTGATAGATCATCGATCATCCAGAAACTACGCCCGTGTGTAGCGGCAATCAACATATTATCTCGCACATGTAGGTCCCGAATCGCCGTTATCGGCAGATTCAATTGAAAAGGCGTCCATTGCTCACCATCGTCGAAAGAGACAAACATGCCCCATTCTGTACCTGCATAAAGTAAACCATCACGGGTCTTATCTGCACGAATCGCCCGAGTATAATAGTTGTCAGGAATACCCTTGGTGATCAACTTCCAGGATTTTCCATAATTACTTGTTTTGTAGAGATAGGGTGTATAATCCCCAAATTTGTAGGAAGTGGCCGCTAGGTAGGCAACACCTTTCTTAGTAGGATGTACATCTATGCAGTTCATCATATTCAGTCTTGGTCCTGGTGGCGTCACCTCATCCCAGGTTTTGCCTCCATCTTTAGTGACCGATACTTTCCCATCATCAGTTCCAACCCAGATCAAATCTTTTTCAAGAGGCGACTCATTGATTACAAAAATGTTGGCATAGAATTCTGCACCTGTATTATCTTGGGTAATTGGCCCGCCCGAAGACTTAATGGTCTCGGCATCGTTTCTAGACAGATCAGGACTGATGACCTCCCACGATTGTCCACCATTATAACTCACGTGCAAATAATTGGAACCTGCGTACAATTTATTAGGATCGTGTGGGCTGAAGGAAATCGGGTAGTTCCAATTGAATCGGTACTTCATGACCTCTGCCCCACTCCCTGCGGGATTATCTGGCCACACATTAGTACTGCGGAGTTGTCCGGTACTATGATCCAAGCGCATCATATAGCCTTTATAGGTCCCCCCGTAGACAATGTCTGGGTTATTAGGGTCAGGCGCTAGATGTGCACTTTCTCCACCAGCTGAAGGCTCCCAATCTCTTTCCGTAATCGCTGATCCTTTACCGCGATGGTTGATCCGGATACTACTATTGTCTTGTTGTGCGCCGTAAATTCTGAAAGGGAAGTGATTATCAGTGGTGACGCGATAAAATTGAGAAGTTGGCTGATTGTGGTAGGTCGTCCAGTTGGCACCTTGATCCGTACTAATCTGACCACCACCATCATCCGCTAGTGCAAGCAGTTGATTATTACTAGGATTAATCCAGAGGTCGTGGTGATCACTATGTGGTGTAGAGATAGAACTAAAGTTGTTCCCTCCATCTTTTGACACCCAAAAACCTACGTTACAGACGTAAACCAAATCTTCATTCTGAGGATCTGCATAAATTCTGGAATAGTACCAGGCTCTTTGACGGAGGTTGCGATTGGTACTGGTTTTGCGCCAAGTGGCCCCACCATCATCACTGCGAAAGACGCCCCCATTCTGATTTTCGATAATTGTCCACAGGCGCTCCGAATTTTGTGGAGAGACCGTGACACCTATAATTCCGTTGACGCCATCGGGCAGTCCTGGATTTCTAGTAATATCTGTCCAAGTTTCTCCTGAATCGGTACTCTTCCATAATTTAGAGCCAGGGCCGCCACTATCCATTCGGTAGCCGTTGCGTTTCATTTCCCAGGTAGAAGCATAAATTATTCGAGGGTTATTCGGGTCTAGGATAATGTCTACAGCACCCGCTTTATCACTTTCGAAAAGGATGCGCTCCCAGTTTTCACCTCCATCTTTACTCCGATAAATCCCACGCATATCGTTGGGCTTCCAGAGATTCCCGATGGCCGCTACATAAACTAGGTCAGGATTAGTAGGATGCACCCTGATACGACCAATATGTTCAGAATCATCCAGACCAATAAATTTCCAGGTTTTGCCTGCGTCGGTAGATTTCCACATTCCATGCCCAGAAGAGACATTGCCACGTAGCGTTTGCTCTCCCTCTCCGACGTAGATGACATTGGGGTCGCTTTCTGCTACGGCCACCGCACCAATCGAGCCTCCGAAGAAGCCATCTGAAATACAAGTCCAACTATTACCTGCGTCTTGGGTTTTCCAAACACCACCTCCTGCGGTACCCATGTAATACAATTGTGGTTGATCCTCTACACCGACAATCGTACCGGCCCTTCCTCCTCGAAAGGGACCTACTAAACGCCACTGCATGGCATCAAAATGTGCTTCTTGAAATTTACTTTGATCATTAGTCTGTGCATCCACAGGAAAGGAAGCGATAATCAAAGCGATGATTAATAATGGAATCCAATTGATGGTTTTCATACTTTCCGATTTTTATTTTTCTAGTTTAGTAACACTCCAATAATAACTTATCGATTTTGATGGAATCTTTTAATCCAAGTACTACG
>JBELML010000003.1:0-24062 GCA_042095835.1 Saprospiraceae bacterium
ATTTACTTCTTTAAAGCAGAAACTTGTTGATTTAATTCGGGCGCCATTACCTCGAAGTCTTTTACTACTTCTGCCAACCTTTCGGGATTAGAGGATGCGAGATTCTCTAACTCCGAAGGGTCTTCTTTGATATTATAAAGCTCCCACGGTCCTCCATTCAGCCGCACAATTTTATAATCTCCACTCCGGAACATCCTGAATTTATCCAAACCAGAAATAAAGTAGGGTGGCTCTACGCGTTGCTCGCCCTTAAAAATGGGCATCAAGGACCGACCATGAACCGGCAGACTAGGCACACCAGCAATACTATCTGGATAGTCTATTTCTAATACATCCAAAAAAGTAGGTAAGAGGTCTACCACATGCCCCACTTGGTCCGTAATTGTATTAGCAGCAATTTTCTCAGGCCAATAAGCAATAAATGGCGTATGGGAACCACCCTCGTGACCACATTGCTTGTACTGACGAAAAGGCGTATTGCCCAGATTCGCCCAAGCCGCACGCTGACACCAATAGGAATCGGCAGGACCAGGTAAAACATCCGACTTGTTCGAATAGAAAGGACAGGCTCCATTATCCACTAAAAACATAATCAAGGTATTTTCTAGCTCTCCTTGCTTTTCTAGTTTTTGCAAAACGCGACCAATATTTTGATCCATGCGGTCAATAATTGCAGCGTAAACGGCCATCTCCAAATCCAGGCTATCCTTTTTACCATCAGATAAACCTTCCCAAGGATAATAGTCGACATATTCTGGAATCAAAGGCCCTCTTAATTTATTTAAGCTCTTTTCTGCTGGACTCAATTGGGTATTAGCAGGCAATACACCAAGAGATTGCATACGATCGAATCGCTCCGCTCTCAGCTGATCCCATCCTTTTAAATACTGGCCTCTGTATTTCGCAATATCCTCTGGCCGCGCCTGTAATGGATAATGAGCCGCGTGGTAGGGTAAGTATAAAAACAGTGGATCATCTTTCTCAAAGGCTTCGTCCATCCAGCGCAGCGCATAGTCCGTAATGAAATCTGTTTTATACATTGGCGCTTGCTCATATTCAATCTGGGAGGGATCAATTTCTTTGCCTTCCAGGTAAAATGGGCGTTCGAATTGACCCGATGGAGGAAGGAAGTATTCGGTCGTAGCCCAAAAGTAGAAGGAATGGTCAAAAACATTTTCCGCCCGGCAATAGTCGGGCACCCAAGCATCAAAGTGCTCCTTCCCACTCATGACATTGAAGTAGCCCGCCTGCTTGGTAAGGTGCGCTAAATGGACTGCTCCATCGCCCCCATTATACAAACCCGTAAGCATAGCTGAACGAGTAGGATTGCATTTGGCCATATTATAAAAAGTCTGAAAACGAAGTCCTTTTTCAGCTAAAAAATCAAGATGTGGCGTCTCAATCTCGCTCCCATAAGGGCCAATATCAGAGAAACCGATATCGTCCGCCATAATCAAAACAATATTGGGCCCTTTGTCGCTAGTGTCAACTGTCGTAGTGCAGCTTGTCGGCAGGATCGAAATAAGAATAATAAGGAATTTTAAAAATCGCATATGTTTTTAGCTTTATATTTCAGGAGATCAATAACTTATCACTAACGCATCAACAGTACTTCGCCAGAATGTTGTTCCGACTTTTGTAAACCTTCCTCATCTCCGAGCTCATATTGCATTTGCCATAGATAGAGACCTGGAACAGCAGCCTGAGTCTTCACATAACCATCCCAACCTATTGAGGGATCATTGGTTTGAAAAACTAAAGCACCCCAGCGATTGAAAACCTTAAAAGTAAAATTGCTTAGTGGTAATTGAGCTTCTACGTAGGGCAGCAATACATCATTGAGGCCATCAAGATTCGGAGAAAAAGCATTAGGTACATATACTTTTGTAGCGCAGACCTCCTTATCTACTCTTATCCTTATAGGTACATCGACACAAGGCAATTCCATAGTCCCAAAATAGGTGCCAGTTGCAGAAATATTGCGAACAGAGGTACCTGCTTGGTCATTCCAGAAGAAATTTGCCCTTTTTCTGATAGGCAAATCAATAAATTGTACAAGATCGACGGTGACTTCTTCTTGGCATAGTTCAATGAGGGTATCTATTTCATTTGGAATCTCAATAAGTTGCACCTCGTCCAGGGCATGGCCAAAAGCATATCTAAATGCATTATCAGTTGCATTGAGGCAGCGATTTTCCATTTGGGTTTGATAGTTATTCCCCATGATGGAGATATGCTGCTCTCCACCTTTCGCTTGAAAGCAATCCCAATAGGTTCGCCAACGCTCATTCCTGAACAAAGGATCATCGACAATTGCTTTAGTACTCAATAAGATCTCCCCTTCATAGAATAATTCCGTGAGTAAGGGTGGCGAATAGGTCAAATCAGAAGAATAGCCCCCTTCAATACGCCTATTTGCAAAGCGAATCTCCATATAATGCTTGGGGAAAGGATCGCAATCGCGCCAAGGCATCAATGCAAAATGGGAAGTATCAAAGTTGTAAAAACCCATTTCAAAGAAATAATAATGATCCGCTTTCAGTGTTTGGTTGAGTTCTTGAGCAATACCCTCGGTGGTATAAAAACCATTGGCCCGCAAAGTGCCTTCAAATGAAATATATCCGTTACCAGCGTAGGGAACCAAATCGGTGTCCATAGCTACAATGTAGGGAGCCAAGTTGGGGTCTGGCGGGCAAGCGGTATGCATCCAATAAGCGTCAGCTCCTGTGACATACCAACCTTTATTTTCTACAAAGGCATTGATGGGACTTTCTAGGCATTCAAAATCTTCAAAACTGTGATTATTGATCAAGTTCTGAGAATAGCTGTAAAAAGAAAAGCAAATAAGCACAAGGATAAGCGTAGTTTTATCCATAATAGTCGGGGATTGACGAATCTCTTTGCGGTATTTAAATTAAGAAAATACTTGGTTTTTATTAGCTATTTCAATTAGTTTCGTTTCAGCATCCGCACAATCCCAAAAAATGAATATTTACATTTCTCGATCATCCCGGAAAATCATTCTGTTTTTAGCCTTCATTTATTTAGGAGGGCTATCCTTATCTGGACAGAGTAGTAACTTTTGGATACCGTCTGACACCATCAACAAATCACGATTATGGTTGGTCGCAGGGGGAGGAGGTTTGGCCTACACTGCCGCGTCTATTGGCTTATACGAAATCTGGTATAAACAGTACCCCAGATCCAACTTTCAGTTCTTCGATGATTGGGGTGAATGGGAAAACATGGATAAATGGGGCCACGCTATGACCGCCTATACCGAGAGTTTTCTGGCTTACAAAGGAGCGCGATGGGTGGGCTTCGAGCAAAAGTCTGCGGTATGGATAGGAGCTGGAGTAGGTACTTTATTACAAACAACGGTAGAGGTAATGGACGGTTTCTCAGAGCGCTGGGGATTTTCCGTTTATGATTTTGCATTCAACACTGGTGGTGTAGGGCTTTTTGTGAGTCAAGAATTATTATGGCAGGAGCAGCGTATCCTTTTAAAAGTATCCAACACTCGTCCCAACTACTCGAGTAGTCCGATCACTAATCCTAGCAATGGGTTTACAGCCAGTCCACGCGAGGCCGCCTTTGATTTATTTGGCTCTAATTATGCCGAAGCCTTTTTAAAGGATTATAATGGAATGACCATTTGGGCTACTGTCACGCCTTATTCCTTTTTATCTCCGCAACAAAAAGAACAAACTTGGGTACCTGCTTGGCTCGGTGTATCTCTTGGAATAGGCGCTGATGGTATATATGGTGCCTATGGCAATGTCTGGACCGCCCCGAGTGGTGATCGTCTTCCGCTTTTAGACATCGAGCGGTATAAACAATATTATCTTTCTCTGGATATTGATACTGGCCGTATACGTACCAAAAGTCCTTTCCTAAAAACCGTCTTCTCCGTTATCCGATGGATTAAAATACCTGCTCCCACCTTGGAGTGGAATACAAAAGGGCAGCTTATTTTTCACCCGATCTACTGGTAAAGGGCTATCCTAACTTAGTCTGTTAGAAAGTGGATTTGATACGGCGAAGTCATCGATCTAGCGAAAAATCGCTAGTTGCGCGCCATTTTAGACAAAAAATTGAAAGGCCAAGGCAACCTATTACCAAGCGACAACGTTTTTCAGGTGGATTTTAAAGCTATTATTAATACGTCTTGCAAAACCTCTGGGCATTAATCCGACTGAAAACACAAGAACTACCTGCTCAGGAGCTATGACAACAAATACTCAACAACGTGGTCTCTAATACAACTTTTCAAACCAGCACCGAAGATCGTGTGATCGAAGCTGTGGCATGGGAGCTCAATATTCCAGCTACGATGCTCAACCCTTATACCGACCTTACCGAAGACCTCTACCTTGATACACTAGACAAAGATTTGGTCATCGCTCAACTTGAAAGAAACTTCAATGTTGTTTTGAGTCTTGAGGAAGTAGCTCAGATTGAGACCATCAGAGATATGTCTCATTTGATCCAAACACACGCAGTTTCATAAATCAAAACTAGCACCACAAGGAATCTCAATTCCTATTCCCTCACAGGTTCCTTGTGGTTCCTTGGTTGTTATTTACTAAGATTTCGTACCTTCCCATTGAATGCAATTTATTCAATGAAGTTGTCTAAGGTTTTCTGTTGCAGGCGAGAAAACAGTATTTTGATAGCCCAACAAGGAAATTTTAAACAGCTTCAATATCTATATTATGGCTTCATCCAGGAAGGAGACCTTGAAGCAGGTAGCTTACGATCTTTCATTATCTTTTCATGAAAAAGATGATCATAATATCCTTCCCTATTTAAAGGGTTTCAAATTATTTAGGAAGGGTACTCGAAAGCGTATCTCCAATGTTCTATTCGAAGAGCATCCTATGTTGGAGTATAGGCTGTATATCTTTGATTACAAATACACCATCCACGCAGGCAACTCCCACAAACGGTATAAACAGACGGTTTTCTTCGTTCAGTCCAAAAAGCTAGCCTTACCTTCTTTTTGGATGAAACCTGAGTCCTTTTTTCACAAGGTCGGAGAATTGTTAAAACTGACCAGCGATATAGACTTTGTGGATTATCCAGAGTTTTCTAAACAGTATGAATTACAAAGTGAAGATGAGGATTATACACGGGCGACCATGAATGATCAAATCTTACATTTTTTCACAATCAATAAAAACTGGTCTTTGGAAGGTGCCAATTATTACATGATCTTTTACCAACATGATAAGTTCATCAAAGCACCTGGGATTAAAGATTTTTATAAAAAAGGGCTTCATCTGAAGCGTTTATTCAAATTTGAGGATATAGGATTGTAAAGCTATGAAGCAGATCATCATTACTTGTACGCTACTATTATTACTGATCAGTACACCTACCCTTAGTCAACAATTATCAGATCAGGCTAAGATTAGCTTACTGACGATGGGCCCTACCCAAGAACTGTATAATCAATTTGGACATACCGCGATCCGAGTCCATGATCCTGTAAACGGGATTGATGTATGCTATAACTACGGCACCTATAGCTTTGATACGCCCAACTTCTATGGCAAATTTGTAAGCGGCACTTTACCCTACATGCTAGCCGATACGCCTACCCGATTGGAGCTACGCTATTACCAACAAATTGGTAGAGGTGTGAAAGAGCAAGTTTTCAACATCACTCCCGAGGAAGCCAATCGCGTTTATGATTTTATCTTGGAGAATTATAAAGAAGAAAATCGATTTTATCTCTATCATTTTTTCTATGATAACTGCGCCACCCGAATTCGTGATCTTTTCGAGGATGTGCTGGATATACGGTTCCATTATCCCGGTAATGTGCTGCCTGAAAAAAAATCCTTTAGGCAATTATTGGATGAAAAAATAGAGATGACTCCCTGGAATGACTTTGGAATTGATTTTATTTTAGGAAGCCCGGCAGACCTTAGAGCGGGCTTTAGGGAGGAAATGTTCTTGCCTGATTACCTGTCCAAAAATATAGGTATGGCCACTTATAAAGGCAAGCCATTGTTAAGTCCTCCGGTCACTTTAGTAGAGCATAGTATTGAGGTGGGTTCCAAAAGCTTCTTGACGCCTTTTAATGTCTTCGGCATACTATTCCTACTGACCCTTCTTTTGACCTTTCGTGGATCTGAGAAATTAAAAAAGCGTTTCGATTTAGGGATGTACAGTATTCTGGGTTTTTGTGGTTTATTTTTGCTGTTCATGCGCTTAGGAACAGACCATTTTACGACTTGGAAAAACTATAATATGCTGTGGGCCAACCCACTTTATGTTTTTGCCATTATCCATTTCTTTTATCCCAAACCTTGGCTGCAATCTATTAAGTGGTTGATCCTTATCATGGCCTTCAACAATTTAGTGATCTCCGTATTCCCTCCACAAGATTTTCATGTGGCGATCTACCCTATTTTGGGGATTGTCATTACGCGACTGATGGACAATATGGACATTTGGGCAGGTGTCAAAAATCGCTTTGAACCCACAAAAGGTGAGCAATCAGCAAGTGGATCGGCATCACTACCTCTCCTAGAAGAAGAATAGACCAGGCGAATGCCTGGTCCGATCATTAAACACACTAAAATCGTTAAAAAAACAGTATAGGAGACCCTATACTTCTCTTTAAAATTAGGTTATTTGGTTATTTCGGACTTTGTATGAATTTGATCTTAAATAAAGAAATACTCTTTCAATTTCCCAAAAAAATCGATGAGGGATTCTAATCTGTATATATCTTTATTTACAACGGCTATCAAGCACCTTTTATTTAAAATCTAGCTACTACAGTATCTAGGCACCTAGCCTAAGATCATCGTCTAAGCTTAAAGCGATGAAGCCATTCCCATTACATTTTTAGTAAAAGTGACTCTAATAGGTGTAATGACTAGCAGAAAGAGGGGTTTTACAGCCTTTTATAGATTAAATATTAGCATAAATTATATTCGTCAAGACCTTAGACAATTACAGATTAAAACCTTAAATTTGGCATAACGTTTCCCTCCGCGTTGGTTAGATTGTAAACTGACCTTTTTTCTACTGGTATATAGGTATAATTACATCCTTTAGGATAACCTCCCACATAACTTCATTGAAAAATAAGGCGTGTAGCGTAAAAAATCTATGCAATGTAAGCAGCTTACGTTCCTAGGTTTTATTCACAAAAATTTATTACACCCAAGAGAGAAAACTATTGAGCTTATGTGGGTCCTCATAAAATGGGGACTAGAAATTGGCAAATTATGAGAAAACTACTGTGGCTGCTAGGCTTGGTTCTAGTAGGATGCCTAGTGACTAGTTTCCAAAATGATCTAGTCGCGCAGCCCCAAAACAATGATCAAAACCAAGAAGACTTCCTCTTCAATGAAGGGATCTTCCATGCTATGCATTGGCGCAATATTGGCCCCTTCCGAGGTGGCCGCTCCAACTGCGTAAGCGGTATCCCAGGTGATCCACTCACTTATTTTATGGGCACTGTCGGTGGTGGTGTCTGGAAGACAGCAGACGCCGGCATCAGTTGGATCAACATTTCAGATGGTTACTTCCAAAGCTCATCTATTGGTGCTATTGCTATTGCGCCCTCTAATCCAAACATTATTTATGTCGGTACAGGAGAGCATGCCGTACGCGGTGTGATGTCCTCTCCTGGAGATGGCCTTTACAGATCTGATGATGGTGGCCAGAGTTGGACCCATATTGGCCTTGCAAAAACTCAACATATTTCCAAAATCCTGGTCGATCCTCGCCATCCTGAGCACCTCTGGGTGGCCGCTCAAGGAGCCACTTTTGGTAAAAGTAGGCATCGCGGCGTATTCAAATCAGAAGATGGTGGTCAAAATTGGACACATGTCCTTTATGCTAATGAGACGAGTGGAGCAGCAGATTTAAGTATCAATCCTGAAAACCCCAGGATTATGATTGCTACACTCTGGGATCACCAAAGAACAGCTTGGTCTATCCGTAGTGGCGGCCCAGGGTCGGGCATCTATCGATCAACTGACGGTGGTAATAATTGGGAGAAACTGAGCAGCGGCCTACCTACAGAAATAGGTAAAGCTGGTGTTGCTTATTCTCCAGCCAATCCCAATGTCATTTATGCCAATATTGAAGCCAAGCAAGGCGGTGTCTACCAATCAGAAGATGGCGGAGATAGCTGGACCTACCTTTCAAATGATCCTAGAACTACCGGCAGAGCTTGGTATTACTCCAAAATAGTAGCTTCTCCTCACAATGAACAAGCTTTTTATGTGCTCAATGCGCCGCTACTGTATTCTGCTGATGGAGGAAACAGTTTTGTCTCTATTGATAATCCGCATACCGATCAACACGACTTATGGATCAATCCAGACAATCCAAAGAATATGATTTTGGCTAATGATGGAGGAGCAACCATCACTTTTAATGGTGGCCTTTCCTGGTCGACACAAATCAACCAATCTACCGCTCAGCTCTATCGAATAGCAGCCGACAATCAAGAACCTTATAATTTATACGCAGCTCAACAAGACAACACCAGTTTTAAGATTCCTAGCCGAACTTTTAAACAAGGGATCGGTCCCAATGACTTGAGCGTGATCAACTTTGGAGAAAGTGGTTTTATTAGTCCACATCCAGCTAATGACCGGTATATTTTTGGCACCAACTACCTTGGCAATATTGGTATGTTCGATCAACAAACAGGTGCTTTACACGATATCATGGCCTACCCTATTTCCAATTTGGGTAAACAAGCTGTCGACCATAAATATCGTTTCAATTGGAATGCTCCCATGCTACACAATCCACTGGAAGCAGATCTTATTTATCATGGAGCCAATCATCTCCTAAAATCAAGAGACAATGGTCTTTCCTGGCAGGAAATCAGCCCAGATCTCACGAGAGATGACCGCAACAAACAGGGACTTGGTGGCTATCCCTTCACCAACGAAGGCGCGGGTGCTGAAGTGTATAATACGATCTCCTATATTTCCTGTTCCAAGTTTAACAAAAATGAAATATGGGTGGGTACAGACGATGGCCTTCTGCACTTGACCCACGATGCAGGCAAAACCTGGGACAACATCACTCCACCTTCTTTACCAGAAGCCTATATCAATGTAGTGGAAGTATCTCCGCATCAAGCAGGTACGGCGTTCATCGTGGCATACAGGTACAAATTCAATGATTTCCAGTCTTATGTATACAAGACAAGTGATTATGGAAATCATTGGGAGAAAATCACTAAAGGGCTTTCTCAGGAGAACTTTGCAAGGGTACTCCGACAAGATCCTGCCAATCCAGCTATTTTATATTTAGGTACAGAAAATGGCCTCTACATTTCATTTAATCAAGGTACAAATTGGCATCCCTTTCAGCTTGACCTACCGATTTGTAGTATTACGGATGTCCTTATCAAAAATCAGGACTTAATCGTTGCTACAGCAGGGAGAGGAATATGGATTCTTGACAATATTGCTCCTATCCAGCAAAGTGGAGGCATCATTGAGGAAGAAAAATTACATTTATTTAAGCCCTCCCTTGGTATACGTCATCACAGCGAGGAGCCCCAATTCTCTGATACTTACTTGGGAGAAAATCCTTCATGTGGTATTTCATTAGACTATCATCTTCCTGAATCCAATATTGATGCGCCATTAATTTTGTCGATTTATAATGAGAAAGATCAACTCGTAAGGCACTATAGAAGTGAAGAAGATAGCCTCCAGCAGAAGTCCTTCGAATTTGGCCCCCTGTTACCTAAATTAAGAGGTGTCAATCGCTTCTATTGGAATCTTAGAGGCACTTCTCTACCTGGGATTATTGGTCAGCAGACCACTGGCGATTATAGAGGTAGTATTGTTCCTCCCGGAGTCTACACGATCAAGTTAAGTAATGGTGAAGATTTCTCTGAACAGCAGGTGGTGATTAAGCCTGATCCTCGCTTAGCTCTAGAATGGAAAGATTATCAGCAACAAGCCGCCTTATTAGCAGAAATTGAAGGGCAACTTCGGGACATCCACGATGCAGTCAACAAAGTACAAGTTGTACAAAACCAAATCAGCATCTTAGTGGATTTCCTGGAAAAATCTGAAGAGCATAAAGATTTAGTGGAAAAAGGGACCACAGCCATAAGCAAAATTGAAACCTGGAAAGCAAAGATCGTGCAAAACAAATGGCAGAGTACCCAAGACTTTATCAACTTCCCTGGAAAGATCAATGCAGACTTTTTAGACCTGAAGCAGAGGCTTGATAAAACCTTTCCGATCATCACTGAGGGAATTCAAAAAAGACTTGTTGACTTGAAAATTGAATGGGAGACTCATAAATCTACCATCAAGGGCATTTTGGAAAGTGATGTCACTGAATTCAATAAGATATTCAAGGAAAAGAATATTCCTGCTCTAGTTTTGCCTTCAGTCAATGCCTTTTGAAAACAAATCTTATAGGATTCTTGTCAATACCAGAAAAGAATTGCTTTTGAATTAGGTATAAGTTCCGCTAAGTACCTAAATTTGTGCACAAACTTAAAACAAATGGATACAGCAAATACTTCAACTCGCATGGACTGGATCATTTTCCTAGTCTCTCTAGTAATAATGATTCTCTTTTTTATGTTTGCCGATGAATGGTTCTGGGTAGCTCTACCTTTTGTATTGACCTACTTTGTGAGAGCAATTCGTGTCATCTAAGCAGCGTAATAGATTGTCCTACAAAAAAACGGCAGGCGAAATTCGCCTGCCGTTTTTTTGTAGTCGCTTCCTAAGAAAAGCCCTATTTAGACTTAATACCACAACCAATGGCTCTAGTGAAATCTGGATCAGGCTTATCACCAGCCTCAATCTTCTTGATCGCATTCACTACAAATCGATCACCCACTGCTGCTGCATCTCTTGGGTTATCGTCAATAGCACCGATATATTCCACCTTTAGTTCTTTATTTAAAAGAAAAACATGTGGCGTTCGGCTTGCACCGTAGGCAGGATAAACCTCCTGCTGAGCATCGAGTAAGTAGTCAAAGGTAAAGCCTTTATCCTTTGCTCTTTGCTCCATTGCCGGTAGATCATCTTCTGGTTTGATTTCTATATCATTCGGCTGAATGGCCACCACGGGCCAACCTTGTGGCGCCATTTCGGCATGTAAAGCCTGTAAGCGATCCTCATACATCACTGCATAAGGGCAAGTATTACAAGTAAAAGTTACGATAAAGCCTTTGACCTCAATCCCTTTTTCGGCATAGGCGGCAGCGGTGGTCTCCAAAGACACCATCTCCCCAGAAATACTTTTCAGATTAAAATCAGGTGCAGTGTCACCAACAGACAAACCTTCGACCATTGGGTTTGTAAAGGCAAGCATTAGGAAAGTGCCCAAACCAAGCACCATTAAACTTAATAGTTTTTGCATAATAACAATTTTTGAATTCGTAAAAACGAACGGGTAATTAAACAAGAATCGATCTCTATTGAATTAAATAATAATAAGAGCGAAGAAGTTTAGAATTAAAGCGATTCCAACATGGCCTCCAATTGATCGTAATTGGCCAATTGTTTACCATGAAAGCGCTTATTCTCTTTATTGTACAGAAGCGTAACAGGGATGGCACCATCCCAAGACTCTTCTACTTTGTCTATCCAGTCGTTGTATTTTCCATCAAGTAATAGGGCTACATCCGATTGGAGTTGGCGTTCTTCCAGAAAAGGAACCAAGCGCGTCTCAACATCCTTTTCAAAATCTAAACTCACAAGGATGACCTTCACTTTATCGTCCGCAAAATTCTTTTGGATATCCTCGAAATAGGGTAACTCCTCGATACAAGGTTTACACCAAGTCGCCCAGAAATTAATAATATAGGTAGTATCAGATTGACGATTAAAAATCGGTTCGATTTCATCAAAGGTCTGATAAGTGAGGTAGAGTGGCTTTTCTTTTTGCTCTACCTGACAAGCAGCAAGTAATACAATAGCAAGGAGTAAAAGGAAGTAATTTCTCATAAGGAAGCATTTTTATCGAGCCAAAAAGCAGCATGATGTTTCAAGTTTCAAACAAAAAATCAACTACTACTTTACTTTACAGAAGTGAAGATCAATAAAAATGCTAGATAATGTAAAGTCTAGTGCGTTAAAAAAAGTTAAAAGTGGACGCTTATCAATTCAGATATTAAAAGTATTTTACAGCACTTGTTTCAAAAAAAATGTTGCCGAATGCCTTTTACCAAACTTTTAAAGCCACTCTTTCTCACCTTTTGTTTAAGTATTGTAGCCCTAATCAACCAGAGTACCGCCCAAGACTTTTCGGAGGGTTTATTTGATAATCTCCAGTACCGTTTCATAGGACCAGATGGTAATCGAGCGATTTCGATTGCGGGTGTCCCTGGTGATCCCAACACCAATTATATCGGCGCAGCTTCTGGAGGATTATGGAAAACTATCAATGGTGGAATAAGCTGGAAATCTATTTTTGATGATCAATCAGCTTCTTCGGTGAGTGCTTTAGCTATAGCACCGACAAATACTGATCAGGTTTGGGCAGGTACGGGTGAGACCTTTGTGATTCGTCCAGCACATGCCATGGGCGACGGTATTTATAAGTCTGATGACGCAGGAAAGACTTGGACCAAAATGGGTTTAGAAAAGACAGGCAGGATCGGCAGGATAGTCATTCATCCCAGCAATCCAGACATTGTTTATGTGGCAGCCTTGGGACATACTTATGGCCCTCAGCAGGATAAAGGCGTCTATCGAACCAAAGATGGAGGTAAAAACTGGGAAAAAGTCTTATTTGTAGATGAAGGTACTGGCGCAGCTGATATCACCATCAACCCCCAAAATCCTGATATTCTATACGCCGGTATGTGGTCTATTCATATCAATACTTGGGGCTTGACTTCAGGCGGTCCTGGAGGAGGTATATACCGCTCTATGGATGGCGGTGACACCTGGGCACCGTTAACAACTAAGGGTCTACCCGGTGGACAAGAGCGTCCTGTAGGTAAGAATGCGGTGGCACTTTGCCACTCTCAGCCTAATGTGGTTTATGCTCTTTTTGAAATTGAAAGTCCCGCCCTTTATCGATCTGAGGATAATGGAGAAAGCTGGACGCTCATGTCGCGCAACCATACCATGGCTGAGCGAGCATCTTACTATACGCGTATTGCGGTGGCCCCTGACAATGCCGATGAACTTTACTTCCTAGGTGTTCGCTTCTCCAAATCTATTGATGCAGGGAAAACCTTAGTTAAAAGACCTCCTAGGCTAGGTGGAGATACACACGATATTTGGATTGACCCCAGCGATGCCAATAGAATCATGGTAGCCCATGACGGTTGTGCTAGTGTCACCTTAGATAGAGGAAAATCTACCCAGAACATCAAATTACCGATCGCTCAGATGTATCATGTCGCGGTAGATAATCAAGTTCCCTATCACGTATATGGCAATAGACAGGATGGCTACTCTTATCGAGGCCCCAGCAATAGTCAAGCTTATGGCATACCTTTAGAAATGTGGCGTCGAGTTGGTGGCTGCGAATGTGGTTTTGCACAACCTGATCCTATTGACAACAACATTATTTGGTCTGGCTGCTATGATGGCGGTTTGGAGCGCTTTGACTTGCGTACTGGATATGCTCGTGAAGTAAGAGTTTGGCCAGAAGCAGCTTATGGTTGGAAACCAGCTGACCTAAAATACCGCTGGCACTGGAATTTTCCAATGAGTTTCTCCCCAAATGTACCTCATCGAGTTTATGTAGGGAGTCAGTATGTCCATAAATCTGATGATGGTGGCCAGAGCTGGCAGACCATCAGTCCCGATTTGACCTTGAATTTAAAATCTCATCAACAAAGTTCTGGAGGTGTAGCTATCGATAATTTAATGACTTACGATGGCTCTGTTTTATTTGCTATTGAAGAATCTCCGCTTGATCCTGGCTTAATTTGGGTAGGCAGCAATGATGGACAAGTTTCTATCACCAAGGATTATGGCAAAAATTGGGAAAATATCACGGCGAACATCCCAGATATGCCTGAATGGGGTACTATTTCTTGTATTGAGCCATCCAAATTTGATGCGGGTACAGCTTATCTAGCATTAGACATGCACCAGATGGGCGATTTTGATCCATATATTTACCAAACTACAGATTACGGAAAGACCTGGACTAAAATTAGTGATGGGATGCCCAAAAGCGTACATAGCTTTGTACACGTAGTGAAAGAAGACCCGAAATTACCAGGATTACTATTTGCAGGAACCGACAACAGTGTCTATGTTTCTCCTGACAATGGCCAATCTTGGGTACCACTTCGCAATAATATGCCGCCAGCACCAGTATACTGGTTGGAAATCCAAGATCATTTCGATGATTTAGTAGTGGCTACTTACGGTCGCGGTTTTTATATTCTAGATAATATTACACCAATCCGTGAGGCTGCAAAAATGAATGCACAAAAAGAGCAGCATCTCTTTAGTATCCATCCAACTTATCGGTTCAACACCAAAGAAGGGATGCATACAGCAGGACAAGATCTAGCTTTTGGCCGAAACCCAGCCTATGGTGCAGCGATTGATTATTACTTAAAGGATTCGCTCGAAAACATCCAAGTAAAAGTCACCGATTTAGAAGGAAACATCGTCCGTACTATGAAAGGTATGAATAAAGCTGGACTGCATCGAATGCATTGGGATTTACGCTATAATAGGCCCTTAGTTCCAAAATTGAGAACCGTTCCTGAAGAAAAAGATTGGGTGAAGGAAGAATTCAACGACCAAGGTTGGCGTGTACTCTACACCTGGGATTTAGATTTGAATGCTGGTAATAAAGTAGGACCAAAAGTAACGCCGGGATTGTATAAAGTTCATTTAAAAGCGGGTGACTATGAACAAACAGAGACCGTAGAAGTCCTAAAAGACCCTCATTCTGAAGGTAGTATTGAGAGCATACGCAAGCAGACCAGTTTTGCATTAAAGTTATATGATGCCATCAATCAAACTGTAGAAATGATCAACGAATCAGAGATCATTCGAAAACAAATACAAGACCAGATGGCAGACCTAAAACCTAAGGCTCAAGTAGCGGCTCAGACTTTGTTGACAGATTTAAACGCGGTCGCAGATCAATTGTATGATATCAATCTCACTGGAGCGCGAGAAGACTCTTTTCGTAATCCAATGAAATTATATGGACGCCTAAGTGCTTTAGCTAGTGATGTCAATGGTAGTGGAATTGATTTTCCTCCTACCGATCAGCAAATGGCTGTCTATGAAGTCCTACGAGCCCGTTTGGACAAAGCAAGTGCGGACTATCAAGAAGCCCTAAAAAACCTAGATACCATAAAAGCAAAACATAAGCTGGCTATTGGGATAGAGCAGGTGAAACCCTAGAAACTAGCTTGGCTATGCATCCGCTGATGCAGCTCTACCCTACGCGTTTGCCAATACTCCATTGACTTACGGTATTCCTCTATGGATGCTAGGTAGATAGGGTCTCCAGTATCTTGGTACATTTCAGATGCATCATCCATTTTACTGGAGATATCTCCGATTTTACTATCTAGATCATCCATGGAGAAATATTCTACGTGACCAGATCGGCGATCAACGTGTTTGATGGTAGCATTGTAGTCAATTTCTTGACCAAAGTCGAGGTCGTCGAGGCTAGTCCGATCTGCCTCTTGGCTAAAATTTTCCCGACTCCTTTTAAATATTTCTGCTAGACTATCTGATAGTTCAGAAGCATCATTCGCTTCAGGTTCTTGGTCTTTTTGATGAAAATCGAACTGATCGGCTGCCAAAATATCCTCATCATCTAGCACCTCTTCTTTAGTAAAAAAGGAGGGCAAAGCTTTAGCTTTAGGAGGAGGGTCTGCTGCTGCTTGAAAAGAGGTCCTTGCGGGTTCTTTCTTAGATTCTTGATCTGAAACCGTGCTATTACGAAACCAGGTATTTTCGTTTTTCTCATCGCTGCTTTTCTTCTCCTTTTGCTTTGCTGATCGTTGTGCTTTTTGTTGGTTTTTCTTAGCCCTTTTTTGCTGCCTTTCCTCAAAGGAATAACCAGAATCTGTAGAAGTTTGTTGCTGATCCTCCATTAGATTCTCTGTGCCTGGAGCTGGGACAATATCAGGTAATTTGGAGTACCGCTGCCGCACAAAATTCGTTAAGTATCTACTAGCGTATACGTATGGAAAAACCAAAAGCTCCAATAAAACTGGTGACTGAAAGTCGGTCGACTTAAATTTGACGACACGTTTTATTCCTGTTTTGTAATAAAAGATTTCTAGGTATCCTGTAAACAAGATGACCAATATCACTGACCAAGCAGCGAAACGAGCAATCAGTGTACTGAACATAGCCGCAAATGCCTTATTCTCGTCGACAATCTCTTGATTGCGGTTTTTAATATCAGACTTTGTTGCTTGCTTTTCTTCTTTAGCTTCCGACTCTGCACTTCTGCGCCAAGATTCTACCGAGGATAACTCAGCGTTTTGCTTCTCTTTGAGCAACTTGATATTTTCAGACCTTTTGGTCTCCAAGTTTCTATTCTTTGTTTCTAAGGCGTTGATTTTGGTTGTAAACCGCTGACCAGTAGCCCAACCTTTTTTTCGTAAACCGTCGACCTCCGCCTCATTACCCTGCACCAGATTATCGTAGTAATCATTCTCCGCATTGATGAGGTCTTGGTATCTTTTATTGATATCCGATTTCTGGGTTTCATAATCTTTAGAGATTCTTCGGACCTCCTGATTGAAAGACTTCGAAACGTCTTTCGTATCGGTGAGTACCACCTTGGGAGCAGCTCTTTGCATAGAACTCTTGGTCGCATGTTGGGAAAGATAAAACGAGTAGCTCGTCAAAAAAAGCGCCACGAAACCCATGAGAATCAATGAAAATAGATTGAGTCCTTTATTATACCGGTTTAGAACGGCCCGAAATAAATAAGCCCAGGTCTCGCGAATACCCATCTCACCAGGTGCAACTAATACAAAGGCGATTATAGCCATCACCAAATATTGCATTGGAATACTCATATCATTCAACCAATCCGAGAAATAAAGTCGAATACCAATAAGTGCTGTGGCACCACTCAACAATTGCAAGCCAGAAATAATATATCGGGCTTTTCGTGCTGTTTGGGCCTCATGATAAAACAAATCCTTGTTCTTAGGAGGAGATACCGAAATTTTCATGCCATAAAGTTTATATTTGCTTCATTACTAAAACAAAAATAAACAATATGATTAATTAAAACAATTTATTTTAAATTTATTTGTTTTAAAAATTCCAATTTAAACCAAATCGGTAGTTGAGCGGACTCCTGAAATCATCGAAAGGCTGATTGACATAGAGATTAATAGACACTTCAAAAGCGAGTACTTCATTGATCGGCGAAGAATACCCGCCTCCCACATATAATGCATTATTGGTTTCGCGATCAATGGCTAGACCACTGACATCGTTAATGATAAAAGCCTCATTTTGGAAAGCATATTCCAGATGCGCAAAGAACTCTCTGGCGATTCGATACCGTCCGAATACGCCCACACTCCAATCCACAGGATTTACAGACTCCGGTTGGTTTGTAATAAAATTAGACCGATAAAAAGACACTACTCCACTAAACCTTGGACCAAAAGATAAACGATCGGTCACTTTATAACCAATCATTGGAGCCAGGCCTATCACAAATGTTCTACTAAAATTTCCGCCTTGATAATTCCCCGTAAAACCCAATCCATACCACAAGCGATCTTTTAAGGCTACATTTTCATATCTCCCATTTTGTCCTTGTAAAGAACTAATGGCGAGCGCGCTAAGCATCAAAAAAAGGAACAATATTTTCTTCATCAATTCAATTTTACCAGTTTTTATTCGTTTTAAATCAGCAACCAAAAACAGATACGAATTTTATACCTTTGAACAACTCGGTTATACGGTATTCATTTAAGGTTGTCTGCCATTTAAGCGTTGGGCTAAATACAAGATTAAACCTACTTCTAAGTTTTTTAAATCCCGTTTATTCATTAAACAACACTAAGCCCATTTTAAGGTGTCGATACACGACAAAATTAAACTATTTAACCATGTATTAAGAGTATGGTCAAAATTTATCCTTTAGACAAAATTTTAAACCTACTCTAATTCAATTTTTCATCCCAAAAGCGGTACGGTCTCCCATGAAGTATAGTTTATACACCATTTTCTTCCTTTGCTGTGTTGCTTGTTTAAGCGCGCAGAATTGTGGTTTCCAGGATACAACGACCTTTTCCTTTGGAGATACCACCGTCATTTCCTTCGAAGTCTTTGATGCCATCAATGATGACCTGAGTAGAACTGATCAAGCTATCTGTAGTTTTCGAGTTGATTTTGACAATTCAGAAATCAGCCGTTTAGAGATGTGGCTAGTCTCCCCAATTGGCGATACGGTACAACTAATCGGCCCCAAAACAACAGGCGTTTCGGGCGGCACTTTGGGTAGCCTTTGGAATATCACTTTCGTCAACGATAGCGTAAATACCAATCCAAGCACAGACTTCCCCTTTGGGGCGATTTTTGATAATCGATCTAATGTATTCACACCAGGCAACTACAGTGGCGAATACTATCCGTTTGAAGGAAGTCTGCGAGATTTTAATCGGGGTCCGGTGAATGGCACCTGGGAACTGCTGGTACATTTTGATCCTCAGCTTTTATTAATTCCATCCACACTCAACGACTTAAGAATTGATTTTTGTGATCCGCTAGGCTATGACTGCTGTTTTGCAGATGCGGGTAGAGTCTCAAATATAGATAGCATCGCGGCTTGTGTCGGCTCCACTGACCTCATTCTTGCACCCAATATTATCCATACTGACTCTCTACCAGATAGCACCCAATATGACTACACCTATGTCATCGGGACCAATGATCTCATCATCGGTTACTTTAATGATGTAGACTTGAGCGGCCTACCCGCCGGCAGCTATGAGATCTGTGGCTTATCTTATCAGATCGATCAAAGTGGAGATTTCCCCTTATCCGATTCAACCTTTTCGGTAGACAGTTTGCGAGACAACTTGGATGGCTTGAACCCGCTTTTTTGTGGTCAAATGGTCGATACTTGTATCCATGTTAGGATATTAGCTCCCTCAGACACCAATAATATAGGTCTTCAGAATATTTGTAGTGGTGATTCGCTGATGATTGGAGATTCGATTTTGAAAAATCCAGGTCAATACACCATTTCATTGCTCAATCAAGCGGGCTGCGATAGTACCGTTCAAGTAGAAATAAATACTATAGATGCAATCAGGGATACCATTTCCGAGAGTACCTGTCCAGGTGTGCCATTCACCTTTAATGGTGTTGATTTAGACACTACTGGTTTTTATGAATTCCGTTTTAGCTCAAGCAATGGATGTGATAGTATAATCGTAGTTGATTTCACCCTTTTAGAAATCACAAGTGAGGTTTTCGTTTCGACTAATCGTTTAAATTGCGTAGACACCGCTAGTATTTTAAGTGTAATTGCTAACGATCCAATTGAGGAACTCTCCTATCGATGGGAAGTTCCACCTTTTGGTTTTGTGATTTCTACCGACTCCACGATAACAGTCACAGAGCCTGGCTTTATTTTTATTCAAGTAGTACGTAGCAAAGATGGTAAATCTTGCCCTAGAAGATTCCCAAGCATTGATATTCAAGCAGACACCCTTGCACCCCAAAGTTTACCGGGCCAAAATGATACCTTAGGTTGTGGAGAAACGGAGCTACAACTCAACGGAATGGCATCTAGTCCACCTGTAGACATTCGATATCAATGGTCTACAACAAGTCTTGGTAATATATCTGATAGCTCTATTCTCAACCCCATGGTCGACGCTCCTGGTATATATACCTTAGTCGCTTTGGACACCATGAATGGTTGTTCGGATATGGCCTCGGTAGAAATTGTGCAGGATACACTGGTGCCACAAATTCAGTTGGTACCAGATACTGCTATTACCTGTTTAGTGGATTCTATCACTTTGAATCCAATTGTGAGTCCAGTCAATAGTGCTTATACCTATCGTTGGACTAGTCGATCGGGCAGGCCCATTCGAGATAGTCTTCTGTTCAATCCAACGATTGCTTTTGCAGATACCTTTGATCTGGTGGTAAACAATCCCAATACAGGATGCTTCGCTAGTAGCTTCACAGTTATTACTTTTGACACCTTAGGTCCTGCCATAGACATATTAGCACCCGATACCTTAACCTGTTTACAAAATACGGTTATCCTCAATGCTTCTGGCTCCAATCTCACCAGCAATACTGCTATCGACTGGACTACAGTGGACGGAAACTTTGTATCTGGTGAAAACACCTTAACCCCGACAGTCAACCAAGGAGGTATCTATAGCTTAGTCCTTAGAGATAGTGTCAATGGCTGTTTTGATAGTCTATCGGTTGAAGTTATTGATACCACTGTGAATTTAATTGCTTCGATTGGTCAGATTGGATTACTTACTTGTGATCCGAATCAGGGAGCTATTTTAAATATTGATAATTCGTCTCGTGGTAATGATATTCAATACCAGTGGTCCGATTTAGATAATGGTGTTTTTTCTTCATTAGAGCGTGATAGTATCGAGATATTTCTTCCCGGGCGTTATCAACTCATTGTGCAAGATCAGTTGAGTGGTTGCCTGGCAGCAGCGACCATCAGTGCACAAGTAGATACGATAGCGCCACAAATAGATACTGGCCCCGTGCAGGAGCTTTCCTGTGCGAATGATATCGTCGTATTAAATGGTAGTGGATCAGGAGCTGGTCAATTGGAATTCAACTGGACTGGGCCTTGTGTAATTGGCAATGCCAATTTTCCAAGTATCTCGGCAGATTGTGAAGGCACCTTTGTCCTTAGTGTTACGGACCTCAGCAATAGTTGCGTAAATGTAGATTCGGTGCTTGTGGGACGAAATGCCAGTTTCCCCAACCCTCTTGCCTCAGACACTATTTTGATGAGTTGTATTGATGGCTTAGCAGAACTCGATGGGAGTGCTTCTACCGGAGGTCAAATTGAGTGGTTTTCAGGAAATACATTAATCGGTTCCGGATCAAGTTCCGTTACAGTAGATACGCCTGGGCGCTTTCTTTTACAAGTACGCGATACGGTACTCGGATGTGTAGACAGTATGGCAGTCCTAGTCCTTTTTGACTGCCAACCCAACTTTGATATTCCTATCATTGACACCTTAAATTGTGCTACGCCAACTGTTACTATAGATGCCTCTAATGTTGGTGTAGAGGGAGTTTTAGATTATAGATGGACAAGACTACAGGGTTGTGATCCTATCGACATTCAAAGTGCGCAAATCACAGTTGATTGTCCTTCTACTTATCGCCTGATCGCCACCCACCAATTGACTGGTCAGGCCGATACTATTGTTATAACCGTTGAGGAAGATCCGGTGCGTCCTGTTGCCTTTGCTGGAGCAGATACTGTTTTAAATTGTTTTATCAATGGTCTCAGCCTCGATGGAGAAGTTAGTTCTAGTGGTGAGCATTTAAGTTATAGATGGGAAGATACCAACCAGGCCATCCTGGGAGCACAAGGACAAATTCGTGTTGACACAGCAGGACAATATATTTTGATCGTTACAGACACCGTACGCCAATGTAGCGCAAGGGATACGGTGAGCGTCTTCCCAAGTCCAAGCCCACAGTTTCAAATACCCCAACCCTCTTCACTTACTTGTTTGGATAGCAGTGTAGTACTTTCTGTCGCTCTAATTGGAAATGGAGATAGTTTGACCTTCAACTGGACCTCGCCTGCTAATTCCGCAATTATCAATAGTGATCAAATACAAGCAAGCGTGACCACGGCTGGGCTGTACTTCCTTGAAGTCACCAATCAAAGCAATGGCTGCTCTACCATTGACTCTATAGAAGTCATTGCCGATAGGAATTTACCGATTGCTGATGCTGGTCCAGACTTAGGACTCAATTGTGGCACGAACTCCATCATCATTGATGGTTCCAACTCAAGCCAAGGAGATAGTATTGGATATTTATGGCTAAGTGAAATGCCGGGAGCAATTATATCAGCAGCGGACTCAAACAATATTGAGGTCAACCAAACCGGTTCTTATATTCTGGTCACTTTTAATCTTGTCAATGGCTGTACAGATCAAGACACCGTCATTGTATTGCCCGTTAGTGATCTACCGACTTTAAATATTCCTACAGACAGTAGTATTACCTGTAATGACCCTGTAATCACTATTGATGCTGGTGTAGTAGGCACTTCTCTGATAAGTACATGGTCTATATTAGGCCCTGATGGCAGTGCTGAGATACGGTCAAATACCGACCTACTGAGTACTGATGAGGCAGGCACTTACCAAATCACCATAATTGATACCTTGACCCAATGCCAAGATAGTGCTCAAATACAAATTAGCGCTGCAATTGACAGTATAGTCTTCAGTCTCGGACCAGATATCAACTTGGATTGTAATGCGACCAATATCATCCTAGGGCCAGATATATCCTTCGATCTTGATTCTTTTGAGTATGAATGGATAGATAGTACAGGAGCAATTATTGCCACCACATCCAGTCTGGTAGTCAGTAGTGCTCAAGTCTACAATCTCTTGGTAACCAATAGATTTACGGGCTGTTCTGGGCAAAGTTCGGTGACGGTCTTAAATGAAGCGAGTACTGCTCAAATAAGCATCAATCAGGGACTTCAATTAGATTGTGAAAATGGTACAAGTACACTCACTTTGATGAGTAGCAATTCGGATTTGAACAACTTTTCTATTACATGGTCTAGTCTCGATGGGCTGATCATCTCTGATCCTAGCAGACAAACCATTAGCATAACTAGTGGCGGTTTATATCAAGTAGAGCTAGTTGACAATAGTACGGGTTGTACTTCAAATGCCTCCATCGCTGTCTCCGAAAATGGCCGTCCAATTACTGGAATATCTTTTATTGCCCAACTAGACGATTGTGAAGCTATCGATCAAGGCGTATTACAATTGACGAATGTAAACGGCGGAGACGGTCCATATCTACTCAGTCTAAATGGAGGAACTTTCCTAACAGGGACGACTGTAAACCTTGATGGCTCCCTCAATAATCAAATCAATATTGAGGATATCAACGGCTGTACTTTTGATACCAGTTTTCTACTAAGCGAAGTAAGTATCCCCAGCCTTGAGCTGACCTCGGACACAACTATTGAGAGAGGAGATAGCCTACTGCTCACAGTAGCAATTAATAACGAAACACCAGGTGTGATTGAATGGATATTAGGGTCGCAGGTTATTCAAACAGGAGTGGACAATATCACCGTCCAGCCCATTCGTACAACGACTTACTTGGTAAGGTTTAGCACTAATGATGGATGTACAGTGGAAGATCAAGTTACGGTATTCGTAGAAGAAGGGAATTTGGTCTATTTGCCCAATGCTTTTTCGCCAGATGAGAATGGATTCAATGATACTTTTGTTCCAGGCTTTAACAGCAAGGTGGCGCGGGTGAATTCCTTCCAAATTTTTGATCGCTGGGGAAATGCCGTCTTCCAAGCACCGAGTAGTGCTCCAAGTGATCCTCGATTGGCTTGGGATGGAACCAAAAGCAGTACGCTTTGCCAAAGTGGTATCTATATTTACTGGTTGGAGGTAGAATTGAATACTGGTGAGATCAGAATGTTTAAGGGTGAAGTAGCCTTGCTACGCTAAAGGAAAGAGGGGGAAATAAAAGAGGGAGGCCATTGCGGCTCTCCCTCAAAAAACACCTAAAACCCATATTCATATCATGAAAACCTTTTTCTTTTAACTAGGACTTTAAAATTTTGGCAAAAAATACTGATTGTATTTGTAAATACAAAATTCTAGAACAATTGTTCAAAAAAAAGAAGGCCTCATAGAGATTTAACAAAATATCCCGAAGCCAGACACTAAGGTAATATTTTTTTACTATTAGTACAATTAAATTGAGTTAATTGTATGCTTGGCTACCTTATCTACACTTAGGGCTTTAAAAAAGAGGGAAAACTTGTTTCCCCCTTTGCAAAGAACACCTAAAACCCTTATTCGTCTCTTTATAATAAATGGGTAG
>JBELML010000003.1:24162-101720 GCA_042095835.1 Saprospiraceae bacterium
TGGGTAGGTTTTTAAAAAAGAGGGAAAACTTGTTTCCCCCTTCACAAAGAACACCTAAAACCCTTATTCGTCTCTTGTGATGTTGGTGGTTATGCTCTCTTCTTTATAGAGAAGTTTTAGAAAAAAGGGGAAAAATTCCCCTTCAAACACCTAAAACCTATAACCTATCATGAATATCTTAATTCAAGCTTCAGCCAGTCTTTTCTGGCTAGTTTTGGAAAGAGAGGGAGTTTAACTCCCACTTCCTAATACCAAAACCTAATAAAGCATTAAATGCTAATATCTTTATTCAATATTGTTCTCGGATTGTAGACGGTAATTTTGTAAAAAGTCACAAAAAGCGGGGGGACTTCCCCCCTCTTCAATTACCCAACACTAAAAATCGTTTTTTCTTTGATTTATCTTGCAGTTTGGTACACTGCCAGATTGACCGAAGACAAAACTCAATGCGCGAAATAACTATTGAAACCTTATACACTTTACTTTCTCTCCTTTCAATGGTTATTCAAAACCCGAATTGTATCTCAACAACCTTTGTTGCCTTCGTAAATACACCCTTATGACGCCTCCATTTAGCGAAGTCACATCTTTTTTAGAAAAAAAATGTTAAGGAAATTTTAAAGCAAAAATCAATAGAAAAGTCTAATTTAATCCTATGGAAAGATTCACTTCTCCGGACCACATGCAGCGAGCCGCTTGGGATTTAATGTATAGAGCAGCCGTCAACAGGAATGATGTCATGCGTACTCCTGCTATGGCCACTTTTGACGGTGCCAAAGTGCACCAACGTACTATCGTATTGCGCAAGGTGGATAAAGCAGCGCAAGAACTCTTCTTTTTTACAGATAGAAGATCTCCCAAAGTCGCTCATCTTGAGCAAGACCAGCAGCTTAATGTCCTATTCTGGCATCCACGCAAAAAAGTGCAAATCGAAGCGATTGGCAAGAGTGTCTTACACTATCAAGATGACTTGTGTCGATCGTTTTGGGAGCAGTTGAATATTGGAGGCAGAAGTAGTTATGCCACCTTGCTCGCTCCAGGCACTCCACAACTAGCAGACAGTACCAACCTACCCCAGCATTGGTCTAAAGAAATGATTTTGTCTCTTACGGAAAGTAATTTTCAGCATTTTGTGGTCATTCAGATGCAAGTCACCGAAATGGATATCCTACACCTACACAGTGATGGGCATCAAAGAGCCTTTATTGCTGAAAAAGAAAAGACATGGCTGGTTCCTTAGAAACAGCCAAAAAATAACTTACCGATTTTGATGGAATCTTCCCGATCTAAAGTCGGGACAGGCTTGCTACAATACGGCGTATGCCTACCGAAGCTTCCGCGCAGGCAGGTTAATGCGCTCTTTATGCCACAGGCATAAGCTAGGCAGAATGCGCTGCATCGCCTGCGTTTTTTGCCTCACTGAACAGCAAAATACCTGCGTAAATCTTGTATACTTTATTAATGCCCCATTCCTTAGGGAGTATTGGGGTGTATAAAAAAATTAAACACCCCAATACTAGGAATAACTAGATCGTTTTCCGGCCTAAACGTTTCAGGTCATCTATGTCGATGGCCTTTAAAGCTTTTTTCAATTGTTTTTCGGTAACATTCCTTCCTTCTACTGTTACGATGAATCGATCTTCTACAAAGATGGCAACCGATCCATCTTCTCTCCGACTGTCATATTTCTCATAAGCTTTATAGCCGTCAATAGTAGTGGTGCGTTCGTAGCCATCGTCTGACTCGCTGTCTACTTCTATATTCGACCAGGCGGCCATACCTGTGATCACTGCTCCGATACCACCACCGTCTACGATCGTGACTTCAAATTCAGCATCACCATCGTCATACTCTGCTTTGGCTGTACTAAATTTCAAGCTTCCAATTCCTGCTCGCTCGCCTTCTATGTCGGTACGTTTAATACCTACCAATCTTTGGGGCAACAAATCCTTCAAGTCTCTGAAGTCCACTGCTTCTGGCAAGTCTTCGTCATCCTCTCCAGTTAATGCCTTAGTGATGCTATTCACGGCGTCTTCAATGTCAACTTCCTCTCCATTAATGGTAATATTCCCACTGATGTCCAAGTCATCATCATCTTTGTCCTTGTCCCAGCCATCATCGTCCTTCTCCATCTTGATGGCAGCTTCTTCTTTGGCTTCATTTCTCCTTTCTTCAGCTCCAGAGCAGGAAAGCATACTACCCGAGACAAAAAATAAGAGCATAAAACCGAATACTAATTGTGTGTTTCTCATGATTGAATAAAAATTGATTTAGGGATAAATTAAATGAAAAAGAGGGTAAAGTCCATTTACCCTCTTCATTTTTATATCAGTACAAGTTATTTTCTGACCAAGATCATTTATCTGCTTCTTCCTCTGTTTGTTCGGTCACTTTTTCTGGTCTCATCTGTGGAAAGAAGAGCACCTCTTGGATAGAAGCATTATCTGTGAGCATCATAGTCAAGCGATCAATCCCTATTCCTAAACCGGAAGTTGGAGGCATACCATACTCTAAAGACCTCAAGAAGTCCTCGTCGAGTGCCATAGCTTCATCATCTCCTCTCGCTGCTAATTCCAGCTGATCCTCAAAACGCTCTCGCTGATCAATAGGATCATTCAACTCTGAGTAGGCATTGGCAATCTCTTTACCATTTACAAATAGTTCAAAACGCTCTACCAATCCATCTTTAGATCTATGCTTTTTGGCTAAAGGCGTCATCTCAATCGGATAATCGGTGATATAGGTCGGCTGGATCAAATGATCCTCCACTTTTTCACCAAAGATTTCATCGATTAATTTACCGCGGCCCATCGTTTCATCGATCTCAATGTGTAATTCTTTACAAACTTTGCGCAAAGCAGGCTCGTCCATTTCTGATATATCAATGCCTGTATATTCCTTGATAGAATCGTACATAGATAATCTACGGTATGGGCCTTTAAAGTCAATTTCGTTTTCGCCGACCATTGCTTTAGTCGTACCATTCACCTCATTGGCGATATATTCCACACAAGTCTCTACCATCTCCATCATCCAATCGTAGTCTTTGTAGGCTACATAAATCTCCATGGAAGTAAATTCAGGATTATGGGTACGGTCCATACCCTCATTTCTGAACATTTTACCAATCTCATAAACGCCATCGAAACCACCTACAATCAAACGCTTGAGGTACAACTCATTGGCAATACGCATATACAAAGGCATATCCAGCGTATTGTGATGGGTAGCAAAAGGTCGTGCCGCCGCTCCTCCGTGGATAGGCTGCAAGATCGGAGTCTCTACCTCCAACCAGCCTTGATCATCGAAATATCTGCGCATGGCAGAGATGATTTTACTGCGCTTGACAAAAATGTCTTTGTATTGAGGATTGACCGTCAAATCTACGTAGCGTTGGCGGTACCTTAGTTCTGGATCATTAAAAGCATCATATACTTCCTTTTCACCAGTCTCCTCATTGACTTTGGTTTTAACAACCGGTAATGGTCGTAAAGACTTACTCAAAACCACCATTTCTTTTACATGAATGGTGATTTCGCCCATACGCGTAGTAAAGGCAAATCCTTTTACACCAATAAAGTCACCAATATCCAAGAGCTTCTTGAATACTTTATTATATAAATTCTTATCCTCTCCCGGACAGATTTCATCTCGAGCGATATAGACTTGTATTCTTCCCGAGCTATCTTGTAATTCAGCAAAAGATGCTTTTCCCATAACCCGTTTCATCATCAAGCGACCTGCCAAGCAGACCTCTTGAAAGTTAGGATTCGTTTCATCTTGGTTAAACCCAGATTTGACCTCAAGTGCATGGGCATTGACGGGGAAAGCCGCCGCCGGATAAGGATCAATTCCTAAGGCTACAATTTGCTGAAGGTTCTCCCTTCTTACCAATTCCTGTTCGCTCAGTTGCATACTGTAATTATATGTTGATATTGTGAAGTAGTGATTAATGAGCAGATCGCGATAAAAATCGAAACTCCCCACTGGGCCGCAAAAATAGGTATTGCAACCCAATATACCACTGCTGTAAACGTGTAATTTCTTAAACAGTTGCTTGACTAATGCCTTTTTGAGCCTGAATAGTTCCCCAATTGGCTTGATTTGACGGAAAAACATCCACCCTTTCAAAGCCAGCTGATCGAAGCCAAGAAACATGATCTTCTAAGGTATCCGGAAAGTCATAATCCTGGTGATGCTCCATGAGCGACCGCCATTCCTCATTTGGAGTTCCTTTACTTTTAGCGTATTGCTCCCAGGGTTGTAGGATTACTTGTGGATAGTTCACATCCTTTTTTGTAGCAAATAGATCAGAAATCATCAGCACACCTCCAGGTCTAAGCCAATGGATGATCTCCTTAAAAATAGCCTTTTTCTCCTCTCCCTTTAAATGATGAAAAGCCAAACAAGCCGTGACCAAATCGAAAGAAGCAGAGGGAAAAGATAAGTCCTGAAAATATTTTTGAAATTGCTGTACGCCTGGTCGATTCCGAAATCGGAATTCGGTAGCCGCTAGCATTTCTTCTGAAGCATCGACCAGAGAATAGCTGGCCTCAGGAAATTGGTTCATTAACTGAGCGACCACATTACCATTACCGCTCCCTAAGTCTAGGATATCCTTAGCCGCTTTCCCCGCAGGAATTAATTGAACTAGGAGGTCTTTATAATAAGGTACCCACCTGTTTATTTTAGCCGTATAATCGGCCTGCCATGTATCGAATTCTTTATTCAGCATCAGTAGCACTTATTTAACTAAATATCCAATAAATCACTCTTCCCACGACAAATACCGACAAGACAATCAGGGCAATAATCATGAGTATGATCAATAAAACCACCCACCATGCTGACCCCTGGTGTTTGCCCTCATCATAATGCTCCAACATTAAATTCACATTCTTGGTATTGGCACGTATCCTGAAATCTAGAATATCGCCAATGAAGGGTATTGTTCCAATGACCCCATCAAACAAAATATTAAACAGCATCTTGACAATCAGCATACCGCTAGCACCTTTACGCGCTAAAACAGTCACTAAATAGCCAGAAATAATAAAGGTAACGACATCTCCTATGTAAGGAAAAAGTCCTATGATACCATCAATACCAAATCGAATTTCCGTCCCTGGGATGCGGAACCGATTATCCAAAATTTCTGCCATTGCGGTGAGGCCCTTAAATTCCTCTGGTGTTGTCTTTTCCAATGTTTGTAGTGGTGTAGTGATATAATGATATAGTGAGGTAATGATGTGGGGTTAGCGTTTATTAGGGGCTAGGCAAGTTTTTTGCCTTTGTAATAATGAACCGTACTCATCAACTGGTCACCATCTAATGTAATCTCTCGTAGGCCTATCCTGCGGTGATCAGGCTCAAAATGCTCATACTGTTGACTGATCTGAAAAAAGCAGGAAGGCGTAATATGTAAAAGCATATTTTGACTTCGAATCACTTTCTCTACATGGTAGTGTCCACAAAATACATTCACCTGCCCCGGAAAAGCATATAGGAGCTTTTGGATTTGTTTTTTATGCTGCATGCTGTGTTTATTATCCATAAAAGGCACTCCACATTTAATGGGTGGATGATGCATAAAAACAATGACCTTATCCTCCAGCTTAGAAAGCCTTTTTTCCAACCATTTTAACTGTGGCTTGGACACATAACCGGCGCTGGTATCCAGGAATAATACAGGCCAATCTCCCCATTTTTCTTTATAATACAACTCACCTTCCGTCAACAAATCGACTAAATCGAAACTATGGGCCATCATGGGTGACTCATCATGGTTCCCCGCAATCAAATAATAGGGAATCTCCAATGCTTCAAGCTGTGGCAAAATCCATTGGTAGATCCCTCGCTGGGCATCTCGGAAACATAAATCACCCGTCAACACAAGGGCGTCGGGTTTGAGTGCCTTGGCCTTCTGAAGAATGTTAGTGCAATTGGCTCGCACATCTACGCCATAAGTATCCTCCTGCTCTTGGCCTACGTGTAGATCGGTGATTTGTATGATTTTCATTTTCTAATAAGTCAAAAACAATGCAATGATTTACCTCAAAGTGGTCTGAAATAATTTAAAGATGCGTTTATACTCATCGGTCCAACTACTGGGCTCTACAAAACCATGTCGCTCGATCGGAAATACCGCAAACTCCCAATTGTCTTTCCCTAGCTCAATGAGGCGCTGCGATAGGCGCACTACATCCTGAAACTGCACATTATCATCGATCATACCATGCAAGATCAATAGATTATCCTCCAGGCCTTCGGCAAAGTAGATCGGTGAACTTTGTCTGAAAGCTATGGGGTCCTCCACTGGTGTATTCAAAATATTGGAGGTATAACCATGATTATAATGAGCCCAATCGGTGACCGAGCGCAAAGCAGCTCCACTTTTAAAAGTACCCGGACTTGTAAACAAGCCCATCAACGTGATAAAGCCACCATAGCTACCTCCATAAATACCTATACGATCTGGATCAATATTGTACTCGTCCACTAAAAATTTTGCGCCATCTACTTGATCACTCAAGTCCTTTCCGCCCATGTGTCGATAGATAGCAGTACGCCAGTCTCGCCCATATCCAGCACTCCCTCGATAGTCGACATCCAATACGGTATAGCCGTTATCGACCAACATATTATGGAACATATACTCTCGGTAATAGCTACTCCACCATTTATGCACATTTTGTAAGTAACCGGCACCGTGTACAAAAATCACAGCTGGCCCATTCTTTTTGGCTTTCTTGGGGCGGTAAATTCGGGCAGGCACTTGCACACCATCACTCGCTGTGAAATATACTATTTCTGGTACTCGCCAGGAATACGTATCAAAATCCTTGGTCGTTGACTTCGTAATGGGTCGTGGTTGAGCACCAACTTTATTCTCCATCAGATGAAGCTCCCAAGGTTGATTACTAGAAGAATATCGAATCGCAAGGTATTGCTCATCGGGCGATAGATTGACCTGGTGCGCCCCTTCGAGTTGGGTAATGCGTTTTAGCTTGCCTTCGGCAATAGGCAGGTGATAAAAATGCTGCTCATGTGGCCCTTCGGCATTAGCCGTAACAAAAAAGGTCGTTCCATCATGAGATAGCTCAGCATCCAATATTTCATAATCGCCTGCTGCCAAGGCTTTTTTCTCTTTTGAAAGAATATTATAAAGATAAAGGTTAGAAAAACCCGTCTCCTCAGATTGAAACCAAACCGTTTCATTGTCAGGTAACCATCCGATATTTCCAGTACTTCTGCTCCAACCAATACCAGGTCCTGCAATCCAGGCTTCGTCTCTTTGATGATCAACAAGGGTCAAATCTCCATCTTCTGGGTTCAACTGATAAATCCAACGATCTTTATTATCCATAGACCGAATGACTACTACAGCTTTACCATCTTTGGAATAGACCGGAGAAGTAATAAATACGTCTCTAGCTTTTTTATAATCAGGCTCAAAGTCCTCCTCCCCTTCGTGATAATCTTTTAAAAAATCAGGTTTCTTTTTGATGCCAGCGAGGTCATCGGTATTCAGGGTATAAGAAGAATCTTTTTGTGTATCATAAATGACTAGCTCATAAGATCTTTGAGGCGACCCTACTTTTGAACGAGCTCTAATATCTTCGATATAGCCAGATTCGGTTACAAAATTGGGCACCTTAGTATTGGTACTACGCGGTGCCTCAGATTTTATAAAGCTAATAAACCTATTGTCTGGTGATACCGTTTGCCCATAGACGGCTGCATCTCCTACATAAATGGTGCTAGGTCGCATTGGTCTTGCTGCAGCTCGCCGAGCAGATCTCGCTTCGCTTTGTCCCTTTCGCCAACGTAGGCGCTCGAACAATTCGAGTTGGTCCTCTTCTAGCCAATCTATGTGTTTTGGACTCGGTCGACTACTGCGGGCTTTTCCACTTTTGATATCTGTCAGTTGAGTGATCAAACGACCATTCAGCTCCCAATGGTAGATATTCCTGTCGGAGATATACAAAATCGCCGAATCATCAGCTGTAAATTGAGGGCTAGATTCACTCGCAATCGTATTCGTCAATTGAATGACTTCCTTGGTATTGAGGTCGATCATATACAGATCGCCATTCTTACTCACCACTTTTTTGCTGCGATCACTAGAATAGCTGCCGCCTCTCATCAACTGCATACGCTCCTCCGAGCTGAGCTGTACAGGTTTGGATTCGGCAAGATCAATCCCTACTTGATAAAGGCTGGAGAGCGTATCCTGCTCAGGGTTCCAATTAAAAAATACTTGCTTACTATCAGGGCTCCAGAAAATACCACTAGGGGACTCGCCTACAAAGCTCGGGCCCTGCATGATTTTTTCTATACTTAATACAGATTGATTGGAAGCAGGCTTTTGAGCTACTACGGCAGTACTTAAAAGGAAAAAGAAGATAAAAATGCGCATGAATTGGTCATTTGGTTTTCAGCCCAATTATACCAATTATTTATCGGAAGTGGTAATTGCAGCGACAACCCTTTCTGCCAATTCGAAATGCGTACTAGAAGAAAGCTTCACTCGCTTGACTGGACCGTCCCAGGTATCCGCCTTAGCAGCCCAAACATGGAAATTTCCCGCCTGATCCAATTCGCAATAGGCGCCCAAGGGCATATGACAGCCACCATCTAATAATTTCAGCACTTTACGTTCTACATTGGTCGCCCGAGCTACCTCCGATTGATGAAGCTGTTGCAACACACGACGAGTAGCGAGATCGTCTTTTTTGGTCTGCCAGCAAAGGACGCCCTGCGCAGGAGCCGGAACAAACTCTTTGGGGTTAAAGCGGACAATCTCCAAATCGCTCGCATCTAGATTTAATCTCGTAATACCAGCCGCAGCTAGGAGTATCGCATCAAAATCTCCGTTTCTTAATTTATTCAGCCGAGTAGGTACATTACCACGGATATCTTTCAGCTGAATATCCGCACGAAAATCAAGCATTTGTGCTTTGCGCCGAGCCGAAGAAGTACCTACAACAGCTCCTTCAGGAAGTTTAAAAAGCGCTCCTTCCTCTAATTTATCTTTTCTCACGATCAACCAATCTGCGGGATTTTCGCGATAAGATACTGCACTGAGGACTAATCCTTCAGGCTGTGTCGTTGGCATATCTTTCATGGAGTGTACCGCCATATCGATGGCTCCTTGTAGCAGGCTGTCTTCAATTTCTTTGGTAAAAAAGCCTTTCCCCTCGATTTTATCAAAACTCAGGTGCTGGATTTGATCTCCCTTCGTTTTAATGATAATCAACTCACTGTCTACACCAATGGCTTTCAGTTGATCTTGGGTATAATGCGCTTGCCAAAGGGCGAGCTTACTTCCTCTTGTGCCTATTTTTAATTTTCTATCCACGGGTTGTTATAATGTATGATTGTTGTAATTATTGAATTTTGGACTACTGTGCTATCTATTATTTGTTATGTGTTATGTTAATGAGACCTTTGTAGTGCGCAGCAATACAATCTGGTCGAATTAATCCCGGCTGAGTGCAACGAAGGTCGGGATGCCTTTTTATGTGTCAAGTTAATGAGACCCGATGCTTTAGCAGCCTTGGCCGAATTGCTTTCCTATACGATATCTGGTTCAGGATTTCTATGTTTCCTATCTGCCCTATGTGGTTCAAAAAATCTTAAATGCCCTTATAATCCCTAATATGGTTATACATTATGTGCTATGTCACATCATCACATCAAGTGACCAAGATAGGGCATTCAATACGGATTGATCCAAAAATTAAATAATTATCTAAAAAATTGTTCCTTTTTTTACCTTTGCTTTATGGAAATAATGGTTAAGGATATTGCTAGCCTTGTAGGCGGTGTAGTTGTAGGTGATCCAGAGATAAAGATTAACCGCCCAAGCAGAATAGATGAAGCTGGAGGCTCAGGAAGTATTTCGTTTTATGGCAACCCAAAATATGAGCCTTTTGTATATACCACCGAAGCGAGTGCTTTATTGGTTCCGAAAGGATTTGAGCCTAAAAGTCCTATTCAGGCGACCCTCATCAAAGTAGATGATGTCTACGCGGCCATTGCCCTTCTTTTAGAATCTTTTGGACAAAAAGTGGAGCGCCCTGCCTCGGTTTCAGCTCAAGCAGTGGTACATCCAACTTCTAGCATAGGCGAACATGTAACGATTGGTGCTTTTTCTAGCATCAGTGCAAAGTCGAGTATAGGCGATCAGTCTATTCTGTATGACCAGGTATTTATTGGAGAAAATGTGCAGATTGGTAAGCATGTGACCTTGTATCCGGGTGTAAAAATCATGGCAGACTGTATCATTGGAGACCATTGTACCATCCACTCTAATGTAGTAGTAGGTAGCGATGGTTTTGGCTTTGCTCCTCAAAAGGACGGTAGTTTCAAGAAAATACCCCAGCTGGGTAATGTCATCATAGAGGATTCTGTAGAAATCGGTTCTAATTGTACAATTGATCGAGGGAGTATTGGGGCGACAATTATAAAAAAAGGAGCAAAACTCGATAATCTTATCCAGATTGCCCATAATGTTGAAATCGGAGAAAATACCGTAATTGCTGCCCAAACTGGTATTGCGGGGAGTACTAAAATTGGGAAAAACTGCCTCATTGGAGGACAGGTAGGCTTTGTAGGGCATATCCAGATTGCAGATGGCACCCGCATACAGGCACAAAGTGGTATTATGTCTAGTGTCACTAAGCCTAATACGGCCTTGTTTGGGTTTCCGGCTATACCCTATCGAGACTACTTGAAGGCTTATGCCATTTTTAAAAGGCTACCTCAACTCAATCAAAAACTCAAGCAATTAGAACAATTGCTCAACAAAAGGGACGATACCAAATAAATAGGTCTATAGAAGTAACTAATGATTCAAATCATTCGAACTAGGCCACAATTGTTCAGATTTTTCTATAATTTCGCGGAGCTTAAGAAATCATCATAATGAATCAACACACCATCAAAAGGTCGGTTGCTGTGAGTGGCGTTGGCCTACATACAGGCCAAAAAGTCACCATCACCTTCCAGCCAGCACCAGTCAATCATGGCTATAAGTTTAAAAGGGTAGACTTAGAAGGTACTCCTGTAGTCAATGCCGATGTCAATCGGGTTGTATCCACGCAGCGAGGTACCACCATACAATCAGGAGAAGCCATTGTAAGTACGGTAGAGCATGCTTTGTCTGCCTTGGCTGGATTACAGGTAGACAATATCCTCATGGAAATTGACGGACCAGAAGTGCCAATCATGGATGGTAGTGCGCTACCTTTTGTAGAAGCTATCCAAGAAGCGGGTATAGAAGAACAAGATGCTAAGCGTGAATATTTTGAAATAGAGGAACCCATTACCTATCGTGATGAGGAATCTGGCCTAGAAATGACAGCTCTGCCAGCCGATCGATTTGAGGTCATCACGATGATTGATTTCAACTCCAAAACGCTGGGTCAGCAGTATGCTAGCATCAATGATCTAGGAGATTATGCCGAGGAGATTGCCCCCTCTCGCACCTTTGTTTTTCTGAGAGAGATTGAGATGCTATTGGAGCAAAACCTCATTAAAGGAGGAGATTTAGATAATGCCATCGTCATTGCCGACCAGACTATCAGCCAGGATAAATTAGATGCGCTGGCCAGCAAACTGGGCAAACCATCAGTAAGAGTTGAGCAAGAAGGTATACTCAACACGATTAAATTAAAATATAGAAACGAGCCAGCTCGTCATAAACTGCTCGATGTCATAGGTGATACCGCTTTATTAGGTAAGCCGATTAAAGGTAGAATCCTCGCTACTAAGCCAGGTCACACCACTAATGTCGAGTTTACAAAATTGCTTAAAAAACACTATCTTGAGCAGAGGAAGCTAAAAGGAAAACCGAAGTACGATCCAAATAAAGCGCCTGTTTTCACAATAGAGCAGGTGTCCCAATGGTTACCACATCGTTTTCCTTTTTTATTGATCGATAAGATCATTGAACTTTCTGACACACATGTGGTTGGGGTAAAAAGTGTAACTTTTAACGAAAGCTATTTTCAGGGCCATTTTCCAGGAAATCCTGTAATGCCCGGAGTGCTGCAAATTGAGGCATTAGCGCAGACTGGAGGCATCTTGGCATTATCGACAGTAGAGGACCCAGGCAACTGGGATACTTATTTTATTAAGATTGATAATGCTAAATTCAAGCATAAAGTCGTTCCAGGAGATACACTGATTTTAAAAATGGAATTGCTGGCTCCCATTCGTAGGGGAATTTGCCAGATGCAGGCAACTGCGTATGTTGGCAATAAAATCGTCTCTGAAGGTGAATTAACAGCTCAAATCGTCAAGCGCTCTTAAAATGAACCACCAAAGTTACATACATCCCGAAGCACAAATTGGTAAAAACGTGCGTATTAGCCCTTTTTGCTACATCGACAAAGATGTGGTCATTGGGGATGGTACCTGGCTTGGACCCAATGTCACCATTTTTGAGGGTGCGCGTATCGGAAAAGATTGTAAAATTTTTCCGGGAGCTGTAATTTCTGGCATTCCTCAAGATCTTAAATTCGCAGGGGAGCCTACTACTGCTGAAATCGGAGATCGCACCACCATACGCGAGTATGTAACCATCAATAGAGGTACCTCCTATGCCAATAAAACGATAGTCGGTAGCGACTGTTTGCTCATGGCTTATGTACACGTTGCTCACGATTGTATCTTAGGCGATAGCGTTATTTTGGCCAATAATGTCAACCTCGCCGGCCATGTCATGGTTGAGGATTGGGCTATACTAGAAGGTTTGGTAGCGGTCCAGCAGTTCACCAAAATTGGCGCTCATAGTTTTATCGCTGGTGGATCACTAGTACGAAAAAGTGTACCTCCATTTGTAAAAGCAGCGAGAGAGCCGCTATCCTATGCTGGTATTAATGCCATCGGTTTAAAACGTCGGGCATTCACACAAGAAACGATCAATCATATCCAAGATATCTACCGTATTCTTTATGTAAAAGGCGACAATATTTCCAAGGCCTTGAGCTTGATCGATGATCAAATCCAAGACAGCAAGGAAAAGGCGCAAATCTTAAAGTTCATCAGCTCTGCTGAATTCGGTATCATCCGCGGTTTTCAACATATTAATGGAAAGCACCTCGATGGAAGTACAACTAAATAAAGTTGGTAAACGCTTTAAGTATGATTGGATTTTTAAAAATATTAGCCTAGAGCTAAAAGCTCCTCTCCGGTATGCGGTCCAAGGCCCTAATGGATCTGGCAAATCTACCCTACTAAAAATCTTGTCCGGTCACCTGACCCCTTCCAAGGGAACAATTCAATTTTTGTTGGATGAAAAAAAAATAGACCCTAATCTAGTTTATAAACAAGTAGCTTTTGCGGGCCCTTATATCGATCTCATCGAGACCTTCACGCTAAAAGAAATCATTGAGTTTCACCAGCAATTTAAAAAGTTGCTCCCAGGCTTCGATACCAAAGGACTCATCGACCGCATGAATCTCAAAAAAGCTCAGGATAAACAACTCAAGTTTTATTCTTCTGGAATGAAACAGCGGGTAAAACTAGCCCTATCTATCTGTTCTCAATCTAAGTTATTGCTACTAGACGAGCCCACCACCAATCTAGATACAGAGGGCATTCAATGGTATCGCGAATTGATCGAAGATTTCGGCAAGGATCGCCTACTCATCATAGCTTCCAATGCAGCAGTAGATTTTGATTTTTGCGAAGAGCGTATTTCCATCCTGGATTTCAAACCCATCAGCAAGCTAAAATAACCGGCTTCCCATCTACTTTGATTAAGTAATCTAGCCGCAAGGTTAAGCCATTATCAAACACGATGAACTCTTCTTTATTTTTGGTATACAAGTCTTTGATCTGTACGCCTTGAACAGTAATTGGTTGATCATTTTCATAGTACTCCACCTCTACTTTCTTTCGGAGCGTGGCGATGGCCTCTAGCTCGTCATAATAGTTGCAATTGATTGGAATATATTTGGACATATAGTGATGTTTTGATGTGGTGATGTTTTGATGTGGTGATGTTGAATCCTAATCAGTAGTTATAAGGGTAAAAAGAAACCAAAGGTGCGACTAGAGACTATTCCATTTATTGGGATCCCACTTTTCATCCCAGAGCCAAATTTGGTCCTAAAAGGATGCTTTCTCAATTCCTTATTACAAGATTTCCACCTCACTAACCCTTTAAACAAATACCCCATAAACCTATCTCCTCCCTAAACACTTAAACGCTAGAACAAAAACTCCTGTAGTCGCCTTTCTCAGCATGTACACACCTCTCCCTCATCTCCACATCTTCTATGTTAACACATCTCCATGTCAACATGTCACCATGTCAACACTTCTCCATGCCACCATATCGCCACACCACCAGGTCTCCACGTCACTACGTCTCCATGCCACCATATCTCCACATCTCCATGTCAACACTTCACCATATCGCCATATCTCCATGTCACCACGTCTCCAAGTCCCCAAGTCACCACGTCTTCAATGTCACATTTCCATCTCAATTGGTACTAAGCGGAATACATAGCCTGGGCGCGCAACACAGATATAAATATACCCATCAGGCCCCTGCTCCACATTTCTCAAACGGCCGATATTTTTCATGAGCATTTCTTCATCAACGACTTTATTGCCTTCCATTCTACAGAGGTTGAGGTATTTAAACCTTAGAGAACCTACTAGCGCATGCCCTTTCCAATCGCCGTATTTATCACTAGTCACAAATGCCAAACCACTGGGCGCAATAGAGGGCACCCAATAGTGTACAGGTTGCTCCATTCCTTCTTTTTCTAAATCGCTTGTAAAGATGGTGCCATCGTAGTTGATCCCATAAGAGATTACAGGCCACCCATAGTTCTTTCCTGCCTGAATACGGTTCAGCTCGTCACCTCCTCTTGGTCCATGCTCATGGGTCCATATCTCACCCGTTTCTGGGTGTACCGCAATACCTTGTGGATTCCGATGCCCATAGGAATAGATGGAGGCAACAGCGGTATCTACGCCTACAAATGGATTATCTTCCGGAATGCTACCATCGTCATTAAAGCGATGTACCGAGCCCGCTGCTAGCGATAAGTTTTGGGGATTGATATCTCTAGCACCACGATCCCCAACCGTCACATATAGATAGCCTTCCTGGTCGAAGGTCATCATCGAACCAAAGTGATATTGTGCAGCGGTATAGGGTAATGCCTCCAGGATCTGTAGAGGTTCGGTCAAGGTGTTACCTTCTAATTTGTAGCGAGTGACCATCGTGGTGGTCAAAGAATCTCCACTCTCCACTTTGAGATTGGCATAAGAAAGGTAGATCAGCTGGTTGTTGTCAAAATCAGGATGCAAAACCACTTCGTGCATGCCATCTTGGTCTCTATTGCGTACCGTAGGTAGATTTTCAATCAAGGTTTTGTTGCCCTCTTTATCTACTCTATACATTGGTCCACTTCGCTCCGTGACTAGGAATTCTCCATTGGGTAAGACAGCCATCCCCCAGGGGATATAAAACCCTGAAGCAACGGTATCCAAACGAAAGGTCAAAGCCTCTGAAACAATCGTATCAGACTGTAGGCTTTCTGCCTCAAAACCGTACTTATCTACTTCTACAATTCCTTTTTCAATATAGGAAACTAAGCCTTTGATATCTTCTTCAGGTAATGAGGCTGCCCAACCTGGCATTCCCGCATCGGTGTAGCCCTCAGATATCGATTTGTACAACTCCTCCGCCCCTTTGCCATGTTTCCAACGGCGATCAACAAAGGCTTGCATTTGCTCACCATGACAGCTTGAGCATAATAGCGTATAATTCTCCTCTGCCTTGGCCATCATTGGATCGACAGCTTCTTCTTTCTCCGCTGGCGCGCAGAAGGTGAGTAGAAGGGATAAAATCAAAAAGGTAAAGACGATTTTCTTCATGGTGTTGGTTTTTCATCAAAGATAAAAAACCAACACCAAGTCTACCTATATGTTTAGCAGCACTGTGTGATAAATAGATATAACGGCATACCCAAGGTGATATTAAATGGGAAGGTAATCGCCAGAGCCATCGGCAAGTACAAACTTGGATTAGCCGTCGGAGCAGCAATCCGCATTGCTGCTGGCACCGCAATATAGGAAGCACTCGCCGCTAAGATGGAAAACAAAAAGCGATCGCCCACCGACTCAATAAAGAAGCTGGTCAGGAAGGCTACCAGACAACCATTAATCAGGGGAATTATAATCGCAAATAATAAGGCAAAGCGACCTTTATTCAGAAACTCATTCAACTTCTTGCCACTGGTGATCCCCATGTCTAGCAAGAACACCGCGAGAAAACCTTTAAAAATATCGGTAGTAAAGGGCTTAATTCCCTGTGCTTGCTCCTCACTTGCCATAAAGCCAATGAATAAACTTCCCAAAATCAACAATACACTTTCATTTGTTAAAGAGTGCTTGATGACTTTAGTGGCAATGGCTGGCTCCTGTCGGTTTTTATCAAACATAGAGATCAACAACATCCCTACAATAATAGATGGCGCCTCCATCAAAGCCATCACAGCGACCATATGGCCTCCAAAAGAGATATTCTCAATTTCCAGAAAGGAAATCGCCGTCACAAAAGTCACTGCACTCACCGATCCATAAGCTGCAGCAATAGCTCCTGAATTAGCGATGGAGAATTTCTTTTTGAGTATAAAAAAGGTATAAATCGGCACACAAATAGCCAATAGAATACCTAAAACTAAAGATCCAGCTATTTGAAGATTAAAGGGACTGTGGGCCAATTCTTGCCCGCCTTTAAAACCAATTGAAAGCAACAGGTATAGCGATATAAATTTGGCCGAATTCTGTGGTATTTCTAAATCACTTTTAAAGTTAACAGCTAATATCCCTAAGAAAAAAAAGAGTAAAGCTGGATTCGTCAGGTTGTCAAATAGTAAGTGTAAGTCCATAACGATCTTATTAGTCCTTTCGAACTAGTCTATAAGGTAAATTAAAAGTGCGTATGAAAAACCTACCCAAAGTGCTATGGGTAGACATTACTTGGGCCGACGATTGTCGGCCCAGTCTATGAGAGGCATGTGGTCTTGGGAACTATTCAAATGTAATCTCAAGGATACCATTAATGCTAACTTTTGCGCCACTTCTGCGGGCCTCTGCTAAAATCTCTTTAGCTCTTTTCTTTTCTGCTAGCAACTCCTGAATTCTGGCATTCGTGTAAGTGTTATCACAATTCTCATCGTGCTCATTGTGGCACCAACGCTGAATTTTGTGGAAATTGATTTTTTCATCAATTAAAGCATTGACAACATCAGCTGCCTCAGTTGCAGTGAAGGCTCCTTCGACAAGCTGTACTTTTTGAATAACTTCTGTAGCAATCATGTGATTTGGTTTGAAACGGTTAATTATATTATTATCTCTTTGATCTTTATGTCTTCCTGTGGCTATTGGGCCTAGCTTCCTTTTACGCTTGATAAAGCTTAATCTCTACTAGCACTTTGGAGTAGCATCAACAAAGTCAATAACAAACAAGCAGGCAAAATAACAGGTACCAATGCCGGCACATATAGCTGAGCTGCCTAGACCCATGCTAGGAATACCAACGCCACCAGTAGAGGCTTTACAATACTTTCAAGCAATATCAAACTGCTGCGCTTTTGCAGGCCCATTGAAAGGATATTACCACGATAGTGCATCCCCGGCTTTGTATTCTTATTGGACATGGCTTATCTGTTTGTTGAGGCAAAGGTGAAGTATTTTTTTCATTAGTTTTTATTTATATTTGTAATGAAAAGCATAAACACTTCTAATGAATTATACTTTACACCAGCTCAACGTATTCCTAAAAGTTGCTCAAAATCAAAGCATTACGAAAGCATCAGAGGAACTAATACTCACCCAACCTGCGGTATCAATCCAGCTAAAAAAATTTCAAGAACAGTTCTCAATTCCCCTCACAGAGGTGGTTGGCCGACAGTTATACGTCACTGATTTTGGCTGGGAAATCGCTAAAGCAGCAGAAAAAGTCTTACAAGAAGTAGAAGAGATCAATTATAAAACCAGGGCTTTTCAAAACGAAGTTTCAGGTAGGCTGCGAGTATCTGTAGCTTCTACAGGTAAATATGTTATGCCCTATTTTTTATCTGGCTTTATGCAAAAGCATAGAGGCGTCGATCTAAACATGGATGTGACCAACAAGTCCTTTGTAGTAAGAAGTTTGGAAGAAAATCAGGTCGATTTTTCCTTGGTATCCGTATTACCTGAGCAGCTGAAGATCAACGAAGTCAAACTGATTCAAAACAAGCTTTACTTAGTCGGGAGTCCTCGTTTGAAACTCAAAAGAAACACCCCTAAGTCCAAGATTTTTGAATCCTACCCCTTAATCTTTAGAGAAGAGGGCTCCGCTACTAGAAATGCTATGGAAGCTTATATTAAAGCGAATCAATTACCCGTCTTCAAAAGGGTACAACTGACATCCAACGAAGCCTTGAAACAGGCAGTAATCGCAGGGCTAGGCTATTCTATCATGCCCTTGATTGGCATCAAAAATGCCCTTAGAAATAGAGATTTGGAGATCATTCCTTTCAAGGGGCTCCCCATCGTTACCCATTGGCGACTGGTCTGGCTAAAAGCCAAAAAACTCTCACCAGTGGCTGCTGCTTTTTTAGCCTATATCCAAGAAGAAAAAGAGGTAGTGATAGAGGAACATTTCAAATGGTTTGAACAGTATTAGCGCACTAAATTTCAAGCATCCAATACAAGACAAATTCCTCAGGATCAATTTCCCAATTGCCCTCGCCCGACTCGTGTGGTCCCTCATCCATACGGAGGACTCGCCCCTTAGTTTTCTCTAATAATCGTTCGTAGAGTTTAGCGGCTGGCATCTTCCAAGGTCGCTTACGAGAGCTAATATTAGGATCATTTTTATCAACGGGGATCATAGCCATCAGCTCTGGATGGGTCATGGCTTCTAGCGCTGGTTTTAAGGTCGAATTATGACTTCCGTGATGGCCAACTTTATAGAATACCGTCTGCTCCAGGAGCTGCTCAAGATGCTCTTTACCATCTTCCCATTCTACCTTATCCCAAGACAACCAATTACCCATCTGAGCATCGCCAACAAATAGCAGCACCTTGCCCGACTCTACTAATTCAAAAGCCAGCACTAAGCTGGTATTATTGGTATAAGAGTTTAAGCGTATCGCCAGTTGCTCGGCCGATTTGGTCCAACTATCATCGATCCGCTGAGCAGGGTTATCGAAGTATTGTTGGATCAACTTAGGAAGATCAGTTTGGGATTCCTCTAATTTATTTTTGAAGTTGGAATTAAACGGAAAGCTTTCATTCGCGCTTTCGTCATTGGCAGCCTCTATAGTTTTCAGCACTTCCGTTGCACGATGATGTAGTCCTTTGAGGTGTTTATCATACGATTGCCCTTTATTCGGATTAGTATCTCTGAGGCTCTTATAGTTTTTAGGAGGTCCGAGTACATATACCTTTACTTTCTCCTCAAAGATAGCTTTGATTTGCCCTGGATGGAGGTAGCTCTCTGGCCCCATATTCCTAATCGTTTTTAGGCCTTCATCGGGTACCGATATTCTCTTTTTGGCAGCAAAAACAGGATTATTTGGCCGGACATCCTCATTCACATCTACTAAACTTTCTACCTCCTCCAATAATGCCTTACCTGCTTGATCTCCGCGCAAGCTCAAGGCCGATCGGATGTTTTGTAGGGCTAGCCTCAAATTATGGTGTTCTTCCAGGATCGCTTCGGCGTCCTCATTCCCTGGTTCATTCATCCAAGACAGCCATACATGCTCTGCTCCTATATTTTCGAAAGTCTCCTTTGCAAACCAAAAGCCCGAATAGTGGTCATTATGTTGGTGTGTTCCAACAACGATATCCAATTGATTATCGCCTACCAGTTCTTGTATTTCTTGAGCGATTAGCTTTAGTCGCGTTTCTGCTGCATCACTATTCCAATAAGCGCCACAATCGATCAAGATATTAAATTGCTCCTCCTCTTCAATAAAGCGAAGCAGAAAGCAATCTCCCAAGGCACCAACCTTAAACATTCTTATTTCTGTCTTCATTTTTCTAATGTGCTTGGTGTAAGTGTTGGAAATTCAGACTATTCACATCGGTATCTTCTTCGTAAAGTGGTACCATGGCGTTTTGTTCTTGGGCGACTTCACCATGCTGGAAAGCCATTTGGGTGAGAAAGCGCCTTCGGCTTTTAATATTTTTATAAATCAAATATTCAATGGCCCCATCTTGCTCTAAATCGAGTATCACGCTGCTTCCTCCCTTAAATTGAAAACCCTTGTAGGGGCCCTTTTTCACCTCAATAGTTTGGGTTAAAGTGATCAGCAGATGTTCAATCTTTCTTCCCTCTCGACTATATCGATAAACAGGGCGCAGCGAATGTATTTGGATAGGTGGAACTTCCTCACCAAAATCTAAGTTTTGCCCTTTGTATTCAAAGGTAAATGGTTCATTGGTCAAGCCAAGGCTATGAATGAAGCCGTCCCATTCTTGATAAGCATCACCTCCTTTAGTTCGGCAATATTCATCTCTTTCCTTTTGCTTACGCAAGAAGATTTGCTCCAGGTTTCTTTTATACTTCTTGGATTGTTCAAAGAAAGAACTTCGGTCTTTGATCGCCAGCAATTTGATGACAATCAGTCGCATTTTCTTTTGTAAATTATCCAAGGTTTTATCGGTAGGTACACTAGCCTGATTAAAAGGCGTCCACATCAAACTCTCTGTAGAAAGGTTATTTAACCGATCCGGAAAAATTCCCCAATTCCTAAATGCTTGAATCAAAGAAATTCGATAACCATATTCATCAGATGGTGCCATCTCGATATCTGCTGTCACAAGCGCCCGCAAATAATCACCAAAAGTGATATCAAAAGGAGGCACATAGTCTAAAGCTTGTACGCAGATTTGTAATAAATTCTGGGCGACCTCGGAAGCGATTTCTGCTAATTGCAAAACCAACTCCGCTGATAAATCACCCCGAAAATCTTCGCTGATTCCCGCAATCCGAAAAAGGTTTTTACACTTAAAGTGGTATAAATCCACAAAAGCATCGAATATAGCAGATACCAAGTAGCTGCCTCGCTCATGGGCATGGGCAGTCTTTCTAAATTTAGTGACATCTGGCTGGCGTTCAACCCATTCGCCTTCTGCATTATTAAAACCTATTGCCTCGCGTAGGGCATTATTCCCCGGACCAATGGCCGACCCTAATTGTTGTGCTAGACTACCAAACACGGTTTTTCGATCCAAGCGCCCACGAGATCGTTCTAGTTGATGTTTGATCAAATCAATGGTTGAAAAGCGCTGCAATAAGGCTACTACATCTGCAAATCCCTCGTGGAAAGCAGCAACATCTACATTGGTATTTTTCCGAAATAATGGGTGAATACTATCCAGGATAGCATGCGTCATCTCGTGCGCAATAATATCTGGTGACAAGCAGGTAAAGACGGTCCCTCCAGGAAAATTATTATTCTCATAATGATCTCCAGCTCTGAAATAACCAAACAATAGGGCTTTTTTACCAGGATCGTAATAGGCATTCGCTTCCTGGAAAGCGTGTGGATAAATGCGCAGTTTAGGTAATTGGCGGTCTTCCTCATTCAATGGTCCCCAGATCACTTTACGGCCTAATGCCTTTTCAAAGTTTCCAATAGTCAACATACCAATGGTATAGACAAATTGCTGATGAAACTGGGGATTACCTTCACTTGGTCGGAGGCCCTGATTCGCCATTACCCAAGCTTGATTGAGGTCGATTGGATCGTAGTAGCATTGCTGAAAATGATCTATATCGATCACCTCTAGATAGAATCCTGAAGGACCTGGCGCTACCGCTTCCCAATCTATTTGGTATACAGTTTCATTGACCTTGTAGGTATCCAACATAGTTGAAAAACCTGGATCGAGGGTATAACCACGTAGGAATCGATAGGCTGGTGTTTTCATGATGTGGGCGGTATTGTGTGAAATTAAAGTTACAACTTCTCTTGGAGAATTGCGATCATCGTTTTAATGCCTTCTCTATAGTTCCCTAATCGTAGGTTTTCATTCGGGCTATGTTGGTTATTATCCCTGTTTACCGTCGGAACAGTTACCGCCGGAATTCCTAAAGTCGTCACAAAAGGAGAGATAGGAATAGACCCTCCACTCATGCGAATCATAATGGGCTCTTCTCCAAAAGCATGCCCCAGAGCCGAACGCAACCAAAGCCCCACTTCAGAATCAAAGTCCGTCCGAAAAGATTGATAGGAAACCTTGTAGGTAAAGGTGGCCAATTTTTCGTGGGCCTTGCGCTCTGCTTTAGTAGGTGCCCGATCCAGCACTTTGTAGCCTTGCTCCCCAATATGTTTTTTAACCAATCCGATCAAACGCTCAGGATCAGATTCCAGGACGAGGCGTACATCAATTTCTGCTCTGGCCCAAGCGGGAATAATGGTCCGTACTTTCTCATTGATCCATCCCGATTGCATCCCCCGCACATTTAGGGAAGGGTATTGAATGGCCTCTTGATAATAGCGGCCTACTTGGTCTACGGTGGCCAATTGCAGTCTATCCTTGATTTGGTCTTCATCATCTGGTACCGCTCGGAGGATTTTCTCTGTATTGGAGTCGATAGATATCCCATCATAAAAACCAGGGATAAGTACGCGTCCTTCCTCATCTTTCATAGAAGCCAATAGCTTTGCAAGCTTAAAGGCCGGATTGGGGGCATAGTTCCCAAAATGTCCGCTGTGTTGAGGGACTACGGGGCCATAGGTGGTCAATTGTATCGTCGAAATACCTCTCGCCCCAAAAGTCAAGGTAGGTCTATTGGTAATGTGCCGTGGTCCATCAAAGATGATGAGCATATCCGCGGCTAGCAATTCGGTGTTCGATTTTACAGCAGCAGGCAGCTGTGGCGATCCCAATTCTTCTTCAAAATCCATAATGACTTTGATATTGTAATTGGGTACTATGGATTGATCCTTAGTTGCATCTAGAGCTGTAAGAAACATAGCAACTGGACCTTTCGCGTCACTTGCCGCTCGGACGAAGACTCGCCATTCGTCGTCGTAGTTCTTGATGTTTTCCCAGGGCATCTCTTCCCATTCTCCTTTGGCATTTTTCTTTTTTAAGGCAGGTTTAAAGGGGTCTTCTTGGAACCACCGAGCTGGATCAACGGGTTGCCCATCTATTTGCAGATAAATCAATACGGTTTTCTCAGCTCCGGGATGCTTTCGCTCAGCGAGTAATAATGGCACGGTTGGTGTTTCGATCCGCGTAGTTTTAAAACTCCTTTCGGAAAAAGCCTTTTCACACCACTGAATATTCTTTTCGATGTCCTTTGGAAAATTGGCATCGTTGGGCATATTGTACAAATCGTACATCATGGGGAAAGAGCTGAGCGTATATTTAGCCGCTAGCGATTCGAGCTGTTCACTGGTCAATTTTTGAGCACTAAGTGATGTACTCAAAAGAAGCAAAAAGAATAAAATATTTTTCATATTGAATTGAATGTAAAAGTATCTCTAAATTGTGTTATCCTACTCCTCTACTCCCAAATACGCCCTTGCTGTCGCTGGATCATCTCTTCAAATAATGGAAGTTCATTGATCCGTTCAAAAGCCTGGCGCATCACCTCTTTTTTCTGTGCTGCGGTCGCTTTATACCAATTAAAGCCTGGGTTTTCTCGTAGTATGCCTGTGGTGTAGAGTCGACCAAAATAGGGATTATGCCGGAAAGGATCATCATCTTGTATCAAACGAGGGTCATTCCTTTTGGTGAGGTAGTCGAGTAAATCCTTTTTCAAGCTTTCCAATTGATCTTGGTATTGAGGATCCTCTGCCAGGTTTTTCATTTGGTAAGGATCGCTTGGAATATGATAAAGCTCGTAGCTTGGCCTAGTGGCAAAGGTTTTCTCATACAATCCCTGGAGCTGCTCTTGCTGATCCTGCATATAAGATTTAGTGGGACCACCATCCACATCTCGAGGAGGAAAAGGAGCCTCCATATTCCAAATCAGCAGATATTCCTTCGTACGGATGGCTCTGGCTGGAGTCGTATAGCCTTTTGAATCGGGGTACAACACATGGCGCTCTCGGTAAGTAAAGACGCGATCTCGTCGATTATCTACCGCTCCATCTTTCAAGGATTTCAATTGCCTTAAAAAGCTTTGACCAGACAATTGCCAAGGGATACCTAAACCAGCAGCATCTAGTAAAGTAGGCGCGATATCTGTATAGCTAATCATATCCTCTACCCTACGTCCTCCTTCGATATGATCGCCCCACCATGCAATCAATGGTACGTGTGTCCCATAGTCATAAAGTGTAGCCTTGGCTCTAGGAAAAGGCATTCCATTATCGGAGGCAAAAAGGATTAAGGTATTGTCTAAAGCTCCTTTCTTCTCTAAAATATCGAAAACCTGGCCTACTTGTTGGTCGATATATTCTATTTCTGCCCAATATTCGCAGATATCGGCTTTAACCTCTGGGGCATCTGGCAAGAAGTCGGGTATATCTACCTCAGCACATGCTGTTCCCAATGCCTTGGCAACGCCCTTGGTATAGGCTCGGTGTGGTTCATAAGTTCCTAGCCAAAAACAAAAAGGTTGGCTCGTATCTGTTGTATTTAAAAAGTCTGCAAAATTCGCTGGATAATCAATATTGGATATCGCCAAAGGATCTAAATCGCCATCAAAAAGCGTTTTTCTGATGGTGTTATACCGTTTACCAGCAGCATGCTCTTTCCTGCCTACGTCAAAACCAGGGCCCCAACCTTTGCCTGTACTTCCAGTACGATAACCTACCCTTTGCAATAGCTCTACATAGGTGGGATACTCCTTGGGTAAATAACCCCAAAGCGTAGCGCCCTCCTTCAGCTCAAATCCATTGCGGCCGGTAAGTATAGCGCCCCTAGATGGAGAACAAGAAGAGGCACTCACAAAAGCATTCTCAAAAACAAGGCCCTCCCCGGCTAGCCGATCTAGATGAGGCGTATGAATACCCTTCGTACCGTAGGCACCAAAATGCTTCCAACTAGCGTCATCTGCGATAATAAAAACAATGTTTGGCCTCTGCTTTTTATGCGTAATCCTTCTCACTTCATTTATCAAAAGTGGATAAGCAGGTTCTACCATATTGTGCCCATAGCCATCCAACTCCATCAATCGGGTCTCTTGATGCCCGACGAGTTTCATCATCCGCATCATATAGGCGTTCTCCTCGTAGCGCCCAAGCAGTTCCAACTCCCGATTACCTGTGATCATGAGATAAGGAGGAGCATCGGCCCGAACGTGATACAAAGGAGCGTATTCATCGACGACGGCTTGGGTACCCGGAATTCCCTTTTCTTCTCGATAGGTAAAATGAGAAATGGCATGACCACTAAATGGGATAAGTCCTGCTATTGCATTCGCATCTAAGTCATGAGCGGCCAGATATTTTTTATCCAAGCCCACCATACTAGCTAAATAGCCTCCTGCTGAGTGGCCGGAAACAAAAACCAAACCTGGATCTCCGCCATATGATTGGATGTTTTTGAGGGTCCAGGCTACTGCTGCCGCCGCATCCTCGATATAAACTGGTGCTTTTATCTTGGGATATAGGCGGTAGTTCACACTGACCACTGCAAAGCCCTGCTCTTTTAAACGCTGAGGTATAAATTTAGAGCCTCCCCTCAAACCACCTCCATGAAACCAAACGACGGTAGAGAAGTTCTTTTTATCGGCGGGATAGTAAATATCTAAGACACAGCGCTCTTGGATATAGGCATCGGTATTGGAGACCTCTTCCGTGTAATAAGGTATATCTTTAAGGGTTTGATATTCCATTTTTTGGGAAAAACCCAGTGTCCAGCTTAACAACAGGCAAGAGATGAGAAAAAAGCGCATTTTAATGATTTTAGTTTCCTAATTCATATAGACTTAACCTAATTCTTCAATAAAAAAAGATTTCATCTACAAAGATATGGGCGCGTTCTCCGGTGGCTCGATGCCATTGTGGGAGTCGCGCCACTTGATCTAATTGAATTTTATAATATCGATAAGATTGTGGTTCAAAAGTCAAACTGGAGAATTGCATCCTCACCGCTTGGCTTTCATCGTCCTGTTGGGGCCTCTCCTCCTTCACTAAAGTCCACGTTTCTTGATCTTGACTAGCCCAAAATCGTATTCGCTCAGGCTTGAAAATATAAGCCGGGTTATGTTCCAGATAACTAATCACCACTTCTCGAATGGGTGCTGCTTGAGTACCAAAATCAAAAGTGGCGATCATAGGTTCTTTTCGATATCCCAACCAATTGGGTCCATTAAAATTGGAAGGAGAGCCTTTGATGCCATCCCACAAACTTGCAGCACCATTGGCACCACGCCGAGCGGAAGCATTGCTCAACAGTGTTGCATCTAATGGTTTCAGGCCCAAGGGGTACAACAATTCTTCCATTACTGGGCTAGATTGCCAACCTGCTTTATAAAGTTTGGCTTTCAGAAGCGTTGGGCCCTTGATAGCAAAGGGTTCCTCGTACCGTTTGGCAAGGAGGCTGTCCGGTTCCTGACCATCAATTGTATACCGAATTTCTGCTCCAGGAAGCTTACTTTCTAAAACAATCAACTCCTCTGGAGCTAGGACATCTTCCTTGTTTTTAAGGGCGGGAGGGCTGAGCGGGAGGATTTCTGAAGTATCAATCACATACCCTGTTTCAATCTGAACATGGGGTAGCGAAGTCTTTAGGCGCTCTAGTTGACTAGCGCTCAGTTGGGTACTCCAGAGGTGAACCTTTTCTAAAGCTGTTATTTTTGCAAGCGACTCTCCTATATCCATTTGGATAGGTGTATTGGAAAGGGACAGCACTTTGAGCTGTTGGCATTTAGCCAATTCGTCTAAACCCGAACCATCAAAATCGGTATTATTCAGGTTCAGTTCCTCAAGATTTTTGAACTGAGCAAGGGTGGGCATTGCTGCTCCATCAATGGGTAAACTAGATAAATCTAAACGAACAAGTTGTTCCCTAAAGACACTTAATTCTTCTAGTAGTTGGGGTTCATAAAAGCGCCTGATAAATATCGCTGCTTCTAAAGCAGGAGATCCAATGGCAATAGGCCGCACCGTTCTTAAGGGGCCATTTAAATCTTGGATGCTTGACGTCTTTGCGGGTTTAAACTCATACCTCGTCTCCTCCAATTTTTGCGTTTCCAGGATAGGTACTATAGCCGCGTAAAGAGGATGCGCTTCCGTCATATCCTGCAATTTGATCTGCGTTTCTGCACCACTTTGTATCCAATTTTCTAATAAACTGATCTCCTGGCTATTCAACTGGGGCTTGCCTTCTGGTGGCATATGATATTTATCCTCTACAGGAAGTAAGGCGCGCTTGATCATTGGGCTTTCCACAGCATTCCCAGCCACGAATACAGGTCCATTTTCGCCACCTTTCAGCAGTTTTTCCAGGGTAGCCATATTCAATTCGCCCTTGGTCTTTTTGTTATTATGACAAGACATACATTTCTCGCGTAAAATGGGTTCAATTGCCGCTTCGTATAGGGTAGAAGATGCTGTTATCATCTTTTTTTCTGCACGCAGTGGAGCGAGTACATAATCTTCTCCATGAGTCAAATTACCACCAAAATGTCCAGCTCTCATCATGAGCAAGACAGTACCATACAAAGCAATCAGCCACCATTTTTTGGCGAAAGCCCAGGGATGAATAAGCAACAATAAATAAGCTCCCCAACTCAATCCTGCTCCTAGCCATTTATGCTTAAAAAGCAAAGCTGCATCATAACCACCTTCCTGAGTTAGAAACAGGCCCATGATCGCTGTAAATGCTGCTGATAATGCGGCAAGATTCAATACAAAATACTCTACCTCACAATAGACTTCTTGGCTCAATCGCTTTTTCAAGAGTGGTAAAAAAGCCAATAAGACAAACAAACCAATTGGCACGTGCAAAAACAAAGGATGCAAACGCCCTAATGGCTGCAACAGAAGAGGTATGTCCAGCATAGATTCAAAGACCAAAAAAAAGGCCAGAAGAATATTTAAGGCAAAAACCAGATTCAGATTAAATCGTAGGAGTCGAGTCATGCTATGCTATTATATCCTTGATGACCTCGCCTGCTACATCGGTCAGGCGGTAGCGTCGGCCTAGGTGTTTGTAAGTCAGTTTCTCATGATCCAAACCCATTAAATGTAGAATGGTCGCATGAAAATCATTGACATGAACTGGATTCTCTACAATATTATATCCAAACTCATCGGTCTCCCCATAAGTCCCAGGTTGGATACCACCTCCTGCCATAAAAATGGAATAACAGCGCGGATGGTGGTCTCTACCGTAATTATCTTTACTCAGTCTGCCTTGACAGAAATTAGTTCTACCAAACTCCCCTCCCCAAATGACCAGGGTCTCATCCAGTAGACCTCTTTGTTTTAAATCCTTAATTAAGGCAGCCGTCGGTCTATCGACATCTTGGGCTTGACCCTGCATTTCATTGACAAGGTTCCCGTGTTGATCCCAACCTTGATGATAAAGCTGTACAAACCGTACGCCCGATTCGGAGAGCTTACGAGCCAGTAGACAGTTAGCGGCGTAGGTACCAGGGACGAGGCACTCACTACCATACATACGGATAATATGTTCTGGCTCTCGTTGCAAATCGGTCAATTCTGGGACGGCGGTCTGCATCCGATAGGCCATTTCATATTGTTGAATTTTGGCGTGAATTTCGGGGTCACCAAACTCTTGGTAGCCCAATTCATTGAGTTGAGCCAGCTTATCAAGCATGCGACGCCTCGATGTACGATCAGCGCCCGCAGGGTTCTCTAAATAATGTACGGCCTCCTCACTTGCACTAAATTGAATACCTTGGTGGACACTATCCAGAAAACCGTTGGTCCACAACTTAGAATAGACGCCTTGGCCATTCCCTTTGCCCCTTGATAAAAGTACCGTATAGTTGGGCAAATTTTTATTCTCACTTCCCAAACCATAGCTCATCCAAGCCCCCATACTCGGGCGGTTGCCTTGCTGTGCACCAGTCTGCATAAAAGTGAGCGCGGGATCATGGTTAATCGCTTCAGTATGCATGCTTTTAATTACACAAAGCTCATCGGCAATCGAAGCAATGTGTGGAAACAATTCACTGATCCAGATTCGGTTTTCACCGTATTGAGCAAAGTCAAATTTAGAACCTACCATCGGAAAACGCTCCTGCCCGGAAGTCATTCCCGTCAGACGCTGGCCCATACGGATAGATGCAGGTAAATCCTCTCCATGCATTTCCCGTAGCTTCGGCTTGTAGTCAAAAGTCTCTAGTTGTGACGGCGCTCCATTTTGAAAAAGGTAAATAATACGTTTGGCCTTTGGGGCAAAATGGGGTAAACCTAAGGGTAAAGCAGCAGTAGCATCTTCTCCTTTCCACAAGTCAGGCATGAGTAAGGAACCCAAAGCTACACTACCTAAGCCTAGGCTCATTTTTCCAAGAAAATGCCGGCGGTTGATATTGAGTCGATGTTTTAGGAATTCGTTCATTGGCTAAAATGGGTAAATGCGTGAATGATTAATAAGTGACTGAACTTGATATACCTATTGAAATCAAGTTTTCATGAGGGTTTCTTCCATATTGTAGAGAGCGAGTATGACTTGCATTAAAGCGGCAGTAGTGTCGGGCTGCGTCTCCGCTCTTGGATATTCCCCTGCGTCTAAAATCTCCAATGCTTTTTCTGGCTGCCTCTTGAAAGTATCCCATTCTGCTTGATATAGATCAGATAACAGGGCTAGTTCCTCAGGCTTGGCCGTCCGACAGAGTATACTTTTAAAAGCGCGATGAATCTGCTCTTCTGTTGCCGTTTCTTCCTGCACAAGTCGCTCCGCGAATACTCTGGAGGCTTCCAAAACCAATGGATCGTTGAGCATCGCCAATGCCTGTAGCGGAGTATTGGTTCGCAAACGTCTTACCTCGCATTGATCGCGGTTAGAAGCGTCGAATATCAACATTTTTGGTGGCGGTACGGTACGTTTAATAAAAGTATACATTCCTCGTCGATAGAGGCGAGCACCATGATCTTGATTATACTCCGAAAGCGAACCTCTACCACTAGTAGCAATCTCCCAAATCCCGTCGGGTTGATAAGGCTTTACACTTGGTCCTCCTATCTCGGTGTTGAGTAGGCCCGAGCTATTTAAGACATGGTCTCGTATCAACTCCGCGGGTAAGCGAAGGCGAGGTGCTCTCGACAAATATATATTCTCAGGATCGACCTGCAATTTTTGTTGGGTATAAGCAGCAGATTGTCGATAGGTAGCAGATAATACAATCCTTTTTAGTAGGGCTTTGATGTCCCAATCATTTTCTTGAAAATCTATTGCCAACCAGTCTAACAAGTCCGGATGAGTAGGTAAATCGCCTTGCTTGCCAAAGTCTCCCGCCGTTTTGACGATACCTGCACCAAAAATTTCTTGCCAAATCCGATTGACAAAAACGCGTGCTGTCAGCGGATTTTCTTCATCCAATAACCACTTCGCCAATCCGAGTCGATTGGCCTCAAAATGGCTGGTGTCAAAAGTGAGGATGTCGGTTGGCGTCGAAAAATAGACTTCATCGACTGGTGCATCATACATACCGCGATCTAAGACATAAGTAGGGCGAAGAGTATCGGTATCCTCCATCACCATCACCATGACTGCATTTGTATCTGGTTGATTGATGAAATTCAAAATATCCTGGACATCGGTGGCCGATATTTCCATATTGGGGGGATCAGCAAAGGAAGCATCGATGGTTCCATAAATTCCTTTTTCTGGCACCTGATTGAAGAAGGCAAAGGTACCATAATAGTCTTTCTGAGGAATGGGATCATACTTATGATCGTGGCATTTGGCACATTCAAAAGTCATCCCCAGGAATGCTTTTCCAAAAGTATTGGTGCGGTCGGTGACATACTCGATGCGGTATTCTTCATCGATCACACCTCCTTCTTGGGTGATCTTATGATTTCGATTAAAACCTGTCGCTAAAATACTCTCCTTACTTGATTCTGGAAGGAGATCACCGGCTAGCTGCCAGGTCACAAATTGATCATAGGGATAGTTTTCATTAAAAGCATGGATGACCCAGTCTCGCCAAGGCCACATGGTGCGCAGTCCATCGTCCTGGTAGCCATGAGAATCCGAGTAGCGTGCTACATCCAACCAATGGATGGCCATACGCTCGCCATAATGAGGACTGGCTAATAACTGATCTACGACTTTTTCGTAGGCATCCGGAGAATTATCGGCTAGAAATGCTTCTTGCATATCGATGCTGGGTAACAATCCAGTGAGGTCGAAACAAAGACGTTTCAGCAATTGCATTTTTGTAGCTTCAGGATTCGGCTTTAGACCATGTTGTGCCATCCGTTGGTAAGTAAAATGGTCGATTGGATTGTGAGCCCAATTCTTTTTAGCGATTACAGGGATCGCTGCTTGAGTTGGTGCAATAAAAGCCCAATGGTCTTGGTAGGAAGCACCAGATTTGATCCATTTCCCTAGCATTTCTTTTTCTTCCTCACTCAGCACGAGATTGGATTCAGGAGGAGGCATCTGCTCTATGGGATCATCGCTATGAATACGATGCCATAGCGCAGATTGCTCTACATCTCCAGGTACAATGGCATATTGCCCTGGACTATCCTTTAAAGCTGCAAAAATCCCTTCTTTGGTATCGAAGCGTAGGCCAGATTCGCGTTTGTTGGCATCTGGTCCGTGACAGGCAAAGCATTTGTCAGATAAAATGGGTCTAATATGCTGGTTGAAGTCAACAACTGCAGGACTAGCTATATCTGCTTCGCGCTGACAGGCATAGTGAAGCAGGCCAATGATAAGTAGTGGCAACCCTATCTTAGATGCTTGTAGGTGGTTAAGACGAAGACGCATCATATTTTTTTCTTTCGGGAAAAACAATTCTCCTTTGGAAAAATATGGACTTTGTTAGACAATGCCAAATGAAGCGCATGTTTGATTTTAAGATGATACCTTTTAGCTAGGTATAGCTACTGTGAAGGTTGAAAAATAAAGGCTTGGTTGGAAACCAAGTGATGGTTTTAATGTTTTATCCAGAAAATAGCAAAATGGTGAAGCAGCAAGTCGCAAGTCCGAACAAAGAACAAATTTTCCAAATGGAAATGGGATGGTGGGTATTTACGGCTATTGTGGTACTGCTGATTTTGTTGCCCATCAATATTTGGATAGAGGGTTTTCCTTTCTACTTTTTGAATACGGTATATATCGTTACCTTCATCACGCTCACGCGCCATCTTTTCCTACTGAAATATACCTACCTCGCTAAGCGAGAATCTTTGAAAGTCATTGTCTTCTTCTTATGCTTACCGCTCTTATTTTATGTCATTCAGGAATTGAATCTTTTCCAGACCTTCCTCGATGAAAATGGACCAGAAGCAATGGTAGGTAGCACTTTAGATATTTCTCAAAGGAGTGCCGTTGCAAAATATATCCATAGTGAGATTTTCTTATTTGGAGTAGGCTCTATCATCAGTGGTGTCCTGCTCCCCTTGCGCCTTTTATTATCAGTTTGGAGAGGTAGAAACGGTGGAGGTGTCTAGAAAATGCGCTTTGATAGCAGCCAGGATAATCAAGAACTGACCAAGTAAGTAAGTCAGCATAATACTGAGCCTGGGCTGCCAAATAGCATACTCCAATTTAAACTTATTGATAGCAATAAGGCTATCGGATAAGATAAAAAGGAAGGCTCCATAAACGAAAAGCATCCCAATACTTGTACCGACTTTATCGAGCATGCTATAAGCAAAAATGCCCATGAAACTGATTGTGAGAGCATAAATCAGTACGGGTACCCGTAAAGCATTTGGAATACCTGGCCAAATAAAAAAGAGCAATGCTCCTGAAACCAGCAGCAGCAATACAACGATCCAAGGATGGAGTCGAATACCTCGCTGCGGATAAGACCAAAATGCCAAGATATAGCAGAGATGGGCGATTAAAAAGCTACCAAGCCCTAGAGCAAACAGAAGATCAGACTGCTGACTTTGCTCTACAAACAACAGCAAGGTATCGCCCCCAAAGGAAAAGAAAAGGGCCGCCAGAAAAAACCGATCCCATCTTTTTAGAACCTTTGAACTTGACCAATAGAAAAACAGGGCCAAGGCTGGCATTAAAAGCGGTTTAGAAATATAAATCAAGGAAGAGGAGACAGTGGCTTCCAGTAGGATATGTAGAAGAGCGATACCGACAAACAGGAATAGCGTCCAGTGCTTAATCGTTGCCGGTAGATCTTGGGAGCTCGTCGGATTTGTCTTCTTCAATGTCATAGAAATAGTTCTCAGAATCTGCTCGTTCGGTTAGGGTTTCTACCTGATCCATCATATCGATGGCGTAGCTCCAGAATTTCTGAACAGGTTCACGTAGTTCGCCCGCTACGTTCCAGACGACCGCCGGATACTCTTTCAGGTATACATAAGTACTACTTCCTTCAGTCATTTCTGCTTCTCCTTGCGAAGAACTCATCACGATGAAATTCAAAAGTACTGAATAGACCAGGATGGAAGTAGCTCCGACTAATGCACCGCCCGCTACTTGATTGATGATATTAATATTCGCCGTTTGAAGCATGCCTTCTAGACCACGCGCCAATAAACGAATAAATAGCATTGTGATCGTAAAAGACAATAATAATCCAGCGATAAACATTAATGGACTATGCTCGTTGAAAATATCTTTTAAGAAGTTCGTCATAGCTGGTGCAAAACGAATAGCGGCCATTATCCCTAGTGCAATAGAGAGGAGCGTAAAGATAGTCTTGATTATACCTCGAGAAAACCCGACCATAAATCCTAGACCTGCGAAGATTAAAAGTAATATATCTATCCACATAACGTTTGTAATATACAGCTTTAGATTAAATCATGCCTTGGTATTAGACTACTACTTGGTTTTATCGGATTAAGCCTTTTTATTTATACATTAAGATAGCTTACAAAACTTGTTATTTAAGATTAAATTTGTCTTATAATTCCAGAAAATGAAAAAATCAATTTTACTTTTCTTATTCCTTAGTTCTACTATTTTTATGGCTGCTCAACCTGCCGCTAATATGCGTAGGGCCTTCATTCTAGGCGAAAACGAGGAGCAGTATGATGCCATGCGCGTAGAATATGCACGTACCCTCTTGATTGTTTGCGAAAACAACCAGGAGAAAGCATTAACTTCTTGGTTTAAATTATTAAAAGATATGGAGGCTTATTCTGAAAAGATTGGCCATAGTCTGGACGGTGTCAAACTCTATATCAACGTATTTTGGAATACAGATGGGTCGATTGATCACATTGGCATCCTACCGATGAATGACTCGAAGAATATTAAACACGAGAATTTAGTGGCTTTCTTTGCCAGTTTTGTGCGGCAATATACGCCCAAGGATTTGGAGAGTGATAAAAAGTATAGCCACTACACAACTGTCAACTTTCCAACTTTTGCTGTAAAAGGTGAGTAGTTGATTATTTGATCATACTCATAAAGGTGCCAACGAACCAGTTGGCATCTGACTTGATCAAGGTCTCTAGAGTAGAATCTGCTTTATTGGAGAATAATTTGATTTCCTTGATCATATTCGCGAACTCTTCGGAATCAGGATCGGTACCTTCTACACGCGATAGATCATCGAGTACTTTTAGAATAGGCTCGAGTTCTCTCTTCTTCCGATGGATAATAATATTGCGAACCACTTCCCACATATCCTTTTCGGCAACGAAAAACTCTTTGCGTTCGCCTGGTTTGAGTTCTTTGAAAACCAGGCCCCAATCTATCAATGCTCTTAAATTCATATTGGCATTACCACGAGAAATTTTGAGCTCTTTAATGATATCATCTGCACAAAGCGAATGTGGTGAGATCAATAAAAGGGCATGAATTTGTGCCATTGTTCGGTTAATCCCCCAACTGGAGCCTAAGGATCCCCAAGCCTGGAGAAACTTGTCTTTGCCTTCTGGTAATGTCATTTGTTGTATTAGTTTCAAAACTTACTGAAAGTACTCAGCATTCTAAACAAAAGAGAAAAACAGGTGATTTTGTTTAACAAAACCCCTAAAAAGGCTGATTTCCTAAGTAATCTGTTCAATCTTGTTGCTGTAAGCTTTTATTTTTCAATTTTCAAAAAGGGAGGTCTTGTTACTGTTGCTTCAAAAATTTTCTTACCAATACGTACACCTACTGCTGTTCCAGACTTGGTATAAGGCTTATTTAGATAGCCCATAGCTACAGGATGTCCAAGACTCGGTGAGGAAGTTCCGGAAGTAATCCGACCAATGGCCTCTTCTGAACTGAGGTCGACTATTTCGTATCCATTCCTAGGTACGCGGCGTCCTTCTAAACTCAGTCCGACCAGGCGTTTTTGAATACCGGCTTCTTTTTGTTCAACAAACAACGCTCTGCTAAAAAAGTCGCCTTTATTGAGTTTGGTTATCCAGCCCAAACCCGCCTCTAAGGGAGAGGTATTGTCATCCATATCATTGCCATAGAGACAATAGCCCATTTCTAGCCTCAAGGTATCGCGAGCACCTAGCCCAGCAGGCACGATATCTATTGCTTTTCCCGCCTCAAAAACGGCATCCCAAATAGCAGGTAGCTGCTCATTGGTAGCGTAAATCTCAAAGCCTCCTGACCCTGTATAGCCGGTAGCCGATAGGAGCACATTCTCAAAGCCTGCAAAAACACCTTTTGTGAAATGATAAAAGGGAATCTCCGACAAGTCGACCGAGGTGAGCTTTTGGAGGAGGCCAGTAGCTTTAGGACCTTGTACAGCAATTAAGCCCGTGTGCTCCGAAATATTGATCAACTGAGTATCAAAAGTATTGGCCGCATTAACCCAGGCCCAATCCTTTTCGATATTTGAGGCATTCACCACCAACATATAGGCACGCTCTCCATCAGCACAATTATCTTCTGGTAAGCGGTAGACCAAGAGATCATCGACAATACCTCCATTTTTATTGGGAAAACAGGAATACTGCGCTTGCCCAATCTCCAACTTGGAGGCATCGTTACTCGTTACCAACTGTATTAAATCAAGTGCTTCTTTACCGCGTACAATGAATTCGCCCATGTGAGACACATCAAAAACGCCTACATTATTTCGTACCGCATGATGCTCTTCTTTAATACCTGTATAGGAGATGGGCATATTATAACCTGCAAAGGGAGCCATTTTTGCTCCCAATTCGATGTGTTTATCTGTTAGTGGTGTGTTCTTCATGTTTGGTTACTTAGTTAGGGATACCATAGTTGGGTTTTCAACTACTGCAATATATCATTGGTTATATTAGACAATTAGTCGATACTAATGTTCTCAATTTGATCACCTTTTCTGAGATCGGCCAAAACATCTAAACCTTCGGTCACGGCACCGAAAATAGTATAGCCTCCATCTAAATGCGGCGTGGGAGAATGGGTAATAAAAAACTGCGAAGACTCCGTATGATAATCCGATCTCGCCATACCGAGTATTCCTTCTTTGGTATAGTATTGTGGGCTTAATTCTGAACGAATCTGATACGGCACACCTCCATTCCCATCGCCTCGATCACATCCAGCTTGTACTACAAAGTTGGGCACTACCCTATGGAATGCAATGCCTTTATAAAAACCATCATTTGCTAATTTGACAAAATTGGCAACACTGCCAGGAGATTTCTCTGGAAATAAATCAAGAGTGATTTCTCCTCGGTTGGTCGTAATCTTAGCGGTAGGTGTAGCAGATAAATTATCAAGTACTTCCCAGTCAATGGTTCCTGACCATTCGTCGTCTTCAGGTAAACTAGGGATGGTCTCTACACCAAAGCGCTGGGCTGTTTCCCTCAGTATCTTAAAGGTCTCCATATCTTTAGGTAGCTCTATTTGCACCAAGGCATCTTCCAGGAAAGAGCTATCTATCTTGTTGAGGTAATCGATTGGCCCTTGGCCAATATCTTTCAAAGCAGCAGCAGCTGGAGCAATCATTCCTACATCATCTGTTCGGATGGCATCTTTTAAGAAAACGGTAATTTCTCTACGCACATTCCGATAACTCGATCTGAAAAAATTTCTAAAATCCTCCTTTTGTAGAATCTTCGTCAATAAATTGACGCTAGTAGATCGGACTATTGCATGCTCGTGAGGGTAGCCTTCGCGTTTAATAAAACGGTAATTCCAACCAAACTCTGAGAGACTTTCTAGATAAGCTGCCTGCAAATAAGGACTGGGAGTATCGCGGTACAAACGACGCAATTCTCCGTTTAAAGCTTGTCGGTATTCCGCGTAAAACACCGGCAGGTGACGTTGAGCTGCGGCATAAAGCAGAGGCACCGTTTCTGTAGCCACACTATCTTTAGCCAAGGCCCAGTAGATGGTCGCATCACTAGGGTCACCATTATCTCTACAAAAGGTAGCGGCTGTGATGGCTACGGCTACACTTTCATCCTTCAAAGCAGCTTTTACCGTCTCGCTAACCGATTCGTAGGGAAAATTGATCAAAGCCCGGATTATATTACAACGTACCCGATAATCGCTCTCCATTTTAAATCGCTGCTCTAAAGCAGCTAGAGCATTATTCTGGCCCGTTTTGCCCAGGGCAATAGCCAAGGCCATACGGATATAAGGATCTGTTTCTCGAAATATCAACTGACTGAGCTGTTCAGCATCTTCGGAAAGGTCAATACCGCGTGCCCTAGAGAGATAGTTAGCAGCCATCAACCTCGTCCTGTTTTGGTAGCCCTCATCTGCTAGGATATTGAGCATTTTTTCGGTACCAGCTCTGCTGGTAATACTTTTTAATGCCAAGCGATAAATGCCTCTCACTTGTCCTTCTAGTAGCAGTGTATCTGACTTCTGATAGGTCGTAATATTGGTGAGTAAATCGAGTGTTTCTTCGTCACCACATTTTCCTACACCTTCAAGGATATAACTATGTGCAGCTTGATAAACTTTAGCAGTATCATAGGCGTCAAAAGCCTCCATCAGCAACTGGGTGGCTGCTGCTTTTTTGGACTGCCCCACAGCATAAGCTACCGCAGCTCGTACCTGTGGATGCTGGTCATTCAGCTTTGCCGCCAGTGGGTTCAACATAGTAGAATCCTGGATGGAAGCAAAAGCCAAGGCAGCATGATAACGGATATTAGCATTAGGACTATCCAAAAACTTCAAAAGGCTGTCTACTTCCTGAGCATACTGAAAATTGATTATTTTCCGGAGCGTTGGATTAGAAAGGTCGGTATTGATATTCGCTGCGTTTTCCATTGGAGGAGTACAAGCAGCAAAACAAAATGTAACAACTAAAGATAGTAGTAAAAAGTATCTAGTTATCATTCAGAATTGTATTCATTTAAATATGTGGATAGATGGCTCCTCTAATTCCCTCCTGTTCCAAAGGGATCTTCTTTGACTTCATCTCCAAAAACATCCTCGCCCTCTTCTTTATCTTCAAACTCGCCCTCTACATCCAAACCCTCATTTTGATATTCGTCACAATTGATCTCGATACCTAAAGGACCGGAAGGTCGAATGAATTTGGCAAATTTATCATACTTGATTTTTTCAGATTTCTCAATCTCTTTCATCAATCCCAAGAAATAAGGCTTAGCCATATAAGAACCTTGGCCTGTGGAAGAGTAGCGATAATGAATCCAACGATCCTCACCACCAACCCAAGTACCCACTACTAATTCTGGCGTAATCCCCATAAACCAACCATCTACATAATCGTTGGTAGTACCCGTTTTTCCTCCAGAATCACTGTAGAGTTGATTACCAATTTTGCCAGATTGACGGAGCATTTCCACCATCACATAGTTTGAATTTTCGGGTAATGCATCACCTTCGACAGGTAGCGACTGATAGAGAATGGCACCATTTTTATCCTCAATACGCTGAATCAAGAAAGGTTCAGTGCGGGTACCGTTGTTGGCAAAAGTAGTGTAGGCTCCTACCATTTCTTTTACACTCAAATCTACAGCACCTAGACAAATAGCGGGCACCTCTGGCACTCGAAGATTCCCATTGGGATACCTAGAATCGGTGTCGATACCCATATTTTTCATCAGGTTCCTTAATGGCTCCGTTGTACCCAATTGTTTCATTAAATAAACAGATACCGTATTCTTGGATTGTCTTAAACCTTCAAAGAGGGTAAGTCGCTCGTTGGAATATTTACCATTAAAGTTCTCTGGGGTCCACTCTTTTAATAGATAAAATGCACCATCGCCTGGTTTTATCGTTTGTGGCCAATCGTATACAGGATGGCAAGGCGACATTCCCAACTGGTCGATGGCCGTCGCATAGACTAAAGGCTTAATAGTAGAACCTACTTGTCGACTGATACCAATATGATCGAATTGGAAGTATTTAAAGTTAGCTCCACCTACCCAAAACTTAACTGCACCTGTTTTAGGATTAACTCCAAGGGAGCCAATTTGCAGGTGCATCCGATGATATTTTATAGAATCTAGAGGCGTCATTACCGTATCTTTCTCCATACTCTCGGTCTCGTAGGTAAAGACGCGCATTTTCACCTGTTGATTCATCTCCTCTTCTACCGCAGATTGTAGCTGCTCCCATTGCTGTCGGAGCTTAGGGAAGTTCTGGTTCTTGAGTACTCGGCGATAGTTGGCCGCCAAATTACTACTAATCAAGCCATCTGCTACTAAGTCAGATAGATAACCAGGAGATTCGAATTCTGTGACTATCCTTTCAACTTCTCGATCATCATTGTGAAAAACTACCGAAGGCACCTGCCCACCGATGAGGTCAATTATTTCGCTTAGATACTTATCTCTTAATCCTTGATAACGATCGGTCTGCCGTATAAGCTTAGTCAGCCCATTTTTTCTAATTTCTACCGGAATGTCTTCTTCTGGATCACTCATGTGCTCCCAGGGATCCAGGTTTTTCCATTCCCGGAAAAATTGTTTTTGGCGGCTAGCCATATGGATATTTCGCTGCTGCTCAGCCAAGCGTTGCATTTCAGGATCGATAGTTGTATAAATCTTTAGGCCATCGCGATAGATGTTATAGGAGGTTCCGTCCTCTTTCTTTTTATCTTCTAGTAATTCCTTTACCTCTTTAGCCAACTCCATACGCATATAGGTGGCGATACCGTCAACGTGTGTTTTCTTATTGAATTGAATATCGAGAGGCATCTCTCGGTATTTGTCGTATTCTACCTGGGTGATATAATTGGCTTTCTGCATTTGCTTGAGCACTACCTCCCTTCTTTTTTTGGCATTTTCCTCAAAGCGGATAGGATTATAAAGATTGGGATTTTTGAGCATCCCTACTAATAAGGCGGCCTCGTGTATCTCTAAATCGTCTTGTGACTTGGCAAAATAGGTCTCCGCTGCCGCTTTGATACCATAAGATTCATACAGAAAGCTGAATTTATTGAGGTACATCGCCATGATCTCCTCCTTGGTATATTTGCGTTCTAAACGGATTGCAATAATCCATTCTTTAAATTTCTCAATTACTCTCGCCAGACCAGAGCCTGGCTTTTCTGTAAATAGTTGCTTCGCCAACTGCTGAGTAATGGTACTCGCTCCACCCGAACTAGCATCCTGCATGATGACCGTTTTGACCAGCACTCTTCCTAATGCTTTAAAGTCAATCCCGTTGTGCTCATAATAGCGCTCATCTTCGGTGGCAATGAAGGCGTGTACCAAGTCTGGGTCCAATTGCTCATAGGTAACCGGCACCCGATTCTCGGTGTAGTATCTACCGATAATATCTGCATTATCAGCATAGACCAAACTAGCTAACTCGCTTTCAGGATTTTCCAACTGCTTGACAGAAGGCAGATTGGTAAAGGAAAGGATAACAAAAAATAAAATGGTCGCAGCAATCCCTCCTAAAAAAAGGCGCCACATCCACTTAACAAGATTAACATGTTGCTGATTATCCGTTCCGTTGAGAAAGAAATCGATGACCTTTTGCATATAAATTAATTTCTAGTACGCAAAGATAATAAAATCAAATACAGCCTACCATACCTGGGATAGTTGATTATAAAAGACTAGGCTCTCTTCGATTTGTTTTTCATTGGCGGTCTGGTTGACTTTGACATCACCAAGCTTGGGCAAGAAAGAAAAATTGATTTCAGCGCCTTCGTTTTTCTTATCGTTTTTCATTAGTTGGATAAAAATGTCCAACTTATCTAATGGAATCTCCCAATGAGGATAGGTCCGTTTGATAAAGTCAAGCATCTCTTGTAATCCTGCATCATCGAGCAAGCCTTGTTGCTTGGAGAGATAGGATTCACAAACCATCCCAATGGCAATGGCCTCACCGTGCAATAATCGACGATCGGTTTCCAAAGCCCAACCTTCTAGTGCATGACCAATAGTATGCCCAAAGTTGAGTGCCTTGCGCAATCCTCTTTCAAAGGGATCGGCCTCTACAACTTTTCGCTTGATTTGGATAGAGGGCAGGATGATAGCCGGCCAATCGACCTTAGCCAAGTCATCAATTTGCTTAATTTTTTGCCACTCCGCATGGTCAGCAATAAGGCTGTGCTTGATCACCTCAGCAAAACCGCTCCGCAATTCTTCGGGTGATAAGGTATCTAAAAAAACAGGGTCAACAATAACGGCCTGCGGATTGCTAAACACCCCGACACTATTTTTTACTTGCAGAAAATCTATACCCAATTTACCACCTATGGATGCATCTACCTGTGAAAGCAAGGTGGTCGGTATCTGAATAAAATCCATACCTCTTTTAAAAGTCCTTGCACAAAATCCTCCCATATCACCAATCACACCTCCCCCCAAGTTGATGGTCAAGGCACTACGGCTCAATTTGGCTTCCATCATCTTTTGCCAAATCAATTGACAAGTTTGGATATGTTTGTGTTGTTCCCCAGCGGGCACTTCGATCAGTTCGAAGGGAAATGAAACATTAGCTTCCAAGATGGGTAAGCAATATTTTTTAGTATTCTCATCGACGATGATTGCGATTTTAGTATAGCCTTTATCATCTATGAGTTGTTGTAGTGCCTCCCAGGAGGAGCCTACAAAGATGGAGTAATCATCAAGTGCAATGGTTTGCATTATAATTCATGTTTTTGATCCAATGACCAAGCTTCTGGTCGATCTGCAAATAGTACTTTTGTTTTTGCCCAAGTGGTTTTGAATAAAGGAGAGTGCCGATACGCATCTAGTGCTTCTTCACTTTCCCAATGGCTATAAGTCATCATTACATTAGATGGCTGCTTGCACTGCCAGAGCTCTAAATGCCTACAACCTGGAAACTGCCTGATCAATTTTTTGCTTTCAGCAAAGATGCTTAAAAATGCCTCAATTTGATCTTCTTGAAAGGTTAATTTTACGACACGTCGGATCATGGGTAATTTTGTGATGATATAGTGATGTAGTGATGTGATGATGTAATTATATCTACCTAGGCTGACGCTATAGCTTCAGCGTAGGCGGGTAGTGGCAGAATGATTTATGTTGAGAGGAACTCAATTTGTATCATATCTTCCAATTGGATACCGAGCAGTGTAGCTGCTTTTCCCATATTAACGGCGATTTCCAGAAAACCTTGTGGATTAAACAGTGCCATAGGTTCGCCTACCTCTACTTGTCCGTAATGCTCTTCGATTTTGGTGATGGGCGGATGACCTTTTAAAAGTATTTCGAAAGGCCTATTCTTGCTTACTTTATCAAATAAATCCTGGTCGATATTACTGATCGCATTCTTATAGTTATCGATATAGATCACATTCCCCCTGATGATATCGTTGGTCAAGACGGGCTGGAAAGTCAAGCGCTCGACGACCTCGTCAACAGGATCTCCAATCTGGTCAAGGGCTACTCCTCTACTGAGCTTTTGTATCGCATTAGCGAAGACTTTTTTGGGTACTTTCCCATTTTTGTCGCTACTGGGAAGGCGATAGATCGTTCCTTTAGGTGAGGAAAAAATCAGTCCAAGGATACCATTATCTGGACAAATAAAATATTGATCGTACTGTTTAAGTAGTAAATAGCGGAGACTCGTGATAGATAGATCATTCACTGTAATCAAGTGTATAGTCCCTGCGGGAAAAGCAGGCCAGGCATTTTTAAAAATAAAAGCTGCCTGAACTATATCGAAATGATTTACGTTGTGGCTAATATCAACGATATTAAGGTCAGGGACTACCTGTAGCAAAGTGCCTTTTAGTGCAGCTGCATAATGGTCTCGAGTTCCAAAATCCGTACTGAGGGTAACTATTGGCATATTTTAGGAATACATTCTAATAATGTTGACCAAATATAAATTTAATATATCAAGAGCACCCTATCCCAGTGGATTTATGTATTTTTGATCGACTGCATGAGCTTTTATTTATCGAGGTTGTTTTAAGGACAGCTTCATCACAAGCGCTATTTTTTGGTACGGTACGCTATCTCGTACTCCATCAATAGCTTAAGGAAGAGATCAATGATCACTTGCTTAATTAAAACTCGAGGAATATATATTGAGTGAAATAATTTTAACAATAGAGGGAGTGGATTTAGTCGCACTCTATGGCGAAAACAACGTAAAACTCAACCTTTTACGCGAAGCGTATCCTGACGTTATTATCACTTCCAGAGGTCAAAACCTAAAAATCAGTGGTGATAAAAAAGAGTCCCAGAAAGCCAAAGCTAAGTTTGAATTAATGGTCCGTTTACTCAAGGAGCATAAAGAGCTGCCCTTACAAATGGTACGTGAGTTGATGTCGGGCCAAAATCCTTTCGAGGCTCGGATTGCTGCTAGCAAGCCCAACAAGACCATTCTCCACGGTAGAGATGGTAAACCTATACGTGCAAAAACTCACAACCAACTCAAGCTCATAGAAGCTTCTGAAAAGAGTGATGTGGTATTTGCCGTGGGGCCAGCCGGTACAGGAAAAACTTATACAGCTGTAGCATTGGCGGTGAGTGCCTTGAAAAATAGACAGGTCAAAAAAATCATTATGACACGTCCTGCCGTCGAAGCAGGCGAGAATTTGGGTTTTCTTCCTGGAGATTTAAAGGAAAAAATTGATCCTTATTTACGACCGCTATACGATGCTTTAGACGATATGATTCCGGCGGATCGCCTAGATCAGTTCATGTCTAATAGAACCATTGAAATAGCTCCACTAGCATTTATGCGTGGGCGTACACTCGACAAAGCATTCATTATTCTTGATGAAGCACAAAACTGTACCACGATGCAGTTGAAGATGTTCTTGACAAGGCTTGGACCTTCTGCACAGTGCATCATTACTGGCGATTTATCCCAAGTGGACTTGCCTTATCAACAGAAATCAGGATTGCGAAGAGCGATCAGTATTTTAAGTGGTTTGAAAGGCATCGGAGTCGTCAAACTTTCTGCCGAAGATGTGGTACGGCATCGCCTGGTGAAGGCCATCATCGAGGCGTATGAAAAATCGGACCAACACCGACGTCAACTGAGAGAATGGCAAGAAGATAAAACTGTGGAGGAAGAATAGCTTTCCGTACATTTGTACTGCAATAAGTGACCAATTACTTATACCATTTTATACCCAAATAGATGAACATTAATATCCAATTCAAGGCAAGAAACCAGGATGCCCTCTTGAAAGTCCTCCAGGGATTAAAAGAAGGTGAACTGATCGAGTCTTTCGAGGTCAATGAAGAACAAAACGACGACAAGAAGCCTCCGAAAAGAGGTTTCAAGTTAGTCGAAAAAGATTCGAAAAAATTTGCCCATCCAATCGCGATGCAATACCGCGACTTGGTTGATTAATTCCTCCTACTTTTAATTGTATTCCAAATGATCTATACGCTCAAGCATTCCTCTAAGACTATTAAAGGAGAAATCACATTGGCTGGCTCAAAAAGCATAAGCAATCGTGCCCTAATTATCAGAGCACTCAGTGGCCAAAACTTTGAGATCAGTAAATTGGCTAATGCCAAAGATACCGTCCTGCTCAACGCCCTATTGGCTAGTACAGCGCCAGTACGAGATGCGGGAGCTGCGGGTACGACGTATAGATTCATGACCGCCTACCTCGCCATGCAATCCGGCACGCAGACCTTGACCGGAACTGAGCGGATGAAACAGCGCCCCATTGGCGTTTTAGCAGAGGCTTTAAAAGGTCTAGGTGCTGATATCACCTATTTGGAAAAAGAAGGATATCCGCCCCTAGAGATCGGAGCACCTACGGCCTTTGGCACCAAGAAGCATGTGCAAATTAGTGCAGGGACAAGCAGCCAATACATATCTGCATTACTCATGATCGCTCCTACCCTAGCCAGTGGCTTGGAACTGGAACTCGTCGGCAAAATTGTATCGAGACCTTATATCGAAATGACCCTGGGGCTCATGAAGTATTTTGGCGTAGAGCATTCATGGGAAGGACAAACAATTAAGGTTGCTCCACAGCAGTACCAAGGCAGACCATTTGTGGTTGAAGCCGATTGGTCCGCTGCTTCTTATTATTATATCCTCGCCGCCTTTGCGGAGGAAGTCGACTTGCAGCTTAATGGTCTTTTTGAGGATAGTTTCCAAGGGGATGCAGTGCTTTCAAAAATGATGCAGCATTTTGGTGTTGTGACTACTTTTAATGATCAGGGAATTCACCTCTCCAAGCAAAACCAGCAACAAGATATACCGACCTTCCAATGGGATTTCTTACGCTGTCCAGACCTCGCCCAATCTATTGCAGTGATCTGTGGAGGTTTAGGCGTAAATGGTCAGTTCGATGGAATTGAAACGCTGAGAATTAAGGAAACAGATCGAGTGGCAGCTTTACAAAATGAATTGGGAAAAATTGGCGTCTCGATCCATCCCCAAAAAGGAGATAAAGGCCAAGAATCTTTCTTGGTAGAAGGGAAAGCGGCCTTTGAACAGGTCCCCACCTTCGAAACCTACGAGGACCACCGAATGGCGATGGCCTTTGCGCCGCTGGCCATGTATCATCCTATTGCTATTGAAGAGCCGATGGTAGTCGTCAAATCCTATCCAGATTTTTACAAGGATTTTGAACTACTTGGTTTCCAGGTCGAAGATCAAGGCGTTGCAGCATCTTAGCAAGTCTGTTTACTTAGCCTTCTTTTTTAGGTTCTACTTTATTGGCTTCCATAGCACGATAAATGAGCGATTGTACTCTTGGGCGGATATCTAGCTCGTAGAGTTTATTATTGCGCATAGATGGATAGGTACGATTCGACAAGAAAACGTATACCAAATCATACACTGGATCGACCCAGACAGCCGTTCCTGTGAAACCCAGGTGTCCGTAGGTATGTACAGAGGCTTCACGTGAGAAATTGGGTTCCCGGTTTTGGTCCAACTCTAGCATATCAAAACCGATTCCTCTACGAGTGGATCGCGGATGTCTTTGGGTAAATTGCTGGATAGTACCCGTCTCTAAATAACGCTTACCTCCATAAAAGCCGTCTTGTAAAAGCATTTGCATCATCGTGGCCAAATCTTTGGCATTAGAGAAAAGCCCTGCATGACCACTTACCCCATCAAGCATAGCAGCGCCCATATCATGTACTGTACCCTGTACTGTCGTTTTTCTAAAGTAATTATCGCGCTCCGTTGGGACGATTTGATTTTTTTCAAACTTTTCTAATGGAAGAAAACCAGTATGCTCTAGCCCCATGGGTTTATAAAAGGTTTCAGCGGCATATTGATCGATAGCTTGGCCCGTTTGTTTTTCAATAGCTTTAGAAAGCATATAAAAACCTAGATCACTGTAACGATAGTTGGTGTTACTTCTTAGATCAGAATGATAAATCTGCTGCCAGATAGAGTCTTGGAAATCTTTGCGCATATAAAGATTATCCGTCACTTTTACATTATAGATACCCGCAGCGATATTCTTATAAAATTTACTCAGTGGCTTAGGGTTTCGTCGACTCTCCGACATGGTCTGTTTATAAAATGGGATCCAGCCAATGAGTCCTGCGTGGTGTGCCATTATATCTTTGACCAGCTTACCATTCTTATTACTTGCATTGAGATCTGGCAGGAAATTGTTGATCGGCTCTGCAATAGCTATTTTACCTTCATCTTGCAGCTTCATTACGGATAACGTAGTCGCCGCAATCTTGGTGATGGAAGCCAGATCATAAATATCGTCCACTTTAACTTTTCTACTTTGATTATAGGTATGATGCCCGTAGGCTTTCTCAAATACTATATGTCCATTTTTCGCCACCAGCACTACTGCACCAGGCGTAGCGCGAGCATCAATAGCTTCCTTAATGATCGCATCAATTTTCTGCAAAGTATCCCTATTGAGTCCCTGCGACTCAGGAATACTATAGCCCATCCTGTAAGATTTAGGTGTAATATTGCCCGTATTGTAGCTTGCTCTAGAAGAAGCCGTGACAGGCAGACGGCCTCGAATACTGAACACACCAAAGAGACCTTGCGCTGCCAAATCTTGGGTTAGTGGATCCTCATCGTAGGCACACATCACCCAAGGGAACCGATCAAAATACTTGAGACTATAAGGATTACCAAAAACAACTAATACCACTTTGGTACTTCTATTGAGTTGGTATAAAAAATCTAATTCCGTTTTTTCCAGTCCAAAATTATAGCGAGCAAACTGACTCATGTCGTGCAAACCGACCACAACTACATCTTTTGTACTTAGCTTTTGCATCGCTTGGTCGCGCTGCGCTTTTGTCGATTTCTTTGGAAGCTGTAGATGCTCCATTGTTTTATAATCTCCTAAGCGATCCTGAAAAATGGTTGGATTATTGGCACCCATACTGAGCGAAGCCATATCCATATTTTCTAAGCCAGCAAAAGGAATGAGTGATTTATTGTTGCGCACCATGGTCAGGGAAGCTTGAATCAACTTAGCTTTCAGCGCTATGGCGTCGGCATTATTGAGTTCAGCTCGTACATTCTGTTCCTGGAGTTGATCAAATTGCTGTAAATGTAGGCGATATTTCGAGCGAAGCACTCGTCGTACACTTTCATCGACTTGCGCTTGGTCAATTTTACCCTCAGCGATATACCTACGGATGGCCTTAAAGGAAGCTCCTATATTCTCAGGTAGTAGCAAGATATCATTGCCCGCCATCAAAGACTCTGCTTCGACCTCGCCATCTCCAAAGTATTTTGTTACTCCCTTCATTTCTAGCGCATCTGTAAACGTCAAGCCTTGAAAATTGAGCTCGCCTCGTAAAACATTGGTCACTGTATTCCTGGAAAGAGAGGTAGGACGATTGGATCGATCATCTAGAGCAGGAACACTGAGATGGGCAATCATCATACTACCTATACCTTCTTTGGCAAGTACCCGAAAAGGGTATAATTCTACACTGTCCAGTCGGTCCTTATTGTGTTTGATAATGGGCAAATCGTAGTGAGAATCTACATCTGTATCGCCGTGACCAGGAAAATGCTTGGCGCAAGCCATCACGCCTTCGTCTTGCATTCCTTTCATATACATATAACTTTTGATGGTCACGTTGAAGCGATCTTCACCAAAAGAGCGGGTATTTATCACCGGATTGGCCGCATTATTATTCACATCGACAGCAGGCGCAAAATTGATATGAATCCCCGTGCGCTTGAGTTGCTTTCCTACTTCTCTACCCATTTGATAAATGAGGTCATTATCCTGAATAGCCCCCAACATCAATTGCCTTGGAAAACTAATCGTGGTAGCTTTCATACGCATACCAAGTCCCCATTCTCCATCGATGGCAATCATTAAAGGCAGATCTTCGCTGAGTGCTTGGTAGCGATTAGTGAGCTTGATTTGCTTATCGGGTGTCCCCTGAAAAAAGCAAAGTCCACCAACCTTATATTTTTTGATCTGAGCTTCTACCTGAGCAACGTGCTCTGGGCCTTTATCAGAATGGGCTCGAATCATAAATAACTGACCAAGTCGCTCGTCGGCATCTAGCGCATTAAAAACAGAGTCTACCCAACGATCTTCGGCGGGGTCGATTCCGGCTATTAATCGAAACTCACTTTTTTGGCTATAACAAAACGAAAAATGAATGATGAGTATAAAAAAAGATAGGGTCCACTGCTTCATTTGAACAAATATTTTTGCTTTACAGAAAAGCTTTTGCTTTATCCTTTGGTTATGTCTAACTACAAACTTTAATTTGGAATAGATCATGCTAATTACTTATCCATTTCTTATAATCCAAAAATTGAGGAATGAAATTCAAAGATTGGTATGTAAACAAGCAAATTAGTCACTATTTCTTTCAGAAAGAATTGAAAATTAACTTGTCTTTTCAAAACCAAGCTTTTCCTATCTTTGTTAATGAATAAGCTAAATGTGACATGCTTAATATAGGATACAGCATTAGGATATGTCAAATTAAAGAGACCCGATGCTACAGCAGCGTTGCTGCGCACCGACATGGTTTCATTAACATATTACATAGCACATAAGAATTACCATATAAGGGATTATAAGAGCATTTAAGACCTTTTGAACCACATAGGACATATAAGAATCATAGAAATACTGAACCACATAAGACAAACACATAAAACATAAAACCTATTACGTAGCACTTAAGAATTACCATATAAGGGATTATAAGAGCATTTAAGACCTCTTGAACAACATAGGACATATAGGTCATAGAAATACTGAACCTCATAAGACATAGCACATAAAACATATTACATAGCACTTAAAAATTACCATATAAGGGATTATAAGAGCATTTAAGACCTCTTGAACAACATAGGACATGTAGGAATCATAGAAATACTGAACCTCATAAGACATAACACATAAAACATAAAACCTATTACATAGCACCTGACACCTGACACCTGAAAAATAGCAAAGCATCCCGAAATCCACTAGCGTTACTTCGGGATTAATTCGACCAGATTGTATTGCTACGCACTACAATGGTCTCATTAACAAAAAAAAACAAGATATGCGTATAGATGATCTTTTGCAGCGTGCGTTAAACTTAGAAGATCTTACTCGAGAGGAAGGCGTCTTTTTATTGGAGAATGCTACTACCGCAGAGCTGATGTACGTAGGTAATAAACTACGTCAGCATCATGTACCCAATGATGTGGTCACCTGGATCATCGATCGCAACTCTAATACGACCAATGTATGCATCGCCAATTGCAAATTCTGCAACTTCTACCGCAGACCTGGGCACGGCGAAGCTTATATCACCACTATAGAAGAGTACAAGCAAAAAATCGAGGAGACCTTCCGCTTAGGCGGAGAGCAACTCCTTTTACAAGGAGGACATCACCCTGATTTAGGCTTGGATTATTATGTCGGTTTGTTTAAGGAGTTGAAATCTTTATATCCAAACCTAAAGCTGCACGCTCTAGGGCCGCCAGAGATTGCACACGTTGCCAAGCTGGAGAAAGCAAGCCATACCGAAGTACTCGCGGCTTTAAAAGAGGCTGGTCTAGACTCGCTTCCAGGTGCTGGAGCAGAAATCCTATCGGATCGAGTACGTCGATTAATCTCCAAAGGCAAATGCGGTGGACAGGAATGGTTAGATGTCATGCACGCAGCGCATAAGCTCGACATTACAACTTCTGCAACGATGATGTTTGGCCATATCGAGACCAATCTAGAACGGATGGATCACTTTGTCCGTCTTCGCGAAGTGCAGGCCAAGAAACCAGCGCATGCGAAAGGATTTCTAGCTTTCATTCCTTGGCCATTCCAGGATGAAGACACCATCTTGAAAAAGATCAAACGCGCCAGAAACACCTGTACAGGTGATGAATATATCAGAATGATCGCCATGAGTAGGATCATGTTACCTAATGTGGTCAACGTACAAGCTTCCTGGTTGACCGTTGGCAAACAGGTAGGACAGCTTTGCCTACACAGTGGTGCCAATGATTTTGGTAGTATTATGATCGAGGAGAATGTCGTTTCTGCCGCTGGTGCCCGCTTTCGCTTCACTGCCGATGGTATTCAAGAAGCCATTCGTGAAGCTGGATATAGACCTCAACTGCGCAATCAGCAGTATGACTACCGAGACTTACCTGCGCATATAGAGCAGCAGCAATTAGATCGCGAAGCAATGATTGTCGACTAGTGGGTAAAAAAGGAAATTTATATCTCATTCCGGTTCCAATTGCAGAAGGCAGTTTGCATACGATTCCGCAATATGTAATCGAGCGCATTCATCAGCTCGATTACTTCATTGCTGAACGGGCTAAAACTGCTCGGCATTTCATCAAAGCCACAGGGATGCCTAAGCCGCTCCCTAGTCTTATCATAGAGGAGCTCAACAAACGTACCACCGGAGAAGAAAAGACAGCATTCCTCAATCCGGCTCTAGAAGGAAATGACATTGGTTTGATGTCAGAAGCGGGTTGTCCGGGCGTAGCAGATCCAGGTGCTGAGATTGTAGCCATGGCCCATCAAAAGGGGATCAGAGTAGTACCCATGGTTGGACCCTCTTCTATCCTCATGGCCTTGATGGCCTCGGGCATGAATGGACAATCCTTTGCCTTTCAGGGCTACTTAGGAGCTAAAACACCAGACTTGGTTAAAGATCTCAAACGTCTAGAGTCTCAGGCAATCAAATTCAAACAAACCCAGCTCTTCATCGAAGCGCCCTACCGAAATAGAGGTGTCGTAGAACAGGCCCTCAAAGTGCTACAAGCAGAAACCCGCTTCGGTATCGCTATGGACATCTCCGCCCCAACCGAATACATCAAAACCCTCAAAATCAAGCAGTGGCGCAAAGAACGACTCCCAGAGTTGCACAAACGACCAGCGATATTCTTAATTTCCAGATAAGCCTTCCCCGAAGGAAATACCAAAACAAATATCGATGAAAATAAAAATCAGTAACAATCCGTGACTACTGAGGTCGAGCGTAGTCTTTTCTACCCAAATATTCCAAACTATAATAATCATCTAAACCAGCCACTCCTACCCCATCCAAATCAGCTGTATTCACATGTCCAGATTCGCTGATTACTGCATCAGGTAAAATTACCTCTACTACTTTACCGATGACCAAAATGGTACCATTGGCTTTGATTTCGTACTCTTCGAGGTATTCCATACCTATTTTCACTTTGGCTTCAGCAACATATGGTGCTTTTACTAAATCGGTATACTGCGTATGTAGACCTACAGCCGAAAACTCTGATTGATCTTTGGGATACTTGGCACTTGCCTGATGTGCTGCATCTACTATACCTCTATGCACCTGATTAAAGGTATAGAATCGATTGGCCTTAATATTCTCATAAGTCTGCCTTGGTACGCTCAGCGGACGCATAATAAAACCCAAAGTAGGTGGATTGGCTCCAATATGGACGAGCGAGTTGAATAAACCAAGGTTAGTGTGCCCAGTTTCCGATTGTGTACCCAGCAGTTGTAGGTTCTTTACACCTGGGAGGGTATTAAAAAAATCGCGTTTAAATGCTCGCTCTTTTGACAGTAGATCACTCAAGGACCAAATTTTCTCCATAATAGTTTAACTTTGCCTGCCTTTTGCAACCACCAAACATTTTTTTAGTTGTATGAGAAGAAGTATTTTTTGGATCCTATTGCTTAGCTTTTCATTATGTGCATGTATGAGTAATCAAGAAAAAACTTTTGAGTTCCAACAACCAGGTTATGAATTATCTTCATTAGACCAAGTGATTAATGAGCGCTACGATATCCGTACCATTGATTTGGAGGATGATTACGATGGTCCCGTAGTGGCTACTTTATTGTCGCGAAAAGGAGCAGACACGCTAAAAAAAGCCATGCTTTATATCCACGGCTATGGCGATTATTTCTTTCACGAACACCTGGGAGCATGGGCACAGGATCAAGGATTTCGCTTTTACGCCCTAGATTTGCGAAAATACGGCCGGTCATTGCTACCTCACCAAAAGCCCTCCTACACTAAAGATTTGCAGGAATACAATCCAGAAATAAGCGAAGCACTTCGGATTATCAAAGAGGAGGACCAAATTGAATACCTGGTCTTACATGGTCATAGTACTGGTGGGTTGATCTCTACGATCTACACCAATGAAGGGCCAGAAAAGGACAAAATCGATGCCCTTGTCTTAAATAGTCCTTTCTTTGAATTCAACGCTGGTTTTTGGGGCAAGGCAGGTATTAATGCTTTCGCTACTTGGAGTAGAATGAAATCTACTACCGAAGTCCCTACCGAATTTGAAGGCATTTATGGCAAAAGCCTCCATAAAAACTATGAAGGAGAGTGGGACTATAACCTGGTTTGGAAACCCATCAAAGGTTTTCCATTATATGGAGCCTGGTTGAGAGCTGTTAAAAAAGGGCATAAAAAGGTGCAGAAAGGGATGGATTTGCAAATCCCTATTTTAGTCCTTTGCTCTACTGCCAGCTATACAGGAACTGAAATCAATGAAGACCTCAAAACCAAGGATGCAGTACTCAATGTAGAGCACATCCAGGAACATGCTCAAAAATTAGGCCCCAATGTCAATATTAAGGTCATTGACGGAGCCATACACGATATTTTTCTATCTAGAACAGTAGCTAGAGAGAACGCATTTAAAGCACTGGAAACATGGTTGCAAGCACTGTAGCACAGAAATACGGAATGAAGATTGTAGAGGTGCTGGAGAAACGAGATTGGAAATGGTTTCACCAAGTACCTCACTTAATCTACCAAGCTGAGGAGAACTATATCGCTCCCTTGGAGATGGACGTAGAAGCGGTTTTCAGTCCCGCTAAAAATAAAATGTTTGAGCATGGCGATGCCGCTTGTTTCGTGTTGCTCAATGAAGAAGAAAAGCCCATTGGCCGCATTGCAGCCTTTATCGATCACGAACGCAATGCCTCCAATCCCTATCCAGTGGGTGGTATGGGCTTTTTTGAGTGTATTAAAGATCAGAAAGCTGCACATATTTTATTTCAAAAAGTAGAGGAATATCTTGAGCAGTGGTCTGTCAAAGCAATTGATGGGCCTATTAATTTTGGTGAACGAGAAAAGTTTTGTGGCCTCTTAATCAAAGGGCGTCAGCAACCATTATACCAGGAGAATTTCCATCCTGAATACTATAAGGACTTCCTACAATCCTATGGCTACCAAGCATTTGAACAAATCCTTACCTTTCATGGAATCATGAAGGATATACCCATAGAGCGTTTTACAAAAATTGCCGAACGGGTCGAGGAGCGATTCGGCTTCCGCACCTTATCAATGGATAAAGGGCGTAATATCCCACGATTTGCGGGGCATTTTGCCGAAGTTTACAATATTGCTTTTAGACAGAATCCTTATTTCAAGCCTTTGACTCAGGAGCAGGTAGAGAAAATTTTCAAAACCATGAAACCGATTGCGGATTTGAGAATGGTCTTTATTACCTATGAGCAAGAAAAACCGGTGGCTTTTGCTGCCTTTATACCAGATATTAATCCTTTTCTAAAAAGGATGAAAGGAAAGTTAAAATGGTATCAATTGCCTCGTTTAGTTTGGCAGGTACAGAGTGCAAAAAAACATTTACTGAAAGGGGTGGCCTTTGGCATTGATCCCTCCTATCAGCGTAAAGGTGCTTTTGCATCTTTGGTTAATGCCATTTATAATAAGCATACCCAGACACGATTCCCTAATTTCTATCTAGCTACGATCCGCGGACATAATACCATGATGGTAAAATCCATTAGTAATTTAGGGGTTGAGTTAGAGAGAGAGCATCATGCTTTTAGAAAGATGCTCGACGATACGATCCCACTTGATCCTTTTGATTTTATCAATACAGAGGACCAATAAAATTCATCCGACTAAAACGTTCCAAACAACCTACATTAGCCACATGCAAATTGTCGAAATCAAACAAAAAAAAGACTGGAAGCTTTTCCATAAAGTACCACAGATCATTTATAAAAATGATCCTAACTGGATAGCTACTTTGGAAAAGGAGGTCGAAGACGTCTTCACTGCCAGTGAAAATAAAGCCCATAAAAATGGGATCGCACGCCTTTGGATCTTGAAAGATGCCAAAAATGCACTCATTGGCAGAATAGCTGCTTTTGTTGATATCCAGCGTAATACTGATCATCCGGAGCAACTCAAAGAGGGAGGTATAGGCTTTTTTGAGTGCATCAATGATAAAGCCGCCGCCGCCTTACTTTTTAAAACAGCAGAAACGTTTTTAGGCGCACAAGATATCCAGGTGATCGACGGGCCAGTTAACTTTGGTCAACGAGATAAATTCTGGGGCCTTCTTGTCCGAGGATTTGAGCCGCCTTTATACCAAGAGAATTATAATCCTCCCTATTACGAGCAATTCTTCTTGGAGCATGGCTATACCCCTTTTGAGCAGATTCTCACCTACGTAGGTGATTCGAATAAAATTCCTTTTAAAAGATTGAGTGCAATTGCGGAGCGTCTCAAGCAAAGGAATCCGATGTATGTGCGTGCCTTTTCCTATGATGAGGTCGATCAATTTGCCAAGGATTTTTCAGAGGTCTACAATGCTTCTTTCCAGCACTTCGAGCATTTTCATCCTTTAGAAGTCCCTACGGTCGTTAAAATGATGGAGCAGGCCAAACCTATTCTTGATCCCAATCTAGCTTGTATTGCCTACTATGAAGATAAGCCAGCAGGTTTTGTGGTACTGTATCCAGATATTAACCCCTTGCTCAAGCATGCTAAAGGGAAATTAAATTGGTGGTCCATCCCCATTTTTTTATGGAAAAAGAGGCGAGCTAAAACCTTCAATGCCAAGGGAATGGGCTTTGGAATTCACCCCGAGTACCAGTCGAAAGGTATCTTTGCACTGCTGATCAACTACCTCAGTTCAGATCGGAATGTTCATCGCTACCCACGCATGTGCTTGGCGACCATTCGGACCCATAACCATCAGATTCGATCGGTCTATGCAAAGTTACAGGTTGAAATTGGTCGGGTACACGTAGCCTATCGCAAGGCAGTAGACCCTAGCGTTGAGATTACTCCTTTTGAGTTTATTGAGTTTGAAGATTAGCTTCCAAGTCTATTTCTTGGCCCAAAACATTTTCACCCAAAACCAAGGTTTAACCAACTGCTCGCGTAGGTTGAAATCGGTATACATCTTGGAGAGGACTTCTAGCATTTTACGATTACCTGTAATAATACGGCCCGTGAGGTTGAGTAAAAATGGGAATCTAGCAATTTCCTGCATTTTATAGCTCAGCTTCATCTCCGATCCTAAAACCCGTTCGACGCGGGTATCGTAGGCCTTCATAAATGCCGCACTAAAGTCTTGGGCTTGCAGGCAATCTTGGGCTTGTTCGGCAGCTATAAAACCACTGTAAAAGGCATTACCAATACCTTCTCCAGTTAAGGGATCGATCAAATGCCCAGCATCGCCAATGAGCATATAGTGATCTCCTGAAATAGTCCTGGTTTTAGACCCTAAAGGCAGGCCATAACCTACGATTTTCCCTTCCAGCTGCGCATCCTTGAACCGTTCTTTCAATTTGGGATGGTTACTCAAGATGTGCTCTAGTTCTTTCTTAAGGTTGACTTTTCTTTTGCTAATAAAATCCGAACGCATGCCAAGGCCTACATTTGCATGACCATCGGGTAAAGGGAAGGCCCAGAAATAACCTGGGATATATTCTTTGATAAAATGAAGCTCTATGAAATTATCCTTAGCAAAGTCTCCAACTTGGCTATAATATGCCCGCACTGCTCCGGCATAGTGGCGATTTTCCTTTTCCAGACCAGCGATTTTCCTACTGAAACTAGAATAAGCTCCATTGGCGATGATCAAAATGGTCGCATCTATTGTAAATTCTTCATTTTTACTTTGTACTCGATAGCCTCCTTCTACTTTTTCATAATCAGCTATCTCTACGCCTTCATACAATTGGATGTTGTCTCTACGTTTTACTTCTTCAACCAAAAAATGGTCAAAATCCATCCGGCGGGCTACGTAGCCTGGCGCCTCGTCGGGATTCCGAACGTAATTGGGCTGAAAAGGAATGTCAACTACCTTGGTATTGGGAGATACAAATCGTACGCCCCAGACATCTTCATGTACCGGCAATCGCCTAAACCGTTCTAGAATGTCGGGATCGAGCCGGTTAAGCAAGGTCGTCACTTTCCCACTGATAGCATCTCCACAAACTTTATCTCTAGGGAAAGTAGCTTTATCTACTAAGATACTTGGGATACCCAAGTAGCTTAGTTTGAGTGCAGTAGCACAGCCTCCCGGGCCAGCTCCGACAATAAGCACTTTGGTAGAAAGAATGGATGGATTAACGTGCATGGAATTTATATAAATTAATGGCCTTAGCTTACTTCACCAAGGTAAGCGTATGTTTAAATAACTTCACTATATTATCCCCTAAAAAATGGATACTATGATCGAGCAATGGCGAAATGACACTCCGGGGATAGAACAGCGTATACATTTTAATAATGCTGGTGCAGCACTACCGCCTCAAGTAGTGATTGATGTACAGCAGGCCTATCTTCAAGAAGAAGCTCTACTTGGCGGCTATGAAATGGCTGCTGCCTCCTTGGGCAATATTCAAGGTACTTATCATAGTTTAGCCCGCTTGCTGCATACTAGCAGTGAGCATATTGCACTCAGCACCAATGCCACGGTAGCCTATAATAAAGCCCTGGGCTCTATTCCTTTTGAGAAAGGAGATTATATCCTGACCACCTATAATGATTACGTCTCCAATCATATTGCCTTTATGCAATTGCAGAAGATGTACGGTACTCAGACCGAAATGGTACCTAATGGGAGTGATGGTTGTGTAGATGTAGAAGCGATGGAAAAAGCCATCAAAAAAAGAGCACCTAAATTGGTGGCTGTCACACATATCCCGACCAGCTCGGGTCTTATCCAGGATGTGGAATCCATTGGTGAGCTTTGCGCAAAATACGATGTGCTTTATTTGATAGACGCCTGCCAATCAGCAGGGCAGCTAGACCTCGATGTCAACAAAATCAAATGTGATTTCATGAGCGCGACAGGACGTAAGTTCTTAAGAGGCCCCAGAGGAACGGGATTCTTATACGTGTCCCAAAAAGTACTCGATCGAGGTTTTGAACCCCATTTCCTGGATTTACATAGTGCAGAATGGCTGGCAGCAGATCAATATAAAGGCGTGTCAACTGCCAAAAGGTTTGAAATTTGGGAAAGGAACTATGGCCTTGTGCTAGGGCTGAAGGCTGCCGTTGATTATGCCTTGCATGTTGGATTGGATACTATCCGTCAGCGAGTACAGGTACTCGCTCAACATCTGCGAATAAGCTTAAAAGATATTCCAGGTATAAAAGTACTAGACCCTCCAAATCATCTTTCGGGTATCTTGACCTGTCATGTCGAAGGCTGGAATGCCAGTGACTTCCAAAAAATGCTTTTTGAGCATAAAATCAACTCCTCTATTGTCTATAAAGAAGGCGCTAGGCTTGATCTAGGCGCCAATAATATTGATTGGGCCAGTAGACTATCCGTACACTACTATAACACAATAGAAGAAATCGATACCCTAAAGGCCCTACTGTCTAATAGGTTGTAATTTAGTCATTACTCTCCCTCGTCGACGGAAAGAATTTTGATCTCTACCCGCTGGTTCTTTTTACGCCCTTCGACCGTCTCATCGGAAGCGATCAACTGGCGTTTGCCGTAGCCTTTATAAGCGAGTCGATTGCGGGGTATCCCTTTTCTACTGAGATAATCTACAACTGCTTTAGCACGGGCAGTTGATAATTGATCACAATATTCGGGCGCTGGCAGGCCATTGGTATGACCTCCAACCTCAATCTTAACATCAGCATTGGTAGAAAGAAAGGTGTATAAATCATCTATAGCATCAAAAGAAGATTGGCTAATGACGGATTTATCCGCAGAAAAGTAAATCTGATTGGAACGAATGATGGTCCCTTTTTTAATCTCTTCCTTTTTGATTTCGTTGAAAGCCACCTCCTCAATCAGTTCTTTTTTCTCGGCTACTACTGGTGCTGTCTCTGCTGGTTGAGGTGTAGGATCTGATGTAGTCTCGACGGGTTGTGGAGAAGGTTCAATAGGCGTCTTGACCACTGCTTGCTCTGGTGTATCCGCAGGCGCTGTTGTAGTGGCTGCTGGGGTCTCGTCTTCTACCACTTCTTCTTCCTCATCACATGGAATTGGCGCTAAGGTAGAGGCATGATCCAAGAGTATATTCCCATTATACGGAAACAAGGTTGGTGTATGATAAAAAGCCTCTAGAATAATGTTTGTGAAATTTTGTTGAGGCTCCAGTTTAAATACGTATTGTATCCATCGAGTGTGGGTAATTACATTCGTCTCTTCGAGCATAACTGAGCGATCACAACCCGCAAAACCTCCAAATATTCTCAACTTTGCTGCGGTATCATAGTTGGCTCTATCTTCGGTCAATTTACTCACACTGATGTAAGTCTCGGAACGTGCCAAATAGATAGAAAACTCATAACATTGCCCAGCCACCATAGGGGAGCTTAAAGGTTGTGAAACGCGCTCCCAGGTATCATTATCTCGCACGACCATTCCCAGGTAGGTATTTCCGTGTTTAGCAGCTTTGACAACTGAAAAGGTACCGCTGGGATGGACATCGACGTCGGACTCGCCAGTGAATCCACAATCTAACCATCCTCTAGGAGGACTACTGTGCCTGGGGATATCTTCAAAAGATGGGTTCGTCAAATAGAGGGTATCATTTTGTGCACTGAGCTGAAAACTTAAGAATAGTGCAAGGCTATAGACGATGGTTGATTGGATCCTCATAGAAAAAATATTTGATCAAGACCGTTCATTATAAACAGGGTCTTAGTTTCAAGTCCTAGTAATGTTTTTTGTTACACTAAACGATAAAGGGACCTGATTTTGTTTTATAGTGACGGAATTTACTGCAATTCTCCTAAAAAATAAAGCTCTTAATCGGAGATTAACGCCGTATTAAGAGCTTTAGTAGATGAACTACCGATTAGTGCCGTCCATCATGTCCTAAAAATCTACCTGAACGGAAGGATTTATTGGATAACTACTTTTTCTACACGTACTTCCTGAGCACTCTGGATTTTCACTAAATAGACCCCTTTAGGCAGTCCTTCGGTAGCGATTTGTTGGTTGACGATGATATTTCCAGCTTCTATCATGTCTTGGTTCAAGACCTGACCATTGAGGGTCACCAGTTGTATAGAGACATCTGCCTCACTATGACCTGAGATTGCCACATTGATTTTATCAATCACAGGATTAGGGAAAACCCGTACCTGGAAATCTGCTGACAATACATTGTCTGTCGAAGTAGGCAAAGCCGTTTGTACGATGGTCCCTCTTCCAATAGCCTCGGTACAAACCTCATCTCCTTGGGCAGTGGTGACACATACTTGACTATTATAGTTGACCATGTCGATCACTTCTATATCGTCGACGTACCAGCCTTCGGTCACATTATCTGGATCGAACTCTTGATTACTTACAAATCTAAACCGCATTCGGAAGTTACTATTAAGATAATCATTCAGATCTATATAACTAGTGAGATAGCCTTCTGATTGCCCCCAAAAACCCTCTTGATTTGCTCCTAATGAATTAGCAGATACCCTACCAGCATAAGATTCTCGAAAGATTTGTTCGCTATTGGCCGGTGTCCAAACTACTCCATTGGAACTCAACTCTACAATTCCACCATCTAAACCAGGCTGTATATCGTAATCATGATTGAAGCGCAGCACCGGTTGTACAGCATCGAGTGTGACGGGGCGAATCAACTGTAAAGCTTGGTCATTTTGATTACTTGAATTACGGACTTGCCAGGAGTTGATTCCAGAGCTCGGGTTTTCACTGCTGAGTCTCCAGATTTCTGAGCCAGTGATATCCGAAGCACTCCAATTACTGCGACCATTTTCTACATCATCTAAGAATAGTTCAGTAGAAAAAAGTGCAGGATCACTACTCAACTGATAAGAGACCTCTGCTATATTCGTTGGAGCTACAGATTCGACACGTAAAACCACCTGATCATTTTCTATAGATACTACTTCAGCACCAATGACCGAACCCGGAATGAAAATAGCTCCTTCTGGAATTTCATCTGCAATAATCACCTCAGAAATCGCCTCTTCTTTATTATTAATCAACTCAATGGAGACGCTAAAGTCTTCTCCTGGCTCGATAAGAGGAGTACTAGACTTGACGACGCTTAGGACAAGATTACAGCTCGGCGGTAAAGAAAAATCTTCAACATTATCATTTCGATCACTGCTTTCTCCTTGAGTAGCATTCCAGCCTAAACCACGAGCAGCAAATAGCTCCCATAAGGTACATTCGTTGGCGCCATTATTGTTGATTAAATCTGCGGCTATAATGGCATCACGACCATCAATGAATCCAGGTTGGCAGGCTTGTAATTTCATACCGTCCATCACCAATTGGATCGCAATATTGTTCCCAGCCGATTTATCTTTAGGGTCCGGATTAAAACCGTATTGATCTGCTAAGGTCCAATAAATATCCCATAAGGTTGCCGACCAAACCTCTCCTAATGGGTGTGGTGCAGATGTGCCAATCACATCATCATAGGTGAGATTATTGACATCTGTATCGGTAGAATAAGGTTGTCTTCTGATACCACTTCCGGCAGTAGTTTGTCCAGCGGAATAAGTTGCAATCGGACGTCTGAGTGTACCTTCATCTTCTGGTCGAACAGTTGATGCGAGTGCAAAGAAGTCACTCCAACCTTCTCCCATTTGCTCATCATTGATCAAACAAAAAGGACGATCAGGACCTCCAGTAAGGCGAACGGAAACACCATGGCCAAATTCGTGCGCAATAATACCATTATCAAAATCACTATCAATAAAATCAGGGGCTTGTATGCTTACGCTGATTTCTTCTCCTTGTGCTAAAGCTTCGCGGAATTGAGCACAAACAGTTTGTCGAAGCATAAGTGTAGGAATCGAAGGATCGGCTAAGGTATCTACACCAGCCATCGGGATTAAACCACTTGTATTGTTACAAATAATACAAGCTATAGCACCAGCTGCTTCGGCAATGATTGCCTTTTCCTCAAAAAAACAATCGCCTCGGTCGATCAAAACGATCTTTCCTTCTACTTCACTAGTATTGGCAATAGGTTCACAACCCGTATTTGGATTAGCACCCACACTAAGGCCATTGGCCAATTGTCCAGAAATCGTTTCTAGAATAAAAGGCCCAAATGCTGCAGTCGTAAATTCATAGTCTCGTATTAAGTCAGTGGGGCTTTCTACTAAAAAGTTGGTACTCCCTCCAAAAGACCACAAAAACATTTGCATTCTACTATTGGTACCATCTGCTGAAAACGAAAAGTTGGCATTGTTAATTCCAGAGCCATCTTGAGCTTCAGCCAGCACCACATCTCCTTGCTCTCCTCCACGTCCATAATTATTTTGCTGAAAATTCCCAGAGACTTCATCAAAGCCAAATTGGTAGGTAAAATCATGCATGATATTATTCATGTAAAAGAGCTGCGTAATCGCTGCGTCTGAATATTGACTAGGGACCTCCTCAAAATTTAAGGGAAAATCAAAAAACAGCTCTTCTCCACCATTGGGTTCGGGTCCATCGGGGAGGCCATCGGGCGTAGCATCAAGATAGGCATGTACATTATTCCCTCTGGTAAATGTATATTCTGGACCTTCTAAACCGTTGGTGTCGTGCCAGCCAAATGGAGAAGCTAGGCTATCAGCGGGATTGACTACCAAGGCTCTATCTCCATGCAATGGAGATTCCACCGGCACCGGAAAAACATGATAAGTCGCTCCATCAATATTAAATTGCTCTGCAATACTTAGCTGTTTTTTAGATCGATGGGATTCCTCTTTACAATCCTTTGAATGTTTATGATCAAAGGTGCAATAAATGGTAACATCATTTTTATGGATAACTTGACCAGAAGCTGCCTCAACGAATAAATTCCAAGAAGAAGAATTTCGGGGATCTATGATGTAAAGATTCCAAGCCAAGATGAGCTGCCCTTCTTTATTGGGAAAATACACTTGCTTAGTCGTGATTGGTTGCTCCGAAATAGCAGCATCTTGAAAAATAATTTGTTGGATATCTCTATGCAAGACTTGTGGAATAGTTGGCGTAGGAAGACCTAAATCGCGAGCAGCTATGGTGAGTGCTCCTGCTCCCGTAATCGACATAGTAGAAGGCTGCACGCGCTCCTCTAATCGATCAAAAAAGCGATTGGTACTGTATACCACCTGTCCATTTTTATCTATATGAATACCAGAAACAGCATTAAAGATGTCTACTCCCATGTAGCGCTGCTGCAGGTACACATGGCTAATGCCATTGTGTTTTGATTGATAAGCATCACTGATGTGTAGGTCATTAATGTCTGCTCCTTGAAGGCCCCAACTGGCGTGGGTTTGATCCACGTAGTCCAGAGCCGTAGATTGATTTTGAGCTAATAAAGGGAATTGTAAGAATAACAACAATCCAATGCAGGTAAAAATATATTCTTTTGTGATCATATTTTTGACGATGTTTTCAGCGAAAAAAGTATTAAGTCCTAGAGTTTATGTTTTTTTGGAACAGGCGTTTTGACATATAAGCTCCAAAAGTAAAAGATGTTTTGTCAACTCAAATAAAATTTAAGGAATATCTGTTGTGTAAGAATTAAAAAATGCGGACTTTGGTACTTATGCAGACAAACCAAAATATCATCTACGGGAGGCATCCAGTCATGGAGGCATTAGAAACAGGCATCTCTATTGATAAAGTGTTCTTATTGCAAGGCACCAAGGGAGAATTGGAGATCAACTTGCGCCAACTCACTCGACAGCGGAATATACCGCTGATTATGACGCCCAAAGAAAAGCTTTCGCAGCTGGCTAGCCGGGGGAACCATCAAGGAGTAGTCGCCATCATGGGGGTTATTGCCTATTATAAAATCGAAGAGCTACTCCCAACGATTCTAGAAGAAAAAGCTAATCCTCTTTTTGTCATCCTAGATGGGATAACGGATATCCGCAACTTTGGTGCCATTGCGCGTTCTGCGGAGCTTTCAGGTGTAGATGCCTTAATTGTCCCTACTCGCAAATCGGCTCAGATCAACGCCGCTTCTTTAAAAGCTTCGGCTGGCGCCTTGGCTCATATACCAGTGTGTAGAGAAAATAATATCATTGCGGCAATTGATTTGCTACAAATGAATGGTGTGCAAGTCTTAGCAAGTGACCTCAAAGCTGAAAAGCTGGTTTATGACCTCGATTTGAAAGAACCAACGGCCATCGTACTCGGAGCGGAAGACAAAGGGGTATCCAAACCTGTCGCTCGCCAAGCCGATGAAACCTTTTTGATTCCTCAAACAGGTAGAGCCGATTCTTTTAATGTTTCGGTAGCAGCGGGGATCATGTTGTATGAAGTCAATCGACAAAGGGCCCAAATCCTCGATTAAGTAGAACTTTTTTTAGACCTATCCGCTAGACTTATTCATCCTTTCGTCGTATTTTATTGTTTACCTATAAAAGGAGAAAACAAAAACGGAATCTTCTATTTAAAAATATTCCATTTTCTTCTACTAATGTAACTTAAAGCGACTGACATGAGTGAGGATATAGCCATCCATGATGCAATAGAAACCATTGCCGAGAGCAATGAACCATTTAAGGCGGCAGAACTGCAAAACAATCCACAAAAAGCGGTTGGGATGATGTCTATCCCCTATCCGTCCTATTTAAGTTTTGGTCCTTTAATCGAGCAACTCAAAAAGGAGATGGTCAATAAGGGATTAGAAGGTTGGGGTATTTTCAACTCTATGATGAACTTGCTCAAATCTGTACCAGAACTAAAAGATAAAATAGAAGATGATAGCATCTTTGAAACGCATAAGCAGTTGATTGAGCTATTAATCTCTACGGTTATTCCGCCGGTCACCCAAGTCAATCAGTTGACTAAGTTGAGTAAGCCTTTCGAGATGACGCCTTTCTACAAGACCCCAGGAGTCGAGGATATGTTTAACAACTATAATATCGACTATCAGATCAATCGATCTAATGAACTGATCGCCTGCGCTACGACTATAAGCTCTGGCAGTCTGATTTTAAATCGATTCTACGGTCAAAATCTTAATGTAACTCCTCCTATTTTATTGACTGCCGAGGATACCAAAAAAGGCACCTATCGCTATTTCAAACCAGAAATGGATACCGCCTTTATCGATGTGATCCCCACAAAGCCTTTGAAGCCTTTGTCGCAAGAAGAAATCAACTTCCTGATCAGCAATATTTACGATCAAGAAGCTTGGCTCAAAGCCATGCCTGCCGATGCCTTTGAGTTTAGAGGTTTTATTATCAATAACCTTATTGAAATCACGGAGGAGGAGTCTGTCTCTCGATTGAAGCAAAGTCTTCTCAAACGCGATGCCATCATCAACGAGGAAAACATTCGTGAGCTGGAAAAATTGGTCAGAAACTACTTGAATATCCAAGGTCTGAGGCTTGGCATTACAGCTGTAGACTATCCACGCGAACGAGCAATCAATCATAAATACAAGATTCGCTTTAATCTGATTGCTGATGAACTAGATGAGCACTTGCTGCACGAAGACTATATGCACTCTATTTATGAGCGGACCTGTCGATACAAGGAGGTACTCCTAATAGAGGATTTAGCAAAATTGGAGGATCGAACCTTGGTTGAGAATAAACTGCTTGATTCGGGTATTCGTAGTATTATCATTGCTCCTCTACTAGATAAAGAGCAGGAAGTTATTGGTTTATTAGAGATTGGTGCTCCGAAGCCCTATGCTCTACACAGTTTCGTAGAACTCAAGTTTAAGGATATCACTAGTCTCTTCAGCATAGCTATTGAGCGTAGTAGAAATGAAATTGACAACCAAATTGAAGCCTTAATCAGAGAGCAGTTCACAGATATTCATCCTAGTCTAGAGTGGCGTTTTATCCAAGCTTCCTACAATCTACTGGAAAGAAGAGACCAAGGAGATCGGCATGCCGTGATGGAGCCCATCGTTTTCCATGACGTCTATCCATTATATGGTCAAGCGGATATTGTAGGTTCTTCGCGCAAGCGTAATTTGGCTATTAAAGAGGATTTGCTTGATAATCTACAAAGCGTAAAAAAAGTACTCCGAGGGCTGAGTGAGCATATTCCATTTCCATTATTGAATAAATACATCATGGAGGTGGATCTCGCGATCGATGAACTCAACGAGGAGTTCAACTCCAATGACGAATCCAGGATTGTGGAGATGCTTCACCTCAAGATACATCCTGCTTTAAAAATGATCCAAAAGCGGAATCCGAGACATAGTATCCCGATTGAAAACTATTTTATATCTCTGGATGAAGAGCTGCAGATCATTTATAATAAAAGGAAGGATTATGAAGATACCGTCACCATGATCAATAATGCGATTGGTGATTATCTTGATGAGCAGGATAAAATTTCTCAAACGGTCATGCCTCATTATTTCACCAAGTATAAAACAGATGGTGTAGAGTACGATAAATATTTTGGGAAAGCACTCTTGAAGAATGATCAGTTCTGTGAAATGCACCTGCACAACTTTCGACTACAGCAACTGATTGATATGGTCAATGTGACCAAACTGGTCAATAACCTGCAAGATACGCTACCAGAACCTTTGCAGACTGCTCAATTGGTTTTTGCTTATACCAATACGCTTTCTATCCGATTTAGAGAAGATGAGAAACAGTTTGATGTAGACGGTGCATACAATGTACGCTACGAAATCCTTAAAAAACGAATCGATAAGGCGCTCATTGAAGGTACCTCCGAGCGGCTCACCCAAGCGGGCAAGGTGGCCATTGTCTATCTACAAGATAAAGATGGTGCAGAATATCTAGAGTATATCAACTTTCTGAAACACGAAGGTTTGATTACAGATGATATCGAGCAGCTAACCCTTGGTAAGCTACAAGGTGCTCAGGGTCTAAAAGCACTTCGATTCACGGTAAAATGTGATTAAGACTTAAGATTGGATGGCATAAGCTATCAAAAAGATAAGTACTGCTAAAGAGACGCCCGCCATAAAAATGGTATAACAGATTCGTAATTGGCGATATTTAGCCCCTAATGACTTACCCAAGAAAAATAAATCGCGCATAATGGAATCCTCCAGATCTTCATCACTTTGCAGTACGGTCTGGATTCCTTGCTTATATTTATTAAAAGTCATTTTGTAAAAATTCCCGAAAAAGAAGAGATTCGAGGTACCTCCTTTAATGATCGTCATATCGGTATCACCACTCATTTTGATGGGACGCGTGGCCAGGGTTGCAAAAATCATGGAGGTCAAACAGGTGATCAACAAAATGAGGATGGGTATCAGCAAAAAGGGTGTCTCCTGAATTTGTCCAACAGCCATAGGCACAATGATCGTAATAATCAAAGCATTCACACTGAGCATAATATTGGCCTTATTATCAGCTAATGTACTCAGGTCGATATGGTTACGAAGGGCCGTTTTGAACATGGTTTGTGCCGTTTTACTATCCGAAATCGGCGTTAGAGAGGTATTTTCCTCCACTTTCTTGGCACTTTTCTGCATCTGCTTCAGTAATGCAATATTTTGCTCTAGCTTTGGACCATAATAAGATCGAGCAGCATCGGTAAAGAAAGACTGGTTTTTGAGAAACTTGCGATTGAGTTTATACCAATCTGGATCCTCAAATTTTTGATTCAAGAAAATGGCCCACTCGTGTCGCAAACCCTCTAAATGCGTCATATATCCATCACTTCCCAGGTTGATCAAATCGGCATCCCGGATAATTTGCTCTAAAACATTCGATGGGCGATTCGCCATAAAAGTAACATCGATACAAGCGAGTACTTTTTCCATTTTTGTGGCTGGGTAATTTTGGCCTACTAGGAATTGTTGCGCGATCCTACGGCTCACTGCCTCATGACCGTTATAGGTTTCAACAAACCCCACATCGTGGAAAAGGGCAGCAATTTCCAGTATTTCAATTTCTTCTTCTGGAAGGTTCATTTGCTCTGCCAGCTTCCGGCAGGCGGTCCTCACCGCCAAGGTATGAGAAAGGTTGTGGTATTGATGATCCTCAGAAAGCTGCTGAGTGAGCATTTTCTTCACAAAAGATTCCGCTTGATCGACCACTGATGAATGCCTCATTTCGGGAGAGGGAGATTTTAATGAATGATTGAGCTATTATTTAAGTAGACTGAGCGATTTACGGCTTCAAAATAACCTTTCCAGACTTCATTACAAACCTAAGCTTACGTAAATCACTAATATTATTTTCAGGCTGCCCTTCAACTGCAATGATATCTGCTATTTTACCATCCTGAATAACGCCTTTATTTTGTAATCCTAAAAGTCTTGCATTACCTGAAGTTACCGCCTTTAACACCTCTAAGTTAAGCATTCCATACTCAACCATCAACTCCAATTCTCTTACATTATCTCCATGAGGAAAAACGCCCACATCTCCACCGGCTACAATTGGTACGCCTGCTTTTAAAGCCGCTTTGAATCCTGCCTTTTTCTGTTGGATTCTTTGGGGCTCTGGATCTTGTCCTTTTTTCCAACCTCGGTATTGCATAATAGCTTCGGGTGCGGCCAGTGTAGGACAAAGCGCCACTCCTTTTTCGGCCATTAATTTCCAAACCTCGGGTGTGCCCGCATCGCCATGCTCAATGGTGTAAACGCCAGCTCTAGTCGCCCGTAGCATGCCTTCAGCAGTCGCGGCATGTGCAACTACCTGTCTACCACTACTTGCTGCGATCTTCACGATCAAGTCTAATTCCTCCTGGGTAAAGGTAGGCATAGCTTCTCCATTAGGACCCCACCGATAATCAGCATATACTTTAATGATATCTGCGCCGTTTCCAATCTGATCCCGCACCACTCGAATCAAATCATCATGACCATCAGCAGGCTCCGCTCCCAATGGGACCTTGACATGGGGTGCAAAGCCCTTTGGCCCATAACTACCAGTGGCGACAATGGCTTTTCCTGCCACCAATAAATCTGGCCCAGGAATCACTCCTTTTTGGATGGCTATTTTCACGCCCACATCATCATAACCCGAACCTTCTGAGCCTAGATCACGCATCGTCGTGAAACCTGCTTCAAGAGATTTCCTAACATGCACCGTTGCTCTAGCTACGCGTTCGGCAGACGACTCTTTTAGCACCTGATCGTTCCAGGATGTTTCATTATAGGGATGTAGTAAAATATGAGAATGCCCTTCGATCATTCCAGGCATTAAAGTCAGGCCAGGTAATTCGATGCGCTGAACATCAGTGGGAATATTGCGATCTGTTTTGGATAAAATAGCTGCTATATATCCGTTCTCGATCAACACGACGGCATCGTTCCTCATTTCCTGCCCATCGAAGACTCGCTCAGGAATTAAAATCATTCGATCAACCTGAGCAGAAATAGATTGAGCCAGGACAATAAAAAGCAGGATATGGCATACGCTTAAAGGTTTTATCATGAGACCATTTTAGCTTGTTGAGCTTGGATATAATCCGCGCGGTATTGCTTAAACAAGTCGCTAATCCGTTGGACTACAGGCCCTGGTTTGCCATCGCCAAATACGGTATCACCAACGGCAACAACAGGCATTACCCCTTTATTGGATCCAGTAAGAAAGGCTTCTTTTGCGGTCGCTAATTCTTCGAGACGCATGGGGCGTTTTTCTACTCTAAAGTGGCCATCGATTGCACGTAACACATTCTTGCGAGTAATACCATAGAGTATTTCTTCATCAGTAGTGATCACTTTATCATTCTGATCAATGATATAGAAATTGGAACGTACCGCTTCGTGGATAACACCATCTTGATGATATAATGGCTCAACTGCACCTACTGCTTTAAGTTGCGGAATCAATCGAATACCCATTGCATAGTTGGTTGTCTTGACTTCTGGCAGGTCCCGATGATAGGCATAGGGCATCAACTTAGCGCCTTCGGTATACAGCTGCTGTGGCGACGGTTTCAGATCATGATGCATCACGATTAGGTTGGGTTCAATAGGCGTATAGGAATCCTGCGTATAGCCACCTGTCATCACAAAACGGATGGCACCATTCTCTTTTTCATTGATACGGATCAACTCATAGACTTGCTCTTTCAAAGCTATGCGATCAAAAGGGACTTTGAGATTCAGCTTTTCAGCAGAATTATAAAATCGGTCCAAATAGTCCTCGAAGAAGAGCGGCACTCTTTCCATAAAAAGGAAGAAATCAAAAATACCAAAGCCTCTTAGGATTGCTAAATCATTGACTTTCAAGCTTGCTTCTTCTGCCGGTACTAGTTTACCATTCAAGTAATAAAATCTTTTCTTCATCTTGTATTTGTGTCGTATAAATTGTTGGTAATCCCCACAATGGGCAAACGCATGTTTAAAAGTAGGAAAATCTAAAGACTGTTGTCAAATCTTTCCCATCTTTTCGGTTATGATTGACTTTTCTCAATACTTTCTGCGTGCTATTTCAGTAATGTTGTTCTGGGCTTAGGGAGAGAATGATGTAGAGGTGTTTCCTGATGACAAAGATAAAGAATGCCCCTATCAGACTTGCCATAAATAGAAAACGCGAAGTGATTTCCTATCTACTTCGCGTTTCTATCTTATTTACTCTAATAGCTTTATTTAAAATTCTGCGTTTCCTGGTGTACGCGGAAAAGCAATCACATCACGGATATTGGCCATACCAGTAATAAAGAGTACCATTCTTTCAAAACCTAGACCAAATCCAGCATGCGGGGCTCCCCCAAACTTGCGTAGCTCCAGGTACCAATCGAGCTCTTCTTCAGGAATACCTGCATCTTTAACTCTTTGTAATAATACATCGTGACGTTCCTCTCTTTGTGAACCACCGATCACCTCTCCAATTCCCGGGAAAAGGACATCCATAGCGGCGACCGTTTTGTCATCATCGTTGAGTCTCATATAGAAGGCTTTGATCTCCTTGGGATAATCTCTAACGATTACTGGTTTTTTGAATTTCTTCTCTACCAACCAGCGCTCGTGCTCCGATTGCAAATCCACTCCCCACTCGACGTCGTATTCAAATCTACCTTTTTTATAGGGTTTGGAGCTGCGGAGTAAGTTGATGGCCTCTGTATAAGTGATTCGTTCAAAGTCATTCTCAACGACAAACCTCAAGGTTTCGATCAAGCTCATCGGTCGGCGTAAGTCCGCCTTCATGTTCTTCTCTAAATCCTTGATGCGCTTATCTAGAAATTCTAGATCAGACAGATAATGTTCCAGACAATAGTTAATCAAATATTTCACAAAGTCCTCGGCCAAATCCATGTCGTCATGGATATCAGCAAAAGCAATTTCCGGCTCTATCATCCAGAATTCGGCTAGGTGGCGGGTGGTGTTCGAGTTTTCTGCTCTAAAGGTTGGCCCAAAGGTATACACCTTGCCAAGTGCCAATGCTCCAATCTCTGCTTGTAATTGACCAGATACCGTTAAGTTAGTAGCCTTGCCAAAGAAATCTTGCTTATAATCTACCTGCCCATCCTCTGTAGTAGGTGCAGCATTGGGATCAAAAGTCGTCACTCGAAACATCTCGCCTGCTCCCTCGGCATCGCTACCTGTGATAATAGGCGTATGGAGGTAATAATATCCCCGGTCGTTGTAGTACTTATGGATAGCATAAGCAATAGCATGCCTAAGACGGAACACTGCACTAAAAGTATTGGTGCGTATTCTGAAATGGGCTTTCTCTCTCAAAAACTCCATCGTTTGCTTTTTAGGCTGCAATGGATATTCATCAGGGTTGTTGTCACCCAAAATTTCGATAGTTTCTGCAATTAATTCTACCGCTTGGCCGGCTCCTTGCGATTCGACCAATTGGCCTGTAACCGCAAGACAAGAATGAAAAGTGATGCGCTTGATGAGCGCTTCATCAAAATTTTCGAAATCGACTATCACTTGCAAGTTAGCCATACCAGTACCATCGTTCAAGGCGATAAAACGATTGGCACGGAATGCTCTGACCCATCCACAAACTTTGTACACTGCTTCAAGCTTTGGCTCCTTGAGGAGCGTAGCGATTTCTGTTCTCTTCATTTGTTTGAAAATTTTAACTCACTCACTCTATTTGATCATCTGCGAAGGTAGAATAGCAAAAGAGCTGAGTCCCTTAAAGAAAATGTCGTTTCTCATTTAGTAACGATCAAAAAATAACTTTTCGATTTTGATGGAATCTTTTTTACCAATACGGCGTTAAAAAGCCTCGCTGATGCCCTGCATCATCTACTTTTTTTGCCTTGTCTTGGCACAAATTTATCCCGACCTTGCGTCGGGAAGCTTCTCGATCAAAATGCGAGACTTATCCTTTGGCCGTTACTTAGCAAACAAAAAGCAATTGTAGCTATTTAGTTCCATGAGCCGCGAAAATTCGGGGCAAAAGTAGTAAAAATGTAAACTGAAAAGAAGGGAATGACTTAGAACTTTAGCCATTGCTGGCCACCTTTCTCCAAATAAGTTTGATAATCTTGGGCGACCTCCAGGATCGTTGTTGCTAAAGGTCGATAGGAAAACCCTGGAATAGCTTTTGATTTATCATTCTGATAATAGTAGATATGAGAAGCTTGGGTCGCATTTTCTTTAGTTATAAATGCTGGTTTACCAGAGAAATAGGACTGCATTGATGCCAATCGCCATAAAATTCCTTGGATGAATGGGCGAATCATTCTATTCGGTGCTTTAATGGATAATGCCGCCGCGATTTGCTTGAAGAAATCTTGGTAGCTTAAGGTGTTGGCGCTGGCAATGAATCGCTCTCCGCTGTAATCACCGTCCATCAAGATCACCATCATTTCAACAACATCGCGCACATCAACCATGCCATTGCCACCAATTGGATAGAAAGAGAAACCATCGTGTATCATTTTAAAAAATCGGGCTAAACCTTTCTCCCAATCCTCAGATCCAATGATCATGGCAGGATTAACGACCACGAGGTCTAAACCTTCGGCAAATCCTCTCCAGGCTTCTTGCTCTCCTAGATATTTGCTCAAACCATAATTGGTATTGTAGGGGCTCCTTTCCCATTGATTTTTTTCGTCGATTTTCTGGCCGGGTTTGCTGCGCCCCAAAGCAGCAATAGAACTCACATAAAGCAGCTTCTTGACACCAACTTGCAAGGCAATATCGACAATATTGGCAGTGCCCTGGACATTGGTTTGGAGCATTTTTTTACGATCCTTGCGTTGGAAGGAGATCATAGCAGCACTATGATAGATTTCATCTATTCCCTTTAGGGCGTCTTCCATCCCAACCGTATCTAGGATATCACAGGCAATCCACTCAATCTGATCTTTTATATCTGGAAAAAGAAGATCGACTTTATTCTGGTCCCGATAGGTAGCACGCAGTGTAGCGTCCCCTTTTTGGAGTAAATAACGCAGGAGATAAGAGCCTAAAAAGCCCGTACCTCCTGTGACTAGAATTCTTTTTGATGATGGCCTTTTCAGCTCGTCCATCTATGTATTTTAATCTGTCTTTAATTCTTGAGTATATTCTGCTACGGCCTTAATTTTTTCTTCAGAAAGGATGCCTTTCCAAGGTGTCATCGTGTTGCGACCGTTGGTAATTACAGTGATACGCTCTTCAAGGCTCAACTCTGAGGTGGTCAGATTGAAAGCACCATTGGTGCCCATATCTCCATATAGACCATGACAGGCTACGCAATATTGCTTATAAATCTTTTTACCATCTTCGGCAGGTTTTTCTGGAGCCGCCGTTGGAGCAGGAGTAGTCGTAGAAGCGGTGGGTTCTTCTTCAACACCAGAGTTACAAGCGATGATAAAACAAGCGATTGCTACGAGAATTAGAAACTTCTTCATAATTATAATTGTGTGGGATATTAAGATTATTCCTGCTAAAGTAAATTAAAATCATGAATACCAAAAAGCTTTTCTGATCTACAATCTCACTTCTTGGTTTCAGCAATGTAATATTTATCGTATTTTTAAATGTGTTGATAGAAAATCAAGGGGTACTATCAACTATAAATAGGTAAATTAATTTTAATAATAAACTAAAAGAAACATGACTGAAGCCAGAAGAAGGCCGCCAAGTAGGCCTATGAAGATGAATTCAACAATTATATTTGGAGCTATCATTTTGGTAGCTATCCTTATTTTCTCAAGCGCCACTTTCCTGACTATTAATTCAGGAGAAAGAGGAGTACTCTTTAAGCGATTTGGGGCGGGCCTGATCACGGATAAAATTTATTCGCCAGGCTTCCACGTTGTAGCGCCTTGGAATAAAATGTTCGTCTATGATGTCCGAGAAAAACAAATCGAGGAAACGATGACGGTATTGTCGAGTAATGGTCTAAATATCACTTTGGATGCTACCGTTCGGATTAATCCAAATTATAATGATATTGGGTTCTTGCACGAGAATTTTGGAGAGAACTTTATTCAATCCCTAGTGATACCTGAGGTTCGATCATCTGTGAGAAAAATCATCGGTCGATTCACTCCAGAGGAGCTTTATTCTACTAAAAGAGATGAAGTACAGACACAAATCGAAGAAGCCCTGGGAGACGCTTTGAATGAGAACTATGTAGACTTGAGAGCAGTTCTAATTCGTGACATCCAACTTCCAGACAAAGTAAGTTCTGCCATTGAAGACAAGATTGAAGCGGAGCAATTAGCGCTTAAGTATGAGTACATCCTTGATCAGGAGCGTAAAGAGGCCGAGCGAAAAACGATTGAAGCCCAAGCGAAAGCCGATGCCAACCGTATTTTAAATGCGTCTTTAACGGATAAGATTCTTACAGACAAGGGTATTGAAGCAACTATCGAGCTTGCCAAGTCACCAAACTCTAAAGTAATTGTAGTTGGTGGAAGCGGAACCGATGGTTTACCATTGATTCTTGGTAATAACTAGCAGGCTAGTCCGCTAATAGTTAGTACGCATGGGTCATCTCAAATTATTTGGGATGACCCATTTCTTTTTTTACATTTTAGGCACCTTAGTAACAGCCAAAAAACAACTTACCGATTTTGATGGAATCTTTTGCTCCAATACGGCGTTAAAAAGCCTCCTCAATGCCCTGCATTGCCTACGTCTTTTGCCTTGTCTTGGCTCAAAATCTTCTCGATCAAAATGCGATACTTATTCTTTGTCCGTTACTTATCTTGTAGCTCCAAGTCAAAATGACAGGATACATTAGGTGGCACAAAAAATGCTACTCTTTAGGCACACACATCTACCGACGAGAATCCTCCCTAAAATTAACATCATGGTACAATTTATTACAGATGATTCACCCGATCAATCTTATGATCATTTTGAATCTAATCCAGATCAAAACTTACTGGACGCTTATTCTCAGACGGTTGTGAACGTTGCTCGACAAACGAGTGATGCCGTTGTCCATATTAAAGTCAAAAAAGCAACAAAAGGAAAAAAAGTAAGCCCTAGTAACCGCCGCCGACAGAGAAATGATGGAGGTGCAGGATCAGGGTTTATTATTTCTAGCGATGGATTCATTGTGACAAATAGTCATGTAGTCAATGGAGCTACTGACATAGAAGTCAATCTACAAGATGGGCGTCAATATAAAGCTAAAATGGTAGGTGATGACCCCGCAACGGACATTGCGGTCATACAAGTGGACGGCAATAATCTATCTACCCTAAGTTTTGCAAAATCCAAGCAATTACAAGTAGGTCAAATGGCTATTGCTATCGGCAATCCTTATGGGTTTCAATATTCATTGACGGCTGGTGTAGTCAGCGCCTTGGGTCGAACTTTAAGGACCGAAAGCGGTCGATTAATTGATGATGTCATTCAAACTGATGCCGCACTAAATCCTGGCAATTCAGGTGGTCCTTTAGTTAATGCTCAGGGCGAGGTTATTGGTGTAAATACAGCCGTCATTCTACCGGCTCAAGGCTTGTGCTTTGCGGTAGCTTCTGACTTGGTAAAGTATGTAGTCGGCAAACTGATTATTGAAGGGAAAGTTCGGCGAGGCTATATTGGCATTGCGGGACAAATGGTACAACTAGACCGTAGGATGGCTAAAATGCTAGGTATAGAACAAACTGCGGGTGTACTGATCCAGGAGATTGTTCCAGATAGTGATGCCTACAATGTAGAATTGCGGAAAGGAGACCTCATCATCGGATATGATAAAACAATGGTCAAGTCGATTGATGACTTGCACAAATTGCTACAAGAGCAATCTATTGGCAAAGCTGCTAAGCTAAAGTTGATTCGCAATCGAAAAGTGCTTGATGTAGTAGTCATTCCAGGAGAGATGCGTTGATTTTAGGAGACGATGTGGTTATACACACAAAAGAGCTGTGGGCAAAGCCCACAGCTCTTTTGTGTTGTATGCACTTTGTGGTAATCAAAGAGGTATAAAAGACAAAAGGCCGTAGGCACTAGCCATACGACCTTCTGAATTAATTTGAGCTGGCAGCGACCTACTCTCCCACCTTGCGGCAGTACCATCAGCGCTGAGAGGCTTAACTTCTCTGTTCGGAATGGGAAGAGGTGATCCCTCTCGCTATAGCCACCAGCAAATCTTCACTTCTTGAGTCTTCACTCAATCCGTATTTCATTATACTACTCCTTTGAGTAGTTTATACTATCAATTGACAGTAGGTAATAAGTATTTTCAACTTCCCGTAAAACGCAACCTTACAATTTCTCGCGCTACATTTTTACAAAAGCTTTCGGGTAATTAGTATTACTCGGCTCCATACATCACTGCACTTCCACCTGTAACCTATCAACCTAATCATCTTTTAGGACCCTCATGGAATGCTCATCTTGGAGTTGGCTTCGCGCTTAGATGCTTTCAGCGCTTATCCGTTCCGCACATAGCTACCCTGCAATGCAGCTGGCGCCACAACAGGTACACTAGAGGTGCGTCCAACCCGGTCCTCTCGTACTAGAGTCAGCTCTCCTCAACATTCCTACGCCCACAACAGATAGAGACCGAACTGTCTTGCGACGTTCTGAACCCAGCTCGCGTGCCACTTTAATGGGCGAACAGCCCAACCCTTGGGACCTTCTCCAGCCCCAGGATGTGACGAGCCGACATCGAGGTGCCAAACCCCCCCGTCGATGTGAGCTCTTGGGGGAGATCAGCCTGTTATCCCCGGAGTACCTTTTATCCTTTGAGCGATGGCCCTTCCATACGGAACCACCGGATCACTTGAGCCTGCTTTCGCACCTGTTCGAGGCGTCCCTCTCTCAGTCAAGCACCCTTATACTCATACGCTCTTCGCATGATTACCAACCATGCTGAGGGTACCTTTGCGAGCCTCCGTTACTCTTTAGGAGGCGACCACCCCAGTCAAACTACCCACCACACAATGTCCCATAGGTTAGAATCTAGATATAAGAAGGGTGGTATTTCAAGGATGACTCCACAAACACTGGCGTGCCCGCTTCATAGTCTCCCACCTATCCTACACATCTTATATCCAAACCCAATGTGAAGCTGTAGTAAAGGTTCACGGGGTCTTTTCGTCCCGTTGCGGGTAATCGGCATCATCACCGATACTTCAATTTCACCGAGCTCATGGTTGAGACAGTGCCCAGATCGTTACACCATTCGTGCAGGTCGGAACTTACCCGACAA
>JBELML010000004.1:0-101374 GCA_042095835.1 Saprospiraceae bacterium
AGTAGCCTTAAAAGATGTTTTTGATAGCCCAACAAGGAAACTTTAAACAGCTTCGGTGTATTACTGGCGGTAGAGCCGCTGGTAATACACCAAACTATACTTCAATTAAATTATAATCTTTGAGGTGGTGATCGACCAAGTCTGCTCCCAGGTTATACCATTGTTTGCACTCATTGAGTATCCATCCGTCGGCAGTAATTACGACTGCTTCGCTTTGGGCGAGTACTTTATCTGGCTCGTATACCAAATCAATATCCCAATTGAAATTATTGGCTGTGCTTATCTGGTAGAGCATGGTTTTGAGGCGGCCACTATTAGAGACGGGCTGATCGAAATACCAATGCGCTTTTGCTACCTGTAGTCCTTGTAATACCTCTCCAATCAAATGAATGGCGGGTTCTGTTTTTTGGACGCGTTTGTAGGAACCGTGCACACTCGAAACATCTCGCATGGTGCCATCTCTACCTCTAAAAATATAGGCGCCAGAAAGGGCACTTTCGAGGAGGATTAATAAATTAAATCCATCGATTTCTACTTTTTTTCCAGCCATCTCTTCTTTTTCGAGCTCTTTAGTTTTGCGATTAGCGAGGTCTTGTTCGCTGACGTAGATGCGGCGTATAGCGTGTCGTTGGCGCTTATTGAGGCGATAGCGATTGCCCACGATTTCTAGAGAAGATTTTTCAGCATAACCACGACTGCGGAGAAAGCAAAGATCGTCAACCGCTTCTCGGAAGATAGGATGCCACTTGGTAGCAAAGAGCTTATCATCATTGGGTTGTTTGCCGCGGTTTCGAGTTGTCAAATTGCATGGATTAGGTAACAATGTAGTAAAACAATAATTTACACAAAAGTTCCGACATCAGAGGTAGCGACTTTTTGTTATTCATCTTAAAATTCTATAATTTCATATATAATAATCCAGATTGCTCGTTGGGTTGTTATATTTAAGTCTACTGATCATCCAACAATTACTAAAAACTTTACTCCTGATGAAAAAACTGGTTCCACTCCTTATTTTTATTATTCTAGCCATTCGTATCGCTGCTCAATCTCCTGGTGAAAAACTGCAAAAGCACCAAGGACAATATCCAGTCGAAAAGGTCTATATATCGCATGATCTCCCTTTTTATGCACCTGGTGATACGATTTGGTGCGAGGCTTTCTTGGTAGATGGCCGAGAACATCGGATATTTGATGGAGAACCCATCCTCTACGTCGATTGGTACAATACAGAGAATGAATGCGCTCGCTCTTTTACCCTTAAAATAAAAGAAGGTACTGCTGCCTTCGAGATACCCACTAGCCTGAGAGATTCTCTGGGCACTCATTATATTAGAGCCTATACTCAATACCAAAAGAACTTTGATAGTACCTATCATTTTCAAAAACCTATTTTACTGACTATCGGAGATGCGCCACCACAGGAGCTCGCCAAAAGCCAAGACTTTTCTATACAATTCTTTCCAGAAGGCGGCTATGCCATAGAAAATCTGAATAATAAAATTGCGATTAAGGCACTCAATCAGGACGGCGATCCCATCGCTGTCGAGGGGATTCTCAGAAATAAAGCAGGTGAAACATTGCAGGCGGTCAAGGCCGTACATGAAGGTATAGGGGTCTTTGGCCTCAATCCTCAGCCAGGAGATCGCTATCAATTAGTAGCCAATTATCAAGGGAAGGAAAAAATATTTGATCTCCCAGATCCACTACCTAAGGGCTATATGCTTTCGGTTAATAATCGCTCCGCTGACTATATAGAACTCACCATTATGGCCAGCGCTGGCACGTCTCTCAATGGAACAGATATTGTGGGGCATCTAAGGGGGCAAGTGTTCTTCCAGCAAACGATCAATAAGGACAATGGCTACAAAGTACGTCTACCAAAGAACAAAATTCCAAGTGGTATTATCCATCTGACTTTATTTGATGCTCAAGATAGACCCGTAGCTGAAAGACTGTGTTACAATGCGAACCTAGCTGAAAAAGTAGATATTAACACCCTTACAGATAAAGAAGTCTACACCAATAAAGAACCTATCCAGCTGGATGTTCGAGCAGCACGCTCAGTAGGAGACTTATCTGGTAAGTATACGGTCAGCGTTTACAATGGATCTTTGGTAAAAGACCAAGAGCTAGGTATGACCATACAAAACTATCTACTGCTACAATCAGATTTAAAAGGACATATTTCCAATATTGATCAGTATTTTAAAGATGAATCGACCAAGTCAAGGGTACTACTTGACTATGTGATGATGACCCACGCTTGGCGGAGGTTTGATTGGCAAGAAGTACTGCGTGATCAGCTGCCTTCCATTCTTTATCCTCCTGAACAAACTATTAGCTTTGCTGGAAGAGTGACTAAAAAAGGAAGTAAAAACCCAGTCAAAGCAGATGTATTCCTGAATGTATTATCTCAGGAGCAATTCTCCTCAACAAACCTGACAACGGAGGACGATGGGCTTTTCTACTTTAAAGGCTATCAGTTTATGGATACTACGGAGCTGGTTATTCTGGCCAATATCTATAATGCTAAAAAGAAAGGGAAACAAAAAGGTGGTGAAGCGAAGCGATCTGGCAATAAAAATGTCGAGATAGAACTGCTGAAGCTCCATGAACAATCTTTCGCACCCCAACCAGGATACATTCCTACCTTTGAAGAAATGAGTATGGCTTATGCAAAAGCAGTAGAAGATAAACGAACCGTAGATGCTGCTTATAGTGGTTTGATTAAAGCAGATATCAACGAGGTGACTGTAGAAGCTAATCGACTTTCCCTGCGTCAAGAAAGAATTAACAACCTAAAAGCGGAGTATAGGAAACGGGGGCTGGTATTCTCGCCTTCTTCCAAGAAAGTATTCTTAGATGACCTCCCCAACAAAGGACAAAACTTTCAAGATTTCTATGAGCTGATTGGCTCAATGGTCCCTGGGGTCCAAGTCGATCGTAGCCAAATCGGAAATAAACGACTCTTTCTAAGTAATGTTAATGTCCGAATCACTACCGATGTACAACCTGCCATTTTGGTGATCGATGGTATGACCATTAATACCGCTCTAGGTGGAGTGCCTCCTCCATTGGTGCCACTCGATATCCAAACGGTCGATGTCATCAGTCCTATCCAGGCAAGCCAGATTTATGGGGAGCAGGCGATTGGTGGAGCCATCGTTATTCTTACTAGAGAGGAGGCCGTCGCTATAGGCGATCAGTCTCTGGTTAATAGAAAAGGTACACTAAATATTACGCATCCCGGATTCTATGCCGCCCGTACTTTCTATACGCCTGATTATTCCAAGCCATTAGGCCCGAATCCCAAGCCAGATCTTAGGAATACCCTCTACTGGAACCCTGAAGTTCAACTCAGTGATTCAGGTCAAAAGTTGAAATTTTATGCAGGAGATCAAAGTGGTATCTTTAAAATCAAAATTGAAGGCCTTACCAAAGATGGGGTGCCTTTTGTACATTGGGATACCTTTGAAGTGCAGGCGCAGTAGGATTGTGTCCTACCTCAATGAAACACTGTAGAGCCATCGAGTCTCATGGCTATTTATATGATTTTGTGGGAATAGCAGCCACTTTAAACTACAAATAGGATTACTTATGCAAGAACCAAAAATTACGATCAAAACTAAGGAGCTGCTGTCTGATAACTGGTACCATCTCTACAAGTACACCTATGAGTACGAATTCTCAGAAGGGGAGAGTGAAACCCAAATTCGAGAGGCTTATGATCGGGGGAATGGTGCGACGATTCTACTTTATAATGCTACTAAAAAGACGGTCATTCTAACTCGGCAGTTTCGCCTCCCGACCTATGTGAATGGGAATGATTCGGGAATGCTGATTGAAGCTTGTGCGGGTTTATTAGATAAAGATAATCCAGAAGATTGTATCCGCAAGGAAGCTATTGAAGAAACGGGCTACGAAGTCACCAATGTGCGTAAAGTATTCGAATCTTATATGTCGCCAGGTTCAGTAACAGAGATTCTTTATTTCTTTGTAGCAGAATACGATGAGAGTATGAAAGTCTCAGCAGGAGGAGGCCTGGCTGAGGAGCAAGAGAATATTGAGGTCTTGGAGTATGATTTCGAAACGGCTTATGCTATGATAGCTAGCGGTGCGATCAAGGATGGAAAAACGATTATGCTTTTACAATACGCCAAACTGAACCAATTGGTGTAGGATAGTACACCGTGTACTGGTCTTGTGAAATCATTCTTTTATAGACTGCATTTTTATCCCTCCAGAAAAAAAACGATTTTTGTCGGCAAATCAAAAAGCAATGTTGAAGAAACGAGTTCTTATCCTTTTATTGGCAGGTGGTTTGGCAGTTTTATTAGATCGATGGACAAAAATTTGGGCTGTAAATGAACTAAGAGGTTCAGGAAGCTTTGAATACTTGGGAGGCTTCTTGGAGCTCAAGTATGCAGAGAATACCGGTGCTTTTTTAAGCCTAGGTTCTGGCCTCAATGATAATTTGAGATACTGGATATTGACGATTTTACCTATTTTGGTATTATTATATGTTCTTTACTTCATTTTATTCAATCGCCAAATCGATACCTGGCAGGTTACAGCATTTAGTCTTATATTAGGTGGTGGTGCCAGCAATATTGTAGATCGGTTTATGGAAGGCAAGGTGGTTGATTTTTTATTATTGCGGGCCTTTGGTTTGCATACGGGTATTTTTAACATTGCCGACGTAGCCATAATGGTAGGACTGTTTATGATGATTGTGGCTATGTTTTGGAATACGAAGAAATAAAAATGCCCAGCTTCAGGTAGTTTTCGGAACAACTATATGTCGGCTTCCAGATGTATCTATTGTTTTTTATCCTGTACATTGAAAAAGAAATATAAGTTAGTAAATAGCATCTTTACCCTAAGTGCATTATAATTAGATTGGATAATAGAAAATTAGAGAAATATGGCTTCAAGTAGCTTCAAGGAATTAATAAAATCCGAAAAACCAGTCATTCTAGATTTTTACGCAGATTGGTGCGGCCCCTGCAAAATGCAAGGCCCCATTCTTAATAATTTGAAAAAAGAATTAGGAGATGCCGTGAAAGTAGTGAAAATCGATGTGGATAAAAATCAGACGCTTTCTAATAAATTGGGTATTCGCAGTATACCGACCATCCTGATTTTCCAGAATGGAGAGTTGAAGTGGCAAGGAGCTGGTGTACAAACCCAAAGTACCCTTACTCAGCAAATAGGAGCGCTTACAGCGTCTGTATAAAGGTAGGACTTTCTATTAGCTCAAAAAGTCTGTTATATTTGTCCATACAACGGACAAATTATGATCGAGCAATTGACACCTGGTCTTATCCTGATCATCATAGTAGCATACTTCCTACTATTGATCACCATCTCCTTTATTACAAGTAGAGGGGCGGATAATAATACTTTCTTTTTAGCAGGGCGCAAATCGCCCTGGTTGCTAGTCGCTATTGGTATGATTGGTGCTACCCTCTCCGGGGTCACCTTTATCTCTACACCAGGTGTGATCGGAGGAGATGGCCTGAATAAAGCCTACTCCTATATGCAAATGGTGATGGGTTATTTCCTAGGATATATCGTCATCGCACATGTCCTGTTGCCCTTGTACTATCGGATGCAGCTCACTTCTATTTATGCCTATCTAGGAGAGCGATTTGGACCCTATTCGTATAAGATTGGTTCTGCCTTTTTTCTGTTGTCAAGAATTATTGGAGCGTCGCTGCGCCTGTATTTGGTGGCTTTAGTGCTACACTCTTTTGTCTTAGGACCATTTGGTATTTCTTTTGCACTTACAGTACTGGTGACCATCGTGCTTATCTGGGTCTATACTTTCCAGGGAGGAATAAAAACCATCGTATGGACAGATACTCTACAGACAACTTTTATGCTTTCGGCGGTGATTTTGACTATCATCTACATCTGCAAAGCCTTAGGAATAAGCGTAATGGAGATTCCTGCTACGATCAGAGCAAGTGAGTATAGCCAAGTCTTTTTCTTTGACGGAGGGTGGAATGATCCCAATAATTTTTTCAAACAGTTTATTAGCGGTATCCTGATCACGATCGTCATGACTGGCTTAGATCAGGATATGATGCAGAAAAACTTGACCTGCCGAAGCCTGAAAGACGCGCAGAAGAATATGTACACCTTCAATATTGTACTTGTCTTTGCGAACCTGATGTTTATCACCTTGGGCGCTTTACTTTATATCTTTATCCAAGAGGTGCAACCCGACCTATTTAGCCAATACCCAGAGATGCTCAGCTCCAGAGATCAGGTCTATCCGAGGATTGCCCTGGAGTTTTTACCACCCATTGTAGGTATCTTTTTCATCCTTGGTATTATTGCCGCTGCTTACTCAAGTGCAGATTCTGCCCTGACCTCCTTAACTACTGCCTTTTGTATCGATTTCTTGGATTTTGAGAAAAGGCAAGCGACAGAAAGTGAGCAAATTCTACGGCGTACTCGCTTGATCGTACATATTGGTTTTTCGGCTGTCCTTTTGGTGATCATTTTAGTCGTCAAGCAATTTGCGGACTCCTCTATTCTGAATACATTATTCCGTTGGGCAGGCTATACCTATGGACCCATCCTGGGTTTGTTTGCCTTTGGTATTATGACCAAGATGAAGATCAAGGACCATTTGGTAATTCCAGTGGCCATTTTTGCGGCCTTGGCCTCTTATTTGGTAGATACCTCTTCTGCTCAAATCCTGGGTGGTTTCCAATTCGGCTCAACGATTATCTTATTTAATGGTGTTTTGACCTTTTTATTACTGTGGTTAATATCAGAAGGACGTTCGGCAGAAGCCTGATTTATTGGTGTAAAAATTTTTAGGATCAAGGGTGAAGCGAATAGTTTTTTATGAGCCCTTTAATTTAGAGAATATCAACTTTAGTAGATATGCTACTAAAAAAAAATACCTTTTGAAAATTTCTTACCTTTCGCCAAATTTTACACCTAACTTTGCCCTATCGAGTAGCATTGTATTCTACAAAGTACATGCCTTGAAGGATCCAAAATAGGATTTGTTCTAACTAATTGAAAGTAGTGTTATGGGAAGAACATTAGCCGCCATTACTGGCGTAAATGCTTGGGTACCGGATTATATCCTGACCAATAAGGAACTCGAAACTATGGTGGATACCAACGATGAGTGGATCACCACACGTACCGGTATCAAAGAAAGAAGAATACTTAAAGGAGAAGGTCAAGGTACCTCCGTCATGGGGATCAATGCCGTAAAAGGCCTTCTGGAAAAAACCAATACCGATCCTTCTGAAATAGAGCTTTTGATCTGTGCAACGGTGACCCCAGATATGCTCTTTCCGGATACTGCCAACCTGATTGCTAGTGCTACTGGACTTAAGAATGCCTTCTGTTTTGACATCAGTGCAGCCTGTTCGGGCTTTCTATATGCTTTGACCACCGGTGCGCGCTATGTAGAGTCTGGTATGCATAAAAAAGTCATTGTAGTAGGAGCAGATAAAATGTCTTCGATCATCGACTATACTGACCGTACTACCTGCGTTATCTTCGGAGATGGTGGAGGTGCTGTACTACTCGAACCCAGCGAAGATGGACATGGCGTGGTTGATTCCTTGCACAAATCTGATGGGGCAGGGGTCAAGTACCTACACATGAAAGCGGGTGGCTCAAAATATCCGCCAAGTATAGAAACGGTAACCCAGCGAGAGCACTTTGTCTTTCAGAATGGCAAGCCTGTATTTAAAGCGGCCGTATCTGGTATGTCTGATGTCATCAAAAAGGTGATGGCGCGCAATGAGCTAAGTGCCGATGATGTCAATTGGGTGGTACCGCATCAAGCGAACAAGCGTATCATTGAGACGGTAGCGAAAATGGCCGACTTCCCAATGGAGCGGGTCATGGTCAATATCCATAAATACGGCAATACTACGGCGGGTACGCTACCCTTGTGTCTACACGATTACGAATCACAGCTAAAAAGAGGAGATAATTTAATTCTGACTGCTTTTGGTGGAGGCTTTACTTGGGGAGCGATTTATGTGAAGTGGGCCTACGGAAATTAGGGATTTGTTAAAATCTATTTTTTCCTATCTTTGCATCGCTTTTTTACGAAATCAAAGAGCAGTTAATGGTTGGATTCTAGGTCGAGCCATTAATATTCCGATGGATTCTATTGTTGCATCGGAAGAAATTAGAGATTTTTTGGCGGCATTTGTTCGACTATATTCGCTGACTTGCTTGCCATCTGTGCAGGACAATGCAAGCAAAAAGTCTCATTTTTTATTCATAATACAAGAACCTAATTGTAATGGCTAGTACTTCTGATATCAGAAATGGCATGTGTATCGAGCACAATCATGATATATTTCAGGTCGTAGAGTTTTTACACGTCAAACCAGGAAAAGGAGCAGCTTTTGTACGTACAAAGCTAAAGAGTCTGACTACTGGTCGTGTTTTAGATAATACCTTTCCAGCAGGGCACAAAATCCAGGAAGTAAGGGTAGAGCGCAGGAAGTTTCAATTCCTATATAAAGATGATATGGGCTTTCATTTTATGAATAATGAAACCTATGATCAGGTAGCTTTCCAGGAGAAAATGCTTCCACGTCCTGATCTTATTCTAGAAGGTATGAATATCGACGTACTCTACAATGCTGCTACCGATCAGCCGCTGACTGTCGAGATGCCGCAATCTGTTGAGGTGACGGTAACTTATACAGAGCCAGGTTTAAAAGGAGATACTGCTACCAATACCTTAAAACCAGCAACTGTAGAAACTGGTGCGGAAGTTAGAGTTCCGCTCTTCATTAATGAAGGAGACAAAATCAAAGTTGATTGTTTAACTGGTGCCTACATGGAGCGCGTTAAAAAGTAACATATGAATCTTAAAGAAATCCAAGAGTTACTCAAGCAAATTAATAAACTTGAGTTGGCAGAGTTCAAAATGAAAACGGAGGAGCTAGAGCTCTCCGTACGTACAAAGCATTACGAGAAGAGCAAATCTCAGGTGATCTCTGCGCCTATTGCTCCTGTCCAAGCTGCTCCTGTTATTTCAGCGGCTCCCGTGCAAGCTCCTGCTGCACCACAGCCTGCTGCACCGCAATCTACACCAGATTTGCCTCCTTTGCAGCAAAGTAGTCCGGCAGCGGGTACCCAACTTTTAGAGATCAAATCTCCTATTGTAGGTACTTTCTACCGCTCTTCTGCTCCGGACAAACCAGTCTTCTTGAAAGTAGGTGATACGGTCGCTCAAGGTGATGTGGTCTGTATTGTAGAAGCCATGAAACTCTTCAATGAGATTGAATCAGAGGTTAGTGGAAAAGTGGTCGAAGTAATGGTGGAAGATGCTTCACCAGTAGAGTACGATCAAGTACTATTCTTAGTGGATCCCAACGGATAAAAAAGACGGGTAGACATTCACTTTGCTATTTAGCGCCCTTATGTCAGCAAGTAGGATGGTACTGTCCTACTTAAAAAATCAAACTTATGTTTAAGAAAATCCTGATCGCTAATCGTGGAGAAATTGCCCTGCGTATTATTCGCACTTGTCGAGAAATGGGTATCAAAACGGTTGCAGTATATTCTACCGCGGACCGGGAGAGCTTACACGTCCGCTTTGCCGATGAAGCTGTATGTATCGGACCACCTTCATCAAAAGAATCCTATCTCAGTGTGCCTCGTATTATGGCTGCTGTCGAGATAACCAACGCCGATGCGATCCATCCAGGCTATGGCTTCCTATCAGAAAATGCAGACTTTGCAGAGGTCTGTACCGAGTATGGTATTAAATTCATCGGGCCTACACCTGGTCAGATTCGTAAGATGGGAGATAAAATTACGGCCAAAGATACAATGGTCAAAGCAGGTGTTCCTGTAGTACCCGGCTCAGATGGACTTGTCAAAGATGTAAAACACGGTCTAGAATTATCAGAGGGGATTGGTTATCCCGTGATTATCAAGGCGACTGCCGGAGGTGGTGGTAAAGGTATGCGTATCGTCTGGAAAGCTGAGGATTTTGAGGACAACTGGAATAAAGCCCGTACGGAGGCTGGTGCTGCTTTTGGTAATGATGGTATCTATATCGAGAAGTTCATCGAAGAGCCCCGCCATATTGAATTCCAAATAGCCGGAGATCAATTTGGGAAAGTGGTACACCTCTCAGAGAGAGATTGTTCTATCCAGCGTCGCCACCAAAAATTAGTCGAAGAATGCCCTTCTCCATTCATGACGCCAGAGCTTAGAGAGAAAATGGGAGATGCCGCTGTACTAGCTGGAGCGTATATTAAATATGAAGGGGTAGGGACTGTAGAGTTTCTGGTAGATAAATACCGCAACTTCTACTTCATGGAGATGAATACTCGTATCCAGGTAGAGCATCCAGTGACCGAAGAGGTGATTGACCATGATTTGATCAAAGAGCAAATTAAAATTGCTGCCGGGCATCCGATCACAGGTGGAAATTATATCCCACAAGCCCATGCTATAGAATGTAGAATTAATGCAGAAGATCCCTTTAAAGACTTCCGACCAAGTCCAGGGAGAATTAGCTCTTTTCATAGTTCGAAAGGACACGGTGTACGGGTAGATACTGCGGTTTATGCTGGCTATACGATTCCGCCATACTACGACTCTATGGTAGCAAAGCTGATTTGCCGCGCGCCTACTCGTGAGGAGTGTATTACCAAGATGGAGCGCGCCCTCGATGAGTTTATAATTGAAGGGGTGAAGACAACCGTACCCTTTCACCAGCGTTTAATGAAAGATGAGAACTTCCGTGCAGGAAACTTCCATACTGGATTCCTCAACGACTTTGATCTGACGGAAGATGAAAAAGCCGAATAAACTCTCTTATAATTTATGAGCAGCTTCCTGCGATTGATGAAATACTTGCGCAACTACCAATGGTACGTTGCGCTTGCTATATTTAGTAATATCCTAACGGCTGTTTTTACAGTTTTTAGTATACCCTTTCTCAAACCTTTTCTAGATATTCTTTTTGAGGCTAAGGAGCAAATACTGGACCCAGTAGACCTCAAATTGGGTTTCTCGGAGAATAATTTCAACGAGTGGTTAGATTATCAATCCTCTGCACTCATTCTGGAGTACGGCCGTGATCAAGCGATCTTGATCGTCTGTGTGGCTATTGTAAGCGTATTTTTCTTGAAGAATGTTTTTCGATATTTGGGCATGTTCTTTATGGCTCCGGTACGTAATGGTGTGATTAGAGACTTGAGAGGACAGTTGTTTGGTAAGATGTTGGATTTGCCATTATCGTATTATTCAGATGAGAAAAAAGGGGACTTGATGTCCAGAATTACGGGCGATGTCCAGGAGATTGAATGGAGTATTCTCAATGTACTTGTGACCATATTCAGAGAACCTATTATCCTTATTGGATCTATCATTTTTATGCTCATCTTGAGCCCGCAATTGACCCTTTTTGTATTTGTATTGATCATCTTTACGGGAGTTGTTATTGGCGGTATAGGTAAGTCCTTGCGCAAGCCATCTGCTGGCATCCAGCGCCTATTGGGACAATTGGTCTCTATTGTAGAGGAGATTTTGTCTGGCCTACGGATTATTAAAGGTTTTAATGCAGAAAGCTATCAGCAAAATAAGTTTGATAAAGAAAATAATGAGTACCGCTGGGCTTTAACCAAACTACTCTGGAAAAAAGATTTGGCATCGCCACTCTCTGAGTTTTTAGGGATTACAACAGTTGCTCTATTACTTTGGTATGGGTCCAGGCAGGTGTTTTCTGGCACTCTAGACGCTGGGGCGTTTATGACCTTTATTTTTGCATTTTATTATGTGATTGATCCCGCAAAATCCTTTTCTAAGGCCTTTTATAATATTCAGAAAGGCATTGCTGCATTAGACCGGGTAGAGGAAGTGTTGGATACCCAAAATACAATAGTTGACCCAGCGCAAGCATTAGCGGCTCCAACTTTTAATTCAGCAATCAGATACGAAAAGGTCACCTTTTCTTATCAATCTCAAGAGGGGCCCGTACTCAGGGAGATCGACTTGACGGTGGAAAAAGGAAAAGTAGTGGCCTTGGTTGGAGCATCTGGAGCTGGAAAATCAACAATGGTAGATTTATTACCTCGCTTTTATGATGTCAACGAAGGAGCGATCACAATAGATGGAGCCGATATACGGCAATTCAAACTGAAGGAGCTTCGCCATTTAATGGGTATCGTTTCTCAGGAAGCTATTCTTTTTAATGATACCATCTATAATAATATCGTTTTTGGATTAGAGAATGTCAGCCCTGCTCAGGTAGAAGAAGCCGCACGCATTGCCCACGCCCATGATTTTATTATGGCCACGGATCAGGCTTATCAAACGGTGATTGGTGATCGGGGCAGCAAATTGAGTGGCGGCCAGCGCCAGCGCTTAACTATTGCCAGAGCGATCCTCAAAAATCCTCCCATTCTCATACTAGATGAAGCCACCTCGGCATTAGACTCTGAATCTGAACAATTGGTCCAGCAGGCATTGGTCGAATTGATGAAAGATAGAACCTCTATTGTTATTGCACACCGACTTTCTACGATACAACATGCAGACGAGATCATCGTTATGAACCAGGGACGTATTGTAGAACGAGGGACACATGAGCAACTGCTTCGTAATGGCAGAGAATATAGCAAGTTGGTTGCTTTACAGAGTGTATAGTTAGTTTGTATATTTGCCACCACACAAATCGAAAAACTCCATGAAGATAAGATGGATCATCATTCTGGCTTTTGTTACAGTCCAATCCTTTGGACAGGGAGTAACAATTAATCAGGATTTACCTCAAGAAGGTGATCAGTCTTATTTTTATATAGATCATCTCCCTTCTAGTATTGATCCGGGATCAGCTGGTCAAGATCAGCGGTGGAGTTTTATGACTTTGCAGGCGCCTTTTATTCGGAAAGCAGAATGGAAGGATGGGGAATTAAGTCTGGCTGGGAATCGCTTTAAGGGAGCGGACTTGAGTTTTCAACTAGATGAGGATACCGAAGCTTACTATCAGAAAAAGCAAAATGCCTTTTACTTGATGGGCTACTTTGGTAATGATCCCTTTGGTCTTGGTATTCGGGCGCTTTATAAATATGACGAGCCGATTAGAAGTTTCTCTAGTAGTATAAAGATGGGAGACAAATCCTCTAGCAAATCGAGCATGACCACGCTCTGTACTTTGAGAGACTTGCCTGATGCTGTACGTTCTATATTGCCGACCACGCCAGATAGCATTCGATTGATTATGGTCAGTAAACGAGTAGATGAAGTTGATGCCTGGGGAACCATGCTCATGCCGGGAGGCTTTTTTGAGGTACTCCGCGAGAAAAGAAGCGAGGCCCGCAATCTACGCATCGAAGTCAAAACCGGATCACTACCCTGGCAAGATATCACGGAGCTACTGGCAGAGAATGATGTTTTTGGGGAGCATGTATTTCTTTCCTATCACTTTTTCTCGGCAGATATCAAGGAGCCGCTGGTCCAAATTTATATGAAAGCAGAGAATAAAGGCGTCGATAAAGTAATCTATCGAGCCAATCAAACGGAGGAAGGTCTCATCCAATCGACAAGTGCTATTAAGCCTGGGGTATATGCCTTCCCAAACCCTGCCATAGTTAATGTCCGATTTGAGTTCGCCAACCTAAAAAGAGGCCAATATCGGCTCTCTATTCAAAATGTTTTGGGTGTGGAAGTATGGGCAAAAGATTATATCATCGATCATAATTTTATTGACCTCATTGATGTTTCTTTCCTGAGTAAAGGTACCTACCTCTATTCTCTACAAGACTCTAATGGCAACTTCTTGATGACAAGACGGATTGTCATTATTCGACCTTGATTCTTTGCTAGGAGCTATTTATTATGTGCTATGATAATGAGACCCGGTGCTTTAGCTACGTTGGTCGAATTAATCCCGGCGCAGCGCAGCGAATGTCGGGATGCTGTGCTATGTACTACATATTATGTGCTATGTGCTATGTGCTATGTGCTATGTGCTATGTGTGAAGTGTCAAGTATTATGTGATTCACCCATTTCCTCATCACCTATTCACTCACTACATCATTACATCATTACATCACTACATCACTCTCAGAGGGGCTTATCACATCTAGAAAGCAGTGTATTGAGCTAGGAGAGTAGTCGTTTGATCAGGATGATTTTGAACCACAATAGGAACATAGGAATGAAGCAGCTCTGCTCCTATTGTGGTTTATGCGTTTACTGTTTTACAATCTTCTTTGTGACTATATTATCACCAATGTTGATCTTGAGTAGATAAGTTCCGATACTTAAATGATCAATCGGCAAGATATTGGTATGTGATCCTGCTAGGGATTGTACTTCCTGTCGATAGACCTCTTTTCCTAGCATATCAAAAATCTGATAGACTACTCTACCTGCTTCTTTCAACTCACTATTCACCATGATATTCTGAGAAGCGGGATTAGGGAAGGTTTTAATCTGAATATTATCAGGATTCAGTGCTTGAGCGGTTGAAGTGGCCAGATCTCTACTAGCTGTTCCAAACCAATTGGGCCAAATGGCACCATTAATTAATGATTGGCTACCAACCGAAGAAGAAATTTTATCATCATTTATTCCCACTAAGCGCACTTCTTTGTCCCCAAAGAAATCTTCATCTTCAAAGATGATAAACTGGTCATCGACGGAGTAGTTTGGAAAACCAAGATTGCTGGTGATCTCAATGGTTCCTGTTGCTCCCGTTTCGATATCTACGCCCAAAATAGCGGTCTCATTGGAAGCGGTATTAATGAGATCAAAGGCTAAAATATTGGGAGAGTTTTTGGAAATAGCAGGATTCCCTATGAAAATATCATCAGGTAGAGTAGCGAATAACTTTTCGATCTGACCATCACCAAAGTTGCCCGTTTGGGTATTCCAGCCCTCAAAGGACCCAATATCTACATAGACGTAGTCGTCAAATAATCCACTAACTTGGTTAAAGGCATCGTAGATTACAAACTGACTCGATAAATCCCATTCTAAACCATCGGCGTACTGAACTTCTCCTGAGCTAATGCCGCCCTCTGCGGTAGTAGGATTCGAAAGCTCATAACGATTGCCCTGGCCCGTTATAAGGTCGAATACATAGATTTCAGGTAGTAAATCTGTAGTCGTCGCAGCTAATCTTAAACCATCTTTTGAAATGGCTGCCCGTCGCCATATCATAGTATTATCCAACTCTTGTAATTCAACGTCTCCCGCAGTCCAGTCTATATTGATCAATCGTAGTTGATTATTCCCATTGATGTAGACAATCCGGCTTCCATCATCGGAAATACTCGGTTTGAAGAGTACCTCGTCATTGATCAAAGGATTAGCTCCTTCAAGCGCTGAACCATCTATATTCCTGATATAAATACCTTGGCCATTCTCGCTGCCAAAGCTGGGTGCACCGATGGCCAAAATAAACTGATTCCCCAAATTGACTTCTGCCTCCTGTGGAGGTGCAGTAGGAGTGCCATCAGTAATGCCTACTGCATCAAAAGCAGCAGCAGCGGCGTTGGCAACGGCAGTTCCATATTCCTCCTGGGCAGAACGAATCACGGCTAGGCGAGCATCAATAAATTGGGAAGAGCGCGTCAAATAATTATCCAAAGCGTGGTAATAAACTTGCTCGGCAATGTCTCGGCCTATACCATTGGAAGTAGCAAATAAATAGAAAGCACGATTCACAATACCACTATTGATATGTACACCTCCATTGTCTTCTGGGCCGAAAAATTGTTCACTTACAGTGGCGGGTTGGTATCCTCTATCTCCTAATCTAGACCCTCCATTATTGGGATTGGCCATATCTCTTAAGGCACCACTCGGAAAGGCATTTCGGTTCACAACTTCCTCGCCTAATTGCCAGTCATCTCTATCTATCATTACGCCAAAGATATCGGCATAAGATTCGTTGAGTGCGCCAGACTCTCCTTGATACTCTAAGTTAGCACTGTTTTGAATCACACCGTGAGACATCTCATGACCCGCAACATCTAGAGAAGCCGCGAGTTCACGGAAGGCATCTCTACCACTACCATAAAACATAGCAGCCCCACTCCAAAAAGCGTTGTCCATCCCACCACCATCATCATCGGCGACATTGAAAAAGGAAATGATGTCACCGCCAGAGCCATTGATAGAATTTCTGCCAAAAGTGGTGCGAAAATATTCGTAGGCGATCCCAGCGTTCGCATGAGCTGATACCGCTTCTCTATCTGTCCAGGCATTATTTGAAGATGTAAGGTCAACTGGTTCAAAGTTTTCAAGGTTGGTACCGCCGCCACTAGCGGTATAGATACCACCATTGAAGTCACTACCATCTGGCGTAAAACCTTTCCACATATCTCGACTACCATCTAATAGATAATAAGTGCCTCCTAGCTCATAGGTATTAATGGTACGCATGGCACCATTGAGGTCCATTGCAGTAGCTGTCGCCTGCCCATCTAGCATCGAGGCATTTATTGGTTTTGGCATTTTAAAGGCGGACCAATTGATATGGTGGTGCCCATCGTCATGGTTATGGAGCGAGCAAACTCGATTGAATTTTCGTAGAATCTCGCCATTTTCAGCATCGATGAGATAGGTCCATTTATGTAGAGGGTTAGCTGCTACCTTGAGGTGATAGGCTAAACGAGCTTGGGTGCCTTTCTCATCCGTAAAGTAGATTACCAATTGGTTTTGAGAGATTTGCTCCTCGCCCGTAATTTCAAGTAGATCATCCTTAATTTCAACGATATTTGTGATTTTTGATAAATCTTCCAGGGCGATCTTTTCTACGGCATTGGTAGATAGCTGAGCTTGTAAGCTTTGGAGTTGTGGTGTGGCAAAATATTGCCCATTCATCAACTCTACTTGGTCACCATCGAGGTGGATTTTAATCTCGGCTCCGTATACAGGCAGGCCAGCAAACCGCTGCTCAAGGGTGAGGTGAGTTTTGCCCAGTTTGTCCTCCTTTTGGCCGACAACTACAAATTCCTCGCTTGAATTGGCTATCTTTAGAAAGGTTTGCTGCTGAGCTAAAAAGGAAAAAGCTTGGTTTTCGATATTTGATCCGCGGGTTTGTACCGAGAGCGGGAAATCGAACTGGCTTTGCCAGTAAATAGGTAAGCCAGTCTTAGGCGAATAAACGATCCTTTCATCCGTATTGCTTAGCCGGAGGGTACCTTTCTTTTTCATAGAAAAAGTAGAAAGATCTCTTCCTCGCTTATATTGCTCGTTGAGTTGTTGTAGATCGGCATCAGAGATAGAAAGTTTGTTGATTACGATATTGGATCGCTGAGCAGGTGCTTTTTCAAACTTTTTTTGAGCTTTTGCGACCAAAGTCATACCGCTAAAAACAAAGAGAAGTAAAAGTATTCGCATGATAATCAGGATGGTTGTTTAAATTGATAAAATAGGAAAAAATAAAAAAGTAAGGATGAAAACAGATACCATTTTCCGAGAAAGTCAGTTCTTTCGCCAAAAATGGCTCCTGGGATTAATGTTTAGTTTGTGCCTTCTGTTTATTGTTGGTATCATTTCTCAAATTTTTATGGGTGTACCTTTTGGCGATAATCCTGCCCCCGATTGGCTGCTTATCCTACTTACTTTGGCCATGTTTGGTATGACCACGCTATTCTACTACGCCTCTCTTAAGACGGCTATAAATACCGAAGGGGTACATGTTTACTTCACCCCTTTTAAAACCAAACCCAGGACAATCCGCTGGGAAGAAATAGAAAGTTGGCAGCTCAGAGAAAGTGTACCTCTACAAGAGTTCGGTGGTTGGGGCTATCGATTAGGACCAGGCGGAACAGTTGCCTATACCACCCAAGGCAGAAATGTCCTCGAACTCAACCTAACGAATGGGAAAAAAGTAGTCATCGGCACCCAAGACGTCGAAGCCATCGCCCAAACTATGCAAAAAATAGAACAAGAATTCACCCTGGAGTTGCTAGACTTAAAAAAGCAGAAAGAACAAGTCAAGAATAAGAAAACATCCTGACGAAAAGCTCCTAGCTACACCATTGCCAGCATACTACTTAAACCCATTAACCCCTAAACAAAAACTCCTATCGTCACCTTTGTCACCAGGTCCCCATATCAAAATATCTCCACATCAAAACATCTCCATGTCACCACGTCAAAACATCTCCACATCAAAACATCACCACACGCCCCTCCCCACATACTCCCCAAAATACTGCATCCGGCTACCGTACCAAGAAAAGAGTTCTCCATCAACCAGGCGTATTTTGGTCTCGGGTAATAGATTTTGAAACTCTTGGATATGTTTTTCTTTAAAAGGGAAAGGTTCGGATGAAAGGAATAAATAATCGGGCTTTTTTTCTTGCAGTAGTGCTATGCTCACCTCAGGGTATCGCTCTCTATCCGCAAAGACATTATGCCAGCCAGCAGTTTCTATCATGGCGTGGATGAATGTTTTTTTGGCCGCAGCCATCAGAGGGGCTCTCCAAATGAGGTAGGCTATTTTGGGTGGATGAGCGGGGCCTTGAATACGGGCTAAGCTAGCTTGGATTTTTTTAATGATCGCGCTAGCTTGAGCTTGACGATCCAGCAGTATTCCTAGGTTATAAATCATAGCCAAGGCATCTTCAACGGTTACTACATCTGAAACCCACACTGGAAAATGGGCTTGTAGATAGGTGATTTGGGCCTTGTCATTTTCTTCCTTATTGCCGATGATGAGGTCTGGCTTTAGTGATTCAATCCGATCAAGGTGTACGGATTTGGTGCCGCCAATTTGTGGAACCCTTTTACATTGCTCTTTAGGATATATGCAAAACTTGGTTCGCCCCACAATATGAGATCCCAGGCCCAAATCAAATAGTAACTCAGTAATAGAAGGCACCAAAGAGATAATTCTTTGTGGAGTTTGCTGGATTTTAAGCTTGTTTTCGAGTTGGTCTTGGAAAATCACTTGGATCGACTATTTTTGGAGAAGTTAAAACTAGAACTAAAGCATGAATAAACCTGCGCTAGCCGAACTTTTTTACAAAGAAGCCGAAAAATTGGCTTTCGCAGAGCTCCAGCCAGGCCAAAAGGCCGACGGAAGCTTTCGCTTATTACAGCTCCTTTTTGTAGAATTAACGAAGCGAGAAAAACTTCAATTCACGACATTATTCTCTAGGATTGCCTATGTCAGTCAGAAACAAGGGCTCAGCAAAAAGATCCAATTCTACATCCACAATTTTCGGAAAAGAATGACAACGCCTACTGGTCGCAAGAGTAAACCAGCAGATGATTTGGATGATTTAGGACTAAAGCTTGTACTGGCTTGTATAGAAGTGTTTTTTGAAGTGCCACCTTCTGAAGATTTATTGACTTTTCATCAAGCTCCTTGGCCACTCACCATGCAGCCGGCGACCATTTCCGATTATAAAGCTAGTTGCCGAGTAGTTGCCCTAGATGCGAATCATGAGGAACGACTGTTACTCATTAAGGACGAAGAGGCACCAGAGGAGGAATTTTATTTGCAATATGATCTTCCAGAGCGGAACGAGAATTTCAATACTACCGTAGAACTGATTCGTGAAGTATTTGGCTTTCCGGTGACCTTACAATTGATTGATACGGAGATTGATGAGCAGCAGCATTACCGCCCTAGAGCCATTGTAATAGAACCTGATTTCCTGATGGATGTTTCCTCCGTAGCAGAATGTTTTAAACCCTCAGGAACCTTGCCAGTCTTGCATTTACTCAAAAAGTTTCTGCCTTTTGAGACTAGCCGACCATTGATACTCGGGAATATTGCCAATTTCTTCTTAGATGAGTTGATGCGCAATCCTCAGGCTACGTACAAAGAGACTTTTATCAAAGTCTTCCAGTTGTTTCCTTTGACCTTTTCCCTGATTGATGATATGGAAATCCGTACCATTATGCAAGCTGCTCAGGGGCATTTTGTTCACCTGAAAAAAGTGATCCTTCAAGACCTGGAAGCCGAAAAGATTGGCAAAGAGAATTGCTATCTCGAACCTTCTTTTTACGCACCCAGATATGGTCTTCAGGGAAGATTAGACATTTTGGCTTTGGGGCAGAGGAGAGCGATTATTGAGTTGAAAAGTGGAAAAGTATATCGGCCAAATATTTATGGGATTAGTGTGAATCACTACACCCAAACGCTCCTTTATGACCTCATCATCCGGAGTGTATATGGTGCATCGGCCAATCCAGTCAACTACATTCTGTATTCGGGTACGGACAATAACCATCTGCGTTTTGCTCCTGTTGTGAAGGCGCAGCAATTTGAGGCGCTAAATGTACGCAACCAAATGTTGGCTTTTGAAAAACAATTGAGCCGCATCGGCAGTAATGACCAATTAGGAGTGACCGAGTGGTTAGAAAATGCGGATCGGGTTTTTGAGCAAATTTGCTTTAAAAATTATCCTTTACTCAAGGGTTTTGTAAAAAGAGATATTGAGCTATTTGAGCATTTTTATAAAAAATTAGGCTCAGTCGAAAAAAGATATTTTGCCGCCTTTGTAGGCCTCATTTCCCGAGAACATCAATTGGCTAAAATAGGAGACGAAACGGCCCAAAGGTCCCAAGGGCAATCTATGCTTTGGCTACAAAGCTATCAAGAAAAAGAAGCTGGATTTAATATTTTAGCCCAGCTAGAACTGAAGGAGCACGATGCCGGAGGAGAGGATCCTATTCTTAGGTTTGCACGAACGGAGCAGACCAACCCATTGGCCAATTTCAGGAATGGCGATATTGTAGTACTATATCCCTTTTTAGGAGAAAATAAAAAGCCCGTACAGAACCAGGTTTTCAAGTGCACTATTTTTGAAATCAACAAAAATGAAGTACTCGTGCGATTACGGTCGGCACAATTTAATGTGCAACTCTTTGAGCAATACCAGACCTGGAATTTGGAGAGAGATTTACTAGACAGCGGCTTCACCAATATGTATCGCAATTTGTTTAGCTTTCTTAGAGGTAAAGAACGTCAACGCAAACTTATCCTCGGGACGATACCTCCCGCTCCGCCCTCATCTCAAGCGATAGAAATAGACGCTAGTCCCTTTACAATGGAGCAGGCGACCATCTTTCAGCGATTGTTGCAGTCCAAAGATTACTTCCTACTGTGGGGCCCTCCAGGTACGGGTAAAACAAGTGTCATGCTCAAGCACCTGACTGGCTACCTTTTTGACCATAGTGAGGAAAATGTACTCTTGCTAGCCTATACCAATCGGGCAGTAGATGAAATTTGTGAGGCGATCGAGGCTTATCATCCCAAGATGAAGGATGCTTATCTGCGGATAGGATCGCGGTATTCTACAGCTCCTACCTTTCGAGATCGACTGCTGAGTGTGCAATCCCAGCAAATTTCTACCCGTAAAGCCCTCAAAAAACTGGTTCAATCGCATCGGCTTTTTGTAGGGACCGTAGCTTCTGTGGCAGGAAAAACGGAGCTATTTCAGCTAAAGCACTTTCATCGGGCCATTATTGATGAGTCTTCTCAAATACTGGAGCCCATGCTTGTGGGTATGCTTCCTAAGTTCGACCACTTTACCTTGATTGGAGATCACAAGCAGCTGCCGGCAGTCGTTGTACAAGACGCTGAAATTTCAGAGGTGCAAGACGAAACCCTAAGGCGATTGGGACTTACGAATTTGAGGAATTCCCTTTTTGAGCGATTATATAAATTAGCGGTCCAGGAAGGATGGAGCCACGCCTATGCCCAATTGAGCTATCAAGGGAGAATGCACAAGGATATCATGGCTTTTCCTAGTCAATTTTTTTATGAGGAAAAGCTACAAATTCTACCAGCAGAAATTGCTCATCACCAACAACAGATTGCGACTTTAGGTTTGGCCTGTGATCCTAGCTTAAGGGTTGATCAGCTCATCAGTCAGCAGCGTTTGATCTTTGTACCAACGGAAAGCGAAGTCGCCGAATCACTCGGCAAAACCAATAAGGCCGAAGCAAAATTGACAGCCACTTTTATCAAACGATTTAAATGTATATATGAGGAAAATGATCTGCTGTTTTCTTATGATAAAATTGGGGTGATTACACCTTTTCGAGCGCAGATTGCTATGATTCGACAGACCTTGTCTGAGGAAAATATTCCTGAAGATGAGATAACCATTGATACCGTGGAGCGCTATCAAGGTGGTGCTAGAGATATTATCATCATCTCCTTGTGTACCAACTCGATGTCACAGCTACAAGGCATGATCTCCTTGTCTGAAGAAGGGGTAGATCGGAAATTGAATGTAGCACTGACCAGAGCCAGAAATCACCTGGTCATCTTAGGAAATCCAGATTTGTTAAAGCAAGATGAGGTGTATGGGAAATTGTTAGATTTTTTGTCCTAAGAAATCAAACCCCATCCACTGTTTCTAGCTTTGGTTTTAGCTAGAGTCGTTTTGAGGACTTGGTGAACTGGGCGCTCCAATTGAGGATCGTCATCGAGGATGCGTTGGGCAATTTCTCTTGCTGTAGATAGTATCTGGCCATCGCGTGCGATATCTGCGATATGCATATTGAGGATACCGCTTTGTTGGGTGCCTTCCATATTACCTGGTCCGCGGAGCCTGAGATCAGCTTCGGCAATCTCGAAACCATTGTTTGTACGGACCATTGTATCGATGCGCTGTCGTCCCTCTTTACTGATTTTGAAGCTGGTCATCAGTATACAAAAAGATTGGTCGGCACCACGTCCTACACGTCCACGCAACTGATGAAGCTGGCTGAGGCCAAAACGCTCTGTATTTTCAATGACCATGACGGAGGCATTGGGTACGTTGACACCGACTTCAATCACTGTAGTCGCGATCATGATTTGGGTTTCTCCTTTTACAAAGCGAGACATTTCAAAATCTTTGTCGGCAGGTTTCATCCGTCCGTGCACAATGCTGATCTGGAACTGATCGGGAGGAAATTCTCTACTAAGTGCCTCATAGCCTTGCTCTAGATTTTTCAGATCTAAAGTTTCTGATTCCTCAATAAGTGGATAGACTACATACACCTGTCGACCTTTGGCTATTTCTTCCTTTATAAAACCAAAAACTCGCAAGCGGTGATTTTCCGTACGATGGATCGTTTTTACTGGCTTTCTGCCTGGCGGCAACTCGTCAATCACTGACACATCAAGATCACCATAGATTGTCATAGCTAAAGTCCTCGGAATAGGAGTAGCTGTCATGACTAGAATATGTGGTGGATACGGCTTGCTTTTCTTCCAAAGCCTTGCACGCTGCGCTACGCCAAAACGGTGCTGCTCATCGGTAATAGCAAGTCCCAGGTTTTTAAAGACCACGGGGTCTTCTAGTAGAGCATGGGTGCCGATCAGGATATGCGTTTCTCCTTCTGCGAGCCTTTCGAGTACCTCTCGACGTCTCTTTCCTTTCACACTGCCAGATAGAAAATCTACATTGATATCTAAACCGCTCACATAATCGCTTAGAGACTGAAAGTGCTGTTGAGCAAGGATTTCAGTTGGTGCCATCAGACAGGTTTGGAAGCTGTTGTCCATCGCAATTAAGGCGACCATCAGTGCTACGATGGTCTTGCCGCTGCCCACATCGCCTTGTAGCAGTCGATTCATCTGGCGGCCACTAGCTAGATCTCGGCGTATTTCTTTGATGACCCTTTTTTGAGCACCCGTTAATTCAAAAGGTAATTTTGTGGTATAAAAGCCATTAAAATAATCGCCGATCGTAGGGAAAGGAAAACCTTTGATAGCTACTTTTCTTTGTCGTTTGGTTTGTAGTAAGCGAAGCTGCATCAAGAATAATTCCTCAAAAATTAATCTATTTTTGGCCTGCTCTAATTCTTTATGATCCTTAGGAAAATGTATCCACTGAAAGGCTTCGTATCTACTAGGAAATTTAAACTTCTCGGTGATATAGACAGGTAGGTTTTCAGGGATATGCTGTGGCTGGACTTTTTCAAGCATCAGCTTCATAATGCGTCGGATGCCCTTGGCATCTAATCCTTTAGCATTTAATTTTTCGGTACTAGGGTAGACCGGAGCAAAACTCGAAGCTTTCGCCACTTTCTGTGGATCAAAAACCTCCATTTCAGGATGAGCAATATTTAACTTTTTATTGAACTCGCTGACCCTGCCATAGACGATATACTCTTGACCGACGACCAACTGTTTTTCCAGCCAATGCACGCCTTTGAACCAAACTAATTCTATACTGCCTGTATCATCTCTGAGTCGCGCTACTAGCCGACGACGACGGCCATCACCTGCGACTTTTAGACTTCTTAAAACACCTCTTAATTGGACAGTGACCCCATCTTCTCTTAGATCACGAATACTATGAAAGGTCGTTTTATCGACATAGCGGAAAGGGAAGTGACTCAGGAGGTCAGCGAAGGTGAAAATACCGAGTTCCTTTTGCAGGAGCTCCCCTTTTTTGGGGCCTACACCTTTGAGGTAGACTATCTTCGTTTCTAAAATCGCTTGATCCATACACAAATAGGGAACTTAAATCCCTTGATATTGTTTTTTGATACGTAAATTTGTAATATACAGTAATATAGTAAAGAACAAAATACCCCGCTATTTTGTATCTGTTTTACTTTCTTTGACACAAACAAATAAATACTATGGCGAAGGTGCGACAAAAGCAAGTGGAAGAATTGATTAGGAGAAATTTCGGCACCGTCCTACTCAATGAAGGTTCCTACATTTATGGTCCCGAGCCTTTAGTCACCGTTACAAAAGTAATGATTACACCTGATTTTGGCTTGGCGAAAATATATCTCAGTGTCTATAATACCGAAAACAAGCAAGCAGTCATTCTGGAAATGGAGCAAGAGAAACACCGTCTGCGCCAAGCTTTGGCTTTTCGGGTTAAAAAACACATGCGTCGTATTCCAGAGGTTGATTTTTATCTAGATGATACGCTTGATGAGATGTACCGCCTCCAGCAATTATTCGAAAAGCTGAACGATGATGATCAGACCGGAGAAGATACAGCTGGTTAATAACCAACTGCTCTTCCATCAAAGGCCCGAGAATCGGCGGCTCCATGACGCAGGCCGGTTTCTGGGTTGATGTAAATGCCCATGGCACTTCCTTGGAAGCTTCGATAGCGAATGGAGTGTCCTCTCATTTCGTACAAACTTCGAGTATCTGAACTGAAGCCAAATTGTTCCATCCAAGTAGCATCAGGGAACCATTGATGATGCATGCGCGGAGCCTCAATCGCTTGAGCGATGCTCATCTTATGGTCAATTACATTGAGGATGACTTGCAGGGTGGTATTGATGATGGTTCTACCTCCTGGGCTGCCAATTACAATCACGGGTTGGCCGTCCTTAGCTACGATGGTAGGAGACATGCTCGATAACATTCTTTTTTGAGGTTCAACCAAATTAGGTTTCGTGCCGATCTGACCAAAGCGAGTCGTTACACCAGGTACCGGATTGAAGTCGCCCATTTCGTTATTGAGTAAAAAGCCAGCACCTTCTACCGTAATTCGAGATCCATAGCTATATTCCAAAGTATAAGTTAAGGAGACAGCGTTTCCATCTTTGTCTACTACCGAAAAGTGAGTGGTTTCTTCACTTTCTTCTTGAAACCGTACGCGATTGAACAAGGCGGTATCACTTTTCCCTGCCAGAAAAAGATCAATGCTTGGCCTTATTTTATCAGCGTAGGCTTTTGAGGTGAGTCGATCCAGTGGCATATCGTCGTTGAACAAGGGATCGCCCAGGTATTCGGCACGATCCGCAAAAGCGGTACGCATCGCCTCTGTTAAAAGATGTAAGTAGAGCGCAGAGTTGTGGCCAATTTTTTCCAGGTTATAGCCTTCTAGAATATTGAGCATTTCGACTACGGCCACTCCTCCCGAACTTGGTGGAGGCATACCGTATACATCATAACCACGGTAGGTCCCTTTGATAGGCGGCTGCTCTGTAGGTTCATAGATTGCAAGGTCCTCTTCTGTAATGAGACCACCATGCTTTTTCATGAATTTGGCAAATAGGCGAGCTGTTTTTCCTTTGTAAAAGCCGTCGCGCCCCTCTTTTTGTATGCGTTTGAGGGTAGCCGCTAAATCGGGCTGCTTAAAGTTTTCGCCAGGTTCATAAAGATCTTCACCATTCTTTAGGAAAGCCTTTTGGGTGCCTTCATAAAGTGGATCATCGGCACTTTGCATACCTGTTAGAAAACGTTGCATATTCCAAGTAGAAGGGAAGCCTTTTGCCGCTAAATCAATCGCTGGTTGGAGGAGATCTTCCCAAGGTAGTTGACCATATTTCTGATGTGCAGCCCATAATCCAGCTACGGTACCAGGTACCCCAACCGAGAGTGGGCCTCGGTGATTAGAATTGTCTTTGATGTTGCCCTCCTCGTCAAGAAACATATCAGCAGTTGCTGCTAAGGGTGCCTTTTCTCTAAAATTGAAGGTAGTCGTTGCTCCTTCCGCAGGGTGATAAACCAAAAAGCCTCCTCCACCAATATTGCCAGCAGAAGGTAAGGTCACAGCCAGGGCAAATGCGGTAGCTACGGAAGCATCAATGGCATTTCCTCCTTTTTCTAATATCTGTTTACCTGCCTCAGAGCCTAAATAGTGACTGCTCACCACTATACCATTTTTGGCAGGAGCTGGAAGTTTGCCCGATTGAGCGAAAGTAAGTTGAATAGATGCTAAGAGTAAAAGCGCTAATGTTATATTTCTTTGAATCATAAAAGCGTGTATAAATGTAGTTAAGTGAACCACATAACAGGAGTAGGGACCATAGATGAAATGATCTCTGATAGGCTATGTTTCCTATGCACCTACTGCGGTTCATTATTTTAAAATTTTCTTCAAGACATTCTTTCCGGTCATGGCTGATACGGTGACTGCACCACTGAATAAGGCACCACCTACACCTGCCGTCACAATGTCTTGCCCAGTCAAATATAAGTTTTTGATTGGAGTTCTCGGCTGTAAAAAGGTTTGGCGAAATCGATCAGGGCTATGATTGAGGCCGTATATCTCTCCTTTATCATAGTTGACAAAGTGCTGTGTTGATAAAGGCGTAGATAATTCGTAGTGGTCAATTTTATCTTTAGTCTGTGGAAGATGTTGATACAAGGTCGCGAGCAGTCGTTGTGTAATCTCCTCTTTAAAGGTCGTATAGTCGGTTCCTCTTTTCATCCAACGCGTACCTTCCCATTTCTTGAAAGCATCATAGGGCAATAGGGTGATGATGTCAATCGTACTCCTACCAGGATAGCGCTCTGGCCAACTGGGATCTTTGGCAGCTGGAAAGGAGATGTAAATGACTGGGAAAGGTGCATTCAAATCTTCTAGATAGCGTTCTACACAGGTGTCGTGATCGGCATCGTCTGGATAAATCCAATAATTGGTTTTGGGGAGTTGCAGTTCTTCTGGACTGGCATTCAATCCGATATAAAGGCAAGCGGAGGCAACCGAGCGTTTTACTTTTTTGAGTTGATCAAAGAGGCCGAGTTGTTCTGCTATCTGTGGTGGTAGTAGCTTTTGGTAAGTCGTCATAATTCCCGCTCCACTGATGATTTTATCTGCTGTGATGAGGGTACCATCCTTCATTTGTACACCAGTTGCTTTTTTACCATCTAGAACGATTTTTTCTACCTCCGCACTGATTAAAACGCTGCCTCCAGCTTTGGCTATGATAGGAGCAACATTTTCAACGATTTGACTAGATCCACCAATCGGGAAGCTTCCGCCGCTAAAGTAATGCCGGGCTACAGCAGCATGCATGGCGAAGCTACTTTGCTTTGGCGGAAGACCATAGTCACCGTATTGGCCAGTCAGCACTTTGATCATCTGCTCATTATCGGTCAAGTCTCGTAATACTTCGTAAGTTGTCCGATCGGAAAATCGATGGTAGGCTTTGCGCATTCGTGGACCGGCCAACCAGCTCACCATTTGCGGCAGCGCTTTTTCGGCATAAAAGCTTCTACTTTCTCGATTCGCTTGAAAGACCAAGCTGATGTATTCTTCTAGGGCTTCTTCCTCTCCTGGGAAGTACTCCAATATTTTAGCTTTGAAGTTAGCGACTCCTTTGACAAAGTCGTACTGTTGATTGCCAATGATGATTTTATCATAGACTTCCCCCATGTCGGCCCAGCGAAGTTGACCATCTGTAATGTAATCGAACATTTTGCGCAGCGCGCTATGCTCTCTTTGCATTTCTCCAATATAATGAATGCCTACATCCCACTCGTAGCCTTTGCGTTTGAAGACGTGGGTAAAACCACCGGCGGTATAATGTCGCTCCAAAACAAGCACCTTTTGTCCTTCTTTGGCAAGGATGGCTGCTGCTGCTTGGCATCCCATACCAGAACCAATGAGGATGGTGTCATAATGGTCTGCTCTTTCGTGTTTTTGTTTGTAGGATTGAATCATTAGCTGGACTTTGTTGGTAATATAGGAAGTTTATTAGTTTATGAGGGAATAGTTGGGAGAGGACGGGGGACTTTGGGACGGGGAGACTTTGAGACTTTGGGACTGGGAGAGAGAGGGAAAGGGAGAGGGGAGACTGGGAGACTTTGGGATTGTGAGTGGGAGAGGGTGTGTGAGTGGGGGAGTTCTGGGGAGGGGGAGTTGGGAGGGTAAATTTATAATTAGGAGGAATATATTAGTGTCTTGGGGTCTTGGTGATTGGTTTTTGTATTGACTTTGACTAAGGTGAAGTAGGCGTATTTTCTTGGTAAGTTTTGGAGGGTTTACTTGGGGATCAGTATATCAAGCAGATTGGTGACTTGAGTGGACTCGATACCGATATTAGATAGCCATGTGTTGAGCTTTTCTTGGAGGAGAGTGGGTGTGCTACGGTCGTTTGGTGAAAGGGATAAACTAGAGAATTGATCGAAAGGAGGTGAGACCTTTTCGGTAATTATTTTTCGGAGCGTCTGCTTGAGTGGTCCTGCTGCTTGCAGCTTCCAGGCAAGGAGCAGAGCGACTTGGAGGCTGGCTTCTGCTGGGCTCTTTGGAAGTAGTAATAAAGCCTTTCTGACTTGGACTGGATTTGGGTGTAGTAGCAGTTTGATCAATTTGTTTTGTTGGCGCTTATTGATAGTTGGTGTCGGTGATGTACCTCGTTTTTGTAGAAAAGATGCCAACTGGGCTACGGTATAAAATGAGGTATTCGTGTAATCTCTTTTGGGGAAATGATAAGGCGCTTTACCGAGGATGATATTGGTGCTATTGGAGGAAATGCTCAAGCCGTTTTGCTCAAGCTGTTGTATCCATTTTGGGGCTACCTTTCCAAAGAGAGAAACACTATTTTCTTGAGCTGGGATGGCTTCTTTTGATAAAATGTGGGCTTTTATTTTTTCCTGCAACGATTGGATGGGCATATTCAGCCCCTGAAGCAGAATCTGCAAACCACAAGCGGATTCCTTCTGCCAAAAATCAAACAATAGCCTTGCTTCGGGACCTTGGATTTGAGTGTTGTATAAAGCCTTTAAAAAAGTCAAGAGGCGCTTTTTTTCCCGATAAGGGAGTCCTCCTTTTAAAACCTCCAATTGTCGAAGTCTATAAATACTGCCCGGTAGACTTTTCCATTGCTGTTGACCAAGATCAAGTTGCTTGAGTTGAGGTAATTGTATTAGAAAAAGAAAGATGTTGATAGATGTCCGACGCATCCTTAATATCTGCAAATGTGGAGGCAGATGAAGTATATAAAACAAAGGATTAGCGCTGATATCTAATTTTCTAATAGCCAACATAGTCCTTAGGTCAGGTAGCCCCGCTAATTGATTTTTACTCAAATCCAAATGGGCAAGACGCGGCAGCTGCTTGATGATTTCCGGAAAGGCGATGAATTGATTTTGAGATAAACCTAGCTCTGCCAACCACTTTAGTTGCCCCAAGGTTTCAGGAAGATTTGTAAGCTTATTTTTATCCAATAACAAGCTGCGGATATAACTACATCGGCCAATTTCGGGAGGGAGGACTTCGATTTTTGTTTGCTGCAAATTGAGGTGATGGACTTGGTGAAAGGCACCTAAGCTTGGACCTATTTCTTGGAGTGGATTTTTATGAAGATCAAGATGCTGAATAGCATTCATAGGAAGCTCTGCGGGGAAGCTTCTTATATTATTATTGCCCAATTTGAGCACTTTTATATTTGGCGTGAGAGCTAGTGAAGGGAAAGCGGTTAGGTTGTTCTTAGAAAGATCTAATCGGGATAATTGCAATAACTTTTTTTGGCCCGCGAATGATTTGATTTGATTATGAGAAAGTTCCAATTCAACCAAGTTTGGCGGCAACTCCTCTAGGTCTATAGAGGAGAGCTGATTATCTCTTGCCCCAAGTACTTTCAGCTGTTGGAGCGAAGCTAGAGTATGCTTGAATTGCTGGAGCTGATTATGATCTAAGCGTAGTGTGTGAAGCCTTTCAAAAACACCTAACCAAGAAGGCAATTCGTGAATCTGGTTGTGACTGAGGTCTAGGGTTTCCACAGATTTGTAGTTTTGAACCTCCTCTGGAATACTTGTTAGACCTTGCCGATCTAGTACCAATTGTTTTAGTAAAGGCCCAATGCTGCGAGCCTCTTGTAAGCTATAGGCGATCAAGAGAAGAATCGATTTTTATACCCATATTCTGCATGAGTAGAGTAGCGTTGAAACTTTGGCTTACGCCTTTTTTTAGTAAATAGTCAAAATGTAATTGCCCATTTTCAATCTGTACCTCCATGCACCAATTTTCGATGGAACCATTGTATTGAGCTTCCAGACTTCCCAATTCTAAATCGTGGGTCGCAATGATCCCTCCACCGCCCTGTTGGATCAACTGTTTGATCAAGGCTTTGGAGCCCGTGTGGCGATCTTTAGAGTTCGTTCCCTTCAATATTTCATCGAGGAGAAAAAAGATATTGGTTTCCTGTTCGACGGCTTCGATGATGATCTTTAGGCGCTTGAGTTCGGCGTAGAAAGAGGAGGTACTTTCTTGTAGTGCATCTTGGGTGCGCATACTCGTATAGACCTGTAGGATAGGCAACTCCATATCGGTCGCACAAACGGGAGCACCAGTCATCGCCAATACGACATTGAGACCTACGGTACGTAAAAAAGTCGATTTGCCCGCCATGTTGGAGCCCGTCAGTAATTTGATATGGCCTTGAGTAGGTAGGTGGACATTATTGGCTATTCTTTTATCTCGGGCAATGAGTGGATGACCTAATTGCTGAGCTTTAATTTCGGGCTGTTCGGTGATCGTGGGAAATGTCCAGCCTGGGTTGTTATAGGCGACTGTCGCCAAGCTACTCCAGACCTCAAAATGGCCGAGTGCTTCGAACCATTGCGGTAGATGCTGCTGGTATTTTTCTTTCCATTTTTCTAGTCGCCAAACCCACTGCAAATCCCACAAGCCAAATATATTAAAGAGGAGGACAAAGGCATTATAACGCGCATTGAGCTGACTGATGATATAGGATAGCTCCCGAATGGCTTTCGAGGCTTGAGGTAGAAAAGTCGACTGCCCTTCTTGCAGTAGCTCACTATCGAAGGATTGCGCTTCAATATGCTGAATCAACTCGCCATAATTGCTCAGTGCTTTTTCTGCATGCGTGGTTTGCTGATGAACAGTATTAATCCGTAGGACATATTTCCGCAGTACTAAAAGCGCAGGTACCAAGGCCAATAAGGAGGGCCCCCACAGTTGTAGATAGAGCAAATAGCCAAAGCCTAGAATAGTCAGAAAAGGTAAAACCCGGATGATCAATTTTAACCTGGAGTTAGGTAGGATGAAAGACTCCTGAGCAATCCATAGATGGAGTAGATCAATCTGCTTTTGAGTGTCTTCTGTCCTCCTGCCATAAGCCAGGAAGTGTTGTCGCCAATCTAGCTGCGGTTGTAGTTCTTGAATGGCTGCTTGTCTTTTTTGGATGCTTGCCTGATCTGCTCCTGTGTTGAGGTAGTTGGCAAGTTGTTGGGCACCAAGTACTGTACTCGTTCGGTTGGCGTACTGAAAAAAGGAAAAAGGGCCAAAGAGATCCAGATCAATAGCATTAGGGTGTAAATGGTCTAAGAATTCCGCTCCATCGCTATATTGCTCGAATTGATGGTCCAAGGCCAGTATTTCTTGCTGGTTGAGCTTAGCAAGCTCTTCCTGATGTAACTGCTCGGTCTTTACACCCAAATGCCAAGTACTGAATCTATAAAAACCTAATAGGAAGCCTAGTAAAGCAATAATGCCCAAGAGCCAATACCATTGGAATACTAAGATCAATAAGGCAGCTCCACCAAAAAAGGTAAGGAGCCGAAGGAGGGCAAAACGCTGGTATTTTTTCTGGAGTTGGGTCGCGATAGATTGAAAATCGGTCACCCGCTGTTGGTATATAGATTGCAGTTCGGTCTGTTGCATATTTGTATTGTAGTGCGGTAAAAATACAAGAGTGAGGGGAATTATTCTACATTAAGATAGACGGTATGTTTTTTAAGATATGCTCCAGTGTATATTTAATCTTTTAGGAATGAGAATAGAAGCTATACCTTTTTGAAAGCGTTTTCCTTATATTAGGAAGTTTTACTGGGTAATCATCTCGAAAAGCGTGTATTTAATTACTTTTCTATCATGAATAAGCTACTCAAAATTGTCTTTCTACTGTTAGGGTGCCATTCTTTTCTCATTGCACAACCTGCAGTTAATGCTGATAAGCCGGCTAAAAGTCCACCCAATTTTATCCTGATTGTGGCAGATGATTTAGGTTTTGGAGATGTAGGTTTTAATGGTAGCCAACAAATCAGAACACCACATATCGATCAGTTGGCCCAGACAGGTGTACGTTTTACTCAGGGCTATGTCTCCTCTGCTGTTTGCAGTCCCTCTCGAGCAGGATTGCTGACGGGCATTAATCAAGTGAAGTTTGGACATGACAATAATATCGGCGGCAACCAGCCAGGTTTTGATCCAGCATTTCTAGGATTGCCTTTGACGCAGCAAACGATTGCCGATCACTTAAAACAACAAGGATATGTGAATGGATTGATCGGGAAGTGGCACCTGGGAGATCAACCACAGTTCCACCCACTAAAACGGGGCTTTGATGAGTTTTGGGGATATACTGGTGGTGGGCATGACTATTTTGTGGCGCTATCAGATGGCAAAGGGTATAAAGCACCGATTGAATGCAACTACAAAGAACCAGCGCCTCTTACCTATATCACAGATGATGTCGGGGCAGAGTGCGTGGATTTTATAAAAAGGCATAAAAACGAACCTTTCTTTCTATTTGCATCCTTCAATGCGCCCCATACACCGATGCAGGCTACGGAAGCAGATCTGGCTTTATACCAAGAGATTCAAGATGAAAAGCGGCGAACCTATGCGGCGATGGTCCATCGGCTAGATGTGAATGTCGGTAGGATGATGGATGCGCTAGTGGAGCAAGGAATTGCGGAAAATACCTTGGTCGTTTTTATCAGTGACAATGGTGGACCGACCGATAGCAATGCTTCTATCAATGCGCCCTATAATGGACAAAAAGGAATACTACTCGAAGGTGGAATTCATGTGCCTTTTGTGATGAATTGGCCTAATCATTTACCAGCTGGGAAGGTCTATGATCAAGCGGTCACTGCCTTAGATGTTTTACCCACTTTTTTGACTTTAGCTGGAGGAAATACGGAGAAAGACAGTCCTTTTGATGGTGTCAATCTTATGCCTTTTCTATTGGAAGATTCTGGGCGTACGCCGCATGCGGAATTGAAGTGGCGCTTTACGATTAGTGCGGCTATTCGTGCGGGCGATTGGAAACTGATCCGCCTGCCCGATCGGCTACCGATGTTGTATCATCTACCGACTGATCCTTCCGAGCAAAAGAATGTAGCTTTAGAAAACAGGGAAGTGACGGATCGACTGCTGAAAAACCTCGGAAACTGGGATGTACGCCTACCACATCCAATATTTTTAGAAGGAGCCATTTGGAAGCGGAGGCAATTGGGTTTGTATGATAAAAAATATACCCTCATTCAGCCAGAAGGGAGGAAGTAGTGGGCGGCTTTGTTGAAAAAGCACTTATGATTATGTGCGCAATTACGTACATTTTAAGTTAAATAAAAATATGAAATGAGCATGATCTTACCTGCTGGCCGAGCAGGCGGGTTTAATCATAAAATTACCAATAGGTGATGATTAAAACTGCGTAACTGGTTGATATTTTTATGGTTACTTAATTTTTAAACAAATGCAATCAAACCTGATTTTTTTGTTGAGCATCTTAACGTTGTTGACTTCTTGCAAAGGGCTGGCCTCTAATACTGAAAAGAACACTGATCAGGTTAAAGAACTATTTGTAAAAGGCGACACTGTAAAAGAACTTGGAAGCAACATTATGATTGTTTATCAAGACCAGAAGAGTATTTATTGGTTTGGAAGTAATAAAACTGGGGTGTATAGATATGATGGAAAGACTTTGATTAATTATACCACCAAGCATGGTTTGCCAAACAATAGAGTTGATGAAATAAAAGAAGATAAAGCTGGTAACATATACTTCACGGCTTGTCATCCGAACTCCACAATATCTAAGTTTGATGGACATAGCTTTACGACTTTATCGCCCATCGCTAGTAATGATTGGCAACTCCAACCCAATGATTTATGGTTTAGACATGCTTTTCAATCTGAAAAAGTGTACCGCTATGACGGACTTACTTTATATGAGTTGAAACTTCCTAAACCACCAAAACTCTCCAATCCTTTTGAAATTTACAGCATTTATAAAGATCAGAAAGCTAATATTTGGTTTGGTACCAACCCGGTTGGCGTTTGCCGATACGATGGAAAATCATTTGAATGGATTACAGAAGAAGATGTGACGGAGTTTCGAAACGAAGGCGCAAACGGAGTGCGTTCAATTATTGAGGATAGAAATGGCGATTTTTGGTTCAATACCGAGTACCGTTATCGTGTTTATGACAGCGATACCGCAAACAAAAGAACATTCTACAAACGACAAGAAAGTTTAGGCAGTTTAGATGGTAAAAACACGCGTAGTCTAAAGGAGTATTTATCAATTGCAAAGGATAAGCACCATAATTTATGGATGGTAACCTATCGTGATGGCGTTTGGAAATATGATGGAACGAAAGTCAGCCATTACCCAGTTCAGCATAATTCAAAAGACATTACCTTATTCAGTATTTATAAAGACAACAATGGTGACCTCTGGCTTGGAACCCACGAAAACGGAGCATTTAAATTTAATGGGACAACATTTGAAAAATTCAAACCATAACGAAGGACAGAAGAGGAACTGTTAATATATTTTATCAGCGCTTCGCTACCAAATAACCGTTATTAACGGTTAGAATTCTGGAAATTACCAGCAGTTCTTCACTTTAAATAAATTTAGCACTTAGGCACTCAAGCTCACTGAGGAAAACTAAGAAATTTGGACAAAATCTGGCGTTTTAGCTCATGTTCCTTAGTGCAACTTAGTGTCCTTACTGTCTTAGTGGTGAGAAAAAACTTGGTATTAGCGTTATTTATCCTTTTTATATCTAAAATGAGGATTGCTGGGAAATCACTAAAGACAAGTTTTAAGCTCACTCTAAATCATAGAATAAATAGACCAAATCAAATGAACCACAATTTATTCGTACTGCTATCGATCTTATTTTTATTTACCACTTGTGAATCCCCAACAAGTGATACTACTACAGCGGAGCTGCAACCATTATCTGAAATGGGAATGCGAGTAGATGAATACTTCACCGCATTAAATCAATTAGAGAAATTTAATGGACTGATATACGCTACAATGAATGGCCGTGAGCTCTTGAAAAAGGCTTACAACTTAGATGAAAACGCAGAAAATACTACTTATGTCAGCCCTAATAGCCAATTTGATATCCACTCGGTTTCTAAATTAATGGCACATTACTTGATAGAGAAATTTGAAATAGAAGGTAAAGTCAAAAAAAGCCAAACGATTAATGATTTTATAGAAGGCTTCCCCAAGGGAGATCAAATAACGATTGAGATGTTGCTCAATCATACTTCAGGATTGCCAAGAGGGTTTCAGCATATTGAAGGAGATGCGCTCGATTTGACCTCCATCCAAATTATGGAATACGCCAAACAACAGGCATTTCTTTTCGAGCCAGGAGCGGACACACAGTATTCTAATGTCGCTTTTGAAATCATCTACTTTATCCTTCAAAAGATATCAAACAAGACTTTCGCCCAATGTTTATCTGATGAAGTATTCCAAGTTCTGGGAATGGATCATTCAGGGGCACATTTTTATCTAGACAACAAGAATTTAAAAAACCTGGCAAAGAACCATAAGAAAAGAGACACTGCGATTGTACAAGTCGCCAATGTCTTGCCAGATGAATTAAAAACAGCTAGGATATTTTCTACGGCAGAAGATTTAAATAAATTCTTGAATCATATAAAGAAAGAACCTTATGCCTCATTATTGAAGAACTCATCAGGAGTAATTGAAAAAAATGGCGGTAACGATGGGATAAGAGTTGAGATTTACACCAATCTTAATGAAAATTACAATTTTATACTGTTAGCCAATTATGACGAAATCCCTTTTCAAAAAACGGTGGAGGACTTCGTGAAAATATTGGAAAACAAACCTTATGAAATTCCCAAAGAATTAAACCGACAATCTATTCAAGTCCCCTTAGAAATTATTAAGCGATATACAGGTACCTATTCTTTTGCGGACCTAGGAAATATAAACTTGACCCTTGGTGTTATAGATGGAGCGCTAGTCGTCTATCAAGATGGACAGCAAATAGGTGCTCTAAAAGCGGAGTCAGAAACCCTATTTTTCGAAGACCCTAAATTGCCCGAATCTTTTGAGTTTATTGATAATGGAAAAGGAGGTTTTAATGTTCTTATGGGTTTTCAGGGTGTAAAATTAAAAGGGGTGAAACAATAAAGCGCTCCCTCAAAGGCCCAATCTATTATTCAAAGCACACCAGAAGTAAATCTCGAAAATTTGTATTTTTGAGTTTGTACAAAAAAGAAACATAGCTGAGGAAGAAATGAGCGGTTTCTTGTTGTCCTAAATATTCACCCATTCGCGCAATCATATATTGCACCATTAAATCACGACATCACTACATCAAAATATGATACGTTTCCTAACCATTTTACTACTGTTTAGCATCACAACTACCACTACTTTTTCTCAAGCGACGATCACCGTCGAAGATATCTGGTCGAAAGGCGAATTTCGCGCCAAGCGCGTACCAGGCTTTAACTTTATGAATGATGGTCGACATTATACCCGATTGGTTAATAATCAGATTGTACAATTTGATCTGACAACTGGCCAACAGACCGACGTCATCTTCTCTGGTCAAGCGAATGCTACTAATGGCTTTGACGGTCAGATCAGTTCCTATCGTTTTAATGGTGACGAATCAAAAATTCTAATCACCAACCAGGAAGAATCGATCTATCGACGCTCTCGCAAGGCTTACTTTTTTATCTATGATCGCAGTACTCAGCGAATGACGCCTGTCTTTCCAGAAGGAAAGCATAGCTACGCTACCCTCAATCCGCAGGGCGATAAGGTAGCTTTTGTCTATGAGAATAATTTATACTACAAAGATTTAAGCAGCAATCAAGTCATTGCGGTCACTACTGATGGTGCCACCAATCAAATTATCAACGGTAGTACAGATTGGGTCTATGAGGAAGAGTTGGGTTTTGTAAAAGCTTTTGAATGGTCACCAGATGGGACACAGCTGGCATATTATCGTTTTGACGAAAGTGCCGTGAAAGAGTTTACCTTGACCAATTATAGAAATGGACTCTATCCAGAATATGTCACCTTCAAATATCCAAAAGTAGGAGAGACCAACTCTACGGTGAGTGTTCACGTTTATGATTTGGCACAAAAGAAAGTCCTACAATCGGGTGAGACAGGTGCTAATTGGGAGTACATTCCCAGGATCAAGTGGACCAATAATGCGAAAGAACTTTGTGTGTTTTTCATGAATCGGCACCAAAACCATCTGCTACTAGAGGTTTGGAATACTGAGCATCTGCAAAAGCGTCGCCTTTTAGAAGAAAAAAGCAACTATTATATAGATATCCACGACAACCTGACTTTCCTACAGAATGGGCAAGGATTTGTCTGGACTAGCGAGAAAGACGGCTTTAATCACATCTATCTTTATGATAATAATGGCCAGGAGAAAGCTAAACTTTCTAAGGGGAAATATGATGTGACTAGCTTTTACGGAGTAGACGAAGCCAATGGATTGGTTTATTACCAGGCAGCCACTAAAAACCCGATGGAGCGTGAAGTTTTTCAGGTAGGTTTGAATGGAAAAGGGACCAAGGCAGTGGTAGAGCAGGCGGGCTACAGCAGCGCACAGTTTAGTAGTACTTTTGATTATTATGTGCTCAATCAATCAGACATCAATACGCCAGCCTCTTACACGGTTTATAATCGAGGTGGCCAATCGATCCGAACTATAGAAGATAATAAAGCATTGAAAGCTCGTTTGAAAAGCTCCGGTGTGCAAAGCGCAGAGTTCTTTTCTTTTAAAACCAAAGACAAGGTGGAGCTGAATGGTTATATGATCAAACCTAAAGGCTTCAATCCGGAACTAAAATATCCTGTCTTTATGTTCTTATACGGAGGGCCGGGAAGTCAGCAGGTAGTGGATAACTGGCGCGGTGATCGTTTTGTTTGGTTGAATATGCTCGCCCAAAGAGGTTTCTTGGTGGCAGTAGTCGACAACCGCGGGACAGGCGCCCGAGGAGAGGAGTTCAAGAAGATGACCTATCTGCAATTGGGTAAATATGAGACAGAAGATCAGATTGAGGCGGCCCGATATTTAGCAGGTCTACCTTATACCCATGCCAATCGTATCGGTATCTTTGGTTGGTCTTATGGTGGCTATATGTCTAGTCTTTGTTTATTGAAAGGCAACGATGTCTTTAAAGCCGCAATAGCGGTAGCGCCGGTCACGAATTGGAAATGGTACGACTCCATTTATACCGAACGCTATATGCGTACGGAAGCGGAAAATGCGGCAGGATATCGTGATAATTCTCCAGTGAACTTTGCTGATCGATTAAAAGGAGACTATTTGTTGGTGCATGGTTTGGGAGATGATAATGTTCACTTTCAGCATACCGCAGAAATGGCCAATGCCTTAATTAAAGCCAATAAGCAATTTGACACTTATTTCTATCCAAATAGAAATCATGGTATTTATGGAGATAATGCTAGATTGCACTTGTATCAGAAAATGACGGATTTCATTATGGAGAAACTCTATGTACCTAACCAGGGACAAAGACGCTCCTCTACTGCAAGAAAAAGAATCTCAGAAGACCAGTTGCGTAAATTAGCACCAGGGACTCGTATACCAAAGCAGAAGAATTAAAACACGGATTTAGTTGGATTTAGCGGATTTCACGGATTTAATCATTCACCCAATATCAAAATATGCTTATCAGTACTACTGAAAGTATCGCAGGATACGAAATTATAGAAACCATTGACATCGCTAGAGGGAGTACCGTACGGGCACGCCACTTGGGTCGCGATATCTTTGCTGGGCTTAAAAACCTTGTAGGCGGAGAGATTCAAGAATATACGGAGCTCATGGCGGATGCCAGAGAGCAATCTTTAGATCGTATGAAAGCCGATGCCGAACAATTGGGAGCTGATGCCATTATTAATGTGCGTTTTATGACGGCTATGGTTATGCAAGGTGCATCCGAGATTCTGGCTTATGGCACGGCAGTTAAAATTAGAGAAATAGGGTAGTGTTGAAAAGAGACGCTACACATAAATAACGGAAGCAGTGAAAAAGGAAGTAGAAATCGTCAATCGTAAAGCCAGGTTTGAGTATCATTTTATTGATACCTACGAGGCAGGAATTATGTTGACGGGTACAGAAGTAAAGTCGATCCGTAACGGATCTGCCAATATGAATGATGCCTATTGTGTGTTTGAGGATGATGAGTTGTACATCCGCAGTCTATATATCGCAGAGTACAAATTTGCCAATCAGTTCAATCACGAGACAAGACGTAAGCGCAAATTATTATTGAAGCGCCAGGAGCTTCGTAAAATGCAAAGACGCGTGACAGAAAAAGGCTATACCATTGTGCCCTATCGCATTTATTTCAGTGAGCGCAATATGGTCAAAATGGAAATTGCCCTAGCACAAGGTAAAAAGTCCTACGATAAACGGAATTCTATCAAAGAAAAGGATGCTAAACGCGATCTGGATAGAATGAAAAAAATTCGGCTTTAAAAAAATGCCTTATGAGAATGACTATTTCTCATAAGGCATCTTGGCTTTATCATTTAGGAATGGGGCATTCCTTAGCCAATATATTGCTCAAGAAAATTCAGGGTTGCAGTTCTTGCACCATTTCTTGCATCTACATCGGCTTGTTGTTGCGCACTTGGCATATCAAAAGAGTGGCCAGCATCTAGCCATTCCATGAATTGAAAGTTGACGCCTTGATTGCGATTACCTTGTAAAATATGATCCTCGAAACCTCTTGGCGTGGTTCGACTGGTGCTCAAACCTATTGAAATAGTCGCGTCTGCGGTGCCGTGATGTATTAAAAGGGCTTTGTTGAGATGATATTTGTAAGCCGCTCCTTGGCCTTGGGCATAATCTGTAAAGTAGCCAAAACCGTAGGTTCCACCATAATAAGCAATGGCGGCTTTTACATCTGTATTATGATTAGAAAATGGAGCATCGTAGGCAGGACCATCGTACTCATTATTATTATGCTTTACGGACCATTCCATCATTTCATCTGCGCCTCCCACTCGCGTACGGCTGTAGTCATGTACTGCTGAAATAGCAGCAGTTGCGCCATGCGAAAAACCAAGCAGTGCAATGCTTCTGGCAAAATAAATGTTGTTGTGGTCTTGCAAACCCTTCAAGCGTTTAATCCCATTTTTGACATCTTCTGCTCGAATTCTATAAGGCGAGAAAGGAGCATCATTTGGTGGTTTTACTCCGATGTAATCGGCCTCTCCGCCTATTCGGCTTCTACCTGTACCTTTAAAGCTGTTGATTACAAATACGCCATAACCTTCAGCAAGTAAATCGTCGACCCAAGTTTCATATTGATCGGTGAGTGAGCTCTTTTCTGTAAAGGTATTGGTGTTGTCATCGGGACCATCTAAGGCACCTCCAGATCCATGAAGTAAAACTACAAAGTTCAGTCCTTTGCGATAGGGGCCAGGAATAAATAAATACCCCTCAATAGGATCATCATTAGCGCCTCTAAATTTTACGATGGCGGTTTGGATTTGGTCAGTCGGAAATTGGGTGGTAAGCTCTGAAATAATAGGTGTTTGTGGTTGAGGTAGCTTGTCGCCTACTAAAAATAAGCCCTCATTTTTACTAATGTCTAAATAAAGCGGAGACATGTCATCCTGCTCACAGGCCAAAAATAAGCCACTAATAGCAAGTAAGAGAAAAAGGGTGATTGTTCTTGAAAAAGCTTTCATTAAAATTGATTTTAGGTTTGAAAGTTGATTAATAAGTATTTTCAGGCATTTGTGTCTTTAAGGCTTAGATTCTGCCCAGGCTTAGGTTTCTTAACGTTTTTATAACATTTGATGAACAGGAGACCAGATATCATCTATCTATATCTAGGTGCTCAAATGCTAGAAGTGTATGTGTTGACTTAGCTCGATTGATAAATTTTTCATGAAGAGTGAAAAAGAAATTTTATTTGGTGAATAATTGCTTAGGATGCCTTACATTAGTGCCGATGCATTATTCAACCTCAAAAATTTTTACTTATGAGTAAATTTGATGAAGCTATTGATTTGTACAAAAAAGAAATGGACAAGCTAGGTATTTCTAATGTCGATGCTGACTTGCTTCATGGTGTTACAAAAGCTTTAGGACCATCTATCTATTCTGAGGACTCAAACAAGGTTTCTTGTTCTGATCCTGATGAGCTAGCACGCGTCAAAAATAATTTCATGATCAAAAAACTAGGTTTGGACGACAGTCCTGCTTTAGATGATCATGTAAAGGCTGTTTGTGAAGAAATGGGTACTTCCAATCGCAGAAAATTCCGTGCTATCTTTTATTACCTAATCGTACAGAAATTCGAAAGCAAGCGTTCTTTATTTGTATAGGATAAAGCCACTTTGCTAAAACCGATAAAATGCTTACTTCATTAATTTTGAAGTAGGCATTTTTTGCTACTTAATCTCTTGTCATGGAAGATAAAGGCAGTAATCTGCAAGAACGCGCACTCAAGTTTTTACAACTATTTGGGATCGCCTGTCTAGTTATGATGGTGATCCGCATGCTTAGGTTTGGCCTTTACAATCCGATGGAGGATCGTACAGCAAGTATGGCCCTCGTTTTTGGCTTGCTCTCGATTGTTGCTGGCCAACTATTAAAGCGCTTTTTTAAACCCTGATAATCTTACTGATCCTATCTTGTAGAATGGGTACAATATCTTCCTCATACCAAGGGTTCTTTCTGCGCCACCTGATATTGATCGGAGAGGGGTGAGGCAGTGGGAAAAAATCTGGAAGGTACTCGTGATAAGTTCTTACGGTCTCCGTTAAATTCCTTTTTCGTTTATTGGTCAAGTACTGTTTTTGCGCATATTGACCAATCACCAAGGTCAATTCTATGTGAGGCATCATCTGTAGTAATGGTTGATGCCATTGGGGGGCACATTCTTTCCGAGGTGGTAGGTCACCTGATTTTCCTTTTCCCGGATAACAAAAACCCATCGGAAGGATGGCGAAATGCTCCGTATTGTAAAATGTGGTTTGGTCTACTCCCAGCCAATCTCTCAAGCGGTCACCACTTTTATCATCCCAAGGAATACCGCTGAGATGAGCCAATCGACCTGGAGCCTGACTGATGATGACAACTTTGGCTCTAGGATCAATACTCAAAATAGGCTTAGGGCCAAGAGGTAAGTGCTCGGCACAAATCGTACAATTTTTTACATCTGCAATTATTTCGGGATCATCCATAAAAAAAGAGGATTTTTTAACCTTTTTCATTTAGCTTACAAACTAATCAAAAAGAAATTTATGAAAGAAGGATGGGTTAAAGTGTTTTCTGCAAAGGAAGAATTTAAAGCGAAAATTGCTGAAGATATTCTTAAACAAAATAATATTCTCAGTCATATTTTTACCAAACCCGATACGGCTTATCCTGTACTTGGAGATGCAGATCTGTATGCTCCACAAGAAGATGCAGAGCGTGCGGTCGAAATTCTGAAGAAGGAAGGCGTTTTGGATGAGTAATCTGAAGCATTAGAGGAATCGGCTCACTTTTTCCTAGACAATAGTTGGGGATTGTAGTGGAAGGTTTGCTCCCGTTCTTTACTATAGCCAAAGGAAGCATGAGGCAAGAGCCTGTTGAGGTATTTAGAAACCAATTTCAGTTGATGTGCTGGAATGGATATAGACAGGTGAGTGCCATCTTGAAAATGAAAATACAGGATGCCATTTTTGACCGTCTCTAGTCCAAAAGGCATACGATGGGTTTTTATACTATATACCCAAACCACTTCTTTGGCTTGCTGGCACAAGGTTTGGTGGATGGGGTGATTGCGCACATTGAGGTAGGGCAGGTTTCGGATGATCAGCCCCAGGCTTATGGTTGCTGCTCCAAGCCCTAATAAAGTCAATATTGCATTCTGCTCAAATTGGACGACTAGCAGCGCTATACCTATAAACAACAACACTACCAAAGAGAGTAGCTGTAGCTTGATCTCTCTACTGATTGCATGCTCGATGATGCGCATGGCCGGATGTCTTAATAGTGGATTATCTTTCAAAACGGAAAGTTGTTTATAAAACAATTTGTTGATTAAATGTTTTTTCTTTAGATTTGTAGGAAGCTGATTGATTCTAGTACTGCTATTGCTCAAGAATGAGAAGGTAGAAGAAAGAAATCAAACATGCTCTAAACACAAATTTCTGATTTTTGATTGTAAAGTGGTCCTCTTTTTGGAGAATTACTGCACATTTTTTCTTTTTCGATAAAAATTTGACACAGTATAGATGGCAAATGTGACTTACACAGAAGATAATATCCGCTCACTCGAACCCCGCGAACATATTCGTTTAAGGCCAGGTATGTATATCGGTAAGCTAGGAGATGGCTCCGCACCCGATGACGGTATCTATATCTTAGTGAAAGAGGTGATCGACAACTCTATCGATGAGTATGTGATGGGCTATGGAAAGCAGATTGAGGTAAAGATCACCGATGAAGGGGAAGTGGTGATTCGGGATTTTGGAAGAGGTATTCCGCTTGGGAAAGTGATCGATTGTGTATCCAAGATTAATACTGGTGGAAAATACGATTCTAAAGCCTTCAAAAAGTCCGTGGGCTTGAATGGGGTAGGTACCAAGGCCGTTAATGCGCTGTCTACCTATTTTCGAGTAGAATCTATCAGAGAAGGGAAGAAAAAAGTGGCGGAGTTTGAGCAAGGCGTACTCACCAAAGATCATCGTATCGGTAAAACGACCGAAGACAATGGCACTTTTACTTTGTTTAGACCAGATGATTCTCTGTTCAAAAAATATAAGTTTAGAAAAGACTACGTTGAAAACCAGCTGTGGAATTATGCCTACCTCAATGCAGGGCTAAAGATTCATTTCAATAATAAGGTATTACATTCCAAGAATGGCCTGCTAGATCTTCTGCAAAAGAAGACGAAGGAAGAAAATCTCCGCTACAATGTCATTCATTTTAGAGCGCACGAAGATTTAGAGTTTGCCCTGTGTCATGGCAACCATTATGGAGAGCATTACCACTCCTTTGTGAATGGTCAAAATACGACCCAAGGTGGTACGCACCTCAATGCTTTCAAAGAAGGTATTGTCGCTGGTGTCAACCAATATTTCAGTAATCGGCCTAATAATAAAAAACAGACCTTCGATCGTAAAGATGTGCTGTCTTCTATCATTGCTGCAGTCAGTACTAGAGTAGAAGAGCCGGTCTTTGAATCTCAGACGAAAACCAAGTTGGGTTCTACACATATGGGACCAAATGGAGAGACGGTCAGGAAGTTTATTAGTAATACCGTTGAAAAATCTATTAGTAATTTTCTGTTTAAAAATGAGGATGTTGCTCGGGAGATGGAGAAGCGTATTCTTCAATCAAAAAGAGAAAGAGAGGAAATTGCGGGCATCAAAAAAATAGCTAATCAGCGTGCTAAACGAGCCAATCTGCATAATAAAAAATTGAGGGATTGTAGGTATCACTTCAGCGATGGTCCTAGAAAAACCAAAGAAGAAGTACGACTTGCTACGACCTTGTTTATTACAGAGGGAGACTCTGCAAGTGGTTCTATCACCAAAGCTAGAGATGTGGCTACCCAAGCAGTATTCAGTCTTCGGGGTAAACCCCTCAACTGCTACTCTTTGACCAAAAAAGTGGTCTATGAGAATGAAGAATTCAATCTTTTGCAGCATGCCTTGGATATTGAGGACGGTATAGATGATTTACGCTATAATCAAGTCGTGATTGCTACAGATGCCGACGTTGATGGTATGCACATCAGACTATTATTATTGACCTTTTTCTTGCAATTCTTTCCCGATTTAGTGAGAAATGGCCACCTTTATATCCTAGAGACTCCGCTTTTTAGAGTGAGAGATAAGCAAAAGACTTTTTATTGCTATTCAGAATCCGAGAAACAAGCAGCAATTAAAAAATTAAGAGGGAAACCGGAGATTACCCGATTCAAAGGTTTAGGAGAGATTTCTCCAAATGAGTTTTCCAATTTCATCGGAGACGATATTCGTCTAGAGCCAGTAGTTTTGAGTGAAGACACCAATCTCGATGAAGTATTGCAATACTATATGGGTAAGAATACACCGGCAAGACAGGATTATATTATCGATAACCTACGAGTCGAACGAGATGAGTTGGAAGGAGAAGAAGAGGAGAAAGTACGAGCAGAAGAAATGACTGCTGAGGCTACTTAAAAATACTTTCTCTAAATATTCAATGCTCATGTTGACATTTTAGAGGATAAAAAATATACTTTTATCAAGATCGGCAGACTCGTTCTGCCGTTTTGTCTTGAAAAACCACTGAATCATTTAAATATAGGGGGTGGCACAATGCTTGCCATTAGATATATATGTATAGAAATCTGTTTGCCCACCGTAATTTCGACGATGCGGATGACATCTTTCCGATGATCTCTCTAGAAGATGATCTTTTAGATAATGGAGAAGATGCGCTTCCGGGTCATTTACCTTTATTAGCGCTCAAAAATACCGTTCTTTTCCCTGGTATCGTTATTCCGATAACTGTTGGTAGGGATAAATCTATTAAAGCCATCCAGAAGGCTTACGAGGGGAACCGGATCGTAGGTGTAATTTCTCAAAGAGATATAAATGTAGAAGAGCCGATCGGCTCCGATCTATACGAAATAGGTACCGTGGCCAGAATTATCAAATTCTTGAAAATGCCTGATGGGACCACTACTGCGGTACTAAGAGGTGGCCAACGGTTTCGATTGACCCAATTACTTAGCGACGATCCCTATTTGGAAGGGGCGATCGAAGTCCTTGCTGATCTTCAGCCCACCGAATCGCTAGAATTTGAGGCTATGGTGGCCAGTATACTTGACCTCGCTAAGCGCATTATCGAATTGTCACCGAATATTCCTTCAGAAGCGGCCATTATGCTAGAAGGTATTCAAGATCCAGGCTTCTTATTGAATTTTATCGCCTCTAACCTTGGCGAAAAGATAGAAGCCAAGCAGCAGATTTTAGAGATCAATGACATTGAAAAGAAAGCCAATGCGGTGTTGGTCGAAATGAATAGCTTGCTACAAATATTAGAACTACGAGACCAAATTGAGACCAAGGTAAGAGTAGATCTGGAAAAGCAGCAGCGCGATTACTTCCTCAATCAACAGATCAAGACGATCCAGGAGGAATTGGGACAAAATCCTCAGCAAGAAACTGTACAGAAGCTACTGGCACGTGCTAAAGAAAAAGACTGGGAGGAGCAGGTAAAGGCACATTTTGAAAAAGAAGTCAAGCGCCTCCAGCGGATGAATCCTCAAGTAGCCGAATACTCTATCACGGTCAACTATTTGGAGTTTCTCTTGGATCTACCTTGGAACGAAACCACCAAAGATAATTTCAACCTCAAGAAAGTCAAAACAGTACTTGATCGAGATCATTTTGGTTTAGACAAAGTAAAGGAGCGTATCCTAGAGCATTTAGCAGTGCTAAAGCTAAAGGGGAATATGAAAGCGCCCATTCTCTGCTTGGTAGGCCCTCCGGGAGTGGGTAAGACCTCTCTAGGTAAGTCTATTGCAAAAGCCATCGACCGTAAATTTATAAGAATGTCGCTCGGTGGTTTACACGATGAGTCCGAGATTAGAGGTCACCGTCGTACCTACATTGGCGCTATGGCAGGTAGGATTTTACAATCTATTAAAAAAGCAGGTGCTGCTAATCCTGTGTTTATTTTAGACGAAATCGATAAGGTTGGTAGAGACTTTAGAGGTGATCCTTCTTCGGCTTTATTGGAGGTTCTTGATCCAGAACAGAACACCAATTTTCATGACAATTATTTGGAGATAGATTACGATCTCTCCAACGTGTTATTCATCGCGACTGCCAATTCACTGAATACGATTCAACCTGCACTTTTAGATCGAATGGAAATTATTGAAATAGCAGGGTATTCTATTGAGGAGAAAGTAGAGATTGCCAAACGACATCTGATCAACAAGCAACTCACAGAGCACGGCTTGGAGAAAGGCCAAGTTAAACTCAAGGCAAAGGTGCTCAAGAAAGTCATTCAGGAATACACCCGCGAGTCGGGCGTCCGCTCCTTGAATCGCCGCATTGCTGCCCTAATGAGATCGGTAGCTAAAAAAGTGGCGACCAGCGAAACCTACAATCCTGATATGTCAGAAGACGAAGTGGCCGATATTCTTGGACCCTCTTCTTTTCAAAAAGATCTATTTAATAAAAAATTGGCAGCTGGTGTCGCCATTGGCTTGGCCTGGACGCAAGTAGGAGGAGAGATTTTATTTATCGAATGTAGCCTCAGCAACGGAAATGGTAAACTCACCTTGACTGGGAATCTCGGTAATGTCATGAAAGAATCTGCCACTACCGCTTTAAGTTTTCTCAAAGCGCACGCAGAGAGCCTTGGTATCGACGAAGAACTGTTGACAAAAAGAGATGTTCACCTGCATATTCCCGCTGGAGCCATTCCTAAAGATGGGCCATCGGCAGGGATTACTATGCTCACGGCGCTTACTTCAGCATTCACCGCTAAGAAATTGAAGCCCAAATTGGCCATGACGGGCGAGATCACCTTGCGCGGACAAGTTCTTCCAGTAGGTGGGATTAAAGAAAAGATCCTTGCAGCGAAGCGAGTGGGTATTCAGGATATCATCCTCTCCAAACGAAATCAACCGCACGTCGAGGAAATTAACCCTAATTACATTAAAGGTTTGAATTTTCATTTTGTAGAAACGATGGAGGAAGTATTGGACTTGGCTATTGAATAAGTCAGGATATCCTCCTTTTTTCGTTACGAGAATCTTAATCTTCTGCCATATCGCATAAAAATTCCTACTTTTAAGGCAAGAATGACAAACCTTTATGGGTTTATCTAAGTCTATTTATTGTGTCGTTTTTCAATGCATACACGACTATTGATGAGTAAGGGACTAATTAGTGGTTCCCAAACTAAAGATTATGATCAAGAATAGAATAGCCTTATTACTATTATTAAGTTTTGGAATCGTAGCCCAGCTTTCGGCTCAACGCAATATAGCGGAAGAGGATTTGGTTCAGTTTTCTGGACTAATATTGGATGGGGCAACAGAGAAGTTGTATCCAGTTCCTTACGCTACAGTGGTGGTGCAAAATCAAAACCGAGGTACGTATTCCGATTTGAAGGGTTTCTTTACCATTGTAGTTCGTAAAGGGGACGTTATCTCTTTCTCCGCTATTGGTTATAAAACGGTGGATTATACCGTACCGACTGATTTGGAGGATAACCGCTATTCTGTGGTGCAGTTGATGACTCAGGATACGGTCAATCTACCAGAGATGGTCGTCTTCCCATGGCCTAGTCGAGATCACTTCCGCTTGGAATTCCTAGCGATGGACGTGACGCCAGAACTACAAGACATCGCAGATAAAAACCTTTCTCCCGAAAATCTTGAGCGACTCAAATATACCGTTACCGTAGATGGTAATGAGAATGCAGACTACTACCTCCGCCAGCAGGCTAGAGAATATTACTCCGTTGGACAAATGCCGCCCATGAATATCTTCAATGCCACCGCCTGGAAGAGATTCTTCGACTCCTGGAAGAATGGAGATTATAAGAAGGATAAGAAAAATAAAACGATAAGTAACTAAGTAACGGACAAAGAATAAGTCCCGCATTTTGATCGAGAAGATTTTGAGCCAAGACAAGGCAAAAAACGTAGGCAATGCAGGGCATTGACGAGTCTTTTTAACGCAGTATTGGAGCAAAAGATTCCATCAAAATCGGTAAGTTGTTTTTTGGCTGTTACTAATCATTTCATTTTCGCAGCAAAGACCTTTCTTCCCCAGACCAGGACTTGGAATCCATAGGTGCCTAAGCAGAGGATTAAAGCGACAAAAGATAAGATGCCAAGTGCGGCGAATACATTATTGGCCCGTAGGTTGATATTGAGGAATTCGTAAACGAAATAGTCGGTCAAGATAAATAAGGTGTGGACACAGAATAGTAAAAAAAACACCTGGATCAATTTCTCACTATACCATACTTTTTTAGCCGTTTGGTAAGCGTTCGCCTTCGCTTTTTTGACCCGTACATATCGGTAAGAAAAATATAAATAAGCGAAAAAAGTCAGTAGGTACAGAATTTGTTCGAAGGCGCCATAAAATGGGCTAGCATCTGCTCTACCAAAATCTTCTTGGTAGGTCTTTCCAGAAAAATACGTCATCAAGAAAAAAACAACCTGACCAGCCGGTAGCACAAAATGCTTGGCATCGGTCCAGCGCATTTTGTACTTAGGGAAGAGCTGCAGCTTAATGTGGTAAAAGAAAAAGACAGGCAAGCTCAGTGTGAAATAAATAGGCAAAAAATGAAATTGCTCATGCACCTCATACAATCCAATATAGATTAAAATATAGTGCAGCAGTGTCAAGCTGAATAGAATCAGTAGGATGCCAAAAAAAGCATTTGACCTTTTATCGCCTGTACTCTTGAAGAAGAATAGGCCACCAATCCCAAAGGCTTGTAGCTGACTTACAAGCAGGACCAGCAACAGCAGGTAATAAAAAATGCTATGCTCAGCACTAAATACGGGTAATTGCATTAGCTCCTAGATTGACCCTCTAAAAATACGGCTTCTTTGACAAAGATCAACCTCCTAAGTGATAATTGTTAGGTATTTCAAGGTGGGCATTTTCAATCTTTGTAGGGCAATACAACAACTTTTTTGACAAAGCTCCTGGCTTTATCAAAGACCTACAACTAGACAAATGCACAAAAACACGTACACCGCAGTTACACCTCAAGAGGCCGTTGCGGTTATTCAATCCGACTCCAATATCTTTATCCATAGTGCCGCTGCGGCTCCACAAGTCTTGGTAAAAGCACTCGCTGATCGCTGCGATGAATTGACCAATGTATCGATCTATCAGATGCATACCGATGGCGAAGCGCCTTACGCAAAACCAGAATGTGAAAATCATTTTCGGGTAAAAAACCTCTTTACAGGTAGAAATGTAAGACAGGCCGTACATGCTGGTCGAGCAGATTTTGTACCGATCTTTTTCAGTGATGTTCCTAGATTGTTCCGTAATCGACATGTACCCTTAGATGTCGCCCTCATTCAAGTCTCACCGCCAGATAAGAATGGGTATTGTACCTTGGGTATTTCGGTTGAGACCTCTTTGGCAGCGGTCCAATGTGCTAAAAAAGTAATCGCTGAGATCAATCCAAATATGCCAAGGACCCACGGTGATGGTATCATACATATTTCTAAAATAGATAGAGCCATCGAAGTAGCCTATGATTTACCCAGCGTAATGATCCCTCCTCCCAACGAAATCGAAACCAAAATTGGGCAGTATATCGCTGATCTGGTAGAAGATGGCGCAACCCTGCAAATGGGCATCGGTACTATTCCCAACGCAGCATTACTCGCTATGCAAAGTCATAAGGAACTTGGTGTGCATACTGAGATGTTCTCAGATGGACTCATGGACTTGGTTGAAAAAGGAGTCATTACCAACGAGCATAAAGTTAAACACCGCAACCATATTGTCACTGGATTCCTCACCGGCTCTAGAAAGTTATACGATTTTGTCGACGATAATCCTTTGGTGAGAGTTTTGGATATTGCCTATGTCAACGATACGCATGTGATCAGACAGAACCCTAAAGTGACGGCAATTAACTCCGCTATTGAAGTCGATATTACTGGACAGGTATGTGCAGATAGTATTGGTACAAGGATTTATTCTGGAGTAGGCGGACAGATGGATTTTATGCGCGGAGCTGCACTTTCGGATAGAGGTAAACCCATTATTGCTTTGCCTTCCACAACCAGAAAAGGCATCAGTAGAATTACTTCCATGCTAAAACCAGGAGCAGGTGTCGTGACGACTCGAGCACACGCCCAATATATTGTAACCGAATATGGAGTAGCTCGATTATTTGGACGAAGTATTCGGGAGCGCGCTCAGAATCTGGTCAATATAGCGCATCCAGATCACCGAGAAAGCCTTATGAAAGCGGCCTTCGATGATTGGGGTTTAATGTTATAAAACAAGACAGGCTAATTTCGAAAAATCGAAATTAGCCTGTACTGCCTTTCGTATGATCTTCCTTATTGCTTGATAATCTTCTGTGTCATTGCTTTTCCATCCTGTTTTACTTGCAAAAAGTAGGTTCCTTTAGGAAGCCCCTCTAGCATAATGGATTTCTGGTAAAAGCCACTGAATTGTTGATCCTGTTCTGTGTAAACGACCTTGCCGTTCAAGTCAAAAACTCTCACACTTATTGCTTTCGCTTCAGACTTGAATTGGATGTCTACTTGATCTTTTGTCGGGTTCGGCCCCATTCTGAAGTCATCTAATGCCAGATCGAAAGTTAGAGGCGTTTTATTCATCGACTCGGCATTATCCAGAACAAACTTGACAGGTAGGCGCATTTCTGTGCGAACAGTTTTGCCATCTTTTTTGCCGGGTGTCCAGTTGGGCATGCTATAGATGACACGCATGACTTCTTCTTCACAACCGCCGCCAATACCTTTCAGAGCATTGAGATTAGAGACGCTGCCGTCCTTTTCTACGACAAAAGAAATCACCACCATACCTTCTACGCCATCTTTAACGGCAAGCTCTGGATAGCGTACTTGCTTACCGACAAATTCGAAAAGCTTGCTGTTGGAGCATTGCTTGAGCGCATCCCCTTCTAAGTCAGCTGCATCGCAGCCCGCAAAAGTAGGGAAGTTTTCTACCTCCTGAAAAACTTTAGCGTCCTGATCATCCAACTTGAATTTGAATGGAAGCTTCATCTCCACAGCTACGGCTTTTCCATCTTTTTTACCTGGTGTCCAAAGTGGCATAGATTGTACCACCCGCAGTGCTTCTACTCCACAGCCTTCACCGATTTCTTTGTCGATTTTAGCATTAATAATTTGCCCATCTTTGTCTACGGTGAAGCTAATCAGGACCATACCTTCTGTACCCGCATTTTTTGCTGTTTTAGGGTATTTCAGGTTTTGTCCGACGTGCTTAAAGAGTGCCTTCATGGAGCAGGCTTTTACCTCTTCGGCATCTCCTTCTGCTGAACAACCTGCAAAAACAGGCATCTCATCTGGATCAGTAGCTGGATCGACTGGGCGCTCAATGGCTTCCATTTTAAGTGGCGCAGCTTGCGCCGAATTTTGGAGTGTAAAGATACCCATGATCAGTAGGGCAGGAACGGCTAGGAAATACAACCAGCCTTGCTGCTTTGAACTCGGTATTCTTGTCATCATCATAATCCTTTTTTTGATTTGTGTACTTAAAAAATAATTAACTAATACGATTCGGTCATTGCTGTATTTGGCCTGATACAACAACAGTTGCCCATAGGGCCGTATCGGCTGATCCTTCACAACGAAAGCATCTGCTTGATACTCGTGCACGTTTTTTATTGCTCTTTTAATGAAATGCAGGATTGGATTAAACCAGAAGAGGGCACTCAATAGCTCCATCGCGAGTACATCATAGCTATGCCCTAAGCGAATATGGGCTTGCTCATGTTTGAGAATCGTCTCCTGAGAATGCTCATCTTCAAATTGCGCGGGATTGATAAATATCCACCGAAAGAAAGAAAATGGACTCTGGATGGCAGGGTTCTTAATGACCCAATAGCCTCGGTGTTTTGATAAACTGCCCTTGCTGTAAAGGCGATGAATCTGCCAAAGTCCAACAAAAATCCTAAGCAGGAATAAACAAAGCCCTAAACCATAAATGGCCCACAGTATGGACACCCAATTCCATGTACTTGCACTATTGGTTTCGGGAGATAAAGTATAAATGGGCAATTCTTCTACGGACATCCAATGCACATAGACCGTAGGTAGCTCATTGCTCAATAGAATAAGCTCATCGATTTGACTTAAAGCAGAAATGATACTAGGAAAGGCCAAGCCCAATCCAGTAATTACCAGTAGGTACCATCTGTTGGCGGTGTAAAAGGTCTTGTCCTTGAGTGCCAACCAATAGATCGCGTATAAAGTGGCCCAGCAAAGGGAACTTTGTAGGAGAAAATTAATCATCTTGCTTACGATTTTCAGCTTCATCTAATTTCTTCAGGAGTGCATTGATCTCCTCCTTACTCAGGTCTTCTTTTTTGACAATAAAGGAGACCAAGGCATTCATGGAGCCTTCAAAGAAGTTATTCACTAGCTTTTTAAGGCTACTATGGCTATACTCCGATTGGCTTATTTTGGCAGAGTACACCCAAGTGCGGCCATACTCCTTGTAGTCTAGAAAGCCCTTGTTTAGAATGTTTTTTACTAAAGTTGAAATCGTGCTATGGGGCGGTTTCTCTCTTCCCAATTGCTCGACGATGTAGTTGCGAATATCTGCAACGGTGCAGGGCTCGACTTGCCAAATGATGCGCATGATTTCTTCTTCAGCTTTAGTTAGCTTTTGCATATTTTATCTTTTGTATCGTAAAGTAACGATGCATAACTTGTTTTATAGTTATGTAGCTGCTTTTATAGATGTAGGCGAATGATGTTTTGGTGGGCGAGGGTGAATTTTTTTTAAATACTTTCGATATATTAGGATCGTTATATTAAATATGACTACTTGTCTTGACTTTTAATCAATGCGACAGCATATTAATAATGACTTTAAAAAACTGTGTAATTGGCTGCCTACTTTTTGTCCTATTTCCTACTATCGGAAATGGGCAGGTCGATACGCTGCAACCACTAGCCAGTTTTGAGCGGAAGGATCAATTACTCGCAATTGATCGGTTACAACAGCTTTATTTTATTAATGATCAGCAGGCTGTGACCAAAACAGATGCCAGTGGTCAAGTCTTGTTTGAGTACAATAATTTTCGCCTTGGAGACTTGGCGTATTTAGATGTAACTGATCCTTTCGGGGCTTTGGCTTTTTATAAAGATTTTGGTACGATTATTCTTCTAGACCGCACCTTGAATCCACTTACCGAACTCAATCTTGGTGAGCTGGGCTATTTTTCGATTGATCTGGTAGCGACCTCCAGAGATAATCAAATCTGGCTTTATGATCAGCAAGACTTTAAGTTGAAGAAGGTCAACCAGCAAGGGCAACTCTTGAGTGAGAGTCAGGATCTCAGCTTAACTTTTCCCAAAGGGATTAATGGACGATCACTAAAAGCCATTGGCAACCAAGTCTTTTTACAAGATGATGCCTATGGTTTATTAGTCTTTAATCAGTTTGGACAATTTATTCGACAAATCCCGCTGCAAGGGCTTGCAGTTCCTGATACTTTAAAAAGCTCAGCAGGATGGCAGCGCATCCAACCAATCGTGTTAATGGAGGTTTTAGAGCCCTATTTGATTATGAAAATAGACCAGCGGGTCATGATTTATGAACCCAATTTAGCCCGCGCGGAACTACTTTTTAAGGCTAAAAAGAGCGGCACCAATTTACTACTAGTTAGAAACTGGCTGGTAGAACAAGAGCAGGGTTTTGTCAAAATCTATCAACTTGGTGAATGATGAGAAGATTATTTTCTTTTTTGATATTGTCTTACCTACTCACTGCTTGTCACCCAAAACTATATAAAGGACTACCTGCAGATCACTTTGATTTTTCCTACGAATGGGATAATTATGTCAAAAAGAGTCCTATCACTAATCGAGAGTTTCTCATTTTTTTAGCCTGGCATCTTGAGATTTATGGAGAATATTCTCCTAATTATGTCGAAAGTTTTTTGCCTTGGAAAGTAGAGGCTGATAATAAGAGTATTAGTGAGAATCCTGCCTATTTTTTTGACCCTAAGTGGTCTGACATTGCAGGCTATATCCTCAACCCCGATTTTCTCGACTATCCGGTTACGGGACTGAGTGAAGAGATTCTCGTGCAATTCTATAAATGGATGCATGATCGCTATAACGAAAATGTATTAATCGAAATTAAGGCCCTAGCTTGGAACGTAGAACAAAAAGATGATGATAGCTTTAACTCGGAGGCACACTTACTCGATCAGTACCTAGGGGTTAGTATCATCCGTGAGCCAGTAAAATGGAGAGCGCAAATCCTTATCCCCTTACTACGTCCACCTTTTGAACAAAGAGAGATATCTATAGATAGCAGAAATGAAATTTGGAGGAAGTATCGATTATCTCAAAAGAGTAGTTTAAAAAGATGGGTGCATTATTATTTTAAAGAAAATGGGCTTTATGCCTTACCTGCTATCCTGGATGCAAAAGAAAAAACTATAATATCTAATAAGTATATCAATGAACAGCTGGCACTGAGAAAATCTATTTATGTGATAAACGAGGCCGCCTACTATAAAGGAGCAGAATATTTAAGTCAAGTGCCTGTTCCTGAAAAAGATCGATATGGTGCATTGCCCTTTAAAATTATTGGTCAAAATACCTTGAATAATGAGCCAATTATCAAGAGCATTCGAACTTTCAAATCTGAACAGGATTCTGAAAAATCTTTTTATTACCTAGTCTTAGAGCGAGATACAGACACCTCTAATTGGCCTAAAACTTCCGACCAAAAGAAATAAACACTTTTCCATGATTTAAATCTTGAGTAGCTTCCTTAAATTAGGCTTCTTAATTTCTTGTTGTGCAAATTGATCATTTACCTGGTCGTTCACTCCAGTATCAAGGAGAAGAATGGCTTTATTTTAGTGGTACTGCCTATTTAGGTTTGGCGCGTCATCCTACTTTTCTTAACAATTTGCAGGAGGGCTTTCGGCGATATGGTGCCAACTTCGGGGGCTCTCGACTCTCGAATATGCAATTGGCTATCTACCAAGAGGCAGAATCTTTTCTGGCTGAATGGTTGGGTATGTCGGCTGTTTTGACAACCTCTTCGGGGTCCCTGGCAGGGCAGTTGCTCATCAAATATTTAGAGACGCAAGGTCCCTGCCACTGCTCACCAGCTACTCATCCGGCTATGATTGGTCAGACGTCTCCATTTGTGGGGAGCTACCAAGATTGGATCGATCATATCCTCTTCCTTTCTGCCGAGCATCAAGGGGTGATTCAATTGGTCACTAGCTCCGTCGATGCGCTGTGTGCACAACTCTATCCATTAGATTGGATCACGAAACTTCCTGCGGGTAACAATTATCGAATTGTAATCGACGACTCTCATGGTCTTGGTGTTTTAGGAGAGACCGGCACAGGAGTGATCGAGGTATTACCTCAGGTTGCCAATGTAGAGTATATCATTATGAGTTCTATGGGCAAGGCATTGGGTACTCCTGGTGGATTGATTGCCGGAAGCGAAACCTTTATCCAGCAACTTTGGCAAAGGGCTTTCTTTGGTGGGGCATCGCCGATTATTCCGGCTTTTTTATATGCCTATCTGAGTAGCCAAGAGATATTAGAAGAGCAGCGACGACGCTTAGCCCAAAATATTGACTTTGTAGCCAATGCATTAGCCAAGGATGCCGAGGTCAACCATATTCCAGGGCATCCTATCTTCTTTCTTAAAAAGAACCATTGGCTTCCTCGTTTTAAGCAAAATCGAATCTTGATTTCCTCTTTTCCTTATCCCAAGCCTAATGATCCACTCATTAATCGAATTGTAATTAATGCTGCGCATACCCAAGCAGATTTAGAAAAATTAGTTACTTTGATTAGAGACTAAGGAATGAGTCAATAATAAATTAAACATCTTTACTTGTTCTTTTGCCGCCCAGTTTCGTTAAAAAGCCTCGTAGATGCGCTGCATCGCCTGCGTTTTTTGCCTCACTGAACAGCAAAATACCTGCGCAAATCTTGTACACTTTATTAATGCCCCATTCCTAAATGGTGAGAGGTGTCAGATGGCCTATCCCATACTTAATACTATTGCTGCTACAAACCACTACTAATAAACATGCAAAAAATACTCCTTTTTACACTTGGCTTACTCCTTTTATGGAGCTGCACACCTCCTGATGCAGACCCCTTACAAAAGATCATCAAAAATCATGATTCACTCCAAGAGATCGCTACAAATCCCAAGCATAAAGTACAAATCCTTTATACCCAAATCGATCGGGATAGTAATAATGTGCCTAGTTTCAAGACTTTTACGCACCAGCTGAACAGCACACATTATTTTTACCCTGCAAGTACAGTCAAACTGCCAACCGCATTATTGACTTTGGAGCATTTAAAGGAGCTAGATATACCTGGCTTAGATCGCAATACTACTTTTCTGAGCGGAGCCGCTACTCCTCCCCAAACGGCAGTCACTTTTGATACAAGCAAGGCCGATAGCTTACCTACCATAGCGCACTATATCAAAAAAATATTGCTCGTCAGCGACAACGATGCCTATAACCGACTCTTCGAATTCCTAGGGCAAGGGTATATCAACGAAAAGCTTAAAGCCAAAGGCTTCGAGAAGACGCGGATTATCCACCGATTGTCAGTAGGTGGATTCGATACCTTAGGCAACCGGCTGAGTAATCCTGTTCAGTTCCTCAATGGAGATGAAGTCGTCTACGAATTAAAAGAGCGCTACTCCAATGCTTATCCTACCGATTGGGGCCTGGCCAACCAAACCCAAGGCAAAGCCTATATGAATAGTGATGGGGAGATCGTAGAAGAACCTTTTCATTTTCATTATAAAAATTACATGAGCTTACAAGACCTACACGACATTGTCCAGACGCTTATGTTTCCGGCCGAAATGCCGAGTACACAGCGGTTCAATATTTCGGAGTCAGACTATAGTTTAGTCAGGAAATATATGTCCATGCTTCCTCGAGAGACTGAGGAACCTGCTTATCCAGATTTGGTAGATTGGGATGATTATGTCAAGTTTTTACTCTACGGTAGTGCCAAGAATGAAATCCCCGCGCATATTAAAATATTCAATAAGGTGGGCGACGCTTATGGTTATCTGACCGATGCTGCTTATATTATCGATACTAAAAATAAGGTAGAATTTCTACTGGCAGCAACGATACATGTGAATGCTAATGAGACCTTCAACGATGGCGTGTACGAGTATGACGAAATTGGTTTTCCATTTTTAGGAGACTTAGGTAAAGCTATCTACGAATACGAATTAGAGCGACCGCGCCAGCATGAACCCAATTTCGATAGTTTGTTGCAACAAATCAATTAGAGCTTCTAAGCATATTTCACTCAAAGTTTGATCAGTTTGCGAGCCTTTTTATATTAAATAGATCACTACATAACGAAACCATGGATTACGGATTTCTTTCTTTACTACCGCCGGTTATTGCCATTGTCTTGGCCATCTGGACGAGACAGGTCTTTGTCTCCCTCATTATTGGTATTTGGTTGGGCTGGATGATCGTCCATGATTTTAATGTATGGGAGGGGAGCTATGCTACGGTAGAAGCCTTGGTTGCCGTATTCGAAGATGCGGGGAATACCCGTACTATTATGTTTTGTGCTTTGGTAGGGGCTTTAATTATTTTTATACAAGCTTCTGGAGGCGTAGAAGGATTTATCCTGAGAGTGAATCGACTTTTAGAAAAATATGAAGCCAAGAAAACTGGCAGCAATCGAGTGGTGATCCAATTTCTGGCATGGTTGACGGGCGTCTTGATTTTTGTAGAATCGAGCATCTCGGTATTGACGGTAGGTGCCTTGTATAGACCAATTTTTGATCGCCTTGGTATCCCTAGAGAAAAGCTAGCCTATATTGCTGACTCGAGTTCGGCACCTTCTAGTATTATTATTCCATTCAATGGCTGGGGAGCTTTCATAATGGGCTTGCTATTAGCACAAGGCTTTGAGAATCCTTTTGCGGTGATGATTGGTGCTTTGGCCTATAATTTTTATCCCTTTCTTGCGCTGCTGATGGTCTTGTTTGTCATCTTCTCCGGAAGAGATTTTGGACCGATGGCCAAGGCAGAGCGTCGAGCTCGAGAAGAAGGAAAACTACTCGCAGATGGAGCCGTACCTATGGTAGCTGATGAATTGACCGATGTGAAAACCGAAGAAGGTATTCGTCCGAGGGCATTCAATATGGTCTTGCCGATTGTGGTCATGGTTTTGATGATGCCTATCATGTTGAGCATTACCGGATGGCCAGCAGCAATGGCAGATTATTCGGATGCTGCTTTCGGCACAAAATTATTCCACGCGATTGGTAATGGTTCGGGATCGATGTCTGTTTTGGTGGCGGTGATGGTAGCTATATTATTTTCGATGGCGCTTTACGGAGCACAAGGTTTCTTTTCTCTTAAAAAAATGGTTGATATGACCCTAAAAGGAATCTCGGGGATGATGCCACTGGCCTTGTTGATGTTGATGGCCTTTGCGATCGGAGCAGTATGCAAGGAATTAGGAACCGGGCAGTACGTTGCAGACGTTTCCAAAGCTTGGCTTTCGCCGAGTATGGTGCCTTTTATCATTTTTCTGGTGAGCTGTTTTATTGCCTTTTCTACAGGAACCTCCTGGGGTACCTTTGCCATAATGATTGCCATCGCAGTGCCTATGGCCGAGCGTATGGATGCTAACCTATATCTCACGATTGCGGCAGCTATTGGCGGTGGTGTTTTTGGAGATCATTGCTCTCCCATTTCGGATACGACTATATTATCCTCGATGGCCAGTGCCAGTGATCATATTGATCATGTGAAAACCCAGTTGCCCTACGCTATGGTAGCTGGTGGTTTGACGGCTTTTGCTTATCTACTAATTGGTCTATTTTAACTATCTTTGCCTTCTGTTCAGACTAAAACGCAATAACTATCGCAACACAAAACAACATCTGTCAGGAGCAAGTATTCCAGCAGTTGTTCATGGAATATTCGGATCGTATTTTCCGCTTTTTATATTATAAAAGTGGAAATGAAGGCTTGTCCCAGGATTTAGCTCAAGAAGCCTTTTTGAGGACCTGGAAAAACTGCAAGCAAGTCACCTTGGATAAGGCAAAAAGTTATTTGTTTACTATAGCCAATAACCTTTTTCTTGATGAAGTCAAGCATCAGAAAGTCGTACGTAAGTTTCAGCTAGCGGCGCCTCCTAAGTCCTCCACTCGCAAAGATGGGCAATACTTAATGGAGGAGCAGGAGTTTAAAGCGAAGTTGGAAGATGCCATCGCTCAGTTGCCGGAGGGCCAACGTTTGGTATTCCTAATGAACCGTATCGAGAAAATGAAGTACAAGGATATTGCCGAGCTGTTAGATATCAGCGTGAAAGCTGTAGAAAAAAGAATGAGCTTAGCCCTTAAATCACTAAGGGGGATTTATGATAAAATCTAAACCTACTCCCCAAGCTACTAGGGTAAATGAACGGATGATCGTTTAAAGAGTAGAAGTTTTAACCAAAGTAATCAGAATGGAAGAAAATTTACATAAATGGCTCAATCAAGAAGCTTCTCCTGAAGAGGAAGCACAACTTCGTAGCCAGGAAGGTTTCGAGGAAATGGAAGCAATTATCAAGACAAGTGAGCAATTGCAGGTCCCCGCTTTTAATAAAATGGCCGCTTGGGAGCAGCTAAAAAAACAGCATTCTGCACCAGAAACTAAAGTCATACCTATGAAGTCTCGCCGCAAGTCTATTGCCTGGATTGCCGCCGCTGCCGCAGCACTAGCCTTGGCTATTGTAGCCTTTCAATTTGGACTATTTGATAATCGGACTACCTTCACCACGCTAGCACAACAAAAGGAAGCGGTCCAGCTCCCTGATGGTTCCTATGTCACCTTAAATGCTGGAAGCCAGATCAGGTATAATGAAATGAATTTTGCAGAGAAAAGACTAATCGAACTAAAAGGGGAGGCTTACTTTGTAGTCAAAAGAGGAGGAGGTTTTCTGGTGAAAACAAATGAAGGCTTAGTTCGTGTATTAGGCACCAACTTTAATGTTTATGCTCGAAAAGATGGATTTGAGGTGACCTGTTATATCGGTAAAGTTGAGGCTAGAAATGAAGGCCAAATCGTAGAGCTGACATCTGGTCAGGCCGTAGAATGGGAGGAGAATCAATTCATTGAAAAACGCAATGTTTTTGAGCAGCCCAAGTGGATGGATGGCGCTCCTGAATCTATTTATGACAATGTGCCGCTCTCGAAAGTAGTTGGAGAATTAGAGCGGCAGTTCGGATTGCAGGTAGACTTGGATATAAAAGAAGACTATCTGTATCGCGGTGGCTTTCCTCATGATGACCTTCAACAAGCCATGGATAATATCACAGAAGTTTGGGGCCTACGCTATGAGCAAGATGGTACCCGCATGCGTATCTGGGAAGAATAAATAGCCTCTTTGGTAAATGCATTAGCTTGACCAAAGAAATAGGGTAAACGCATTAAAATAAAAACTTAAAAAGAAATGGTTATTACCGAAAGTTAAGTGTGAAAAAGATCATAAGTGAAGTGCGGGATGCCGCCTAGGCATTGTCTGAGCGGAGCGAGTTTGGCTAGGCAAGATTTTTTTGCTTCGTTTTTGTATCGAATGACAAAAATGAAGATGCTAGAGCGGTTTTGAATTGGAGTTTCAGTAAGAATTATAAAAAATTGCAGGGTAATTTTTTGGTGCGTTTGCCCTACCAAAGAAACATAAATATTGGTCTTGATCAAAAGAATTTTAGGGATTGGCTTATGCTGGTGTATCCCATTTCTGACGGTTCATGCACAGCAAAATACTACCTTAAGCCATCGCTTTCAGCAAGCAAGCCTTGCGGAAGCCCTGAGTTTTATTGAACTACATTTTGATCGCCAATTTATTTATGATCCGACCCTTATCAACAAGGTGAAAATTGGGAAACTGACTTTTCAAGAAGCGACCCTTGATGAGGTGCTCTCAAGACTACTTCCTGCAGCCCAACTTACCTACAAACCAATGGATGAAAGGTATATTTTGATCAAACCCCAAACGGATGGAACACCTTCTTTTGAAGAATCCATTGAGGAGACCGTTGAGGACCTTCCCACAATTTGCGGGCAGTTGATTGATTTCGAATCTGGAAGCCCACTTTCCTTTGCTAGTATATATTTGAAAGGTAGTCAGAGAGGTACACTCACTGACGAAACTGGAAATTTCGAACTCAAGGGGCCTTTTCAACAGGGAGATACTATCGTAATGCAATATTTGGGCTATGCACCCCGAGCTATACCTGCTGACCAACTCAGGGATCAACCCTGCGAAGCACAGGCCTTAAGGCTTCAGGATTTCAAAATAGCCGATGTGATTGTAGAAGAAGATGCGATCACCTTGATGGAAGGGGCAAAAGATGGGAAAGGCGCAAAATTTAAACCAGATAAACTAGATGTATTACCAGGTTGGGGAGATAATGATTTATTGAGGATTGTACAGCTGTTGCCTGGTGTGCACAGCTCAGACGAATCTGCCACAAATATCCATATTCGAGGAGGTACACCCGATCAAAATTTGATTCTTTTAGATGGTATTCCGGTCTACCATACAGGTCATTTTTTCGGAATGTTTTCTGCTTTTAATCCAGATATTGTAGATGAGATGGAGGTCTATAAAGGAGACTTTGGTGCCCGCTTTGGCGACCGCGTCTCGGGAGTCATCAATATTAAATCCAAACCGGATAATTTGGATAGTACGAAAGTCGTAGCGGGATTAAATTTGATCAATGCCTATACCCAAGTACAAGCCCCGATTGTGCCAGGTAAAGTGGCTTTCCTGCTCGCAGGGCGCAGATCATTTAGTGATCTAGTACAAAGTGCTACCTATAATAGTTTATTCAATCAGCTTGCAGGTCGTGGCAAGATTCAAGATACTCAACAAGATCTGGAAGAAGAGGAGGAGGATGTCGATTTCATTTCTTCTCCCTTACTCAACTTTTCGGATATCAATGCTAAGCTACAATTTCAGCCTTTTGCAAAAGCAACTGGAGCCATTAGTTATTATCAGGGAGCAGATCGCCTATCTTATGGTGTTTTATTTGATGAAGAGGAGTTCTTTTTTAATTCAGAGGACAATATACGCCTGAAAAATTGGGGCCTGAGTGGAGAATGGAGGCAGCAGATCAGTAGCTCTTTTCAAGTCTTCGCACAAGCTGTATTTAATGAATACTCCAACGCTTTCGAGTATCGGCATACTTTCGAGCGGGTCGACTTGGATGACAATTATGACTATGCTTATTTTCAAGACAATACCTTAACCGATCTAACCTTTCGTTTACAAAATAGCTGGCAACTCAACGCTACTACCGCTATCAATTTTGGTTGGGAGTACAATGACCGGGAAGTAATACTGGAAATAAGGGACGATATAGGTGATGATGACTTAGAAGAAGGGGGCTTTTCAGACGAGCAAGAAGGGAAAAATACGGTCTTCTATCTAGATTTTGACTATAAGTTACACCAACGACTCGCCGTGAATTTAGGGATAAGAAGTTCCTATTATTCGGGGTCAGACCAAAGTTTTTTGGAGCCTCGTTTTTCTTTAGATTGGAAGCCTGGTCAAGAAAATCTACATTTAAAAATGGCTGCTGGTCGTCAGGTGCAAACGCTTAGTCAAGCGATCCAGAATAATGATTTAGGCTTTGGTGAGCGCATCTGGTTGATTGCCGATAGCGAATCTGAAATACCTGTCATTACTGGCACGCAGTATTCGGCGGGAGTATGGTGGAAAAAGAATGGCTATTTGATCGATGTCGAATGGTATTCCAAAAGGATAGATAATCTATCTTCATTAAACTTAAAATTTGATAACATAGAGAACCCTTATTCTGCTGGGAAAGGCCAAATGCAGGGTGTTGATGTATTGCTTAGGAAAAGATTTAATAAACAATTTGACGCCTGGTTGGCTTATGCTTATGGAACAACGGCCTACCAATTTGAAGGCGTCAATGACTTGAACTTTTTTCCGGCTAGTCACGAACAACGACATACGATTACATTTACTCAGCTTTGGAACCAGGGAAGTTTTTCTTTTGGAAATAATCTCAGTTATAGCAGTGGTCGCCCTTTTTCACAGGCCACAGAGGTAGCCTCATTCCAAGAGGAGGATGAAGAGGAGCTGTATTATGAATTGGTCTTTGGTCCCAGGAATGCAGCACGCTTGCCGCGCTATTTTAGATGGGATTTGAGTGGGCATTATAATTTCAAATTGGGCAAGGCAAAAGGGAGAGTAGGTCTTTCGATCTTAAATATCACCAACAGCTATAATGTCGGGCAAAGGCGTTTTTTGGCTGTGCCACCAGAAGACAATCCCTCCAATTCTGCTGAGGTTCTTGAGTTTGATCGAGAACTCTTGGGAAGAACGCCCAACTTTTATTTCAAACTGGAATGGTGATTGGGTATACGCATAAAATCATCAATAAAACCAAATAAATGAGAAAAAACCTTACTATCAGTTTTACTTTAATTTGCTCTTTTGTACTCTTGGGAATCGGCGTCGAAGCCCAATCGACTACCTATTTTCCTGATCGTGGAGCAAGCTGGGCCGAAAAAGAGCCTACCTCGGTAGGTGTAAACGCTACCAAATTACAAGATGCCATCGATTTTGCACAAGCTAACGAATATTCAGGATCGCGGGATTTACGTCAAGCGATTTATAGAGGTTTTCAACGTGAACCTTTCCACCAGATTTTAGGGCCTACCAAAAAACGTGGCGGGCCAGCTGGTATGATTCTCAAGAATGGCTATGTGATTGCCAAATGGGGAGATACCAAAAGAGTGGATATGACTTTTAGTGTCACCAAAAGTTATCTGTCTACCGTCGCTGGCCTGGCTATAGATGCAGGCTTAATCAACTCTAGCTCCGATCTGGTGAAAAACTACGTTTGGTCGGGAGAGTTTGACGGCGCACACAACGAAAAAATCAAGTGGCAACATCTGCTCAATCAATCTTCTGATTGGTCAGGTGCTCTTTGGGGAGGGAAAGATTGGGCAGATCGACCACCACGCGAAGGGGGCTTAGATGACTGGAAATATAGAGATTTGAGAGAGCCAGGCACCAATTTTGAGTACAATGATGTACGGGTAAACCTACTGGCCTACTCCTTGCTGCAAGTTTGGCGCAAGCCGCTACCTCAAATCCTCAAAGAGAAAATTATGGACCCGATCGGGGCTTCTTCTACTTGGCGCTGGTATGGCTACGAAAATTCTTTTGTCAACGTAGATGGTGTGCATATGCAATCTGTTAGCGGAGGTGGGCACTCGGGAGGTGGACTATTCATCAATACCGAAGATCATGCCCGATTTGGATTGCTATTCCTCAAGAATGGCCAATGGAATGGCCAGCAATTAATCTCTAAAGATTGGATTAAGGAGGCAAGGCAGTCCTCTGATGCTAATATTAGTTATGGATACATGTGGTGGCTCAATAAAGAAGGAGGCCGTTATTGGGAAGGTGTTTCCGAAGATGTCTACTATGCTGCTGGCTTTGGTGGAAACTACATCGTAGTTGATGAAGCCAATGATTTGGTAGTGGTGACTAGGTGGTTGGAACCCTCTAAGATGGGTGCCTTTATGAAGATACTGATGGAGGCCTTTTAACAAGTCTTACTAGCCGAGAAAAAAAGTGCGTCATCTCGAAATATTCGGGATGACGCACTTGTATGTAGTAGACCTCGTTTTTTGAACCTGCTCTAATTGGCTTGTAGCTCCGTAGCGTTGAAATAGCTACCAAAAGAAGCCTCATCAACGATGGATTGCAACCAAAGATCGAGTTTGTATGCCCTAAATAATTGTAAAAGCGGAGATAAATTAGACTCTGCTAATTGCTGGAGTAAGTCAGTAGCGAGTTGCTTGGCGGTGCGCGGATTGGTTGCTAGCCGATCTGCAAACTTCAAGAAGGCCTTATAAAAGCCTTTATTTTCATCTCCTGATTTGAAAACCTTTTCCGATTTGATTCTAGTGAGAAACGAGCTCATTTTTTGGAAATCAGGCTTTTCAAAATACATCACAAACTCTAGTATTCTTCCAAGTGCTTTGACAAAGGTGTTTTCTCCATCCTCAAAGGATTGAATCTTCTGGCAATAGCTTTGTGCAGCCTCGTTCTCTTCCATTAATAAATGAGCTATAGCCATCCATCCATAGAAAAGTTGGGTATGTAATTCATGCTCCAGCTCTAATTCTTCAATAAAATTGTAGAAAGCAGGGGCATCTTCCTCCATAAATGAAGGCAACTGATTATTCTTGATGCGGAGCCTGATTTGATAGCTAGCAAATAATGGAATCCTATTATAATAGGGTTCGTTCTTTTTGGTGAATTGAATCCCTTCCTGAATATATTTTTGTGCTTCGTCAAATTTTTCTAGATGAAAGGCTCCATCAATCAGGCAGCGAAGAGCAATTAGATAATAATGTGGGAAGTTTTCAATTTGCTTTTTATGCTGCTTGAAATAGGCAACGACCTCTTCTAATCCAATGAAAGCAATCTTATAGTCGCCCAGTAAATATTTCTGTATTGCTATAAAAATATTTTGCAAAAGCTGATCGCTTTCGGGCACAGATCCATTCCTCCGCGGAATAATATTTAATTTCTCCAGGAAATAGTCCAATTTCGCTTGACTGATCGATGTTGTCTTTTTGAGATATAAATCGATCAGGGCATCCAGTCTAGCTGCTTGCTCATAGTGAGCAATCATTTTCTTAGAGTAGTATTCTGCCTTCTCATGAATTTTCAGTTCTTTAATGTGTAAGTCATTGGACTTAATCTGATTGAGATAGGATTCTTTCTCTAAAATGGCAGGCAGGTAAACATATTGTTCGTTATTGAGACAGAGTTGCTTTGTTTTGGCCAGCTGTTTTTCGGCCATTTTTAGCAGATTTTTTTCTGTTAAAATTTCAAAGTGCTCTATGCCCAAGCGGATTTTACTGCCGAGGGTAGAAAAGTGCCGGTGAGAGGATAAACTTTTTAAAAGTAACTGCTCTAACTGGAATTTGTAGACCTTTAGATTGATCGCTACTTTACCGGTAAATTGGGCTTTAATGCTCTCCTCATTGTATTCTTTCTGTAAGTTGATGGCATCGTATAGATGCGTCAGTGTGTTTGATTCAGATCCATAGTGCCTTTTGAAATACCGTTTTTCGGCGGGCGACATGGATTTGATTAATTTAAAAAGTTTGTCGGTTGTGGTCTTCACATTTTTATTTTTTTCCCCTTGATAGATTGAATAATAATAACCGACCTCTTTTTAAGAAAGGTCAGAATATAGTGTTATGTTAAATTCGACAATCTTCTTTTCAGGAGATTGTCCAAAGCTCTTTTCTAATAGTTGATCTACTACCTCGAATCCATCTACCACTAATCAATGATACCTTAGTAGATATGTTCGTAGGGATTGTTCAATAATTTGTAAAGAAGTACAATTAAGTTTTTTAAGACATGGGAGAGTCTTTAACGAGTCACAGTCAAGCATTTCGTCTTGAGTCAACAAGACAACTTGAATCTGAAGTTTTAGGAATTAGCAAGTGGGAACAAAGCAGAAGTTGTTGGGTATTTAATCTATTTTTTGTAGACTGATTTTGTATAACTTCAATGTGTTGTTGCTAAGCAACACCATAGCTTATAAAACAAATGTAAACAAAAAAAGAATTTTTACCAAACCCTAACAACTTGCTAACGCGAATACTGTTCTTTCAGTATGAAAATTATTAAGAAATATCAACTCACTGATAGAGACATTGACCGTATTGTTGGTATGGCTTGGGAGGATCGTACCCCTTTCGAGGCCATCACGGCTCAGTTTGGTCTGACAGAGGCAGAAGTGATTAAACTGATGAAGCATCAGATGCGGGAGCGCAACTGGCGAAAATGGCGAGCTAGAGTACAGGGCCGTAGAACGAAGCATGCCAAGCTGCGTGTAGATGGAGTAGATCGTTTTAAATGCTCTAGGCAAAAATCTATTACGCGAAATAAGATTTCTAAGAAAAAGTATTAGGTCTTTGTTATGAAGTTGTTTAAGATGTTTTTGATAGCCCAACAAGGAACCTTTAAACAGCTTCTATAAAAAGTAAGCTCCGGCAAAGGCTGCTACGGCAACAATGAGCCCGTACATAAAGATTCCGTAGCAAATTCTTAGGAAACGATATTTTTTAGCTAAGACCACCCCAAGATAGTAGAGGTCGCGTGTCATAGAGCTATACAAAAAGTCGGAATCTTTAATCATTTCCATCATACCCCAATGGAAATCATCAATATCCATTCTATAGAAGTTTCCAAAAAAGAGCAGATTGGATTTTTTCTGTCTGATATCCTCTCTTGAGAAAGTACCTTCGGTTACTTTGGGACGAGTCGATAAAATGGCAAAAACTAAGGCCGTCAAGCAGACAGCTAGCAGAATCATTGTCGGTATGATCAACTTTGAATTTTCAGCGAACTGAGGCACCAAGCTAGAAACCGCAATCGAAATAATAATGGCGTTTATACTCAGCATGATGTTGGCCTTATTATCTGCGATAGCACTGAGGCTGAGGTGGGTTCGATAAGTAGTCCGATACATGGTCTCTACACCTCTACCAAGATTGATTTGTTTGAGTTCTAAATTTTTCTTTTTCTTCTTCTTTTTCTTCTTGACTCCACTGCCATCTACTATTTCCTCTCGATGTACTTTTTTGCTGTACTTTTTAAGCCATTTTATATTTTTCTGCTTTTTGGCTTCGTATAGTGTAAAAGCAGCATCTGTCTGAAATCGATGGTTTTGGATAAAATCCAGTTCGAAGTCTACCCATTCTTCTTCGGGCATAAAATCCTGGCGAGTCAATAAAATTTCCTGTCTGACTCGACTACATCTATCCCAATAATGATCACTACCTACGTGCCCGATGTCTGCATCGCGCAAAATTTTCTGGAGTAGGGTATTGACCGTAGCGTCTCTTTTAGTGGCTTCAATGAGGGACTCGACCAATTGAATATCTTCTTCTGCGACCTTGTGCTCTTTTAAAAAGGCTTGTGCGTACTCCTTGCCACGATCTTCGTGCCCAGCACTTCCTTGGTCATAACCTGAATCGTGAAAGTAGGCGCTGATCTCCAAAAGCTGTAATTCACGATCGCTTAGATCATAGAAACTACTGATCTCTTTGGTGGCATCAGCTACATCGAGCGTGTGCTGTAGATTGTGATAAATGTATTGTTCAGGCACTTGCTCGTCATAGTGATGAGTAATCCAAACCCGAGCATTGGTTACGATTTGCGGATCAAGTGCCATAGTATGTTTTTGAACTATATATTCGAGGTGATAAGGAGATCAAGATTCGTGGATTTCATATTGAATCGATGGCCTAAATACTCATTACAGAGACAGCCTTTATAGGTGTAAACGCCATGTCTTAAGCCTAAATTATTAAACAAGAGGGCCTCAATACTGGACGTGTTTCCTGCATTTAGTAAGATAGGTGTCAGAATATTACTTACCGCTATTGATGCCGTACGTGGTATTCTAGAAGCTATATTCGGTACGCAGTAGTGAATCACATCATATTTTACAAAAGTAGGCTTGTCTAAAGAGGTCACCTCGGAAGTCGCAAAACAACCACCTTGATCAATGCTTACGTCTATAATGACCGCGCCAGGTTTCATCTTTGCTACAATATCCTCATCTACAATGACGGGCGTACGGCCAGATTTTGAATGAATGGCACCTATGACTACATCTGCTGTGATGAGTTCTCTTTCTAAATATACCGGATTGACCACCGATGTATAAATCGATTGCCCAATCTGATTTTTCAAGCGCTTGAGCTTGTATATATTGTTGTCAAAGATTCTGATTTCAGCTCCTAGACCAAGTGCTACTCGGGTGGCATTCTCTCCGACGATCCCTGCACCCAAGATGACTACTTTGGCACTAGGTACTCCGGAGATGCCTCCCAACAAAACACCATTGCCACCACCGTCAATAGATAAAAGCTCCCCAGCGGTAAGCACAGCACTCAAACCAGCCATCTCGCTCATAATGCGTACTACTGGAAAATTGTCTGAATCATCTTTGATGTATTCCATCGCTAGTGCGACTACTCGCTTTTGTTTGAGCTGGTTGATATACTCCGCGTTGATGATGGGGAGATGTAAAGGAGAGATGAGGATTTGATCAGGATGCATCAATTCAATCTCCTCTAGCGTAGGTGGTGCTACTTTGATGATAATATCTGCCTTGTAGACTTCTTCTTTGCTAAAGACAATTTCTGCGCGGGACTCTGCAAAATCGTGATCAGAAAAGTTAGATTTTTCGCCAGCTTGAGATTCTACTACTACCCGATGACCATAGCCCACTAGGGTAGCAATGGAAGAAGGTACCAAGGCAACTCTATTTTCCTGGAGGGTATCTTCTTTAGGAATACCAATGAAAAGCTTTCCGGGTTTCTGCCTCACCTGGAGTGTTTCTGCCTGGGTCTCGTATTGCCCACCAGAGAGGAAGGTGGGAATGGATGATCGGCGACGACTCTTTTCTTCACTCATAAGCTGTTAATTGGCTACAAAAATAGAATTTTTCGCTTTGAATTCGGTTCCACAGTGATTTTTATTACGACTAAATCTTCTGGTAGGAGGGCTTCAATTATTTCTGGCCACTCAATAAAGCAATAAGACTCGTCATAAAGTATATCTTCAATACCTATATCCAGTGCCTCTTGTTCTGATTTAAGCCGATATAGGTCGAGATGATTAATCGACTCTCCAGTAGTAGAAAGGTAGGGGTTGATAATAGAAAAAGTAGGACTCGTTACGGCACTTTCTACACCTAGTAAATTACAAAACACTTGCACTAGTGTTGTTTTGCCAGCACCTATTTCGCCTTGTAGAACAAATTTTTTACGGCCTTTCGCATACGCTAAAATCAATTCTGCAGCACTCGTCCATTCCGGCATTTTATCTACCCAAAATTCTTTCGGTTCCATTCAGCAATATTAGAAAAAACTCAGTAAAAATGCTAGCTGTAATGCCACATTTAGAATGCTTTCAAAGGGGCAAAAGTGCTAAAATTATCGTATCTTTGTAGAATGGATATAAACGAAAATAAGCAAGATACAAATGTGCCTAATGCGGATTATACCGCAAGTAATATTCAGGCATTAGAGGGATTAGAAGCCGTACGGAAAAGGCCTGGTATGTATATTGGTAGTACCGATTCTAAAGGGCTCCATCATCTCGTATGGGAGGTAGTAGATAACTCGATTGACGAGCATTTAGCTGGTCACTGTGATAAGATCACCACTATCATACATCCCAATAATTCAATCACAGTTAAAGATAATGGTAGAGGTATTCCTACAGGGATGCACGCCAAATTACAGAAATCTGCCTTAGAGGTGGTCATGACAGTACTACACGCGGGTGGTAAATTTGATAAAGACACCTATAAAGTATCTGGTGGGCTTCACGGGGTTGGGGTATCCTGTGTGAATGCCCTATCTATCGATATGCGCGTAGAAGTACATCGCGAAGGTAAAGTATACGAGCAAACCTACAGCGAGGGTAAGCCCCTCAAAGATGTATCTGTCATAGGTGAAGCAGAAGATACGGGTACAATGGTGACTTTCCTTCCTGATCCCACGATATTTCTTGAAGAAAGAGTCTATAAGTACGAGACATTAGCCACTCGGATGCGGGAGTTGGCCTTTCTAAATAAAGGGCTGACACTCGATTTGATCGATGAGCGCGTAGAAGTTGAAGGAGCGCATAAAAAGGAAACTTTCTACTCTGAGGGTGGCCTCAAAGAGTTTGTAACCTATCTCGACGGTAACCGAAATCCATTGATTGAATATCCAATCCATGTGACAGCTAGAAAAGATAATGTAGAGGTGGAGGTAGCGATTCAATATAATGACTCCTATAAGGAAAACATTCGCTCCTACGTCAACAATATCAATACCCACGAAGGGGGTACCCACGTGAAAGGGTTCCGTATGGCGATTAATCGCCTCTTCAAAAATTATGCAAAAGACCGTGGGCTATTTGATAAACTCAAATTCGAAATCTCAGGAGAGGATTTTCGAGAAGGACTTACCGCTGTCGTATCGGTGAAAGTTCCAGAACCACAGTTTAAAGGTCAAACCAAAGGAGAATTAGGAAACTCTGAGGTGACCGCCATCGTGTCTCAAAGTGTAGGAGAGGTTCTTCGCCACTACCTAGAGGAAAATCCAAGATCGGCCAAGAAGATTATCGACAAGGTGATCTTGGCTGCAACTGCTCGACATGCAGCTCGCAAGGCTAGAGAGATGGTGCAACGTAAAACGGCCTTAACCGGAGGTGGCCTTCCAGGTAAACTTTCTGACTGTACTTCCAGAGATCCTGAAGAATCAGAGATATTCCTAGTAGAGGGAGATTCTGCAGGTGGTACCGCCAAGCAAGGTCGCGACCGTTTCTTCCAGGCTATTCTACCTTTAAGAGGTAAAATTCTGAATGTAGAAAAAGCGCTGGAGCATAAAATTTATGACAACGAAGAGATCAAAAATATCTTTACAGCGCTTGGGGTAAGCATTAGAGAAGGAGAAGAAGGAGAACGCCTCCTAGATATTTCAAAGTTGCGCTATCACAAGGTGGTCATCATGACGGATGCCGATGTCGATGGTAGCCACATTACTACTTTAATCTTGACCTTCTTCTTCAGGTACATGAAGCCACTGGTTGAAAACGGATATATTTATATTGCGGCGCCTCCACTGTATTTAGTGAAGAGAGGTAAGCAACAACGCTACTGCTGGAATGATGAAGAGCGCAAAGCGGCTATTCAGGAAATTGCTGCTGGTAATGAGAGTGGTGTGAAAATTCAGCGCTATAAAGGTCTGGGAGAGATGAATGCCGATCAACTTTGGGAAACAACTATGGATCCTGAAAATCGAATTTTGCGCCAGTGTTCTATTGATGATGCTTTTGCGGCGGATCAAACCTTCTCTATCCTGATGGGAGATGAGGTGCCACCACGTAGAGCCTTCATCGAAGCTAATGCCAAGTATGCAAATGTAGATGTATAATTAGCTCTTCGTACCAATAAAAAATGGGCTAAAATCAATCATTGATTTTGGCCCATTTTTATTTGGCCTAGTCGTAGGAATCTATGCTGCTACCTCTTTGTAATGACCTTTCGAGCCTTCATATCATACCGATCTCCTGCTCTTAGGAAATAGAAACGATTGGTCTTATCGGGTACGGTTTTTAAATCGCTTCCTTCTCTCGACCAGAAACTACCATCATAGACCAGGACATAGCTTGGTCCCATCACTTCAAAGGTGTTGCCTTGCACGATCATAGCTGTTTTTTCATCGATTCCCACACCGAGTAACTCTGGGCGATTTTTTAAGATATCGAAAAGATCAAACTGCCGATTACGAGCTAATACATGCTGGTCTATGGCTATATTCTTTATGAAACCAAAACCTTCTTCGTGGTCACCCATCATTATTTGATTCGTTTTGGTATCTCCACGAGCCAGGTAGGAACCTTGTATGGTCGCTCCAGCAGAAGAGCCGCCAATTACACCACCACGATCTAATACTTTCCAGAATAACTCCTCGGATTTGGTGTCGGCATAAGCATCAACTAATCGCCATTGCCGGCCCCCACCAAACCAAACACCCATTGCTCCTTTCATCGGAGCGAGAAAGGCCTCAGAGTCAGCTACGGACTTGTCATTGGTATGCACTACAAGCACATCTGTTGCACCCAAAGCCCTTAAGCGATCGGCCACACCAGCATTTTGGTCATAGCTATCTCGACCTGCAGCCGTTGGTATGACAACCAGCTTTTGATCTGGACCACCTGCAAGCTCAATGAATTTTTTTAAGATGTCTTCGCCAGCACCTCCACCGCCAACAACAACCAAAGCACCCTTTTTAGGTCCAGTAGTAGATTGTCCAAAACAAAGGGGCCCAATGAAAAAGCATTGCAATAAGCTGAAAACGAATAAGAACCGAATCTTTTTTATATCTATCACAGTGTTTGATTTAAGGGTGTAATGTTATTTTGATGTAATGGGTAAATACGCTAACACCAGTACTCCAAAACTCAAAAAAACAAGGTTCTAAGAAATCAAATTCCCTTCCTCATCCCATTCTGCCATTACCTCGCGTTTTTCTTGATCGACGCATTTGGCGATCCACTCTGGGTCATAATCTACTTCGTGTTCTGCCAATACTTCATCGGGTACACCATCCCAGACATTGGGATAATTGCCGACATAGCCTAGATCATCAATACCGATTCGAGAGGTATAATAGCCCGTCAGGGTGAGATTACGCATTAAAGAGAAGAATCGTATGCCATGAGCCATTTCTGGTTTTTTACCATCTGGATCAGGGAAGGCAATATTATCTATAATGGCCGTCTGCTCTTGCTCATTACAAGCAGTAAATTCTTTATTAAACCGACGATTTGATTCGGTGTTGAGCCACATCAAGCCTCCTCGCAATGGGAGTTGATGACTTGGAATATCTTTGACGATGAAGTCAATAAAAGCAGGCACTTCAGCATCATTGGCTGATCCAGCGGTAGGTGTAGCTGGTAGAATGATATCGCATAATACCGCAATGGTACCCAGTTCTTCTTCAGTGAGGTAGACTTCTGCCATGACTTTGGCATCATGCTCCAATTCCAGAGGCGTACGTCCATAAAGCCCCTCCTGATTGCTATCTGTATTAGTAGCTACAGTTTTATCCTCGGGTGTATCGCAAGAACTAGTCGTACCGGCAATGGTTGATCCTGCAACGACACCTACTAATAAAGTTTTGAATGTTTCTCTTCTGTTCATCATTAGATGTTTCGTTTTTTGAGTTGATCAACTATGTATTCAGAGGTGCGCATGGCTAAGGCCATAATGGTCCAGGTACAGTTTTTGTCGGCTTGTGAGGTGAAGACACCACCGTCGACAACAAATACATTATTGGCATCGTGTAATTGCCCATTTTTATTAGTGACAGAGGTTTTGGGATCATTACCCATCCGTGTAGTGCCTACTTCGTGGATAATTTGTCCTGGTGCTAATAAACCATAATCTCTATCTTTTCCAGGCGTTTCTCCTAGGACGGTGGCTCCCATAGCATCAAAAATTTCCTCAAAGGTTTTGTGCATATGTTTGGCCTGTAGGCGTTCATAGTCCGACCATTTATAGTCAAAACGCAATACCGGAATCCCGAATTCATCAACGGTGTTGGGATCGATTTCGCATCGATTGTCAAAGCGAGCAATGGCCTCGCCTCTACCAGAAAGACTTACGAAAGCGCCAAAATAGCGTTTGACATCTTCGCGCAGTTTGTCACCATAGCCACCAATCTGGCCACCGATGAATTTATTCATGTTGGAGACGTCCCAGCCAATACCATAAGAGGGCATACCCATGCCACCGCCTACTTCAATATGGTAGCCACGCGGAAAGTCTAGTTTCTTATTGTCTAGCCACCAGGGAGAGTAGACGTGCATACCACCTACACCGTCTTCGTTATAGAGCTTGCGGTTCATCAATTGAGGTACAAAAGCAGTACGACCACTACCTGTGGAGTCGTGAAGGTAGCGCCCCACGTGATCGCTACTATTCCCCAATCCACCAGAGTGTTGAGCACTTTTCGAGTTCAAAAGAATTCTAGCGGTACTACAAGCTGAAGCGCCAAGTACAACGGTTCTTCCTTTAAGCTGATATTCTTTGCGATCTTTTTTATTGATATAAGAAACGCCAGTGGCTTTACCTTCGTCGTTGGTAGTCACCGATCGAACCATACACTCGGTATAGAGGTCAATTTGTCCTCCATTTTTTTGAGCAGGAAAGATTAAACAGGAGCCTGCTGAGAAATCTGCATAGGCATTGCAAGAGCGTCCACATTGACGACAGTAGAAGCATACCCCACGATCATCGTTTAATTTCTTAGTCAGGATCGAAAGTCTGGAAGGAATAACGGTTACGCCGGTTTTCTTGGCGCCTTTGATATAATAAAGTTCGTGTAGTCTTGGCTTTGGTGGTGGAAGAAAGTATCCATCTGGTTGATTGCGTAGTTTTTCGTTAGAACCAAAAACACCAATCATTTTATCAAGTCTATCATAGTAGGGCTTAACCTCATCATAGGTGATCGGCCAATTTTCTCCTAAACCATCTACGGATTTATGCTGAAAATCGTCTGGTCCAAAGCGTAGAGAAATACGGCCCCAGTGATTGGTACGCCCACCAAGCATTCGAGCTCGCCACCACATGAACTCCGTCCCTTCTTTGGTGGTGTAGGGTTCTCCTGGGACTTTCCAATCTCCCCAAGACATATCGAAATCTCCAAAAGCTCTATTGGTACTCGCTCCGCGTCGTGGAGATTCATAAGGCCATTTGAGCTGGGTCTGAGTGACGGGGTCTTTAGGATCGAAGAAAGGTCCTGCCTCTACAACAGCTACTTTCAAGCCTGCGTTAGCCAGTATATTTGTTGCCATTCCGCCGCCAGCACCAGAGCCAACGATAATGGCATCGTATACTTCTGCCGATTCTTTTATTTGCATCATGTATGTAGGTCAAATTATTGATGGAATTTTTTAATACTCCCAATATAAAAAAAGGAATATAAGAATTGGAAAACTAAGGCAGTGTTTAATGTAAAATGGCCAAACTTAGACAGAATACCTGGAGTAGGTTAGCTAAGGTAAACCCAGCGCATCAAGAATGATGGGAATGAAAACAAAGACTTCGACCCAACAGCCATTGATGATGGCCTGATACCAGATAGGCTGCGTAGGAGAGACAATTTGGATAGCTTGTGAGAGGTTTTGTTCTGGTTTGAAATGAGATTTAGTCCGCTTATAGCCGACTTGTAGCAAAGTGATAAAAAGTCCAACTAGCCACAAACCTAAGGCGAGTAATAGTGCGGAGTAGAATAGACTGGTGATAGGTGGATTACCGTGAGTAGTAAAATAGAATAGAATAGTGGGAGCAAGGATCATTCCCACGATAAACCAAGGTGCTCTTTTGAAACGCCTTTCTCGTAGGGCAGCTTCGATTTCTGCTGGGTCGGGTTTAGTCAATTCTTCATCAATGGTTGTTGGCATCTCTTTCCTCTTTTTTCTTCAAGATCATCTGAAAAGTACGCTCATTACGTCTCCAGCGGAATAACACAATCAGCATACTAGCTACAAAGAACATCCCAATCCTACGAATATCTAAGAGTTGGCTGTAATCGCCATCCTGGATGTCTCTATAATTGAGTAGCGCTGTCACAATGTTGAGTAAGACAAAGAAGATCATGCCATTCAACAGAACGTAGCGTAATTGGCCACGGTCTCTCTCTTTTTTCCAGAAGGTATAAAATTGCTCGGAGCGACTATTTAAATCCATAGATGTGTTTTTTGTTTCTCTTGATGATTTTCTCAAATATACACATAGCCGACTTAATATGTTCTCTATTTAAATACACTTCTCAATAAAAAGGCACATTCCGAACTCAATCAGAATGCGCCTTTTTAAGACTATAAAGTAGTAGCTATTGCTTAGCTCTGAAACCTGCGAATGAGTACAAAACTGAATAGCATCATCGTCAAGCCCATCAAGAGGATTAATCTCCAATTGTTCATTGCTGGCAATTGTGCAATGCCTGGACAAAGATCACAGCTATCAGTGATAAGTGATCTCTGAAGTCCATTCCCTTCGATCACTACCTCAGCAGAAGTGTTTGGACGCTGATAAAATGGAATACCAAACTGATCGTTTCCTAGATCTATAATTTGAGCATTCGCAGCAGTTAGCGTTTCTCCTTTATCAGTCAACATGGCACCTGTTTGAGAAATAAAGGTGATGTTGATTGGATCTGCTAAAGCAGAGGCATCAATCTTTAAGGTATCATTAAACAAGAACTCACCGTTAGGTAGTATAAGATTAGCTGGATTTTCACAGCTACAAGGGTCACCTAAGTTGAAGTCCATCTCATCGAAGCATAGACGCTCATCATCTGTACAGTACTTCTCAAAATTGTCATAGTAGTAAACGTTGCTGGAGAAATTGGCACGATCAAACAAGAAGAAAATCCGATCAATATCCATTGGTGGTGTACCTGGATCAGGTCTCTCTGCTAGTGTAAAGGTTAAATTCTCCCAAGCATTTTGTGTAGTGGTAAAAGCATGGTAGGTACTGTGCCTTCCGCTTGGAAAGTTCGTTGGGTTAGCAATTGCGGAACTTTCTAATTGTACTAAAATTTCCGTTCCGATTGGTGCATCCGTATACATATCCATACGGAAAGTTTTATTGCCTTCTACAAACTCATCTGCGTCTTCAATAGCGGCTGTACTATACTCGATAAAGTCAAACTGAGCACCACCATCACGTGTATATCTTCCTACTAGTGCTGATCCGTTGTCGGCATCAACAGAAGGATTGGCAAAGTTGTCTTCTAGAGTACCAACTGAACTTTCATAAGTAATCAATGCTTCAGAATCGAAATCTTCCAGCACACACTCTAAGGCATCTGCACGTAGAATATCTACTTCAATATGGTGACTCAAAGTCTCAACGGTACAACCATCATCAATAGTTACAGAAATATCTCCGCTCGTCTCTTCAGAACCCCAGTCTACTGTGATTTTATTGGTTCCTTGCCCATCTGTAATAGTAACTCCATCTGGGACATCCCATAGGAAGGTTGTTCCATCTTTAGTATTTTCTACGGAGTACATTTCACCAGCTGCCTCGAAGTCTACAAAACGGGTGCCAGTTAGGTAAGGGAAATGTCCTTTATACACTCTCACATAGTCTACCTCCATTGTCTGTGGTAGCATAGAGTCATCTACAGGACCACCTAGCGTACCACCTACGGCCACGTTTAAGATAAAGTGGAAGTCCTGGTCGAATGGCCAGAATTCACCACCTAAATCATCTGGTGTCTTCGTACCGTAGAGATAATCATCGATATACCAACGAATCTCATTTTCTTCCCACTCGATAGCAAATTCGTGGAATTCGTCACTGAAATTGCCGTTGTGTTTTGTGTACTCCGAACTCGTGAAGGAGTTATTCGGGAACAACTGCCCGTAATGGATGGTACCGAATGCTTTGTCTGGTTCTTGACCGAGGTACTCCATGATATCAATTTCTCCACTCTGTGGCCAAATACCGTATACATAGTCGGTAGGCAGCATCCAGAATGCTGGCCACATACCTGCTCCAATTGGTAGCTTAATAGAAGCCTCGAAGCGACCGTAAGTCCAATCTCCTTTATTCTCTGTACGGATACGAGAGGAAGTATAACCATAGCCACCGAAGCTTTCTTGCTGTGCGGTTATTTTCATAGTTCCCCCTGAAACGGTGGTATTTTCTTCTCTATAGTATTGTAGCTCTTGGTTACCCCATCCTGGAATACCCAAATCGCTACCATCACCAATTTGGTGGCTCCACTTCGTATCATCTAATGTGGCACCATCAAAGTTATCTTCCCAAACTAACATTGGACAATTAGGAAGAGGGTTGGTGGTACAGTTGGCGAAATACATGTTGTCTACGTAGAGAATGCCATCGCCCGTAGGCGCACCAGCAAGGATGATTTGTGAGATCTTCTCAAGACCCGTCAGAGTCGTCATGCTTTCAAGTGTGATATCAATCGGTACCCATTCTCTTTTATCGATTACTCTAAATATTACCTCATCTTCTGTGTCATCACCGCCACCAAAGGCTCCATCTCCTCCAAAATCAACCAATTTTACTCGAAGTTCTGTCATATTTGGTGTCCAGATATCCAAGTGGAATAGGAGCATTTCAGAAGCGTCAATTTGGTTCGCTACGGTTTCAATACCAACGAGGTCAAGGTTTTGATAAAGTAGCGTATTATTGCCATCAACCATGACGTTGGGTACCAAAGTGCCAGCAGACCAACCTGTTTGGTAGGTATCTACAATTACATCTGCATAAGCATCACTATAGACGGAGATCACATCTTCGGCTGGACAATCTGGATCTGGAGCTGCGCTTAGTGGAACATCGCTACATCCAGGGCCAGAGAAGTAAAGATTGTCAATGTATAAGTCACCTGCTCCGTCGGGGTCACCTGATATAATGATTTGACCAATATTTGCTAGCTCATTTAAATCTGTAAAATTGGCAATTGGAATTTTTAGTCTAACCCAGCAGTTTTGCGGTAAATCAGCTCCGTTAATAGCGATTTCATGTTCACTATCGTCTCCGCCAGTATTTTCGCCAATTCCATTGGCTCCAAAACTTACAAGTTTGAGTCGGAACTCTGTCATGTTTGGTGTCCAAATGTCAAGGTTTACATGCAAAGCACCGGATAGATCAATCAGGGAGACAGGTTCCATACCAAAAAAGCTGATATCCTCATACAATTTGGTATCATTTCCATCAATCTGAAGGTCGGTAAGATTACTACCTCCTGACCAACCAGTTCTGAATGTAGCCATAGGTATGGTATTCTCGACTGGATAGTCATTGCTGAATACAGATTGCACATCTTCGGCGTCACAATCTGGTGCTGGTGCGGCAGCAATTGGGGCCTCTAAACAATTCTTGGTGGAGAAGTAAATATTATCAATGTAGACATCTCCACTTCCGGCAGGCTCTCCAGAAAAAATCAGCTGTGCAATATTATCCTTATTAGCTAGACCTAAGGCTTCAAATTCAGTAAGTGGAATATTAAAGGTCACCCACTCATTTTGTGGGAAACCAGTAAGTGTAACTTCTCCTTCTGTATTATCAGCAGGATCTGGGAAATCTACAATTTCATTCGCACCAGCATCTACTAGTTTAACTCTGAAGGTAGTCATATTGCTTGTCCATATATCTAAGCTCAATGCATTCATATTGGTTGCATCAATTAGATCAGTAGTTGGATCAAGTGTTTCTATACCGACGAATGCCAAGTTGGTGTAATGCAATACGTTATCGCTAGCAACCATTTCCATGGTTAAATCTCCATTAGACCAGCCAGTACGGTAAGTATCAACGTTCGTATCTGTATAAGCATCGCTATAATAGGAAATCACATCTGCTTGATCACATGGTGGTGTTGGGGCGGCTGCTTGTGGACCATCCATTGGCATTGGATCAGGTACACAGTTGTCATTAGAGAAGTAAATGTTATCAACATAAACGGTACTGGCATCTGTACCATAAGGTGTAGCGACTAGAATTAATTGAGCGATATTCGTCGTACCGTCCAGACCGGTGAAACCTGTCAGCGGAATATTAAAGGTGACCCATTCATTTTGAGGGAAGCCAGTAAAGTTCAATTCATGATCGGAGTCATCACTACATAGGATCATTACCCGTACCATCATTAAAAACACCATTTGGACCGAAATCAACTAGCTTTACATTAAACCCAGTCAAATCACCTGTCCAAATATCAATATTGAAATTCGTCATACCAGATGCATCAATGGGACTTGTTGGCTCAATTCCAACAAATCCTAAATTAGTGTAGAGTAGGGCTTCTTCGCTCTCAATCATCGCAGTCTCAAGCTCGACTATTCCCAGAGGTTCGGACCAAGTTGTTTTAAAAGTACTCATTGATATATCTGCATATTCATCGCTGTAGAATGAGATGACATCAGCTTGATCACATGGCGGTGTAGGTGCAGCGACTACCGGCATTCCTACACCCGGAGCTCCGTCACAGGTGGCGGTAAAAGGAAACTGATAATCTGGACCTGTAAGTTGTGATAATCCTATCGTATTAGTTTTACCCCAAAGAATTTGTAGGTTAGCTGTAGCAGGAGGATTTACCCAAGTTAATAGTTGGCTAATCGTTGTGTCTGTCACTTCTTGAGGTGCTAATAATGCGCCACTATTATTGATCAGTAAAGTATTTACTGTGTCTCCTTCAGTGGCCGACTGAATAGTCACTCTAATAGAGGAGGCATCTACATTTTCAATTGTTAGGAAAATAGCGGAGGATCCTTGGGCTTCATCAGAGAAGCCCATATGGTTGACACGAGTCTCACAATATTCCGAGAGCGGAGCCATCTGTCCCATAACAGGACCCATAGCAAAGAGTACTAGCAGGGGGAGTACAATTCGTTTCATACTTAATTTTTTTCAGAGATTTTTGCAATAAATACTGTCTATTCGGTCTATTTGGCGTTCAATAAATTTTACCTCAAGTAAAAACAGCTTGACAAATATATAATTTCTCTTAAAAAATTCCGATTTTTTTGACTATTTCAAACGCAATTAAATTTTGATTCACAGGCGAATTCCAGCTTATATTCGCAAAATTACTGATAGGCATAGGGAATCAGGTAGGGCTTGTATTCTTCAACGACTCAAGTCTATAATCCACATGCCCTTTACCAGTTGATCCTTATCTGTGATTTCTCCAGGATGTGGATGTAGGATGGCTTCCAATAAAGTGATGATTAGTAGTTTCAGTTGAACCCTGTTTTGCAAGCGTTCGAGTAATGCTGGATTTTTACCGATATATTTCTCATCATTAGAAATGATCCGAGTTTCACTAAGAATAAAACAGTGATTCGCATTTACTTTGATGAACTTTTGTGGAAGTAGTCGAAGCGTGATATTTAAGGCCTCTTCAAAAGCATGGAGAAAAGCCTCTTGTAGTTCGCTGTTTTTTGCAGCAGTGAATAGCTCGAGCTGTGGTTGTCTGCCATAACCTCCAACCGTGTTTTCTAAATTAAAACGTACACTGAATGTGGAGAACTGTAGAATAACAGCGTAGTAAAATTTGGGCAAACTTGTTAAATACGGAACAGAAGCTTGATCTGAGAAAAGGTAGAGAAAAGTGTCCCTTCTTTTGAGGTTTGAGCGTTTTTTGATCTGAAAAATAGCGTTCAAAACGGTCACCATCCTGCCATTGTTCGGTTCATCCCAACCATTACAAATATTATAGATGCTACCGCAGGTATCGCATTGGATAGTCCAGGGGCGAGTAGGGTAATAACCTGCACCGTTTTTCAATGGGGTGCTAATTTTTGGATAATACCGACCCATGAGGTCCTCTGACCTTAGGTCATGTTCTGCTACTCCACAGAGACAAGAGAATAAAACAGCTTCGCTTTGCTCATTTACCCAAATGCCCTGGTACCTCGAAGGCAGTAAATTGTCTGAAACGACCTGATAAATCGCATCCTCTTCAGGTAGAAATCTTCGAAATGCCATTAGAACAATTCAATAGTATCGCCAGGTTTGAACTTGTCCTGATCATCAGAATCTGGTCCGGAGGGCCCATTATTATCTTTTGAAGGTTTCTTGATTTCGATGGCTTTTACGCTGCTCAATTTAGACTCTGTCAATTTATTACCCAGCGCTTTCCAGCCTTTTACGTCAATGAAAGTGGAGAAATCTAAGTCTTCTTCGTGGGTTTCGCCACCAGCCCTATATTTATAGGTGGCTTTTACATGATCTCCTATTTGAGCAAAATAGAGTTTAGTCAGTTTGTGGTCTGTAGTATAAGGGAAGCGTTGCTCCGTTTTACTGGTTTCTATTTTAAACCTTTTGACCATAGTCCACCCTTTATTCCCATCGAAATAAATAGCATTGATGACTTGCTCGGTATCGAATTTGGTTATCTGAAGAATATCCTTGACAACAAATCGCTGCGTCAAATCCATATTAAGGGCAGTCACTTCATAACTACCATCTTTATAAAGAATAATGATTTGGTCGCCGGTGTCAAAGCTACCAAGATAATGCCCGCGTTCATCTCGATTGAGGCGTCCACTCACATCGTCCATCCAAATTTCTAAGGCTCCTAAGGTTGACTTTCCTGCTTCTTTCAAGTCTACCTTTCGTACTGGATATTTGGTGAGGATATTTCCTTGTGAGGCTCGGCCTTTGATGGCCAAGTCTGCAAAGTCAAATTCGAATACTTTCTTTTTGGCTTTACTGCCTTGCGAAAGCATCACCGTCACTTTCTCTGCTTCGCCGTTGGGATTGGCACTGAAGTAGAGTAGCTTGGACTTTGGTGCTCCTTTGGTCAGGTCGTAGTCTTTGTCTCGGGTGATGGCCCTCACCTGAAAGCGTTTGACATAGGTGCGCCCACTTTTAGCATCGACATAAGACATGTTATAGGTGGTTCGCTCATCTCCCTTTTTCCAAACGGCAACGTGGATAATGTTTTTGCCCATAAATACCTTGTCGGCGATCCGAGATACTCTGAATTTGCCATCTTTTCTGAAGACAATGATATCATCTATATCAGAGCACTCCATGACAAAATTATCTTTCTTATCCTTGAGGTTGGTGCCGATGAAGCCTTCTTTGCGATCTGCGTAGAGCTTGGCATTATTGGCGACGACTTCTGCTGCCTGGATGGAATCAAAGGTTGTGATTTCGGTTAATCGTTCTTTCCCTTTACCATACTTCTCCAATAACCTTTGGTAGTAGGCGATAGTATAATCAGTAAGGTGGGCTAGATCATATTTGACCTGCTTCAAATCTTCCTCAATTTTAGCGATCAGTTCGTCTGCTTTAAAGGAATTGTATTTAGAAATTCGTTTGATGCGAATCTCCGTCAGCTTGACCACATCCTCTTTGGTGATGTCTCGCATTAGGCGGATACGTTGATCACTAGGCCCTTTAGCCTCCGCGGGTACGGCTACATATTTCCGTAGCTCCTGATCAATGATTTTAAGCGCCTCTTCAAAGGACTCTGCTTCTTCAATGTTTCGGTAGATTCTTTTTTCTATAAAAATCTTTTCTAAGCTGGCCATGTGCCACTTTTCCTCAAGTGCCTTCTTGTGTATCTCCAGCTCCCACTTCAAGAGTAATCTTGTATTATCAGTTGCAATTTTGAGGATGTCATTGACATTTAGGAAATGGGGCTTGTCATCAACTATGACACAAGCATTTGGCGAGATAGATATTTCACAAGAGGTAAAGGCATAAAGCGCATCGATGGTAAGCTCTGGCGATACTCCAGATGCTAGTTCAACCAAGACTTCTACATCCTTTGCAGTATTATCAATGATCTTTTTGATCTTGATCTTCCCTTTATCCGCTGCCTTGATAATGTTGTCCTTGAGTGAAGTAGTGGTCACACCATAAGGAAGGTCTTTAATGGCTAAGGTAGATTTATCGACTTGCTCAATTCTTGCACGAACTTTCACTCTGCCACCGCGCTTACCAGCCTGATAATCACTCACATCAATTGAACCGCCAGTTTGAAAATCTGGATATATTTTAAAGGGTTTGTCCTGAAGGTATTTGATCGAAGCTTTGATGAGCTCAATGAAATTGTGCGGCAAGATTTTAGTAGAAAGACCTACCGCAATACCTTCAACACCTTGGGCCAAAAGCAGCGGGAATTTCATGGGCAAGGTGACCGGTTCATTTTTTCTACCATCATACGAAAGTTGCCACTCGGTAGTATTGGCATTGAAGGCGACTTCTAGGGCGAATTTGGTTAGGCGGCCTTCTATATATCGAGCAGCAGCAGCATTGTCACCGGTGAAGATATCTCCCCAGTTCCCTTGAGTATCAATCAGTAGGTCTTTTTGACCTAGCTTCACTAAGGCATCACCAATGGCAGCATCACCGTGAGGATGGTATTGCATGGTTTGGCCTATCACATTGGCTATTTTATGGTAGCGCCCATCATCCATTTGTTTCATGGCATGTAAAATCCGGCGCTGTACAGGTTTTAAACCGTCATTAATCGCTGGTACAGCACGCTCGAGTATGACATAGGAGGCATAATCTAGGAAATAGTCCTCATACATCCCTTTGAGACTGACAATATGATCTCCATCGTGTGCCGCTGAACCGTTGACGCTATTTTCGCTCATCCAGGTTTTTGTTTTTTATCGTTAAGTAACGATCAAAAAATAACTTTTCGATTTTGATGGAATCTTTTTTACCAATACGGCGTTAAAAAGCCTCGCTGATGCCCTGCATCATCTATGTTTTTTGCCTTGTCTTGGCACAAAATCTTCTCGATCAAAATGCGATACTTATTCTTTGCCCATTACTTAGAGGGTAAATATAAGAATTTTCAAATTTAAAACAAAAAGTTTTTAATTGCTTTTATGGGCTAAGCAGCATTTTTGTTGTTGAAGTCGTTGTTATCATGAATATTCCTAAACTTTAGTTAGACATCTTGATCGATGAGAAGGTAGGAGCCTTTTTATCAAAATATCTAACCATATTCTACCTACTTGAGAATTGTCGTAGACTTTCGACTTCTCAAATATTGTGGAGTGTTTGTTGGGATTACCGCTAAAACCAATTAATTTGTAGATCAACAATAACGCATGGAGATCGCTTTATCTACAAACCATAACGAAACGAACCTGATACATGCCTGCATTCGCAATGAACGCTGGGCACAGAAGGTCATTTACGAGGAGTACTATGGTAGTATGATGGGGGTCTGTTTGCGCTATGCTAGCAATGAAGAGGATGCCTTGGATATTCTACAAGAAGGATTTATCAAGGTTTTTAGAAATATAAGTAAATATAAACCTGGTACTTCTTTGCACTCCTGGATTCGCAGAGTAATGGTCAATACGGCCATAGATTTTTATCGCAAATCTATAAGAAGGAGGACAGAAGATATTGACTCGGCTTATCAGGTGACTAGCAAAGATGTAGATGCGATAAGTCGCTGTACAGAAAAAGAAATTTTAGCTGCAGTGCAGCAATTGACCCCGACTTATCGTACAGTATTTAATATGTATGTAATAGAGGGATACTCCCATAAAGAAATAGGCGAATTTTTGAATATAACGGAAAGCACCTCTCGGTCTAACTTGGTAAAAGCCAGAAATCGATTGAAAGGATTACTGAAAAACTATAAATAAACCCTGAGGAAAACTCAGGTACGACATAGCAATGAAGGAAGACAAGTTTGATCATATTATCAAAGGGAAAATTGAGGAACTGGAAGTTCCATTCAATGCTGCGCATTGGGAAGATCTAGACGCTCAACTCGATCAGTTGGAAGGTGGACCCGCTATCCCTGAAAATCATGACTTTGATTCACTTGTCTTTGATAAGCTGAATCGACTGTCGGCCAATGATCAATTGAAAGGCCAGACCTGGAATGTCATTGTCCAGGAGTTGGGGCAGTTTGCTGCTATGAGAGAGCAAATCTTGAGATTCAAGATGATCGAAGCTATCTTGGTTTCTTTATTACTACTTCTTGTCGTCCGATTTGGTATAGATGATCAGCGCAGTCCGTTTGGTGATACAATTGGAGATCAACCACAGGCTTATCATCAAATCGAAACGACACCCTCATTGCCATCCATAAGTTTACCAAAAGAGCTTCGACCTTCTATGCAAGTTGAGCAAGCGCTTCCATTAATAGTAGAGAAGACTGATGGTTTATCATCACTACCTGAGGTCTCTGGTACAGGACTCAGCAATATGGAAGAAAATGTAGGATCCGCTACAGCTAATTCCACACTTTCTGCCCTAGAGACCTTGCCACAGCAAGGAAGTATCCTTCTGGGTAAAAACCAGGAGGAGAACCTAGGGACCTTACCACTGCCAACTGTGGTGGAAGTGGCGGATGAAGACGCATTTTATCTTCTTGCTGGCATGGAGACACCCCAACTCGCTAGTATGAATCCATTGGCAGATATGCCATCCAATTTTAGTTTCTTGACTGCTCCCCGAAAATCGCAGTACCAAATCAGTATGTTTGGTGGTGGGGAGTATAACTATATCAGTACTCCTGAGAGCGCAGATGGTCGATTCGAAGCTTCCAATCGTTTTTCTATAGGTTATCGTGGAGGGCTACTAATCGATAAGGGCTTAGCCGATAGCCGCTGGCGATTTGGTAGTGGTTTGATTTATACGGCCAAGCAATATGGCAGTGAGTACCAAAGACTTTCTGGTTCGGCTCTAAGAGGTTTTACAGGCGAGTCCTTGGAGCAAATAGAGCAGAATATTTTGAATATTCCCGTTTTTGCGAGGTACGATTTCTTGAAAAAGAATCGCTGGTCTTTGTTTACGCAGGCGGGTATCTCGATGCAGGTTGCTTTTCAATCGAATTACTATGTAGGCTTACCTGATCTACCTCAACCTACCTTAAGAGGGGCCAATGTCGACATTACACCACGCAGTACCTCTGGTATCAAGGAGCGTACAGGTGGTATTTTAGAAGGAGAATCCTTTAGAGAATCTAGCTTTTTTACCGGAAACTTTGCTTTAGGTTTTGAGCGTAGTATGACCGATCGAATTGGATTGTTCATGCAATCTAAATACGAGTATTCTATTGGTTACTTCTCACAAGGTCTGGGACCTACCCAAGACCGCATTAATACGATTTCCTTAGAAACAGGTATTCGTGTGAAGTTGAAGTAATACCTGACAACCAAAACATCATTCTTGGAAGCGCTTGAGCTTGTCGGTATCAAAGGTCCATTCAGGAGTGACCAATCTGCCACGTATTTGATTAGAAAACCAGGGACTCCACTCACTATTCTGAGGGTTATTTAAGATATGAATTTCTTGAGCAGGCATATAGGATTGGGCCAATAAAAATAAGCGCTCTTCTCCATCTATTTTGTGGGCGACATCCACTACAATGATTGCGTGGCCCGGACTTCCTCCTTGGATGAAGATGTCTCCTATTTGAATATCATTAATATCGCTTGGGACTAGTTCTTTTTCTAAAGAAAGCGTGCCTGCGTAGGCGAAAACCATATTGAGATATCTCCGAAAGCTTTGATAAGAGGTCTGCTTTTGATTGATGCTGTACCAGCTTACTGTATTGCCTTCTACTTTTATGCGATTTCCAGCTCTCCATTTTTGATAATCAGCTTTAAAACCATTGGTAAAGTTGAAATGGAGTTGACTGTATTGTTGTGTTTTGTAGAGATATTCAGCACGTAGGCGCATGATGGCATCAGCGCATTGCTGGAGGTCCCGATTTCCCACATCCATTTTGACCACCGCTGCATGTACATCCGAGCGCATTTTAGGCCTACCGTCAAAGTAATGGACTTTTGCACCATGCTCCTGAAGAGGTAGCTGCCTTAGATAGTGAGCGAAAGATTGCTGTGATACCTGCGGGCGAAAATATCCTGAGGGGACTGCAAATCTTTTTGCTAAAGTATCCTGCTTGGTATCTATTTGCAAAGGTGGGATCGCGGTAGGAGACTCCAAGATAGCCGACTTGGTGCTTTCTTGTGCGAAGCTCTGCTGATCGTATTGGCAGGCCCAAAGCCCCAGGCAGAGTAAGATCATCCAGTTCGTTTTCATAGCTAATGTGGTTTTAAAGTATGCTTAGATGAAAACGAATGGAGTATCAGTGATTATTTTAAGGGGAATGTTAAAAAAGGGAATGGGAGAGGGCTTCCAAGTACTAAAAAAAGATGACCTTCCACTTGGAAGGCCATCACTTTACACTCACTAGTTTATGAAACTTAAGCCGACTGATATAGACGGTACTTACAAATAAAACTCTTTTGGGGGATAGTTATTGCAATTTTTATACTTAAATTTTTCTTAAATGTCTAATGATTATTGGGTGTATTTGCTTTTTAAGGACGATTGTAATAGCGGAAAGGTTGGTCGTTTTTAAAAAAAAATATTTCCCAAAATTCCAACTTTATGAAATGGAAGCACTCTTTCTAATAAAATCCAACACGATTGAGATCATCCGACGCTATATCACCACTGATTAAGAGATGCCTCGAAGGCGATCAAAGTGCACAGAAGCAACTTTATCATAACTACGTCCAAGCGATGTATAATGTTGCGATCCGTATGGTCAGAAATCCGACAGATGCTGAGGATGTGTTGCAAGAGACCTTTCTTAAAGTGTTTCAGCAGTTACATCAGTTTCGAGGACAGTCGACTATTGGAGCATGGATTAAGCAAATCACGGTACGCACGGCATTGAATTATTTAAGGAGAAAAAAAGAGACTGTAGACATCAATCTACAGCTACATGCCACTGAGGAAAAAATGGAAGAGGGTGATGGAGCCTATAATGTCAAAGCAATACACGAAGCGATAAAAGCACTGCCTAAAGGGTGTAGAACTATTGTAAATCTACATTTGGTTGAGGGATATCAGCACAAAGAGATCGCTCAGATACTGCGCATCAGTGAATCGACCTCAAAGAGTCAATACCATCGAGGCAAAAAGATATTGAGAACGATTTTAAAAAAAAGTCAAAAAAATAAAATCATAAATGGATATGTCTAATCCCAACGAAAAGACGAATCAAGAGCAAAGCCTAGAAGCTTTTGTGGATGAAAAACAAAAAGCTTTTGAGCGGGTAGAGATGTTCGATGCGGATCAGCTATGGACAAGGATTGCGCCAGAGGTGGAGGTAGCTTCCCCCAATGCGGGTTCTGGTTGGGGTATTCAATTGGGTACCTATTGGAAATGGAGTATTGCGGCTACTATTTTACTCCTCCTTGTTGCCGGATTGCTGTTGCAGAAAGGAGATCCAGGTATAGAGGAAGCTGCTTATACCAGCATTTTTCCTGAGATACAAGAACAAGTGGATCGCTACCAAGTGGAAATAACACAGAAAGAGGCGGCCATTGGCATCGATGAACTACCACAGGGAGCCTACCAGCAAATATTTGATGAAATGGCCTTGCTAGAAGAAATTCGAGTGGAGTTGCTTAAGGATTTGCCAGCTTATGCAGACCAAGAAAAATTGAGATATCTATTTCTAAAATACTACGAGCAAAAAATAAAAATGCTCGACCGACTAGCGCGCGAAGTTGAAAAAAAAGAATCTAAAAAACAGAAAAATGAAGAAGATATTATTATGTAATTGTTTAGTGTTACTACTATTTATTGTACCTGGATTCGGCCAGGAGTCTCATGTGCTCAAAGGAGAATTGGAGGCTAAATCTTCCATCAATATCCAACATCGGCGAGGAGCCTTACGAGTATTACCTGCTACGGGAAATACCGTTTCTTGGGAAGCCCGTTTAACTTTTGAGTCACCCGACGCGGCCTCTACTCAGCAGCTCTTGGATGCGTACAAGATAAGTGAAAATGTATCGGCTAATGAATTGAATATTGATTCTCAATTGAAGATTAAACGCTACAATATTATCAATGGTCGATCAAAAATATACCTTGAAAATGGAGAAGTGATCAAAGGGATCAAGAAATTAAAAATTGACTTGACGGTCTATATTCCCTCTACACCCAATGTCAAAGTTTCCAACAAATATCAACCGATTACAATCGAAGCAGATATAACGGATAAGTTAGAGATCCAAGCCTATGAATGCGAAGTAACTACTAAGGACATTAAGGGCGACCTGGACATGAACTCAAAGTATAGCAAAGGTCAGATTGGTGCTGCACAAAATATAAGAATAGAGTTGTATGAGTCGAAGCATGATTTTGGCAATGCTAAAGAAGTGGAGATCAATGCCAAGTACAGTACAATCAAATTTCAAAACCTAGCCAGTTTGAAGGGGAGCTCCTATGAGAATAAAATTTATGGTCAGACGATCTCTGGCGAATTAAGTTTGACAGAAAAGTACTCAGATATGGAATTCAAAAAGATAGGTAGCGGCAAGGGCGTTTTCTACGAAACAGACCTCAAAGTAGAGGAGGTTGGTGATTTGGAACTCCAAAGCAAATACTCTGATTACGACTTTCGGACGGTAGGCTCCCTTGAGTTCAGATCTTCTTATGAAGACGATGTTGAGGTAGTCAATCTAGAGCATTTAATATCACCAGCCTCCAAGTATACGACCTATACTATCACCGGTAGCTTAGCCAAGTCTGTAGAATTTGGAACAAGTTATGAGGATAAAATACGGGTAGGATCGGTTGCGTCTTCGTTTGAGTCCTTCCAGGTAGGAGAGGGCAAGTACACTAAAGTAGATTGCGTGTTGCCTAAGAATCTAAGCTATGAGATGCAGGTAGATAATCGCTATACCAAGTTTGATGGTAGCGCCTTTCGATTAGATTATGCTAAATATAATCAGAAAGGAGATCAGATTCAATTCACGGGCACCTCGAAGAACAGCTCTGGTCGGGTAGTTTCTGTAGAAATGAAGTGTTATGATTGTAATTTAAATCTATAAAGTAAAGCTGCCTTTTAGAAACTTTCCTAAAAGGCAGCCTACAAAATCCCATGAACAACACGATTTATAGCTCTACGAAGAGTAGCGTATAAATCAAGGATTGAAGTGTTCCTTCAATCCGAACCCTAAAGTCACAGATAAGGTAGTTGCAATCAAGGACTTTGGCTTTGCTTTTTATCACCTAGAGGAGATGATAAATGCTGCTTAGCCTTCAGTTTTAGCTTCGTTAACCACTTCCCATCCGCCGCCATTATAGACTTCTGTCTGGCCTTTAGCTTCCAGGATTTTGGTAGCCATACCACTTCGGCCACCCGAGCGGCACATTAGAATTAATGGTCTGGGCATATCTGCAAACTCTGCTGCTCTGTTTTGTACCTCTCCGAGTGGGATGTTGATCGCACCTTCTACGTGACCTTCTTCGTACTCATAAGGTTCTCTAACATCTACGAGAGTCGCATTGGGCTGATTTAATAGTTCTTTTAAATCCATAGTTGAAATTTTGAATTGACAAAGTAAACAACGCTTGGGCTATTTACAAAGTTTAGGGGCGAAGTTGTTTAAAAAGGAAGCTGCCTCTGCTCATCTATTTGGGAAGACTAGCAATGAAGCAGCTTCATCGTAGCATCTCTCTAAGAATAGAGACCTACTATCACAATCGAACAATTACCTGTTAAAGCTATAATTCTGTAATTTGCTCTTCGAATTGACTGGTTGGTAAATCTGTTTCGAGCAGTGCCTTAAACCCACCTATGACATTGACAACTTGGTCATATCCTCTAGATTTCAAGATAGAAGCCATGATTACGGAGCGGTAGCCGCTAGCACAGTATAAATAATAGCTTGCATCGGTTTTCAATTGAGCGATATTTCTATTGATAAAGTCTAGTGGGAAATTCTCCGCACCAAGCATGTGTTGTGTGCTATACTCACTAGCTTTTCTGGCATCTAAGAGGTTGATATCTTGTTTTTTCATAAGCTCAACTAGCTCCTCAGGGGTGATGTCTTTGACTTGATCTACTTCTTCGTTTGCAGCAGTCCAAGCTTCAAAACCTCCTTCTAAGTAGCCAATGGCATTGTCGTATCCAACTCTTGCCAAACGCGTGACCACTTCATTCTCCCGACCTGGATCGGCAATGAATAAGATGGGTTGTTTGAGGTCCAGAATCAGAGCGCCTACCCACATCGCAAAGCTTCCATCAAGCCCTATAAAGATAGCACCTGGAATAAATCCTTTAGTGAATACGGTCTTTTGACGGGTATCGAGTACTAGCGCTTCTTCTTCAGCCCAGGCGGCTTTGAATGCTCTTACGCTGAGTGCTTGCAATCCTCGTGCTCTTATTTGATCTAGACTTTCGTAGCCCATCTTATTGAGGACTGCATTTTTAGGAAAATATTGAGGCGGGTCGACGAGACCATCGGTGACCTCTTTTACAAACTCTGCTCTACTCATATCTGGGCGTAAAGCATAGTTGAATTCTTTCTGCTCCCCAAGTAAGCCGGTAGTTTCACAACTCATTTTTTTACCACAAGCCGAGCCTGCGCCGTGTCCAGGATAGACGATCACCTCATCAGCCAAAGGCATGATTTTATTGCGAAGACTGTCATATAGTAAGCCCGCTAAATCTTCTCTTGATAAATCCGATTTTACGGCTAGGTCAGGTCGACCAACATCGCCTAAAAATAGCGTGTCGCCAGTGAAGATGGCATAGTCTTTTCCGTCTTGATCTATCAATAAATAGGTAGTAGATTCCATGGTATGCCCTGGTGTATGCAGCACTTTGATCTGGATATCGCCTACTTTCAATATCTCTTCATCGCTTGCAGTATAGGCTTTAAAGTTGGGTGCTGCTGTGGGGCCGTATACAATGGTTGCTCCTGTTTTTTGGGCTAAATCTAGATGTCCAGAAACAAAATCTGCATGAAAATGCGTCTCTAAGACATACTTCAGACTGGCACCATCTCGCTTTAATCGCTCTAGGTAGGGATCAGATTCGCGTAAAGGATCAATGACCACGACTTCTCCTTTACTTTCGATATAATAGGCAGCTTCTGCCAGACATCCGGTATAGATTTGTTCAACTTTCATGCTAATTAAGTTTCGTTTGGTTAATAAATAAACTGAATCATATGCCTACAAATCTACAGCTAGAAGGGAGGTGCTTTCAGTGATTTCTATCACAGGTATAGCAATGACTTTAGTCACTGTTAGATAATGATCTGCTTAGGTTGAAGCTTCGGTGATTGGAAATGGGTAGGTGAATATTGATCGCCTACGCTGGAGCTTCGGCACTTGAAAAAAGGGTGATTAAGTTGAGTTGTATGGGTGTTTTGGACTTAGGCTGCGAAGAGAAGTGTCTATTATTAGGAGCAGCTCTTTGGTATGGGCGTAGCTGCTTGTTGGCTGTTTATATTGGCAAAGCTGAAGTAGGAGGATTATTAAATAAAAAACGAAGGGCCAGCTGCTTAGATTGAATGCGCGCATAGACCGTAGGATACTTCAGAAGTATCTTCTCTATTGCAATACAATTCAATGCTAAGGAGCCAGACCCTAAGCCAATAGTTAAGCAGGAAATAAATGAATCTTATGGTTAGTTCGTTATTGACAGATATCTATAGGTCTTGAGCTTTTCAACTGATAAGACAGCGATAAACTAGCATACCGTAGACCTATAGGTGGTGCATGTTTATTAGTTGAGATCAGAAATTCTTCTGATAACTTGGTATAAACGGGTATACTCGTTGACTTCTTCCTCAAAGGGATCATGCTCAAGATGGTTGGCTGAGATCATTTTGAGTTGCGTAACTCTACCATTAGAGTCGAATATCTTTTGTACATACTTGACCCAAAGTGCGCCATTGTTTTTAACCGCGTATATTTTGTTGTCTCTAATTTCGTGTGGGCTATTGATCTCCTTACAGATCACAGTATCACCATCATTGATCACAGGGATCATACTGTTACCGTTGATAGGGAATGCAACTAAGCCATTTCCACTTAAACCCGGAACACTAAAATATTCATGATCCTCTTTAGCAAAACCACCTACATCAACCGCAGAACCGGCAAAAGCTTCGGTGGTAGTAAACAAGATATTACCTTTCCCTGTAAAGGAAACATCATCGACATCAGGGCGAGCTGGAAGATCAAAACCAAAAGGTGTACCAATACCGTCGATCAGATAGGATTCATTAACACCGTATTCTCGGCAAAGGCTACGCGCATGGCGATAATCAATACACCGTTTATCATCTGGATTCAAAAAAGCTCTGATAATATGGCCATAAGCTCGATTACCTAAAATACGCTCAGCAAAATCACCAATACCCCTGCCATTTCTATCATTTGGCAGTATCTCACCACGCTCCTCTAAAAGGCGAAAAACTTTTCTGAATCGATCGTTAAGTTCAATTCTATCTTCCCTGATCATGATTAAATTGTTTTATATCTCCGAATATGAACACAATTTAAAACAGAAAATTGATAAAAACAAATTATTTCAAACTTTTCTAGGTAAGTGTTATTTTGTTTCTACAAATGATTGGAAAAGTGTGGACTTATTATCGTAGCGGTATTATGGTTTTTAAGGCTTCCTCCATGCGTTGTGGTTGAAAGCCAATTTTGTACGTTTCTTCGGAGTCTAATGTGACATTGGCAGGTCGTTCGGGATAAAGGGAAAGCGCTTTTTGTTGGGTGGATAAGACTAGGGTATGATCCACTTTAAGCTGTTTGGCCAAGAGCATAGCCATCTCATACCTTGACAAACTTTCGGGACCACCCAGATGCCAGATACCAGAAAGTTGCTGCTCCAAAAGTAGTTGTATGCCTCCCACAATGTCTTTGGCATGAGCCGCACTTCTGAATTCATCATTGAATGCTTGGACTTGCTCTCCTTTTTGGAGCTTTGATTGCCACTCGCCCAAAAAGTTTTTCCCCTGCTGACCAAGTCCGTAAAGTAAAGGTAGACGCACAATGGTCGCTTCTGGGTAAATATCTAATATTCTGCGCTCGGCTTCTTTCTTTTGTTTACCATAAAGATTAACTGGCTGAGTTGCGCTTTCTGGGTGATAAGGGGCCTTTGCACCATCAAACACTAAATCAGAAGAGGTGAAGATGAACGGAATTTTCCTATCTCTTGCAGCTAAAGCCAGGTAGGTAGGTGTGACCACATTTAGGCGATAACTGGAATCTGGATTTTGGGCGCATTGTGCGGGTTTGGAGATGGCAGCGGTATGTACAATTGCATCTGGCTTGACTTTAGCTATGAATTTCTGGACCTTAGAAATATCCTGTAGGTTGATTTCTTTGAAATAGATACTCCCTTTATGGGGCGCGCTATTCAAATAGGTGCCTGAGACTCGCCAATCTTTTGGGGAATGGTGAATAAAGTAATAGCCTAAGAATCCTGAAATTCCCGTGATTAAAACGCGCATAATGAGTTTTGCATTGAGGCGGAAAAATAGCGATTCATTAAGGAATATTCAAAATTTTGTGGGTTTGTAAACTGAGTTTCCATTGAGGGTTTTGAAGGCAATATTGTAAAGTGTCCTGGGTATTCTGCTGAATATCAGGGCCATCCATAGCTTGGAGGTAGAAATGCTCAAAATTTAAATGTTTAAACTTTTCTGGCATGGCCTCCGGCTGAGGGTACACTAGCTTTAATTCCTGCCCTTGGGTGATCAATAAATCTGCCCCTGCTTTGGGACTTACACATACCCAATCGATGCCAATAGGCGCTTCAATGGTGCCATTGGTTTCTACGGCTATTTCAAAACCAACCTGGTGCAACTCGTCGACCAAGTCCTGGTCTAATTGCAGCATGGGTTCTCCACCTGTACAAACCACATAGGGTTGGCTTAAAGGCTGCTCTCTAGGCCAGAGACTAAGGACTTTTGCTACTAAATCCGTTTTAGTATAAGAGCCACCATTCTCTCCATCGGTGCCCCAAAAATCTGTATCACAAAATTGGCAGATCGCTTTATGACGATCTTGTTCTCTACCACTCCAAAGGTTGCATCCTGAAAACCTGCAAAATACTGCAGGGCGGCCTGCTTGAGCACCTTCACCTTGTAGGGTGTAAAAAATTTCTTTAATCTTATAATGTGCCATATACGGCCTTGAAGTTTTGTTTTAAAAAGAGGTTCCTCCAATGATTATCGAAAAGAAAAAATAAATTTCCACTTAATCCGTATTATTGTCAAGTTAATGAGACCTTTTCGGTGCGCAGCAACGAAATCTGGTCGAATTTTTTATGTGTCAAGTGCTATGTGTCAAGTGCCATGTGCTCTGTTAATGAGACCCCGTGCTTTAGCAAGGTTGGTTGAATTCATTTCGAAGAAAGAGAGGAGTATTTTGGGATGCTTTGTCAACACATCGATACTTCTCCATGTTAATTAGATAGGACTAGGTCATACACTAAATCAACCAGTGACTTAGATTAAACAATAAAGTATGCAATTTTTGTTTCCGGTATTTTTGGCTGCTTTAGCGGCTATTGCGATACCGATTATTATACACCTGTTTCATTTTAGGCGTTTCAAGCGCGTTTACTTTACCAATGTCCGCTTTTTGAAGGAGGTAAAAGAGGAGACGAGTGCGCGATCTCGTTTGAGAAATATTCTGGTTTTACTGAGTAGAATATTTGCTTTAGCTTTTTTAATACTAGCTTTTGCACAACCCTATTTTAGTAGAGGAGAGGAAGTCCAAAGAGGAACCAAAGCCGTCAGTATTTTTATTGACAATTCCTATAGTATGGATGCGCTGAGTGAGGATGTACCCCTTTTAGATAAAGCCAAGCAGAGAGCAAGAGAAGTCGTTGCTGCCTATCAAGAAGAAGATCGTTTCCAGGTTTTAACCATGGATTTTGAAGGGCGCCACCAGCGACTGGTTTCTAAAGAGGATGCCTTGGCCCTAATCGATGAGGTCGAACGTACGCCCGCTGTGCAACCTGTTTCTAATATACTGACTAGACAAAAACAAGTAGTAGAGAGTGGTACAGAGGAAAACAAGGTCCTGTATATGATTTCTGATTTTCAGAAAAGCATTGTTGATGTACAGAACTATACGGATACAAGCTATTCGGTCAATTTAATTCCACTGCAATCTGTTCAGGAGCGCAATATCAGTATTGATTCTGCTTGGTTTGAGGCCCCTATTCAGATGGTGAATAACAACAACATTCTGCTCGTTGAAATCAGAAACCACAGTAATGAGATTGCCGAAAACATTAGGCTTTCGATTCGTTATGAAGGACAATCCAAACCGGTCGGGACCCTTTCTATTCCACCCAATGCGGTGGTTAGAGATACCGTTAACCTTAATATTTCTAGAACAGGATGGCACGAAGCAGAGCTGACCATTACCGACTTTCCTGTACAATTTGACGATAAATACTTTATTTCCTTTTACGTTGCAGAAGAAGTAAACGTATTGGCGATTAATGAAGATCAGCCTGATCGTTACCTGAATGCTGCGGTTGGAGGGCTAGAGTATTTTGTAATTGACAACCAGAGAAAACAGCAGCTTGATTATTCGACTTTCTCTACTCACGAGTTGATCGTACTTAATGATTTGACCGATATTTCTTCTGGTTTATCTTTTGCCTTAAAATCTTATGTTGAAGCCGGAGGTAATTTACTTGTCTTTCCAGGTAGAAATGGGCGTATTGCCAGTTATAAAAGCTTTTTATCCAGCTTTCCAGCCAATAGTCCAGATGTATTTGAATCGGTGGCCAAAACGGTATCAGATGTTAATACTGATGAATTTATCTTCAATGATGTATTCGAAAACCGATCAGCTAATTTAAAACTACCGACTACCCAGGGGGCATTTCGCTTTAATCGCTTCACTTCTATCCCAGAACGGATATTGTTGACTTATAGAGATGGGAATAGCTACCTATCGGCCTATAATTTTGGGGAGGGGAATCTCTACGTGAGTGCTGCACCACTAGATGTGGATTACAACGATTTGGTTAGGAATGGGGAGATATTCGTGCCCATGCTCTTCAAAATGGCTTTGACAGGAGGTAATAAACGCCCAGTAGCCTACACCATCGGAACAGATGCCGTATTAGAAGCTACGCACCAGGCCAATGCCACGGGCGAGATTGTGTACAAACTGCAGGGTACAGAAGCAGAGTTTATTCCTCAACAAAGGATTGTAGGCTCTAAGGTCTTTATGAGTATCAATCAGCAATTATCGGAGGCTGGTTATTATCAACTCTTCCTCAATCCAGGCGAAACGCTGGAGGAATATGCCTTCAACTACAATCGCAAAGAATCAGACCTCAGCTATTTTGCCCCAGCTGAACTAGGCGATTTTGTAGGGCCAGGTATGAATGTAATCGAACTACAAGATAAAGCCGTACTGACGGCTACCATCGAAGAGCGTAGCCAAGGGCTTGTTTTATGGCGCTGGTGTCTTATATTTGCGCTCGTTTTCTTAGCGATTGAGGTATTATTACTCCGCTTGTGGAAGACGCATTAATACAATGTGTCAATGACTCCATAATTTTAAGGAATAAATTCACCCATTGAGTCAATCACTCATTGAAACATTGAATTATGCCAGATATTTATTTTCACGTTGGGATGGGTAAGGTGGCGTCTACTTATTTGCAGTATGATGTTTTTCCGAAATTCACAGGAGTACACTATATCCAGCGGACAAAATATAAAAGAGCCAAGGAGATTATTGCACAGGGAAAGCAGGAGAAATACTTTATTTCTCGGGAGTTTGACCAACAGATGGAAGCAGAGGCGAAAGATTTTTCGGCCGTTTATCCAGATGCGAAACCCATCATTATTTTCCGAAGACATGGATCATGGATTGCTAGTCAGCATCGCCGGTTTGTAAAAAATGGGAACCCTTGGGAATTCCAGGAGTTTATTGATTTAGAAAAAGATACGGGCCGCTTTAAGAAGCAGGACTTGGAGTTTTTTAGAAATATAGAAATCCTGGAAAAGTACTTCAACCATAAGCCACTTGTGCTTTTCTACGAAGACCTGAGAGCAGACACCGTGGCCTTTGCCCGTAGAATAGCTGATTATATGGGCGCCGATTTTGATCCTAAAGACATCAATTTGGAAAAGCGGCACACCTCCTATAACGAAAAGCAACTACGCGCTATCTACGGCGTCAGCAAACGAATAAATATCCGCAAACACCGAGATTTTAAAATTGGCGTCTTCAACCAGATTCGGAGAGCACTAGTGAACCCTATTAAATATGGAACACTCTACCTTGCTCCTTATCTTCCAGAATCGATGCTTCGTCAAGAGCCACTCGTCAGAAAAGAACAAGTCGAGCATATCACCGAATTGTACACTGCTGATTGGGAAAAGTTGAAGGCTTATGCGGCGGAACATAATGTGGTGTAGGAGCTTTTTTGTGTTCTGGACTTGTGGTATTCTGGTGTGATAAGCACCCCTGAATAAAAAAGGAACTTTTCAAAGCCCATAAATGTTATATCTTTGCAAACACTCCTAAAAAAATGGGGACGTACTGGTATCGACAGGATTGTCAACTGGTTAGTAAGCATGTCGGAGCACGGTTATTTACTCCGTTAACAAATAATGATCAAACTCTATAAGGCAATAGACAATTTGCCATGGCTGCCTAAGACTAGGTCTTAACGCACCATTGTATGAGATGTCCGCAGCTACCTCTATGAGGAGTTGCCTGGTCTTCGCCTAATGAGGCCCCGCATCCATGCATCAACCAACAATATTAGGCTAGCAAAGGGTAGGCTCGTGGACCCCCAGCGAAACTCAGCGGGTAAGGTTGCTACAGGTGGGTTTCTAGACCAAGTAGCTTCCCGACAATTGGATTAGAAAATAAGCATGTAGAAAGCTCTCGAGTGCCTTCTCTGGACGCGAGTTCGACTCTCGCCGTCTCCAC
>JBELML010000005.1:0-5416 GCA_042095835.1 Saprospiraceae bacterium
ACAGCTTCCCTTTGTAACTGAAGAAGTTTAAGGTAACTTTTGGTTGGCTTACCTTTGTAGAATTGCTTAAAATACTTTCTTCTACCTCCATATATTTTTCTGAAGCAAACGTGGATTCCAAAGCCTTGACTAAGACCCTGTCCTTTTGTGAACGAGCCTGGCTTTCATACATACAACCTGTGAAGGCTTCCCTGTGAAAAAAATACTTGCCAATCAAATAAAGCTTCCGACAACGTTTATTTGTAATAGGACAAATGAAATACCAGATTAGTCCATTACCCAAGTTACTTGGAACACTAGTCAGTCTTACCTCATATTTCAAAGGTTCGTTATTACAGGAATATTTCAAGATCAGAGTCCCAGATGTTTCTTCCATATTAACAGCTATAGAAACCTTGGCAGTTACATGATCCCATTTTTGCCAGGTAATCTCACCGTTTTTTTGGGTCCAAGGTTTCAGATACTCCCACTTATTTAGATTGCTGGTGGAAAGGGTATGTGCATCATCATAAAGCGTCGGGAAAGTTGGCTGTATCGGCATATTTAAAAAATTCAAACCTAAATAATTCGGGAAGACTTATTCAGCTTACCACTTTGAAGACCATCCCATATCTTCATCTTCATCCCTTTCTGAATGTACCGTTTGCACCTTTGGTAATACAAAAGGAAGAAATTTGTAAAGAACACTTACCCGTTTTTCTGGTTCTAGTTCTTCTAAGGTTTCAGGAGGCCGTTCTAATTCTTGCTGAACCTAAACTTTAAGAGTTGACCGCAAGTTCTTTACAAGTGGCTTTTGTGGTTTTAATACAACAATCTTGGCCTTCCTCATTACCATTTCGGCCTTAAATATTTTCAAGAACCTCTTGGCGGAGCTGGTTTTTTTTCTTTTTCTATAAGGATTTGATCAATAAATCTTTTTGCAAACCTTTCAAAATGAGGGATTTGAGTATCGTCTAAGATGTTTTTAATATCTTGTAGATGTTGATGAGTGATTTTTATTTTTTCTCCTTCTAGTTCTTGAAATTGACTTAGAATGTCTTCTTCATTGATGGCCATAGAAGGATCGATTAGGTTTTCAAAATAAGGCAATAGCAGTTTTTGCTGTTGATCATTAATGGATTTCGATTTTTGATAATGTTCTGTTGCTAATTTTCTAAAAGTAGTTACTTGTTGGCCTTCTAATTGGAGTAAATCAATGACTTCTGACTGGAAATTTATGCCCTGCTTTGGCGGCGGAGGGCCAGGCTTTGTAAGAAAGAAAAAGGCAATAATCACCACATTGAGCAATAATAAACTCCAAGCTGCATATTTATAAAACTTGGCTTGATTCATTTTTCATAAATTTGATAAGAAGAAATAAGTGACTGGCTATAACTCTCCATTGAGCCCTCTTCCCTGACTGCTATCTCTTGGTTATTATTGTAATAAAATAAAGCAGAGGTGTTGAGGAATAATAGTAAGATAGCAGCTGCGGCAGCGTATCTTAAACGAGACATAGGAATCACCTTTGGGCGAGGGGCCATTAATTGAGCATTAATTTTCTCGAATAGCTCCGGTCCTGGCTGCGCCCGCTGGCTGCCTTGCATACTTTGGAAGACCTCTTCTATCCATTTTTCCTTTTCGTCGTTCATATCCTATGTGGTTTTTGTAGTATAGACAATGATTACTTTGATTTCCTTCGCTTCGAGTGGATATTTTCTAATTTGACCCTCATATTTTTCTTGGCTCGCTGTAGTAGAGACTCCACGGCTTTTAAGGTGACCTCCATGATGTCTGCTACTTCTTTTCTGGGTAAATCTTCGATATAGCTCAAAATAAATGCTGTTTTTTGTGTTTCGGACAGACCATCCATCGCTTTAAAAAGAGCTGCTGCCTTTTCCTTGTTTTCTAATAATACCCCAGGATGAACAAATTCTACCGACTCTCCAGTAGCTAGCTTATTTTTGAAAAGAGAGAATCTATTCTTTTTCTTTAAGTAATTGAGAGAGGTGTTGACCGTGATTCGGTAAATCCAAGTATTCAAGGAGGACTCTCCTTTAAATACAGCGGCATTTTTAAATATTTTTACAAAGACATCTTGGGTGATTTCCTCCGCATCTTCCACATTTTTACTATAACTTAAAGCAGTATTGTACACCTTGTCAGCATACATCTGATACAGGGTAGAGAAGGCTTCCTTCTTACCAGCTGCAATTGATTGTATGATATCACCTTCTTGGGCCAATGCGTATTAATTTAGATTTGGGTCTAAGTTCAGCACGAGGCCCTTAAGGTACGTAGGAGATTCATTTTCAGCACATTTTAAATTGAAAATTCCTAATTCCTTTTATCTTTAAGCAAACCAATGCATCATGTACACCTATCAATACGGAGGCCAAAATGGCACTACCCATAAACTTGTAGAATCTAAAGATTTAGTGGTTGTGCGGACTAAAGAGAAGTCTTTGGAGGAGATGAATCTCAGTACACGTTCTCGATCTTTTTTGTCTAATATGATCCCTGTCTCCGCTTTCCCGGAAGCTTCGGTCAAAATATATCGAGTGTTAGACCCAGATCGCGATAGCCCGCTGAGGCGAAGGAATGAAATTCGTAAGCAATTTCCCACAGAGGATGGTGTTCGTTTCGCTGGGCGTGTTTTGAAAGATCCGGATACAGGTGCCATTAAAGTGTATACCGAGAACTTTTTTCTGAAATTTTATGATCATCTAGACTTGGATCAATGTAGGACCCTACTGGTTGAAATGGGATTAGAAGAAAAAGAAAAACTTCAATTTGCCCATAATGCCTTTTTTGTAGAAGCTGTTGAAGGCACAGGTACACAAGTCTTTGAATTAGCTCAAGAATATTTGCAAAAAGCCGAGGTCGAGTTTTGTCATCCTGAAATTGTGGAGGAAAAAGCAGCTAAATCTATCCATTCAATGCAATGGCACCTGAAAACCACAGAGATTAATGGTCGGTCGATTCAACAACACGTGGAGGTAGAAGGGGCCTGGCAACACAATAGGGGAGAGGGCATAACCATAGCGATTATCGATGATGGAGTGGACGTCAATCATCCTGAGTTTAGTCAAGCTGGTAAAATTGTAGCTCCACGAGATACCGTTATTAATCGAGATAATGGCATGCCCAAGTTCTCTATGGAAAATCATGGTACTGCCTGTGCGGGTGTAGCTTGTGCAGCTGGTCTATTTGGTGCGACGGGGGTGGCTCCCGAAGCCAAATTGATGCCGATAAGAGCAGCGGGTTTAGGGTCGATGTCTGAGGCCAAAGCATTTCATTGGGCCGCTGATCATGGTGCTGATGTCATTTCTTGTAGCTGGGGCCCAAGAGATGGTGTCTGGAATAACCCGAATGACCCTCGCCATACCAAATATTATCCTATGCCAGATAGTAGCCGATTGGCAATTGAATATGCCCTTACACACGGTCGCAATGGTAAGGGTTGTGTTATTGTATGGGCTGCGGGCAATGGCAATGAAGATACCAAATATGATGGCTATGCCTCCTATGAAAAAGTGATCACTGTTTCGGCATGTAATGATCATGGCAAACGTAGCGTCTACAGTGATTATGGCGCTGCGGTTTGGTGTTGTTTTCCGAGTAATGATATCCATTATCCCTTATTCAATCACCCTAGACCTTTGACACCAGGGATTTGGACAACGGATCGGGTAGGAGAGGAAGGGTATAATCCTGGAGGCCTCGATGCGCCCTTGGAGTTTGGTGATGAAAAAGGAGACTATACGCCCAAATTTGGAGGAACCTCAAGCTCCTGCCCTGGTGTGGCCGGGATAGTGGCCTTGATGCTAAAAGCTAATCCAGCCTTAAGCTGGCAGCAGGTTAAAACCATCATACGAGCGTCTTGTGATCCTATTGATGCTGTTGAAGGACGATATAATGCAGAAGGACATAGTCTATTTTATGGCTACGGACGCATCAATGCCAGAAAAGCCGTAGAAAATGCACTAAAAAGCCAGGAACCAGTCGATCGATTTGATATTAAAGGGACTGCCTTTTTTTCAAAAGGTTCGAGGGTCGCTTTACGGGAGGGGCAACTCACCATGGATGATCATCGTGCCAATCGATTTATTGGCCTTAAACTTCATCTCACTCCTTTGCATCTAGACCTCGATATTCAGTATCGATTGTTTGTGACCAAACTTGGCGCAACGCCTTGGATGACCAATGGTTCTTTAGCACAAACACCAGACAAAAGGAGAAAAGTGATTGGTTTTGCAATAAAGTTGTCTGGTAGACTAGCCAAGGATTATTCGGTGGTTTACCATGCGAAAATAAAGGGACAAGAGAAATTGGCAGTAGGCCGTGACGGTAGTGTTTGTGGTACAGATGCGCGGCGAGGGAAATCGATTTTAGAAATTCAAATTGAAGTTGTAGCTAGATAAGGTCGAGGTGGTTTCAACTGATTAACAATGGGTTAATATCTTTGTCTTACATTTATGCATTATAAAAAGTCAAGCGCATTTATGAATCGTCACTTAGCACCACTCAGTTCTACTTTCATCATAGCTTTAATGCTGTTTTCTTGTGGGAATACAGCTAATCAAGCAGAAGTAATAACGGATTCTACAAGCCCATCTATTATGCAAGATTTTGATTGGCAAGGCCATCGCGGAGCTCGAGGCCTAGCTCCTGAGAATACGATACCAGCTTTTCTGAAGGCGCTTACTTTTCCTATTAAAACTTTAGAGCTAGATGTGGTTATTGCTAAGGATGGAGGTGTGATTGTCTCCCATGAACCTTGGATGTCTCCTACCATTTGCCTTCAACCAGATGGGCAGGCCTTGAGTAAGAAACTAGATGAAGAGTTTAAAATTTTTGAACTATCTACTGCTGAAGTGCAGGCGTTTAATTGTGGCAAAGCACATCCTAGATTTCCAGATCAAGTTGTCGAGCCGACTTTCAAACCTAGCTTGCAAGAAGTGATAGAGGCGGTAGAATCTTTTTGTAAAGAAAAAGGAAGAAAGTTGCCCCATTATAACATTGAAATCAAAAGTAAACCTACTTGGGATGGATTATTAACGCCATCACCAGCGATTTTTGCCCAACTCGTAGTCGATGTTATTCAAGCAAGTGGAATCCAGGGTCGAGCTTGTATACAATCTTTCGACCCCAGATCACTAGAAGCGGTACATAAGATTGAGCCATCCATCACGACGGCCTACTTAATAGATAAGCAAGTAGATATACAGCGGAATATGAGCTTACTAAGTTATCAACCTGAAATCTATAGTCCAAATCATGAGATTTTAACCAAGGCCATGGTAGAGGGTATTCACGAAATGGGTATGCAAATAATCCCTTGGACAGTGAATGATAAAGCAACTATGCAAAAACTGATCAATATGGGCGTAGATGGCATTATCACTGATTATCCCAACTACATTCCAGAGCTATA
>JBELML010000005.1:5516-78015 GCA_042095835.1 Saprospiraceae bacterium
CTCTCCAAGCCATTCCGCTTCCAATAAGCTTGAGCTAGGCGGATTTTATTATAAGAGAATTCGCCATCAAATAGCTCATAAACTTCTTTCATCTTTATAGGTTGAGAGACCTGCTGAAGCCCTTTGACGATTTCATCTAACTCAGATTGGTGGAGGTGTTGACTCAAATCTATAGGATGACCTTTCTCATAGAGGTGGGCCAAATGACTAAACACCGTATTCGCATGAATACCTCTTTCTTGAGCGACCTCCTCAATGGAATGACCCTTTTTGAGCAGGTGTAGTGTGATTTGGTAAGTCGAACCTTTGATTCTGGTTTTATTTTCTCCGGCATAATCTAAAATGGCTGTTAGAAAGGTAGCGCCAAACTGCTTGAGTTTTTGCTCTCCAACCCCGTGTACCTGAAGCATCTGCATCTCCGTAAAGGGCTTTTTGCCAGACATATCAATCAAGGTGGCATCACTAAAGATACGGTAGGGTGGTAGTCCAGAGCTTTGAGCCAACTGTTTGCGCACTTGACGTAAAACTTGGAACAATTCCTCATCCACACTTTTCTTCTTGGTGACTTTTTTAGCGGCCTCTTTTTCCTCCTCCTGTCGTTTCCGGATTGTAGCTGGTTTGACCAACTCTACTTTTCGACCATCGAAGAGCACGGCTTTACTGCTTTCTGTAAGTCGGACTTGATTTTGAAGATGATGGGCGATTTCTATGTAGCCGAGGTTTAATAATTGGAAAAGATATTGCTGCCAATGGCCGTAGGGTATATCTCGCCCCGCAGCGTAAGTTTTAATTTTGTGATAGTTATTTTGAATGATCTCCTTTCGGGCAGACCCTCTCAGCACGTCGATCAGAATGCCCATAGATACCTTTTGCTTGAGGCGATAAATAGCTGATAACGCTTTTTGCGAAATTACTGTTCCATCAAAGCTTTCAGGTGGATTTTTGCAGACATCACAATTGCCACAATCTTGGTCAAGGTCTTCGGAGAAGTAGCCTAATAGAATCCTCCTACGGCAGGCAGAGGCTTCCGCATATTGGCGCATGCGATCCAGTTTAGCTAGTTGGATCTCCTGGTTTTCGCTATTATTATCAGAAAGGATATCGCGCATCATCATTACATCTTGGTAGCTGTAGAAGAGCAAGGTGTCTGCCTTGACTCCATCTCTTCCTGCGCGGCCTATTTCTTGGTAATAGCCTTCTAGGTTCTTCGGTAGATTATAGTGGATCACCCATCGAACGTTTGACTTATCGATCCCCATTCCGAATGCAATAGTAGCGCATACGATGGGCACCGTATCATTGATAAAATCCTCCTGTACTTTGGCACGTTCTCTAGGGGCTAGTCCTGCATGATAGGCCCTTGCTTTATATCCTTTTTGTACAAGTTTGGAGGCTAGATTTTCAGTTGATTTACGACTGAGACAATAAACTATACCAGATTGGTCGGGTCGATCAGCTAAAAAGGCTAGTATTTGTTCCAGGCGTTTTTGGCCCGGTCGAACGGTTAAGCTCAAATTCGGTCGATCAAAGGAGGCGGTAAAGGTCTCCGGCTCCGTGAGTTTGAGTTGATGGATAATATCTTTTCGGGTAAGCTTATCTGCGGTAGCGGTCAAGGCGATGATAGGTAACTTAGGAAACTGCCTTTTTAGGAATTGGAGCTGGGTGTATTCTGGTCTGAAGTCATGGCCCCAAGCAGATATACAATGTGCCTCATCAATGGCGATCATATTTAGAGGAGCCCTTTTTAGTACAGGTAAAAAGTTGCCAGAGGTAATCTTTTCTGGGGAGATATACAAGAGTTGTAAACCTCCTTTTATGAACTGATCCTCAGTTTCTCTAATTGCATCTAGCGACATCGAGCTATTGATAAATGCAGCCTTAATACCATTGGCTTTTAAACCTTCAACTTGATCTTTCATTAAGGAGATAAGTGGTGAGATGACTAGGCAAGTGCCCTCCATGACAAGGCCAGGGATTTGATAACAAATCGATTTCCCGCCACCAGTAGGCATAAGCACTACAGTATCCTTACCCTCAAATACAGATTGAATAATATCTTCCTGCATAGGGCGAAAACTGTCATACCCATAATACTTTTTCAGTGCACGCTTGGCTTCCTTCAGTTGGTGCATGTTATTCTTCTATTTGCGGATGCTTTGCAGCGAATATAAGACATTTTAAAATAAAAAATATTAAAAATTGAATTAAAATAACTTTTTGTTGATCTTGTGTGTGGAGTGATGTTAAATGGATGGATGCTATAAGATCAATAAATCAAAATTATCATTTTATTCTTTACCCAACGAATTTGTTTAAATATCCGTCTAGCTTTTTAAACGAGGAAATGAGAATTATCTACGCTTTCTTTTCAATAGTGCTTTTCCCTTATTTTTCTTTGAGTTGCAGTTGTGTTGGTTTGGGAAGTTTTTGTGAAATATTGCCGGGGGCGATTCAGGCAGGGAGTTTAGTGGTACAAGGTTCTCCAATTCGAACGATTGGTCACGGAATGGAATTTGAAATCAAAGAAGTTATTGCTGGCTCGGTGGAGCGCCGTCGCATTATGATTTGGGGTGACCCCGGATATTTGTGTAGAACTTATGTCACAGGATTTGAAAGAAAGGATGAACTTGTCTTGATTTTGGACCCTATTACCAGAGATCGAACTGAAAATTCTACGGGCGAGACCGAGCGAGCTGGTGATTATGCGCTTTCTGGATGCGGAGAATTCTTTGTTTATTTAAACGGACGAAATAAAACAAAGCAGAATTGTTTTTCGATTAAGAAAAGTAGACCTGCTCCGCTTGAGGTTTTCCCTAATCCGACCAATGGCTCCTTCCGTTTATACCCATCTAGTGAGATTGCAATAGACAATATTGTTGAAGTGAAGGCTTTTAAGGCCAGCGGCCAATTGCTGAGCAGACCCATCCATTTCCGCCTTAGCGAACAAGATGGTAGTATAGTGGTAGATACCGAGGGCTGGAGGAATAATCTCTATTTTATCGAAATTCGCACCCTCCAAAACAGGTGGCTAGCCAAAGTCATGGTCCTGCGATAAGGGAAATACCCTGTTTAGGGTAGGTGTTGTCTTCCCTTGATTTGAAATATTTGTCTAACTTCGTCGATCCTTCTTATTTAAATAGTAGACCTATATCAAATCATAATTGACCTAAACACATTTCATGAAATGAGCATAATCTTTTTTAATCATAAAATCACCAATCGGTGATGATTAAAAAAGATTATGCGAAAGCGTAGCGGTTGCAGGTATTTAAAATTTCTGCAAGAACTTAAGCTTTTAAGCATTTGCACAAATTTTAAAAACATGAAAAACTTAGCCATTCTATTTATCCTTTGTTTTGGTGTAAATATGGGATTTGCACAAGACGGTGTCACACTATGGCGTCTGGATGAAAACCCACAACATCAGGCCCATCATTCTGCTCCTGAGCGTGAAGGAGCCATTCAGCAAGATAATGACAACTATTATCCCTGTGGCACGAAGTATTATCAGGGACTTCCTGTAGGTTGGCAATCTGTTCAGTCTTATTGGAGTATTAAAAATGAAAACGATGTAGCCATCAATCTTCAATTACCATTGACGATGACCGGAGCGACCAATCGTTTCACAATAGTAAGCCAACCTTCTAAATCAAACCTGGCACCAGGTGAAGAGGTTTTTTTTATCGTGGAATACTATGGCGAACCCACAGGTGGTGTTGCTTGGGTTGAAATCAACTCTGATGCTCCGAAGGGGGCTAATTGCTCTATGGGTTTTGATGGAGGGCGTATTTGTGACTATGTCACAGATTTTATGCATGGCGGATTGATGCCAATAGGAGGACCACCACCTATACCAATATCAATCCTTGATCCATGTGGTCTGGGCCCAATAGGACCAGCTATCGTCGAAAATATCTGGACTGGAGATGGAGATGGGATGTCCTGGGAAGATCCTGGGAACTGGATTTTAGAATCAGTTCCTGACTTTGGTGAGGTGGTTGTCATAATGGATGATACGGTAATGATTAATAGCGCTAGTGCTAGGTGTAATTCAATTTTGGTTATTGATGCGGAGATTATTGTCAAAGAAGACGCTGAACTGAATATTGCTGATGCCATTACGGAGTTTGCAGGTGGTGGCGTTTTTAATTCTGGACTCAACTTGAATGCTTCCATTTTTACAAACAATGGTTTAACTACGGTGACCAATGGGGCTGGTGATGGTATTGTGATGATTAATGGTAGTGAGTTTACTAATAATGGAACCGTTGATATCAACAATATTGATGATGATGCAATCGATATCGATGCTTCTGTGTTTATCAACAATGATTCATTATTTATCTTTGAAACAGACGATGATGCCATTGATATTGATGGTGATGGAGAGTTTATCAATCGTGGATATATCCTGCTGGAAGAAGTAGATGATGAAGGTTTTGATATGGCAGGAGACAATGCTCGAGTAGATAATTACGGGACAATTATTATTGAAGGCGATAATGAGGATACGGATGATGGTATTGATCTAGATGGAGATGGTGCTATATTTTATAACCATGCAGAAGGTGTGCTTACGATTAAGGATACAGATGGGGACTTAATAGATATGGAAGCTACTTTCATTAATGATGGGGAGATCAATTTAATAATGGGAGATGAAAACAGCGATGCGATTGATATAGATGCAACTTTTGAATTTACCAATAATGGCATAATCAATATCGTTGGTTCTCCAAGTACTGATGAGATGATCGATATGGCTGGTATTTTTAGAAACAATGGCATCATTAACATGACGGGGTCTTTAGACAATGGTGATGAGGCATTAGAGGTAAATGATAGTGCAGCCAGATTTATCAATAGTGAATGTGCTATTGTAAACATTGAAGATAATGAGATTGAAATCGAATCTGATGCGATTTTAACGAATTCAGGAATTATTGCCTCTGCTTTCACAGGGACCAATATTAATGATGGTACTTTTAATAACTTTGGAAAAATTGTTACCCCTAGTGGTACTTTTCTTATCAGTCCAAATGCATTGGGGGGCACTGGACCAGTAGAGAGTGGGGCCGTGCCAGTGACAGAATCCTTATGTGAAGCTGAACCATTGCCTGCTCTGCCTGTTATTCCAATGATTGTATTTGTATTACTGATAATCGGTCTAAGCACTCGTTTAATCGATCGAAGTGTTATCTCAAAATAAGCCTACACGGTGTTAGAAAAAATGCCGTATAAATTTATTTTTATTATAAGTATTAATTAGCTTTACACTTCCTTAACCTCAGTACAGAGAAAGAAAGATTTTAGGTGTTTATAAAATATTTTGGTGATCCTCCTGACGCTCGTCAGTGAGGATTCGCTCTTTTAGGGCGTAGTATTTCAATATATTGCTTGTTTTCCTACCCTCCATTGGCCACAAGATTCGTCAAAGAGGCCTTTTTTTTTCCATTTGTGCTTTAAGAGTGTATTTTTGCAATCATTTATTTCTTCGAGAAAGTTGAATTATTTTTTACTTTCTTCTATACACGGGCTAACTTTTATTAGGGAAAGACGTTGATGAATTGGCCTTAGTAAACCAAATAATTATGATTCAATCTAAAATCGCCGGAATTGGGCATTATGTACCTGAAACAGTAGTTACCAACGATGACCTGGCAAAAGTAATGGATACCTCCGACGAGTGGGTCCAGGAACGTACAGGTATTGCAGCACGACGCTACGGGAAAAAACACCATGAGACGACCTCTACTATGGGGACAAAAGCTGCTAAAATTGCTATCGAAAGAGCAGGAATAACAAAAGAAGATATAGATTTTATCATCTTTGCTACCCTCAGTCCAGACTACTATTTTCCTGGATGTGGAGTCTTACTTCAAAGAGAATTAGGGATTACCAAAACAGAAATTGGTGCTTTAGATATCCGAAACCAATGTTCTGGGTTTATCTATGGTTTGTCTATTGCAGATCAATTTATCAAAACAGGTATGTACAAAAATGTACTGCTGGTTGGGGCCGAAATGCATTCGATGGGCTTGGATTTCTCTACTAGAGGTAGAAATGTAACCGTTATTTTTGGTGATGGTGCAGGGGCAGTCGTATTACAACCTACAGAAGAGGAAAATAAAGGCGTACTCACCACTCATCTGCATTCTGATGGTACCTACGCTGAGAAACTGGCATTCATCAATCCTGGTGCACACGGTGGCTACCATGCAGCTAAAAGAGGTGATGATATTGATTATGGTTTTCCATCCGAAGACACTTACGGAGGAGTGTTTCTGACGGATAAAATGATGGAAGATCAGGACATTTTCCCTATTATGGAGGGGCAGTTTGTCTTTAAGTTGGCCGTACAAAAGTTTCCTGAAGTTATTAATGAGGCACTCACGGCTACCAATCTACAGACATCGGATATCGATGTTTTTGTACCGCACCAAGCCAACCTGCGTATTAGTCAGTTTGTGCAAAAAAGATTGGGACTAAGAGATGATCAGGTTTGGAATAATATCCAAAAATATGGGAATACGACAGCAGCTTCTATCCCCATCGCTCTATCTGAAGCCTGGGAAGCGGGTTTAGTAAAAGAAGGATCCCTGGTTTGTTTGGCGGCCTTTGGTAGTGGATTTACCTGGGGTTCAGCATTGATCCGCTGGTGATAAAAATCATAATTAAAGGTAGTAAAGGTCTATAAATGGTCTAAGACAAGACAATACTTTTGGTACCGACAATGTTAATTTACTAGTCATAAAAAATGACTTCTATAAATACAACTAACCTAAACAACAAAAATAATGAGTAAAGTAACCGTAGTTGGAGCTGGTAACGTTGGTGCTACTGTAGCCAATGTTTTAGCTCACAAAGATGTGGTCAAAGAAGTGGTGCTTCTGGATATTAAGGGAGACCTAGCAAGAGGTAAAGCCCTAGATAGCTGGCAACAAGCACCTATCGATTATTATAGCACTGCCTTAAAAGGTACGGAGGACTATGCAGACACTGCTGGCTCAGATATCGTAGTGATTACTGCCGGTATTCCACGTAGACCTGGTATGAGTAGAGACGATTTGATTTCTACCAATGCTAAAATCGTCAACTCTGTGACTAGTTCTATCATGGAGCACTCTGATAATCCAATTATCATCATTGTATCGAATCCATTAGATGTCATGACTTATGCTTCTTTCAAAGCAGCGGGTCTACCTTCTACGCAGGTCTTCGGTATGGCGGGTATTTTAGATACTGCACGTTATCGTGCCTTTTTAGCTACCGAACTCAATGTTTCTCCTAAAGATATCCAAGCAGTATTGATGGGAGGCCACGGCGATACTATGGTGCCCCTACCTAGGTATACCACCGTAGCAGGTATACCTGTGACAGAGTTGATTGATGCTGCCAAGTTGGATGCGATTGTGGAGCGTACGAAAAAAGGTGGTGGCGAATTAGTGAAGCTAATGGGTACTTCTGCTTGGTATGCACCAGGAGCTGCAGCTGCACAAATGGTTGAAGCTATCGTAAAAGATGAAAACAGAATCTTCCCTTGTTGCGCTCGTCTAGAAGGAGAGTATGGCATTAACGATATGTTCTTGGGTATCCCTGTGAAATTGGGCAAGGCTGGTATCGTTGAGAAAATCGAATTGGCTTTAAATGCCGATGAGATGGCACTACTGAACAACTCTGCTAGCCATGTGAAGCAGGTGATGGAGGTTTTTGAAGGTATGGATGTTTAATATTCCTTGAGTGGATTATGTTTTATCCAATAAAAAAGAAGGTCATCAACTTATCGTTGACGACCTTCTTGCATTTTAACGTAAACTTATTTCACTAATGTTTTTTCTCTGCTTCGCTTATTTCAAAATCTCTTTAGCTTGATCGATCCATTTTTGAGGATCCATAGACTTATATCTACCACCAGCTGCTTCTAAGACCTCTTTGATCTTTTCGATAGGGGTGTCTAGGATGTCTTGTACGGATTCCATACCAGCTTCATTAAGAATTTCTCCTAGTTTAGGACCTATGCCTTTGATGTCGGTGATCTTATTGTCTACCAATTCTATTACTTGCTCCGCTACTTCTACCGCTTCCTCTTTTACTTCTTTGACCGCTTTCGTAGTTTTTGTTTTTACTTGCTCTATCTTTTCTGCTAAAGGTTTAGCTTCTTCGATTAGTGTAGCAGGTGTTTTGAAGTTGACTAGCTTTTTGATATTAGCTACTCTTGCATTGTGATGCACTTTCATTTCATCAAGCGTATCAAAAAAGATTTCTTGGTTTTTTGCCCAAACTTTTGTGCCTTTTTTGATTGCCTTAGCTAGTACTTCTTGCCAGTTTTCGCTTACCTCCAAGGCTTTATCAAGTGTCTTGTCAGCATTTTCGATGATGTATTGATTCGTTTTAGAGATACCACCTTTTACTTGGTCGATCCCTTTTCCTACTCTTTCTTCTATAGTTGCCATACGTATTTTGGATTTGCTTTTTTAATGATGATACAAATTTACAATAGGCTAGTTACAGATGAGTTACAGCTTAATGAGACCCGATGCTTTAGCAGCGATGGTCGAATTAATCCCGGCGGAGCGCAGCGGATGTCGGGATGTTGAGGGAGACAAGTGTTATGTTTTATGTGCTATGTGCTATGTGCTATGTGCTATGTTTTATATAGAGAGGGTAAGTGTTATGTTTTATGTGCTATGTTAATGAGACCCGATGCTTTAGCAGCGATGGAGGATGTCAAGTGCCAGGTGTCAAGTGCCAGATTAATGAGACCACACATGCTATTCTCTTGCCTGCTCAAATTTTCCTGTATAGAGAGGAGTAGTGTTGCCGATTTGGGTGAATTGATAATAATATAAACCTGGATCCAAATCTATAAGTACATCATAGAGAATGGAGTAGGCTTTTTTGGCCGCAAATGCGATTACTTGTTCCTCTTCAATTGGTCGAGCAGTGATGCTTGATTGGAGGAGCGGGCTTGAGGTATAATTGACTGGATCGTTATTAAATACCTGTATTTGCAGGTTCATTGAATCTGGAGAAATAGCAGTGTATAATTCTCCTTCAATAATTAAGTTAGTTTGGTTGTTGATGAAGTTCGTGCTGGCCTCCATTTCTGTGAATTCAAAGATATTGCTTTGCTGATCTGTTGCCAATAAAGCCTCCAATATTGGATTTACAGCAAATGGATCGCGAGCAGCTATAGGAGGTTCCTCCGGGTTTGTAGTTGTAGTATTGGCAGGATTGGTTATACTCGTATCGATGGTTTGCTGAGGTTCGGATGTTTCTTGCTCAGGGCTGAGCTGTGTCGAATCCTGAATAGATGGGGTACTTGTTTCACCTGGATTGGCGGGGCTTTTGATAAGGAAATAGATCAACACGCTCAATCCTACTACACCAAACAAAACTAACCAACTATTACCTTTCCAGCCGCCTTGCTTATTAGCCTGATCCTTAAAGAAAAAGTTTGTACTTATGGCATCAAGGTTTCGCCGTAAATCAAGTTCTGCGCCATCCGATAGGAAGTTCTGCGCCATCTGATGCAAAGCGACTTCTTTAGCTAATTCGGGATCAGTTTGTAAGGCCTGTTCAAAAGCTTCCAAGTCTGTACCTGTCAGTGTGCCAGCTAAGTATTGTTCTATTTGTTCATATTGTTGTTCCACTGTTGATTTTTAAAATGATGTAGTTGTTAAATGCTGTATTGCTATAATGGTTGATGAAGAAATTTGCAATTTTTTGTCGGCCTATAATATGGATGTAGGAGTAAATGGCGCCAACTTTTAAGCTCACAATCATCTAGCTAATTCTAAAAACCGCGCATCTGCCTTTACGAGTTGAATCAGTTTCTCTTTGCATTGAAACTTTCGTTTTTTGGCATAGGATACACTACTTAAATTAAGCTGCTCCACAATTTTGACCATTTTTACTTTTGCAAAAAAGAGCTGAAGTATATTTTGACAATCTGCTCCTAGTTGTTTAAAAGCATCCCAAAATAATCGACTTTTTTCCTGGTCTTCTAATAGAGGTTCTAGGCCGGGCTCAAGAGTATATTTGTAATCGTCGAGTAAGGTTACCTCAGATCGGGACTTCTTTTGTAATTGATTGCCCCAAATGTTGCGGCATATTCCATACAGTAGGGTATAAAAGCCACTGGTTAGCTTAAAGTCTGGCGCTTTTGCCTTTTTGTAGATGATGACTAAGGCTTCTTGAAAGACGTCTTTAGCATCGTCATTGCTACCGCCGTTTTTACGAATGAAATTCGCTATTCTTGGGAGGAACTCCTGGTAGAGTTTACGCAGTCCAGCGGTATTATTGGTTTGGATCGCTTGTAAGTGCAAATCTTGATTACTACTCATGGGGGTAATTATAAAAACTTTTTCCTGGCCCTCGAATAATTTTTAGAAAAAATATGGGGTTTTAGGTAACCTTTATTTTTGATGCCAAATAAAGGGACAAATAAATACCTAAAACCCAATACCGCGGAGGCTGAATTTAACCAGTCTCCGTTTTTTAATTCTTTAAGAAATAACTAGCCCAGCGATACACCTTTTGCCCCGCATCCAGCATGATGAGCATTTCTTCATAAACCATAATTTGACCATTAGGAGTCTCCAAACTGAAGCCAGGTTCACCGTAAATATCGGTAATAGCCTTTCGTGGTGTCCCTACCCGAAACTCTTCGTAAAAATTTTCGCCGCTATACCCAGCATCGGTGATGTGAAAATAGATATCAGGCTGCTCTTCTCCTGGAGGCGCTTTGCACACATAAATGGTTGATTCTGTTAAGCCACCAGTATTTTCCCATTTTCGAAAATCAATTTGGCCGAAGAGCTCCTGTTCTTCTTTGGAGCGACGATTTTTACTACTCCTGGTAAAAGCATAAATATTGCCAAATTCAATTCCGTCAATTTCCTCATCTTCAGGGCCATTAGGCTTTTTTACCTTGGGATTAGGGAGCGCTTTCATAACACCGAGATTATAAGCGGCTAATGCTGAATTTTTCTTATTCTTTTCTAAAATTTCAATGGCTTTATCCTCCTTTCCTGTTTGATACAGGATGAGCGCATTTAGGACATTACAATTAAGGAGGGTGGAACGAAACTTTTTTCTATCTAACCTTGCCTGCTGTCTAGCTTCTACATTACCATAAAATCGAGCACGGTTATAGTCTTTCAATAAATAGTAGACACAAGCCTTATTCAAATAAGCAGGCGCATAAGCTTTATCCATACTGATGGCATTATCTAAATAGCGTAGGGCCTCTTCCAACAATGCTTTCATTTTTTTCTCCTTGGCATCAACAGCTCCATCACGGGTAGCACTCCCGAAGGTAAGATCAAGCTCAATGGGAATGCGATATTTTTTCTCCTCTTTTGAGAGGTAGGTCATCGCTTCCAGAATAGTCAGTACCGCAAGGTTGTTATACACTTCTCTTCCTTGGTATTGGGTCAAGATATGTTTGAAAAAAACTCGAGCGTCGTTGTAGCGGCCTATTGCGGTGAGTAGATTGGCCATTTCGTAGACTTCTATGAGTTTTTGTACAGCTTCTGTAGATTTTACAGCCAAGGCTTTTCGATCAGACTTACTCGCATAACCTTGCATTTTTTCCGGCAAGCTATAAGATTGATATAGGTCATCGTAGAACTTTGGGAGATTCTCAAAAACCTGATAACCTGCCGAATAAGCCAAGAATCCACCTAAGTAATCAGATTGCGTTTCGTTGTTTAGTTTATCTAATCCAATTGTTTGATTGAGATCAGCACCCACCTGAAGGTCCTGGAAGGCATCTGCAAAACCAGATCGCCACTGGTGCTTTTCGTAGAAGTGGGTAAGTTCATGCCCCAGCAGGGCGGCAATCGCATTTTCTCCTTTTTCTTCTCCATAACTCATACAGATATCGTAGGCTTTTTCTTCTAGTCCAATACTGAGGCCATCTCCTTCCAGGTAGGCGACCCAGCGTTCGCTGCCAGACATAGTGAAAGCCGGTAAGGGGAATCGCTTATCGCCACGTGCCTCGGCTAGTTTGTTATAAATCTTTAGAGCCCGCTTGTATTTGGGGCCCAAAATTTTTGTGGTATCTTCACTTTCCGTATTGGCTTTGGTAATAAATCGAAAATTCGTACCCTGCCCATAACTTAGTGATCCGGTACATACAAGAAAAATGAAAAGAAAAAATGGTAGGTGAGATTTCATAAAAAAGGTTTTTGATCATGCAAAATAAGCAATTCATTTTATTCATACAGGCAGCCTACTATACAAGTAGGAAATGTAGAAAAATTCTTGCCCTTAGGAATAGAATAAGCTTGCTACTCCTTTATTTTTTAAGCTTCTCAATGGTTACCCAAGCCCAGATTAAATCCATTAAACCTTTTGGGAAAATAAGGGCTATCGTAGTGGGTGTATCCGATTACCAGGACGAAAAAATCTCGGATTTGAGTTTTGCTCACCGTGATGCTGAAGCTTTTGCCACCTTCCTCAAAGAAGAAAGTGCCTGGCAAGCTGCGCCAGAAGACGTTATTTTGCTAACCAATGCAGAAGCAACCTATGCTCGGTTTATCAATGAGCTAGAGGCCATTTCAAAAAAATGCAAGGCCAAAGATCGATTGTATATTTATTTCTCTGGTCACGGAGATGTAGAGCAGGTTTCAGATGAAAAAATGGGCTATCTTCTATTCCATGATGTTTCACCTACGACCTACGCTTCAGGAGGAGCATGTATGGTCAATACCCTAGATCAACACCTCAGTAATTTGGTGCTTAATCAGGGTGTAGAGGTCATTCTAATTAGTGATGCTTGTCGATCAGGTGCACTTGCAGGAAGTAAATTCGGGGGACCAGAAGCAACGGCAGCAGCGGTATCTTCTCTTTTTGAGAATACGGTTCGTATTTTATCATGCCAACCCGATCAGGTCTCTGTAGAAGGAGAAAACTGGGGCGGAGGACGTGGCCTTTTTTCCTATTATTTAGTAGATGGCCTGAAGGGAATGGCCGATGAGGATCAAAATAGGTACGTCAATAAATTTGAGTTGGAGCGATACGTGCAGGATCAGGTTAGAGCAGCCAATCGTAAGCAATTGCCTTTTGCTAATGGATCGGATAATAAACGCCTTAGCAAAGTAGATCCCGATCTACTAGCTAATAGTGAAGCAATCGTTTCTACAACTACAGAGCAGCAAGAACAAGTGTCTAAACCCGGTATTCCGGATACCAATTGGCAAGCTTACCTGGATGATTTTAGGGCTGCATTGGCAGCAGATCATCTCTTGTTTCCAGCAGAAGGCTCTGCCTATGCGATATATCAGTCGCTTGGAAATAGTGCCCAAGCTCAACCCTTTAAAGCCCTTATGAAGGTAGACTTGGCGAGTGCTTTGCAAAATGAGGCTCAGCAGGCTCTAAACGATTATATCACTTCTCCAGCTAGAGAATTAAATAAACGGTGGGCCAATAATGAAGTCTATGCCCATTATCCAGACTACTTATCCACAGCGGCTGATTTATTAGGACAGGAGAGTTATTTTTATGCAGACGTTAAATCCAGAGAACACTATTTTAGAGGAGTAAACCTTCGTTTGGCTAGTAAAGCTTCCGATCAGCGAGACAGTCTTCTAGAGTTGGCTTTAACCGAGCAGGAAAAAGCATTAGCACTTCAGCCTGTCGCGCCTCATATTTATAATGAGATAGGGATAGTATATCGTAGATTAAAAAGAAATACTGACCGTCTAAATGCTTTCCAAAAAGCCCATTCTTTATCCCCAAGATGGAGTCTTGCTTTAAATAATTTGGCTTATACTATGATGGATTTGAGCCGGTATCCTCTGGCAGAAAAAATGTACAAAGATGCCATCGAATTAGATCCAAATTTGCCGATGACCTACTTTAATTTAGGTTACTTGTATGAGCAAATGCAGGAATTTTCAAAAGCCGTAAAAATGTATGAGCTAACTATTGAAAAAGATTCGGAAAAAGAAATTACCGAGGCTTATTATAACTTAGGAAACATTCTGATTGAATCAGATTCTACAATTGAAATAGCAGAAAAATATTTAAAACGTTATGTTGAACTTGAGACAGATGATATTTATGGGTATCAATTGTTAGGTTATTTATATATGTTGGTTGATAAAGACGATTTAGCCATTCAGACAATTTCAAGAGCATTTGAAATTGATAAGGAAGATGAATTTGTTCTAGAATCACTAGGAGATTTATATTTCCGCAAAAAGGATTATGAACGCTCAAAAAATTACTGGGAAAGGTTAATCAAGTTAAATGACACCTTACCGAATTATTTCTTAGGATTAGCAAAAAACCAAGTGCTTTTAAATACTCAACAAGATGCAATTAAGACTATCGGTGACCTTTTTAATTCGGGCTTTAAGGAATTGGATACAATTGAAAAAGATCCAATCTTTATCCCTTTATTAAAGGATAAAAAATATCAACAATTACGTCTAAGTTACTTTCCTGATCGCAAATAATTTTGCTTTTGAAGCTTATTTTTCAAGTTCTTTTTTAAGTGCCCTTAGTAAGAATTTTGCTAGCTTTTTAGAATTATTTGTTGGGCGAATATTTAAATCAACTGGCTCTTTCTTATCCTTATACATCTTTACTTTTACAATAATATTTCCCTCGGCATCTTTCTCATACAAACCATTTAGAGAATAAGCAGCAGGATAATCGTAGACATCTACGTAAATGAAGTCAGCATTTTTACCTTTCTCGGTTTCTTCTCTAAACTCGATTTCTAATGCACTTGCAAGGCTGGCATCATCGAGATAGCTATTCTTATTCATAAAGTTGCTGCGCACAATGACTGGTTTTTTATTCCCGATGGGAATATTGACTTGATCATTGACAATACCAATATCAAAACTTGCGCCCTGCTTAGGGAAACCCATCATGGGCGTTTGAATACCATTGATGCTTTCTGCCAAACGAGGTACTTCGTCACGAGCGTATTGGAAGAGTTTCATCACATCAACGTAGTCTCCGTCGGCAGTTTTACGGGTAGCGACACCTAACATACCTTGCAACAAAGCATAGGTGAGTAGCCCCTGTCCATATTCACTAGCTTCATAGCTCACTTTGTCTGCGGCACTACCTGAAAGAACGAACATTCCCGTACGATCTTTCATACGGTCAATTGCCCGGATTTGACTGGAGTTTAAGTTCTTGGTTCCACCCGTTATATTTTCTACCACCTGCCCAGAATTGCAGGCATCAATAATGAGGACTTGCTTCAAGGCGGGAATATTGTTGAGCCATCTGGTCAACTCATCGCTAGAAATGGTATAGGCTTTTCTTATTTCCGCATCGCTCAGGTTTTCGTCAGCAATGCCTTGTGTTAGGTAGTGGAATTGAGGGATATCGCCAGTACCATAAGCCACCCCATGACCAGAGAGGTATACCAAAATCACATCTTCTGCTTTCGCTTTGTCTTTTATTTTTCGGAATGTGCGGCGGATATTCTTTTTATCTGCAAACTGCCAATTGACGCTTGTATTTTCTAAACCAGTGTTATCCTTATTGGCCGTTGTAAAACAATATACTTCGAGGCTATCTCCACTGGAGAAGAGGGTAGTCCCAATGGAGTTGAGTGCTCTAGCCATCGTCGTAGCGTCTTGATCGGCATATTGCAGATCAAGCTTATCTCCTGTATAATCCGAAGTTCCTATAGATATTACATATAACTTTGGATCAGCTAGCTCTGCTTCCTCATCAGATGAGCTACTACCTGATCCACGTGTACGGGCACTAGCTTGATAATCAATATTATAAGCTGGGCTTTTGAGCCAACCTTCTGCGTTGTAAGTATGTATGGTGATGGTATTCTTTTTTCCAGTCCCCTTGAGTAGGTAACTTTGATAAGGCTTTAAATCAAATTGAATAGAAGTGGCTCGGTCATTTTTCCCCTCTTCGCTTTCTGGATTGACTTCTTCTACAATTTCCTTTCCATTGATCGCAATACTAGCACGGCCAATCCCTCCATTTCTAGCTTTTAATTGGAAACTCAATAGGTCATTTTCAATTTTTGAGTTGATCATTTCAGGGAAGAGTAGCAAATTGTCTAATCCATCCACTGGACGGATGCGCTCTTTTGAATAGCCCAACAATTTCTGAATGAGCCCTGGTTCGTAATAGCGGGCTTTTAGTTGCTCCAGTTCTATGACTTCTTGATTAGTCGTATAATATAAAAGGTCCATCACACCAGCAGAGGCATCAAAAAGACCATTGGGGGCGAGGGCAATCCAATCTTGGTCATTCAACCAAAAGAGGGTGAATAATTTTTCTCCTGAATTGACATCCCAGATTTTGCAGGAGTGATCTCTAGACCAACTAATGGCAAACCGCCCATGCTCAAAAAATTGAGCACCCAAGATTTTGAGATCATGCACATCCTGAAAACCTAGACTCTTCTGTTGGCTCGGAGAGTAGGCTATTAGATTCGTTTTAACTGCCTCTTGGTATTGGTTGACCCCTAGTTTGTTGATTTGTTTCCAGGTATCGTAGGGTTTGATAAGCACAAGACCTATTTCATCTGACCAATCTAGTTGTTCACTAAAGTTGGGAAGAGAAGTAGTCTCATGGAGTACAAATTGAGACCTGAGGTCATCCTTGAGGATATCAACCGTGGCCATACCGTATAAATCTCTTTTGATGACATTTGAGGGGTCTTGGGCTAGAGCGAGTATCTTTTTCAAATCAAGCACAGTAGGAGAGGCTCCAGCCTTGGACAACAACAAATATTGATCATTGACCAAACCAATATCTGTGATACCGTAGCCTTCGTAAAAATTGGCCACCTCTTCTCCATTCTGGGTGATTGTAACAATACCCCCATGAGAGTTGACGCTAGGTGCTGCGTACTTTCCATCAAGTCCAGGCTGTAAAGGTGTAGCGATTTGCATCTTAGAAGATTCGCTATAAAAGCTTGTTGGATACTCATATTGGGATTTAGAAAAAGGGACCTTTCCCTGGTGTAAATCAGCGTTTAAAACCCCAGTCGATAAGGAAAATCGAATTTTAAGAGTGTCACTGTCTATATGGTCATTAGGTTGAGAGATATCTGTATTATCATCCGTAAAGTAAAAGTTGATGATACTTTGATCTTCTTGATCTACTTCACAGTGTAAGATTTCGTTGGCACTATTACCGCCAAACTCTTGGATTAATTTGCCCGAAAAGTCCCAAGTAGCAATTTTTCCATTCGAATAACCCAAAGTGACCCTTTGTGCTATCGGAGAGAAGGAGGCAGAAATAGGCCATCCTCCTATTGGAAAGGCCGCAGATAAATTACTGAAGACTGAAAAATCCTCATGTTTACCTTGATTGGGACGGTAAAAAACTAGCTTGTATTTCACTTGGCGCTGCGATTGATAATTCCCGTTTTCACTAGGTGGTACTTCTTCCTTTTTGATAAGGCCAAGTACAGAATCGTCGTGCGAGAAACCAATAGGGTAGGTTTCCTCCAGTAGTTGATGTTGACCGGTCTGCATATCCCAGATACTGGTCATTTTTTCATAACTAATGACTAGCTTTTGCTTGTTTTTTGAAAGCAAGGCATCGCTCCAGCGCATGGTCCCAATTTGACCAATTGGACCACCTGTTGAAGCATAAACGACAGGAGCTCCCAACACCATACCTAGGAAGTTTTCTTCTTCCATTCGTCCGGTATTTCCGTTTAAACCCGAGAGGTTAAAGGTGCCATCTGCGTTCACTTTGATGACTTTACCTAGGGTTTCTTGGACTTGGCCGCGGATATTGAAGATTTTGGTAAAACCTCCAGATTGATGTAAAAATTGGGGGGCTTGTATGCCTTCAGAATGGGTGTAGTTATAGGCTACAGCAATATGATTATCATCAAGGAAGTTGGCTGCAAAGTATTGTAATTGTGGTACTTGAGGGTCGAGTACTGGGAATTGTGCGCCAATTCTTCCTCCTTTGGAGTAGAGTAAAATTTTCCCATCGGCTGCACTCATGATCCACTCATCAGATGGGGAGAATTGCAAATTATTACTTTGGTCACATAGCAGAGGACGCTTTTGTCGACTAGGGATATGATATAAAATGGCACTTTCTCGGCTATCAGCAAATAGTAGGTATTCGCCATCCTTAGAAAAACTCGGTGGGCTATAAGTTGTCACCTCCGAATTGGGAGGCGTCGGCTTTACCTCAGATTCCCAAACCTTATCTCCGTTTAAAGTCCATAGGTATAGTTTATTCTCAGAACGGGATACGAGGTACTGCATATCAGGCGAGAAAACAATGTCTACAATCTCGCGATCGTGTCTTGGGTAGGTATAGATTAATCTACCGTCTTTATTCCAAAGTTTAACCGTGCGATCTTTTGATCCAGAAGCAAGCCATTGGGCATCTTTGGAATAGGCAATACAGTTGACTGCATCGGTGTGGCCTACAGGGAGAATTAGGCTAGGCTTTTGAGCAATGGTCAAAAGTGTAATTAACAAAAAAGAAAAAAGAAGGGTAAAGGATTTCATAGTATTGGTGTGGTTAGAGAAGGGAAATAGCTTAGAACCTTTGTATAAATAAGAGGCCACCAATTGATGACCTCTTATTTCCATTATCTATTACTCAATGATGTAATAATCTAGATAAAAAGAATTAAGTAAACGCTTAGCTAGCTTATTTTTCTTATCAGCCTTTGTTACATTTCTAAGTAGTAAAACGGCATCCATCAAATAACCTTTTTGTTCAAGCATCGTTGCCTTCATGAGCATTTGAGCACTTGGGGAACTACTGGTATAGGCAAGCGTATTATTTAACTGCTCATTAATCTTTAAGACTTCCTGCGAAGAAACATATTGAAAGCTTACTGGTGCTGAGCGAACCTGATCATCACTGGTATCATTTACAAACCAGTCATAGTTATTACCTTCCTTCAATTTCAATCTTTGGACAGGCACTTGCCGAGCTAGTTTTTTTGCAGGAACCTGAGCAATTACCTCTTTACTAGCATCTCGAATATTTACTACTAGCTTACTACTTACTTTAACGGAGTCCTGTAATTTCCATCTGAAAAACATAGTATCACCAGAGACTTTTCCACCAGCAGGAGAAATTGGCGTTATTCTGAATTTTTTATCCCCGTGACCTTCTTTGGGTGGTTTGCTACTTCCTGGTTTGCTTACTGTTTGTGTAGTGGTAGTTGAAGAAACGTATCCGGCTCGATTCGTTTTAATGGTAGCATAATAAGGATGTGCGGCTTTTTCCAAACGCTCTCCAAAAATAGCGGCTAAATCGGTTTCTTCTAGTAAATCCTCTGCATCAAGAATTGAGCTTACAGGATGCCTACCATTTTTAGCAAGCGTACCCATTAACTCATCAAAGTAGATACCTACTTTACCATCTTCTTTGATGATAATGGTACCTCCCTCAGATAATTTCATTCCGGGGATTACTTTCTTGGCTTTAGTTTCAGGCTTGTCATCTGCTAGATAACGGACTTTCCCTTCTACACTGTAAACCATAATTAAATCTTGGGCCTGCATTGGAAGGCTAGCTAGACCAATCAAGAGTAAAAAAATAAAGTTTCGCATGATTATATAAATTGGATTAGTGATTTAAATTTCCTTTCGAAAAACAACCCATTGCTCGAGTTTTTCTTCTTTATTAAAGATAAAAAGTATCTGTTTTTCCTCATAAAGCCAGCAGGAGCCACTTTTCAATTCTATGGTTTTTGCTGGATTATTGTACGCTTTTTGTACAAGATCTTTACTTGCGCCTATTCCTAAACCTGCTAAGGTCTTTCCGGTGTAGCCTTTCTGGGTCTGATGAAAAAGTACATACTCCTCACCATCATTGGCATAGTGCAGCAGAATACGCGATTGTGGTAGTATCTTCCGACCACAAAATACATCTCTGCTTAAGCTAGCCGTTGTTTCTACATCTGGACTTTCCAGAAAGTCATCCGGGAATACGTTCTCTATCATTTCTACTCCAGGAAGCGCATTTTCTTGGTTGTCCACGCTTTTTGTAGTTGGAATAATAAGTGCTTGATTCAAGTTCGCAAGTGAAGGATTTCCATCCACTGCTTCTGTAAAAAACTGTTTAGCTTTAGTTTTGTCTCCTGACATAAAGGCAATCACACCTAAGGTGATTTTTGCATCTGCTATTTGCTTGATATTGCCTTCTGCTTCACTCAGTAGTAGGGCTTTGGTAGCCCAATAATTGGCGTCAAACCAATCATGCCTCAATATATGCACCGCTGCGTTGTTGAGATAAGCAATAGCCTCCTTTCTTCCCATTTGCATGGCACTGATAAACCAGCGTTCGGCATCAATCAGTAGCGCCTCTCGACGTTCTTCCACACTTCGAGGTAATCGCGTAGCTAAGGCATCCAAACGACTATCTAAATCTAGCTCTAAAGGCAATACGAGCGGAATATGTGCCTTTTCAAAAAGCGGTAGAGCGGCTAATAAGGCATTTACGCCTGCATTGTTATAGACTTCGTAGCTCTGATAATCCGTCAACAAATGGTGGTAGTAGGTATTCGCCGTTTCGTGAGCTCCAATGAGCGTAAGCAAATTGGCAGTCTGATAAACGCTATGTATTTTTCTAAGCTGATCGGCGGTATTGGCGCTGATCCTTAGTCTTTCGGTTAAACTTGGGTAGCCCTCCAATCTTTCGGGTAAACCATAATCAGTGTAGGCCGCTCGTAGAAGAGGAGAGAAGATTTCATAGGTGTTATAACCTGCTGCGATTGCTAAGATACCGCCCAGGTAATCTGCTTGGGTTTCATACTTTAAGCCGGATTCCATTTGCTCTAGTTGCTCACTTGTACTCAAATCTTTATTGAGGTTGATGAAATGCCTGGTCCAGTCGTGCTTTTCGTAATAATGGACGACTTCGTGTGCAAGCAAGGCGGCTAAAGCATTCAGAGAGTCTTTGCCAAAACTGGTACATATATCATAGGCTTTCTCTTCCAGACCGATTTCTTGTCTTCCTGGATGCATCCAGGCCATGAAGCGACGACCACTATTCATGACTAGTTTAGGCCGAACGCGCTGCAAGTCACCTCGCGCAGTAATCAGGTCCTCAAATACACCTTTGGTAATCTCATATTTGTGGCCAGTTACTTCAGAAGGCTGGAATAACATGCTTCTCTTGCTATCCACAAAGGCAAAGAGGCTATCCCTCTGAGCACCAAGAAAAATAGGTGCCAGAAAAAGACTCAAAAGCAATATTTTAGGAGGCGTATTCAATGTGCTAATAATATTTTAATGTAATGCAATCTTTCAAAAAACGACTCTTCCAGAACTCAACTCAATCCACCAGCAGCAAACCTTCCTCCAATGCATCCATCCGCGCCAAGAATGCCGCAAAAAGCTTTTTGTAAAGAAAGTTCTCTGGATCATTATTGATTAAACCTTGGTAAAGATGATAGGCATTTTGGTACAAACCTTCTTCTTCCATTTTACTTACTAGATAAAGTGGTTGTTCAAAAGCATCTAATTCTTCGTAGCCTTTTTGGCCTTTTATCTCCTCAATGATCTCTTCTACTAATTGTGGATAGTAAGTAAAAAAGAGAGGTGCAGACTGCTGACTGCTGTCTTTTTCTAAAATAGCCACCACTTGCCACTGGTAAATCTGCTCCTGCGAAAAGGCTAAGTCCGCTAAATGGGTTTGGAAGCTATTCTCTTTAGTGAGCACTTTTAAGACCGTCTGATCCATATCTCTTGCCGAAATGGTGAATTCATAATATTGGGCATCTTCTACTGATGTCCAATTGAAAGTCGTTTCACTCAGTCCTAATACCTGAGATAAGTATAAAGGTTGCTGGATTGGGTAGGTTTTGTCTCCAAATCCATTGATTCCGGCTCTAGCTTCTGTTAGGTATTGCCTATGGTATTTCTCTAATTCTTTGGCATTATCTGTTTGTTGTACAGAGTTGCTCAGAAAACTCATGAAGCGCCGCATAAATTTGGGACTTCTTTTAGATTTACTTGTCGAAGCCAATTCTTCGACGTCATATACCTTTGGTCCTTCCAATTTAACCTTCTGACCATTTAATAAAATATTAGCCCAGGATCCTTTAGTCACGGTGATTTTGCCTTCAATCGGTAAATTAAGTCCAGCAAAGATTCGAATTTCTTTTTTGTTTTTGCCGGCATAAGTGATGCCTGAATTATTCGTGTATAATACGGTTAAGTTTGCTTCTTGCGCTTCCCCAACAATAAAATGCAAGACTAATATCAGTACCAACTGCCACTTTAATAGTCTCATAGAATGTACGTTTACAATTTATTTAATGAACAAAAGAAAGGTTACCCAATGGGGCAATTACTCTTCTTCCGAAGCATCTGTATCAAGGTCTAAACCGGATTGAATAGCCGAGACCGATCCAGTATCATCAGATTCAAGCGTTTCAGGTGTTGGTATTGTATCTTCCTTACTTATTTTTTCAGAACGTCTAAAGGAGAAGTGATTTGGTATTTTTGCCAGAAAGGGGATTCTGTTCTTTATCAAGTTTTCATAGATCATTATAATGTCATAGGCTAAGACCAGCGCTAGTATTCCGACGCCAAAATCTAGCCTTAGTCGAAATTTGTAGAACAACAGGGCGATCAATAGAAATAAGAGCATAAATTCTACAACCTGCAGCGCCCGAGTAATCCCATGAAAAACTTCATGGAATTTTTTATAAATCCAATGTATCAACAAAACATTGAAATAACAAAAAATAATGGTTAACAATATATTGAGCCACAGCGGGATTTCTCTGACATAATTAGATCTAAGCACCATGCTGAGCACATTGGCATGGATAACTACACCGTACATGTCAGGTATAGATTTGCCACTGTAATTCTTGTTCAGTGGCGTGTAGTGTCTATCGGTTAAAGGATTGGCCCAGATATCTTCCGCAGCATAACCTACGAGTACAATTTTATCCTTAACCACCATCCGGGCTTGCTCTAGGCTCAGGGAATCTGTCAATTGAGCTAATTCGTAGCGCGTAAAATCATCTTTGTTACCGATATAGAATATTCGTTCAAATTCGTTGCCTCTTTGGATCAGTTTCTGATAAGCTTCTGGATTAAACTTCTCCATAACCGCTGAGGTGAATGCTGGAAAATAAGCACCCTCCACCTTCTCCCTTGGACTATAAATTCGAATCGTCTTGGAGGCATTCGCAGGAAAATTAACATACCCTAATTGAGCATGATTGGAGAAAAAAGTATCTACGCCAATTATTTTATCAAACTGTTGATTGCTTTCATCGATTTGATAAAGTTCACAAGCAAGGACCACATTGCCCGCCCGCTTGATACTTTCTTGCAAGAGCGTATCGATTTTCTGATCTCGCAGGTCTTGGAAAAAAAAGTCAAGTCCTATCACTTTCGCTTCGGCCTCTGCTAATCGATTGACTAATTTGGTCAATTTGGCTCGATCTGGTTGGCCGGAATTGACAATGATTACCTCTGTTTCCTGGTACTTGGGTTGCTCACTGAGGTAGGCATAGACAATGTCCGTAATCTCATAGTTTTTGACACCATTATTAAAGGGGTCGAGGTAATGCATATTCAGGCTTAGAGAATCCAAAAGCTGAATAAACAGAAAGATCAATACCGTGATGATGATACTATGTGGCTGTAGCAACCGTTTTGTCATACCAAATTTATGCTATCCGAATTGGAGAATTTTCTAGGGTAATTTTTAAATTTAAACAAAATATTGAAACCCTATTACTTTTGCGGGTATAAAACCAAATACATGTTTAAAAGAGTCTTTTTTGTTTTAGTTGCCATTTTGTTTGCAGGCCTACTTTATATTTATTTCACGCTTTATCCACAGTTTCCCGTTGCCAATGGATATGCAGCGAGAAAAATGTGTAGCTGCACCTTTATCGCAGATCGCAGTTCGGAAAGTATTCAAAAAGATGATTTAGGTTTTGGACCCTTGGGTATGACCAGTACCAAAATTGATCGGGAAAATAAATCAGTAACAACTACTTTGCTGGGCATGGTGCCACGTACGGCCGAATACCGCGAGGGCTTAGGTTGTGTATTGCTCAAGGGAGAAGACGAATATCAAGTTAAACTAGCTTTACAACGGCCCCAGTTGTCGGATACGCTGTCTTGGCCTCAAGGTACCAAGGTAGAGTCAAGCAAACAGTTGGCCAATGTAGATTATGCTCAATTGAATACGGCAATTGAAGCGGCTTTTGACCCCAGTAGAGCCATGGATTCTTTAAAAACCAGAGCGGTAGTAGTGGTGCATCAAGGGCAGATCATAGGCGAATCTTATGCCAATGGTTTTGATCAAGAGACCGAAATTTTGGGATGGTCAATGACCAAAAGTATCACCTCTACGATGGTAGGCGTTTTGGCTAAAGATGGGAAATTGAGCTTAGACGATACGCAGCTATTTCCAGAGTGGACAGATGATAGAGCTGAGATTAGTTTGAAAGATTTGCTACAAATGCAGTCAGGGCTTGAGTTTCTGGAGGTGTATGAATCGCTCTCAGATGCCAACCAGATGTTATTTACCGAAGATGAAGTTGCGGCGATACCCAAAAATAAGCCCTTGATTCATGAGCCAGGCACGCATTGGTCTTATAGTAGTGGTACCACCAACTTGATTTCTGATTATGTCCTACAAAAAATGGGTAACCAAGAGGCTTATTGGAGGCTCCCGTATGATCGGATTTTTCATAAAATCGGGATGACTAGTGCCATCATGGAAACAGATGAATCGGGACTTTATATTGGTTCTTCTTTCTGTTATGCTACACCTCGCGATTGGGCAAAATTTGGGCTGCTCTATCTAAATGAAGGGAATTGGTTTGGCGAACAAATCATCGATACCAGCTGGGTTGATTTTGTGCGAACACCAGTGGCAGACAGTAAGGGTATTTATGGCGGACAATTTTGGCTAAATGCCGATCATAGCGCCTATCCAGATGTGCTAGAGGACTTGTTTTCCTGCAATGGCTTTCAGGGACAATACGTGTTTATCATTCCCTCTAAAGACTTAGTGGTGGTGCGCATGGGTTTGGCAGAAGCCCCACCATTTGATCCCAATGCTTTTTTGAAAGGAATTATTGAAAGTATTCAAGATCCAGTGGAGATGTAGCGTTTAGTCTTGGGTAATGGGATTTCCGGGTGTACTTGCCCATTCCGTCCAGGAGCCATCGAAAAGGGCTTTGGGGCGGTCGGTGACTTGATCTGCTGCCAGCATAATGATACAAGCAGTGATGCCTGAGCCACAGGAAAATACCAAGGCTTGGTCATCGCTCACTTTGTCCTGGAAAATTTGTTGGAGTTCTTCTTCACTTTTATATTGGCCATCTGCGACTACTTCCGTGAAAGGTAGACTTTTAGATCCAGGAATGTGACCGGAGTCCAAACCTGCTCTGGGTTCGGGGGCTGTGCCCTTGAAACGCCCTTCAGAGCGGGCATCCAGGACGATTTCAGATGCTTGCTCTACATTAGCTTGGATATCGGACATGCTTCGATACAGATGATCCTGGTAGTTGGCTGTAAAATTCCCCATCATAGCGGCGAAGGCCAGAATGGACTGGGTAGATTTATTTTCGTTTTTCCATTTAGGCAATCCACCATCTAGTACCTGTACTTGGTCGTGGCCCATTACTTTGAAAAGCCACCATGCTCTCGGCGCTGAATAAACGCCCTGCCGGTCGTACAAAATAATTGTATCATTTTGGTTAATGCCTAATGCTTGTACTGCATTTTGGAAATCAGCTGGACTCGGAACGGTATTCGGCAGTGGGCTATTTTGGTCCTTAAAGCTGCCTTTCAGGTCAAATATTCGAGTACCAGGAATGAAGGTTTCGTTTTCTTCTATTAAAGCATCTTGATCATCCTTCAAACCGACTACGGCTAAGACGACGATAGTAGGTTCATCAAGATGTTCGGCTAACCAGTCGGTTGATACTAATGATTTCATGATTTGAGAGCTTATTCAAGAGTGAAAAACTTAAGGGTTTTGTGGTTTTACCATCAAGTACATTATTTCAGAACTTCTGCTAGCGTTTTTTCAAAAAGCTTAGCCATGACCTCATAACCAAGTAGGGTAGGGTGGACCCCATCATTGGCATATTTCTTGGGCATTCCATTTTTTTCATCTTTTAGATAGGTGAAATAGTCCAAGTAGGTATGTCCTTTTTCTGTACAATAAGACTGTAACAGCTGATTCAGGGCAACAATTTTAGGAGCTGGCTCTAAACCTTGGCGCCAGGGATAATCATAGGCTGGTAATACCGAAGCAATAATAACTTGAATGCCATTGGCATGAGCAACTTCGGCCATTGAAAAAATATTATCCGCAATCATTTTAACCGTAGAAGGGCCGGTATTTCCTGCAATATCGTTGGTGCCCGCTAGAATATGTACAACTGCTGGATGCAGATCAATGACATCTTGCCGAAACCTCAGCAACATTTGAGGTGTAGTCTGGCCACTTATTCCTCGATTTACATAAGGTTTGCCTGCAAAAAAGTCGGGCTGACTTCTTGACCAGCCTTCCGTGATGGAATTGCCCATAAATACCACCCTTTTTTGACCTTCTTCTAGTGCTTCCAAAGTAGAATTAGCTTCTTGAAACTTTTTCAAATTGGGCCAATCCTGAGCAGTGAGGTAGGATAGGCTAAAGGAGACAAATAAAATGCCTAGTGTTAATTTGCGCACCATTTTGTTGGTTTTTTCTCAAAATAACCAATCCATTTAAAGAATACAAATCACTTCAGCGATTGCAAATATTTGTTAAGCCTTTCCATTGGTTTGGTTATGGCTACACGGCCTGAGCGAACAAACTCATAGATGCCAATTTCTTTGAGCTCATCGAGGAGCGCCTCCGTTTCTCTTTCGTGTCCTGTCTTTTCGATCACAATGTATTCTGGCTCTATTTCTAATACCCGAGCATTATGCTTCCTGATCAGGGTCTCCACTTTGGTATTGTGGGAGAATACCTTGGTGGGTACTTTGTATAGAGCGACTTCTTGGTAGACGATTTCATCTTTCTCATAATAGAAAGCCTTCACTATATCAATTTGTTTCTCCAATTGAGCCACCAGTTTCTTGACCATCTCTTCGCTGGTATTCACTACAATGGTGAAGCGATAAATATCTTGCATAGAAGATTGGGAGGTCGTTAAACTCACAATATTGATATGGCGACGTGTAAAGATGGCAACCACCCTTGAGAGTAGACCCGTCTCGTCTTCTGAAAATACGGTAATCGTATATTCTTGCTGCTTTTGCATAGTTTTTGTTTAGCGTTGGTCTTAAAGTTCGTCAGGAGATAAAACGATTTCACTTACGGCTTTTCCAGAAGGTACCATTGGGAAAATATTGTCTTCCTTTTCAACTTTCACATGAAGGAGGAATGGCCCATCGTGAGCGAGCATCTCGGCAATAGCGTCATCCAGTTCTTTAGGGTCGCTCACTTGGCGCCCAGGTACTCCAAAGCCCTCTGCAATCTTCAAGAAATCTGGATTTTGTAGTTCTACTGAAGAATATCTTTTATCAAAGAATAGTTGTTGCCATTGGCGTACCATGCCCAGATAGTTATTATCCAAAAGGACAATTTTAACACCTACATTCCACTGTGCGCATAGCCCTAATTCCTGGATGGTCATTTGGAAGCCACCGTCACCAATAAATGCCACTACCTCTTTGTCGGGACGAGCATATTTAGCTCCGAATGCTGCGGGTAAACCATAACCCATGGTGCCTGCTCCTCCTGAGGACACCCATTGGTTGGTGTCTTTATACTCATAATAGCGAGCGGCATACATTTGATGTTGACCTACATCCGTAGCAACGATAGCTTGGCCATTGGTTTGGTCAGAGACTTTGCGTACCGCCATACCCATACGGATGGCTCCATTGGCAGATGCTTCTAAATCTTTATCGATTACTTTGGCTTTTTCGATCTTTTCGCATGCTGCAAATTCTGCTAGCCATTCGGGATAAGATTTTTTATCTACTAAAGGGAGTAGTGCTTCTAAAGCCAGTTTAGCATCAGAAAGCAATGGCACATGCGCGTGTACATTTTTATTGATTTCTGAAGGATCAATTTCGATATGAATGACCTTAGCTTGCTTTACATATTTATCTAGGCGGCCCGTCACCCGATCATCAAAGCGCATTCCTATGGCGATTAAAACATCGCATTCATTTTGCTTGATATTGGGACCATAGTTGCCGTGCATGCCAAGCATTCCGGTAAACAATGGATGATCAGAGGACATGGAAGAAAGACCATGTATGGTAGCTCCAACAGGTATCCCCGTTTTCTCAACAAAATCTAGGAATACCTCTTGAGCATGGGAGATTTGGATACCGTGGCCAGCTAAGATATACGGTTTCTTGGCTTCGTTGATCAGTTTGGCAGCTTGACGTAAATGGTCTTCTTTGGGCTTCGGAAGTGGATGATAAGACCTAATGAAAGAGATTTTCTCATACTGGAAATCGAAAGATTCGATTTGTGCATTTTTAGTAATATCGATCACTACAGGCCCTGGTCTCCCGCTATTGGCGATATAAAAGGCTTTTGCAAAAACCTCGGGAATTTCCTCGGCTTTCGTAATCTGGTAATTCCATTTAGAGACGGGCATAGTACAGCCCACAACATCAGTCTCTTGAAAGGCGTCTGATCCAAGCAGATGCGCAAAAACTTGACCTGTGATACACACCAAGGGCGTTGAATCAAGCATAGCATCGCCCATGCCAGTGACCAAATTCATGGCACCAGGTCCAGAAGTGGCCATACATACTCCGGTACGTCGCGTGACTCGCGCATAGCCTTCAGCAGCGTGAATGGCACCCTGTTCATGTCGTGGAAGGACATGCTGAAGTTGGTCTTGGTAATGATATAAGGCATCGTAAACCGGCATGATTGCTCCACCAGGATAGCCAAAGATGGTATCTACATCCTCTGCAATGAGGCAACGCAACACTGCTTCGGCCCCACTAATCGTTTCTACTTTTTTGGGCCTTTCAGGTGCGGCCACTGTTTGCTTTGTCTCCATTCTGCTGAGAATTAATAATCCGGAGCTTTGCCTCCAAATTTTTTATAATAATTAGTTTTTTCTAAACTTCATCTGTTACACAACCCAAACTAGCGGAGGCTACATTCTTGGCATATTTTCTTAAAAGTCCTGTACTGGCTTTTAATGGAGGTGCAACCCATTGGCCTTTCCGTTTGGCAATTTCTGCCTCAGAAAGATCTACTTCGAGTACATTTTTTTCTGCATCGATGGTGATGATGTCTCCATCTTGCAAAAGGCCAATCAAGCCTCCTACTTGAGCTTCTGGAGTGATATGTCCTACCACAAAACCATGTGTTCCTCCACTAAACCTACCGTCGGTAATGAGGGCGACTTTTTTTCCTAAGCCTTCTCCCATAATAGCTGAGGTAGGTTTGAGCATTTCCGGCATGCCAGGGCCGCCTTTCGGGCCACAATAGCGAATGACGATGACGTCTCCTTCCTGGATTTGCTTGCCAATGATAGCGGCGTTAGCTTCCGGCTCAGAATCAAAAACTTTAGCTTTTCCTTGGAAGTGCAGTCCTTCTTTTCCAGTGATTTTAGCTACCGATCCTTCGGTTGCCAAATTACCATAAAGAATTTGTAAGTGGCCTGATTCCTTAATAGGCTCAGCTAGAGGTTTAATAATCTCTTGTCCTTCTTTAAGGTCCGGTACCTCGGCAAGGTTTTCTGCCAGGGTTTTACCGGTTACTGTTAGGCAAGTACCATCGAGCATCCCTTCTGCTAGTAAATATTTCATAACAGCAGGTACACCACCAATATTAAATAAATCCTCCATTACGTATTTACCGCTAGGTTTCAAATCCGCTATAAAAGGCGTTTTATCACTTAGGCGTTGAAAATCATCTATACCAATGTCTACTCCTACGGAGCGAGCCATTGCGATGATGTGTAAAACCGCATTGGTAGAACCTCCCAAAGCAATAATCGTAGTCATTGCATTTTCGAAGGCCGCCTTGGTCATGATATCTCTGGGCTTGATATCTTTTTCTAGTAGTGCTCGCATGGCCTTACCAATGCGTAGACACTCCTCTTCCTTATCTTTTGAATTGGCAGGTATAGAAGAATTATTAGGGAGACTCATACCCATCGCCTCAATCGCACTAGCCATTGTATTAGCGGTGTACATCCCTCCACAGGCACCTGGACCAGGGCAAGCATTTTTGATAACTGCCTTGAACTCTTGCTCATCAATGGTTCCGGCATTTTTCTCTCCTAGGGCCTCGAAAGCCGAGACAATATCTAAAACCTTGTCGGCATGACATCCTGGACTGATGGTACCACCATAAACAAGGATAGCGGGTCGGTTCAGACGACCTAGAGCGATCATAGCACCAGGCATATTTTTATCACAGCCTACTACTGCCACTACTGCATCGTACCATTGAGCAGATGCTACGGTCTCAATGGAATCTGCAATAATATCTCTTGAGGGAAGCGAAAAACGCATACCACTTGTACCCATTGACATACCATCACTTACCCCAATTGTATGAAAAATAAGGCCGATTAAATCTTCCTTGTTAATACCTTCTTTAACTTGAGCAGCCAAGCCATTAAGGTGCATATTACAGGTGTTGCCTTCCCAGCCGGTACTGACAATTCCCACTTGGGCTTTGTGCATGTCTTCGTCTGTCAAACCAATGCCATATAGCATGGCCTGGGCAGCTGGTTGGGTTACATCTTGAGTGAGAGTACGGCTATATTTATTCAATTCGCTCACGCGTATTTGCTTTTGTTATTTATGTTGTTTTACGACAAGTTTAAAGGTAATCGGGCAACCCGTTTAAAGCGAATCAATTTAAGTACAGTGTTACGACTCGCTGAAGGATCGAAAAAATCTGTAATATTCTGAAAGTGAGTTATTTAGGGCTGTACTAATTACGAGTGGTAGCGGGATTGGAGATGGATTAACCAAAGGTTTAAGTAGCGCCTTAATGGTAGGCTAATCTACTGTCGATAAGTATTTTTGTTAGCACCTCTAGTTTTTCCTTAAAAGAATCTTGCGGAATTGAAAAGGCTTATGTAATATTGGTTAAGTAGGTGCTTATAGTTAATTGTGAACATCTACTTATAGTAATAAAGGAGCATATAAATGGAGCAGCAGATAACAATTGTAGATTATAAACCTGAATATCAGCAGGCCTTTCGTGCCATTAATGTACAATGGATTAGCCATTATTTTGATATGGAAGAAGGTGATTATAAAGCACTTGACCATCCTCAGGAGTATATCCTTGACCCAGGTGGGCATATTTTGGTGGCGGTAGAAGCGGGTAAGCCAATAGGTGTCTGTGCCCTTCTGAAAATGGAGGACCCCGAATATGATTTTGAACTGGTGAAAATGGGAGTAGCCCCAGAGGCGCGCGGTAAAGGTGTAGGCTGGATGTTGGGGCAGGCAGCTATCGAGAAAGCCAGGGAGCTGAGCGATAAAAAATTATACATTGAAAGTAATCGGGTGCTCGCTCCAGCAATTCGCCTCTATCAAAAATTAGGCTTTAAAGAGATTTTTGGGAGACCCTCGCCCTATGCACGTTGTGATATTCAGATGGAGTTGGAACTATAGAGGCTATTTGAGTTGTATAAATACGCCACCATTGGCTACCTTTTCTCCGTGTTCTTCTGTAAATCGGTCGTCATATACAATCATTACCCAATCAATAACTTGGCCTTTCGATTGAATAGTTGCAGCTAGGATATCTGCTTTTATAGCCTGGTCATTGAGGTAAAACGGTTTGCTTTCCTGGCCTTTGGCATAAGTTTGGACGAGCTGCTTGATACTTGGAATGTCTTCTCCATAATACAGGATGGGTGCTTTCTTTTCGGGTGCTTGTTCTGGGCTTTTTCGAGTGATAAAGTTGAGGGCACCTAACTTTGCTTGTACTCCATATTTTTTCTCGGATTGAGGTGGGAAGTATTCCTCTATTTCTACTAGTCTTTTATCAACCTTTTTTAAAACCTCCTCTAAGATATCTTGCCCTTTTCCCATTGTTTCGCCATTGAGCAGCAGCAGAAAGGTAGACCAATCATTGTTTTTGCTTATTAATATTTGAGCATAACTTGGAAGTCCTTGAGCCGCATTATAGATTTCAATCTGTGGTTTCTGGGGACTGAGTATTTCGAGAATGGCGATGAAATCTTTTGTTTCCTTTAATAGTTCATAGATGGCTATGTCTGCGGTGAATAACTCAGGTAGCTTAAGATAATTTGCATGGATAATACCAGATTCAGCGAGTGGGCCGTATTTGTCTACTTCCTTATTGCCTAGCACCAATTTTAGGTATGGAATATAGAGCGGATGGAATTCGCCTTTTTCAGCGCTAATGATCTCCACAAAGTCATCAATATTGTTACCTAATACGAGGTCATTATAAATGAACAAAGGTGGAGCATTCTCTAAATCGTAAGCTTGAGCGATGCCTTTTCGGAAAGCTTCGGATGGGATGGAATCTTGTGAAAAGCTATATGATGGTAAAAGAAGACCAAGGAAAAAAAGAAGACGAGAAATTTTTTGTACTAGGGACATAAAAAGGATCTTTCCAAAGTAACGGTAACTTCTGTAAAATATTTTTGAACCACAATAGGAACAATAGAAACCATAGTGCTTATGATCACTATGTGCCTACTGTGGTTCAAAAAATTACTGCTTCACGATGTTCTTTGACATTTTGATGCCGCTTCCGTTGTCTAGGACAAGTGTATAGTTGCCGGCCGCAACGTTTGTTCCTTGCCATACAAACTCTTGGTAGCCAGCTTGCATATCTTCGTCGGCGAGTACCTTCACTAGCTTTCCAGCATTATCAAAAACGCTGACGCGCATTCTTCCTGCTTCTGGTAAATTGAAACTCACCGCTATATTTTGACTAAATGGATTAGGGAAAATTTTGAGCCCTTCTACCAACGATTGAATAGGCGTAGCGGTAGCATTAGGGCTTGGTAAAGCATCAAGATCTGTAGCTTTTTTGTCCACCTTTACCGGCTTTTGATATCCTGTGACCGTAGGCATTTTAGAGATGGTGGTTGTTTTTTCTGCCTTTCCTTTTTTCCTATTCTTTCTGTTCTGTTTCTTTGGCTTGTAACCTTTTAGGTATATCTCAATCACTCCATCTTTACCATCCTGCCCATATTTTTTGATGGCACTTACGTCTTTAAGAACAGTGATAGATTCAATATCCTCCGGTTGTAGCTTGTTGATTAAATCCTCACTTATACCCAGTACTTTTTCATTGACTACAAATAAAGGCTGCGCGGGATTCGATTTAGAAATATTGGATATGATAATTGGGGCCTTAGCCTCATCTTTTGGGATTTCTTTGAATTGATCCTTGGCAGGGGCTTCTTCATAAACAGACTCGACTTTAAATTGATTGGCTCCATTTTTATAGCCTATTATTACCAACTCTTGGTCATTGTAGGCTTTGTATTTATCAGGGGCATACCCTTTTCCATACATTTTCACCTCCTTGATCAGGTTTTTATCAATTTGGGTGTTGACATCTTTCCACAAGCCCAATTTTTTGCCGTTCAGAAAGACTAATTTGTTTTGGAATTCCTCGTTTGTTGCATCGAGCTTTGTATCTGATTTTTGCTTGGTATTGATGACTACTACACCTTGAGCACCTTCCTCGCCCCATTTAGCAATTGCACTTTCTCCTTTGAAAACATTTACAGTGGCAATATTTTCAGGATCGATATCCTTGTTGATATCCAATTCTCGGCCCATTTTAACACCATCGACGACGTATAGGGGCTTTTCTTCAGCGTTTGGATTACTGATACTCAGTTTTAAATCGGTTTTGATGTCCGAATCATTTTTAGCCTCCTCTGTTTTTTCAAAACCCTCTACTACTACTTGGGTTTTTGGAACTTCGCTGCTAAGTAGCAATACACCATCTTTCGCTTCTTTGCCATATTGATTGAAAAGTTGTGGGTCTGGTCCTTTAAAGATCGCCATTGCTACCTTTTCCATGTTGATATTATCTTCTAGTTGGCTTTGTCTGCCCAATACTTTATTATCTAATACAACTAAGGGGTCAACCACTTTTTCTTCGCCATCTACACCCACTTTAAAGACAGATTTATTGATATCTCCCTCTTCTCCAAAGTTGATAGAGGTGGACTTTTTCCTTTTTTTGGTAATGATTTCCACTACACCTCCTTCGTCAACGTCAAAGGCCTCTTTTGCTGATTTACCTTTATAGACATTGATCGTTGCGATATCTTCTGGCTTAAGGATGCTAGATAGATCAATACCCGGCTTCATGGTTTCGCCATCAATAATGATCTGTGGACGCAGCTCTGGTTCCAGTTTCTCAATAAAATCAAATGGATTAGCAGGAGCGGCTTTTTTACCTTCTATGGCTTCTTGTTGAGGCTCTTTTTTTACCGTTTTTTGGGTAAAATAGGTCACTGCTCCCCATCTAGCTTCCTTCCCAAAGTCAAGCATGGCCCATTCTGCTGGGTATTCTTTGACGGTGATAACTTTAGACTGGTCTATTTTAGCTTTGGCTTGCTCTCCATATCCAATAAGCTTTCTGTCTAAAAATATAGCAGGCTCGCGATTAGGGTTTTCTTTTAAAAGCTCTTTTTGCCAAGTAGGAATGGTATCCTTTTTAATGACAATTTCTGTATCTGGGCTGGCTGGTGGTAAATCCGTTTCTGCCGATAGTTGCACGGTATTACTTAGAAACAAGATTCCGATAAGCAAAGCCATTGCGCCAGATAGAAAGGCTTTGCGCCAATCTAGACCTTGATCTGCTTGACCAAAAAGACGTTTTACACGTTGAGTGAAAGATTGATTATTTCCATTATAAGACATGGCTAATTTCGATTTAGAATTGATGGAATAGGCAGAGACTTGGGTGAGTGTCCGCGCATAAAGCATCTTGCCTCGTTGACCCGCCTTCAAGACGAGGTCGTCACAGCAATGCTCCCGTGCTTCTCTTACCTGGGTGGATAACCACCATACTGCCGGATGATAGAAAAACAATAGTTCTAAAATCGATTGCATCCAATTAATGAGGTAGTCGTGTCTTCTAATATGAGCGAGCTCATGCAACAAGATGACTTCTACCTGCTCGATACTTAATTGTGTAACTAATCCCACCGGAAACAAGATGATTGGTTTTATATGTTTCAGAGTGATCGGTTCATTGATACGATCGGATAAGAACAGTTGGACGGGACGATAAATCCCCATTTTTGTACAAAGATCACCAAACTGTCTTTTCAAATCTGTACCGGGCTCCATTAGCCCCTTTTTTCCTAAATGATGCAAGTAATACCAACTACCGCCCAGGCGAATGCCCATGAGTAGAGTGCCCAATATCCATAGCAAAACCAGGATAGGGAGATAGTTTTCTATTTGGTTCCAAAAGGTATGTATAGTAAAATCAGCATTAGCACTAAAACTCATTAAAATGGGATCAATAAGTGTACTTCCTTCGCTTAGTCGGTAAGCCAATCCGGCCTCATCTAATCCGTAGCTGGCACTATATTGTCCTAAATAATAGCTGAATACACTCGCCGACCCTAGCAGGATGCCAAGCATGGCCAACAAACTGATTCGATAGCGCAATTCTGCTTTCTGACTATCAATTCTCAGCCAAATGAGCCTTACGATTAGCGCAACAAATAAAGCAAGCCATAAAGAATGAATTAAGGTCCATCCAAGGGCCATTACAATCGGGTGATTTAGTAAGGTACTGCTCATTATTCTTCAGTTTGTTGGTCCAACCATTTTTGTAAGGCTTCAAGTTCTGCTGGCGTAGTTTTGCCTTGGCCTAGGGCGTGCATTACCATTTGCATGGCAGAGCCGCTGAAGGCTTTATCGACTAGTTTATCCGTCAGGGTAGATTGAATATCTTCCTTTTCAGGAATGGCAGTGTAGTAATGCTGTTTTCCTTGTATTTCTCTGCTGAGCATGATGGCCTTTTTATCGGATTTGAACATGCGCTGCATTTGTTTCAGTATAGTGGTATAGCCTACTTCATCCCGATTCTCTGCGGCTCGTTTTTTAGAAATCTCCTCATGTACGGTTTTGACCGTAGCGGGTTGATACGCCCAAAGTACTTGCAGAATCTCTAGTTCTGCGTCGCTTGGTTCGTATTTCTTAGAAGTAGACATAATTCGTATTTAAAAGAGTTAAACTTCGTTTAGACAGTTTGGTTTCTATCTTTGTACGCTGCAAATATATACGACAGGTGTCGTAATAGCAAGTTTTTCTACGACAATCGTCGTAATAAATGAAAATTTAACATTTCGTCGAAGAAAATTAGGCACTTATCTATTGGGGCAATGGTTTGTTTGGGCGAGGGTGCGGTAGGAACAATAAAAGGATGTGACTTTTTGTTAAGAAAGTGTCAAAAGAATATCACCAGATTCTTTTGGTGATTTTTAATCCCATTGTTCATTTTTAATTCCATGCACGTATGAAAAATTTTGCTAAAATCGTCACGGGTGTCATCATTTTAGGTTCTTGGATGGCCTTGTTTGCCCTCCCGTTTATCTTGTAAAGTGACGTGACCATCGAAAAAGATAAGGTGAAGTTGTGAAAGCAACTTCGCCTTCCAGAGCCCTATCTACTAGCTATTCGAAAGCTAGAAAAATTGAACCTTTTTTAAACCTGTACTTAAAATTATTTCCATCCTTTTTTATCTTTATTCCCTGATTAAAAACCATTAACTCCAGTTAATCATGAACAATTCTATCCTTGATGAGGACTTTCAACACCAACCTCTAGTGTATGATCGCGCCACCGTATTAAAAATCAATAGTTTAAAGACAAGAGTAAATTTTGGCTTAAAGGAATTAAGAAAGGCTAAAATTTTGCTAGTTGTATTGGTCATCCTTTCGATTATATCTATAGGGTATACTGCTATAATGCGACCTATAAACACAACCGAGGCAGTAGTTGAAGGAGTCTTTTTAGCAATCATTTATCTTGTCGCTGCCTTAAGATTAGGCAAAAGTCCTACTCGATGGCTATATTCGGTGGTTATTATTTTTAGTGTTTATTGGTTATTGACCATTCTGGTTGATGTCAGCTACATTTATAGAGGTATCCTTCTGAAAGGTGTTGTTTATTATTATCTCATTAAAGGTCTGGAAGGTGCTAAAGACGTAGAATCTGGTTTAGGAGAATTAAGAGCAATCGGTGTCTCAGCATTAGAGTTAGCAGCAGTCGAAGACTTAGAGGATTTAGAAAAAGCTATCGCTCCAAAGGAGTGATCTAAGATTCCTTGTACTTTCCGGATTATTGGTATATTCATCCCTAAAAAAGATGCAACTCATCCAGCAATTTGAATCTATTCAGGCTTATTTTTCTCCTAAAGTTATTGGAGAAGTAAATGATACTTTTGTCAAGCTTGCAAAGATCAAAGGAGACGATATTCCTTGGCATAACCATAAAAACGAAGACGAGCTTTTCTACATCGTAGATGGCGAGCTCCTTTTCGAAGAAGAGGGTAAAGCTCCTTTCACCATGAAAGCAGGAGACTTATATATCGTCAAAAAAGGGGTCAACCATAAAGTATCCGCAGTGCAAGAATGCAAAATCATGCTCATCGAACCTAAATCAACTGCTCATACCGGAGAGGTAGAAAGTGCCATCACTAAATCCATTGAGGATCAGTTGGTCGGGTGATATGATGCCAAGTGCCAAGTGCTATGTGTGATGTATTATGTGCTATGTATTATGTTTTCTCTCATTACAACATTAGATATGAAACAGACGCGACTATTTTTATTATTATTTCTTCTTCCACTCTTGGCTTTTTCGCAGGACAAAGTAGAGCGTATCGAGCCGCCGTTCTGGTGGACAGGTATGAAAAATCAGAACCTACAATTATTAGTTCACGGAAAAGGTATTGGCGAATGGCGGCCAGTCATCAGTCACCAAGGCGTGAGTTTACAACAAATCAGGAAAGTGGATAGTCCTAATTATATCTTCTTGGATTTGGTTATTTCTGAAGAGGCTCGACCAGGGAAAGTAGCTATCAATTTCATGGACGGCAATCGGGTGGTAGAAAGCCACGAATATGAACTAAAGCGCAGACAATGGCGAGCAGGTGAGATCAAAGGGTTTGATAACTCAGATGTCTTGTATCTCATCACACCAGATCGTTTTGGTAACGGAGATGCTAGCAATGATAGTGTTGATGGTTTATTGGAGACTGTGGATCGTAGTAATAAAGGAGGCCGACATGGAGGAGATATTGTAGGTGTAGAAGAACATCTTCCTTATATTAAAGACCTTGGGTTCACGGCAGTTTGGTTGAATCCATTGCTGGAAAATGATATGGAAAATTACTCCTATCATGGTTATTCGACTACAGATTTCTATAAGGTTGATTCTCGCTTTGGTACCAATGAGGATTATAAGCGCTTGGCCATGCGTGCACGCAGTTTAGGTATCGATATGATCATGGATATGATTGTCAATCACTGCGGTTTGAATCATTGGTGGATGAAAGATAAACCCAGCAAAGACTGGATCAACGAGTGGGAAGCATATACAGAAACTAATCACCGCAAATCATTGCTACAAGACCCTTATGCTTCTCAACTAGACAAGAAAATTTTCTCTGATGGATGGTTTGTACCTACCATGCCTGATTTGAATCAACGCAATCCTTTAATGGCGACCTATCTTATCCAGAATGGTATTTGGTGGATTGAGTACCTTGGATTGGCTGGCATCAGAATGGATACCTACCCTTATCCTGATGAGGAATATATGACAGAATGGACCAAAAGGGTGATGGAGGAGTATCCAGATTTCAATATAGTAGGAGAGGAGTGGTATGAAAGTCCTACCATAGTTTCCTATTGGCAAAGGGGGAAAGAAAACCCCAATGGCTATACCTCTTTTCTTCCCAGTTTGATGGATTTTCCCTTGCAAGCGACTATGGTCAAGGCATTAAATGCAGAAGAATCTTGGAGCGATGGCCTGATTGATCTTTACGAGATGTTGGCACAAGATTTTTTATATCCTGATCCTTTTAATCTTGTGACTTTCTCGGATAATCATGACATGAGCAGAATTTTCACTCAGTTGAATGAAGATTATGACTTATGGAAAATGGCTATGGCCTTTACGGTAACTACGCGAGGCATTCCTCAAATCTATTACGGGTCCGAGATATTGATGACCAATCCTGGCACCACCGATCATGGAATTATCAGAAGTGACTTTCCAGGTGGTTGGAAAGGAGATGAGGTTAATGCGCGTACGGGCGAGGGTTTGACAGATCAACAAAAAGAGGGCCAAGACTTTCTTAAAAAGCTATTAAACTGGCGTAAAGAAAAGACCGTGATTCACGAAGGAAAATTGGTCCACTTTGTACCTCAGAATGGCAGCTATGTCTACTTCAGATATAATGATGAAGAAAAAGTGATGGTGGTTTTGAATAAAAACAGAGAAGCCTCAAGTTTAGCTTTAGATCGTTTTGGGGAAATGCTTGAGGGTCATCAAAAAGGAGAAGATATATTATCAGGCGAAAAATTCACCTTTAAAAATGAAATTGCTTTAGCCCCAATGACCGTATATATCATCGAATTAGACTAGACTTATTCTTTATTGATCGAAGGTAAAATATAAAACAAGGAAATTCCGTTTCTTATTTGTTTTAAGATTATACCTTCGATTTCACCCTTCCTGTAAGTTTTTCATAAAGCAGTCAATTATTAATTGAATACTTTTTTAATTTGCCTCCCTGAAGAGGCCATTTTAAACTACCTTAAGTAAGTCTACACCTACATGAGAGCACTTTTACTACTCGTATTTTCGCTATTTACGGTTCAATTCAGCTTTGCAGCTGATTATTTCTGGGTCGGCGATTCAGGAAATTGGTCAGATCTTTCTCACTGGGCGACCCAGTCTGGTGGTAACATCAATCACAATAGTATCCCCTCTTCGGAGGATAATGTCTTTTTTGACGCCAACTCCTTTACGGGACCCAATCAAACCGTAACCATTGAGTCGGACATTATATTTGTGAGAAGCCTGATTTTTCAAGGCGATTTACAAGGCGCAAGTTTAATTGGTCCAGCTTCTGGTACCTTGAACGTCTTTGGTAGTTTCGAGTTGAATGCATCTATGACTTTTGATTATCAAGGAGATGTTGCTTTCCAGGGTGCAGAAGTTGATAATATCATTGATTTGGCTGGCCAGATGTTTAATCAGAATGTCTACTTCAATGGAGTACAGGCGAGCTGGGAATTGGCATCGGCTTTAGTGGTGGGTGGTGTACTGTTTTTTCAGGAAGGTATCTTCCGGAGTGCCAACTTTCAGATTATCGCTCAGCGGATGAGCCTCAATAGCTTTGGTGCAACTAGTGGCGTAGATTTTGGGCGTTCCCAGGTCATCCTAACAGGAGTAGATATACCTAATACGACCGATTCCTGGACCTTATACATCGATGGAGATGCTAGTGTAGCGGATCGATTCCAATTGGCGAATACCTCCTTTACCCTAAATGGCGCCAACATATCTATTTTAAATCGATTCAATTTTGGAGAAAATGGAATTGATCGAATCACGGTGACGAGTGAGTTCGGTAGGACTCGTGTACGCTCGCTTACAGCTTCGCCCCTGCGTATTGGCTATTTAGAAGTGCAGAATAATGCGGCCTACGAAGATGAACTCATTGTCGATTCCTTAATTATTGGTGGGGGGAAAAATCATCTTTTCTTTGGTGGTTTAACTTATGAAATCGGCCATTTAGAGTCTCAGGGAACTTGTGAAGAACCCACACAATTGATCTCTGCGACTCGAGGTCTACCCGTCATATTTTCTTCAAATACGGATACTATTTTAGTAGAAGAAACAACCATTCGAGATATACATACTAGTGGTTCTGCGACCTTTTTAGCTAATAATAGTGTGGATTTGGGGAATAACCAAGGCTGGACCATCAATACCAAATCTTATGACCAGCTCTTTTGGGTAGGTGGTACTGGTATGTGGGATAATCCGGCGAACTGGTCTTTTACTAGTGGAGGTCCGGGGGGAGCCTGTATTCCTACACCAGGCGAAGATGTCATTTTTGATGCCAATTCTTTCGCGAATCCAATGGACATCGTCATGGTGAATGTTGAAAATGCCTATTGTAAATCAATGATCTGGCAAGGAGTAAACGGCAATCCCACTCTAATGAGTACAGGAGATAAGAATCTACAAATATTTGGCTCGCTAGCATGGGCGACTGATATGACCAACAACTTTGCGGGAGTCATTATTTTTGAAGCAGATACACTAGGTCAAACGATCAGTACAGGCGGTAATGTCCTCTTAAATGATGTCTATTTTGAAGGTTCTGGTCAATGGACCCTGCAAGATTCTCTACAATTAAATACAGATATATACTTTGAGAATGGACACCTCAATACCAACGATCAGTTTATTCGGTTCAGGAGGTTTTATAGTCTTACAGAAACTAACCGAACGCTGGAGTTTACCAATTCTTATATTCTGATTACAGAAGAGCCTATTCGTACCTTTTTAAGGTTTGAGGTGAGAACAACTAACCTGAATTTTGACGCAGGGACTTCTACCATCGAAATGTTCTATAGTGGCGCTTTTTATCCTCAAGGGGTTGAGCCTATTCATTTTCACAAAGTCATTATGTCGAATGGAGGCTTTCAAGGTAATTATACCAACCCCATCCAGTTGGTTAGCTATGACACCTTGATTATGTACGGCAATAATTACTTTGACAACACTATTTATGCCAAGCATTTAGAAACATTTGCAGGTTATAGTCTTAAAATACAACCCCAGGATACCGTGCGTTTTGATACCCTCATTGTCAATGGAGATTGTGATGCTTTTGTAGAGATACGTAGTGAAATTGGAGGGGAGTCTGTCTTTTTTGAACCGACTAAAAACAATACCATCTCCAATGTAATTCTAGAGGATATTCATAATAATTCTAGCTTTGAATTGATTGCTAATGATGCGGTAGATCTTGGGAATAATTTGAATTGGACCATCAATGAATTGGCTGCCAGAGATTTATTTTGGGTCGGCGATGGTGGCTATTGGTACGATCGATCTCATTGGTCTTTGGGTAGTGGTGGCCCGGGAGGCGAATGCCCTCCAAGCCCAAGAGATAATGTATATTTTGATGAAAATTCCTTTTCCACAGCAGGTCAATCTGTGAGAGCAGACAGTACTTCCTATTCGAAAATACTGGATTGGACAACTGTAGGATTTATGCCAGAATTTAGATTTTTTGACCATCAACAATTCGGTGATCTGATCTTTTCTGATAGTATGACCTTGTTGGGTACTCATATTCGTTTTAGAACGGATAGTACAGATCAATTGGTAGATACCAAGGGCTTGTATTTTTGGACGGCGGTTTTCGAAGGTAAAGGTTCTTGGGTATTGGGAGATACACTAAATATCCATTATTTCAACCACAGTTCGGGAAGTCTTCGATCAGATTCTAACACCATCATCTCCGTAGGTACCACCTTCTATTCTGACAATGAAAAAGAATTAGATATATCAGGCTCTCATTGGCAGTTTAATGGTAGCCGAAATCTTTTCGCCTCTTGGACGATCAGCCGAGGTAGTAACCTTAGTCAGAAAATGGACAACTCTCTTGTAGAGTTCACCCAAGATGGGACAATTGAATTATGGTTATACGATGGTTTTACCTTTGACAAAATGTTGTTCTCTAACCCATCCGGATTAGCCAATATAAAGGATTTAAGCACTGAAATGGATAGCTCTACGTATAATCATTTAGAAATCCGAAATAATGCTTTATTTGAAGGCAGTTTTTATGGGGATACGCTGATACTCACTCCCGGCAAGTCCTATCAGTTGGATCCTGCTGGACAATTGAGAGCTGATGAATATGTCCAAATTTATGCGAATAACTGTAGTCAAATCGAATTGCGTTCCTCTACGACAGGACAACAAGCAGATTTAGTGATGGATGAAGCTTTAGTAAAAGCAGATTTTGTGCAGATGCGAGATATACGAGCAGTGGGATCAGTCGACTTTTATGCAGGTAATGGATCAATAGATATCGATAATAATACCAACTGGATATTCGGGTCTTTAGAACAGTATGAGGAAGAAGGGTTTCTGGGTATTGATAGAGCTTTATGCGCAAGTTCTACAGTCGAATTGGATGCTAATAATTTTAGTATTAGAGAGACTTATTTATGGCAGGATGGTAGTACAGAAGCGACCTTTGTAACCGACCAACCAGGTACCTATTTCGCTACCGTAAACTTCTCCAATGCTTGTACAATTACAGATACCGTCGTGGTTTTACCTCCCGATGCATTCCTAGCCGATTTACCTGACACGACTACTTTTGTTTGTATAGGAGATACTTTTTTACTTGAAGCGGGATTAGATTTGGTGGGGATGTCTTATCTATGGCAGGATGGTTCCACTAGTCAGAATTTTACAGTAAGGAGCCCAGGTGAATACAAAGTAAGCCTAGAATTGACGGGTTGTACCTCTTCAGATTCAACAGTGGTAGAATATATTGAGTATCCAGTCTTTAGTTTAGGTGCCGATACGACTATGTGTGCAGATTCTACTTTGTTGCTGAATGCGCTGACAGATACGGCGACCTACCGCTGGCTCGATGGCAGTGATCTCCCCAATTTTGAAGTAGGGACTTCTGGTGTTTATTGGGTAGATGTCGCTTATCGACAGTGTGCTACCAGAGACAGTATCCAAGTAAATTATTATGCTCCGATTGACCTGGATTTAGGCAATGATACTACGATCTGTGATGAAACCAATATCCTTTTAGGTGCTACTCTGGCTGGTGCTAGTTATAATTGGTCCGATAATTCCACTACGGAAACTATCAGTGTAGATCAAGCTGGTGCTTATTTCCTTGAAGTAAATGTGAATGGATGCCCTGCATTCGATACGATAAATATAGCGATCCAGGAATTACCGCGCTTTAATTTGGGAGAAGATACCATCATCTGTGAGGGAGATGCCTTTTTATTAGATGGAACTAGCTTAGCAGGTACCATCTACGAATGGAGTGATGGTTCAAGCATGCCCACTTTGTCGGCCTCCAACCCGGGCTCTTATGCCCTACAAGCTACCTTGAACGGTTGTAGCTTTGCGGATGTCTTTAATCTGGGGCAGAAACCCCTACCTGTATTTGACCTAGGAAATGATACCACGATCTGTGAAGGAAAAGATTTAGACTTGGTCGTCACTCAATTAGGTGCTAGCTACCTGTGGCAAGACGGTAGTAGGAATAGAACTTTTACTGCTGAGCAAGCAGGTACATATTTCGTGCGTGTTGATCTCGACCAATGTATCCTTTCTGATACCTTCGAGCTGATGTATAAGCCATTTCCAAGGTTTGAATTAGGGACAGATACCTCTATTTGTGAAGGCGAGTCAGTTACCTTTGATGGTACAAGTTTGGCCGGTACTACTTATGAATGGAGCGACGGAAGTACGAACCCAACACTAAGGGTTAGCACAGCGGGGCTATACGCTTTGGAGGCAACATTAGATGATTGTGTATTCGTAGGTACGCGGTCTTTGGAAGTAAGGCCCTTGCCAATAGTAGATTTAGGCGAAGATCAGGTATTATGTGAAGAAGAAGAGTTTATTTTGGATGTTGCTCAGCAGGGAGCAAGTTTCCAGTGGCAAGATGGTAGTGTAGCAGAAACTTTTACCGTCTCCAATACCGGTACTTATTTTGTAGCGGTAGATTTGGCCAATTGTATCCTTAGTGATACGGTTAATTTTACTTTCAATCCTTTACCACGCTTTGAACTGGGAACAGATACCTCCATTTGTGCCGGCGAATCCGTTACTTTTGATGGTACAAGTTTGATGGGAGCTGCCTATTCTTGGAGTAATGGAAGTACTGATCCCATGATTACCATAAATGAGGGAGGCGCTTATGCTTTAGAAGCGACCTTAGATAATTGTACTTACCAAGATAGCAGGACACTAGTCATTCGACCTTTACCAATTGTTGATTTAGGTGCGGATCAAACGCTTTGTGAAGAAGATGTTTTTAATCTAGATGTCAATCAGCCAGGAGCGACTTATACTTGGCAAGATGGATCTGGAAATGGCAATTTCGAAGTCCGCACAGATGGTAGCTATTTTGTGGCCGTCAATTTAGAAGATTGTATCGTCTCTGATACAGCCAATTTTACCTTCACTCCGCTTCCTCGCTTCGAATTAGGTAATGATACGCTACTATGCGAAGGGGAAAGCCTGACGCTTAATGCTGAAGTGCCAGGAGCAACCTACTCTTGGAATAATGGCTCAACAGGTAGTACCATCACCGTCACTGAAGAGGGCAACTACAACCTGATTACCTTAATCAATGGCTGTGATTTTTCTGATGAAATAAACGTTCAATACGGCCTAATACCAGATGATTTATTGGGTGAAGATCAGATCCTCTGTGATGGAGAAGAGATTAATTTTAATCTTGATATTCGAGATGCCAATTATCAATGGATAGATGGTAGCGCTAGTGGCCTATATACGATCAATAGTCCAGGGACATTTGGGGTGAGGATAAATGTTGATCGCTGCATCGGAGGAGACACCATTAATGTGAGTTATAATCCGCTACCCATTTTTAGTCTGGGGAACGATACATTACTCTGCGAAGGAGATCAAATAACCCTGACAGTCAACGCAGAAGCGGACTTGATTCAATGGCAGGATGGCACTGGAGCCAATACCTTGTCGGTTTCTAGTGCAGGGACCTATCGGGCGCTAGCTACCTTGAATGATTGTCCATTTACCGATGAAATTAACGTCGATTACCAAGCAAGTCGATCGTTCAGTTTGGGACCAGATACGACCATCTGCGATGAGCAAAGCTATATTTTATCGGTAAACCAACGTGCAGACAGGATTACCTGGCAAGATGGCTCTAGTGCACAAAACTTTACGGTACAAGAAGCAGCTACTTATTTTGTTGAAGTGGTGGATGGAGCCTGTATCTTCACGGATACCATAGTGGTAAATACCAGAGATTGTTTCCGTTTTAGAGCTTATAAACCAACTGCTTTTTCTCCCAATAATGATGGCTTTAATGACGTGTTTCAAATTGGACTACCGCCAACTGTGCAAATTGCAGCATTTGAAATGGAAGTATATAATCGCTGGGGAGCTAAAGTCTATCAAAGTACAGATTATGAGAAAGGTTGGAACGGCTTGCTGAATGGAGAGGTGCTCCCAGGAGGTGTCTACCTATATAATATACGCATAGAATATACAGACGATTTCAAGAGTGATGTGCGTGTCATCTCAGGTGATGTCCTGCTGCTGCGCTAATAATTTCTTCTGGTACTTGGACTTAGTCTTTGATAATTCCTAGTACTAGAAGCGCATTCTTCTACATTAATTTGGATGACTGGAGATTTTACAGCGTTGAAGGTAGAAAGGGTAGATTTGTGTACATATCGCGCTACGACCCAGATATTGTAGCTGCCTTCCCAGGGTAGAGGTATTACTCGTCTATCTACAGGCGTATTCCATTCTTTGGTAGCGTTTTCGTGGACAGCGTACCAATCAAAAACCAAACCAGCATTGTTGGGTAATCGAAAAGGAGTCTGGGCATTGATTTTGATCATAGCGTGGCTATTAGAACCAAAGCCACTGCATAGTACTTCTGCATTAATTAGCTCCAAATTGACGCTTTGGGCTTGTAGCTGCGAAGACAAAAAGCAGACAGATATTCCCCATAAGAGAATTGAAGGGATAATATTTCGAATAGTAGCGCGCATAGTTTATCTTCTTTGTAACTATTTTATAATGTTCGGTCGGTCTTTAGAGAGTAAATAGTTACACCTCATGGGATAATAAATCTTAGATATTAATAATTGTATACTCCAAATCGTCATTTGGGTTGCAATATTGTACCGAAAAATGAAATATATCAAAATAAAAGTCCTTTTGACGGCCTTTGTATAAAGAAATTAATTGCCGCCTTTTTTAAATTCGTCTAATGCGGGACAAACCTTTTCTTTGCATTACAGTTTTTTGTTAAACCATTTCCTATAAAAACCATAATCTGACTATGAACAAGTCTCTTTCATTTTTACTGTTTCTTTCCCTTTTCAGTATGCTTATTTTTCGCTGTACTAGTGATAGCCTGCCTGGGCCAGATATGGATATAAATACCGGGGGCGAAAACCCCGATGATCGGGTAGTATGGACGGGTGCCGACCTGACTTTTACCAAAGATACAGGTACCGATCCAAACGAATCAGCCAACCAAGATCGGCTGACGGATGCGGTCTGGATCACACGCGGCGTGACAGGCGGTGCGATTTTTAATGCCAAAGAAGAATCTGGAAAAGCTAATAAATCAACTAGCCCTATTGGTACAAAATGGGCAATTGGGAGTATTGATGAGATCGATAATCTTGAATTCAAAAACTTCAGGGCAGCGGTAGGTAGCCCTCAAGATGTAGTAGGCAAGCAGCTCGTACTACATCTTGAGGAGGACAATATCTATTTGAGTGTTGAGTTTACCTCCTGGTCCAAAGGCAGTGGTGCTAATGGTGGAGGTTTTGAATATGTGCGCTCAACACCCTAACTTAATTTGAATTTGCGCATCATTCTAAAGAATACTAGCGGAACAAAGCGGTTGAGGTAGACACCTGCTAATTCTTTTTTAGCGAAATAGGCCTCCTTTTTCTTTTGAGCAATGGCCTTTAGCGCTTTTCTAACGAAGGCTTCAGGCGAATAGCCAGCAGCTGTAGAAGGAGCCATTTCGTTATTGGGGGTACCGTCGCCCGTCAATGCATTGATAGTGACATTGGTTTTGACATAACCAGGGCAAATCATAGTCACATCAATATTGTCACGGTACAACTCAGCCCTCAATGCATCGAAAAATCCATGTAATGCGTGTTTGGAAGCACAATAAGCACTTCGGAATGGCACACCCATTTTGCCAAGTACACTAGAAATAACCACAATTTGCCCCGCTTTTCTGGCCTTTAGATGAGGAATAACTGCTTTGGTGATCGCCACCGTCCCTAGGTAGTTGACATTCATGATCTTTTGATCTACCTCAAAAATGGTTTCAGCAGCTTGGGCTCTCTGAGAGATTCCGGCATTATTGATCAAGATATCTAAGTGCCCCTTGTAGGCAATCGCCTGCTCGGCAATACCAGGGATGGTATCGAATTTGGCAACATCACAGGGGATGATTTTAATACGATCTGGAGATTTACAGTTGGCCTTCACTCTTTGTAATTCTGCTTCTTTTCTACTGCTGATGACGAGGTAGGCATCCTGCTCCGCAAAAGCATAAGTCATAGCCTCACCAATACCAGAAGATGCACCAGTAATCCATATCACTTTATCCTTAAAACTGTTTGTCATATATTTGCTATTTGCGAACAAAGCTAAGAACAAGTTTGAAAAGTTCGAGTAGTAAGAATTCAATTTTTTTGTAAACTCAAATAACCATTCCTAAGGTGCCTAAAAAAACCGTTTGCCTTATTCGTCATGCCAAGTCTAGCTGGGCCGATCCCAGCCTAGGAGATTTTAATAGACCTTTGAATCAACGTGGAGAGCGAGATGCGCCCTTTATGGCTCAAGTCCTTTATGAGCAATTAGGTCATGTGGATAAGATCGTAAGTAGCCCTGCCAAGCGTGCCATCACTACTGCTGCTACCTTTGGAGCGACCTTTGGAATTCCTTTGGAGGCTATCAAAAAAGAGGAGCGGATTTATGAGGCATTCCCTTCGGCTATTTTAAATATCATTAAAGGACTTGATGAAGATTGGAATACGGTGCTGGTTTTTGGCCATAATCCTGCTTTTACATCGGTTGCTAACCATTTTCCGCCCTTTTTTACAGATAATGTTCCGACTTGCGGAATTATTAAAATTGTAAGTTCAGCGGCCACTTGGTCAGTGTTTTCTGGGCAGAATTCGATTGTGGAGTCCTTTCATTACCCCAAGCAATATTTCCAATAATATGACCAAGTACATTGTAAGTGTTCTCTTTTTAAGCCTAGGTTTAGTTTCCTGTCGGGAGCAAGCGCCTACTTTGCCTGTTTCTACCGAACTTGCTGCCGAAATATTGATTGATATTCACGGTGCAGAGGCTTCCCTCCAGGGGGCTTACGGTACAACTAAAGATAGTCTAGCAAGGGCTTATTATCAGCAAATCTATGAGATTCACGGTATTGACTCTACTATCTTTGTAGATATGATGCAAATTATGCGCTATCATCCAGATCGATTAGAGGAGGCCTACGCTCTTGCCATTGAAAAAGTAGGAGAACGTCGGGAAAATATCAAAGATTGGAAACCCAAGAAAAAGGAAGATTGATCCAGTTTCTTATATTGAAGCTGTTTCTACTTTAAAAACAATTGCTCTCGAAAAGTGATTGTAAAGACTTTATCTCAATAGATCATAATGAACACCCGTTATCCATTAAGTACTGCTTATTTTCTGGTTTTGTCTTTTTTTTGTGGCTTATTCATGTGGAGTTGTCTGGACCAGATCAGCTTTGATGTGCCAGAGGGTTTAGGTCAAGGACTTGTGGTACAGGCAAGTATGGTCAGAGGTAGACCCACCGTAGTAGAGGTGCAACTGAATAGACTTTTTAATTTTACTATTCCTAGTTTGAATCAAATCAATGCCGACCAGGTCTTTATTTGGGATGACGAGGAAAACGCTATTGAATTAAATAGGAGAGGAATTGGCTTTTATAGAGTCGAAATACCCGATAACCATCCAAGTTTTAAGATCGCGCATTTTAAAGAATATTACCTGCAGATTCTTTTTCCAGGTGGGGTAGAGGTCGTTTCCAATCCTGAACCCCTTTTGCCCGTACCTAAAGCCGACTCGGTTTCAACTCAAATAGAGATAGAAACCAAGCTTAATGAAGATAACGAAGAAGTAGACGATACCCTGGTGGCTTTTTATCTGCATACCCCTTTGCTCATTGAAGGGGTGGAGGAGCCGAGCCGATTTCGAATTGGAGCACAGCGAACCTATAAAATTACTGAGCGGCCACTTAGTGAGGCAGAATTGGACTATGGGTTTATCAGGCAGACTTGCTATATCACTACCGACGTAGAAGTCTTAAAGCCACAGACTTTTGATGGCTCTATTTTAGATGCGAGCTACCTGCTTAATTTTCCACTACCATCAGATCCTTTAAATCACTACTTTATAGAAGGCTATTATTACACAGCATTTTTAGAATCACTCAGTGAGGGAGCTTTCCGCCATTTTTCGGAATTAGAGCAAGCTGTAGAGCGAACGGGTAGTATGTTTGAAGCCACTGCGGGCAGGATTTTTTCCAATTTTACGAACCTGAGTGATCCTGATAATGCGATTAGTGGTTATTTTTATGTAACCGAACGCTCTTTAGCACGCAAGTATATTCCACCAGCAACTTTAGTTGCTAATGATACCTTTTGCACGCGCAGCGTTTGGCAGGAGTGCCCAATGCCTCCCTGTTATCCATTGGTTTGTCTGGCCTGTGATGCCGAGGAGGGCGCGACCATCTTCCCACCGGAATGGTGGCAGGAGTAGTGTTAACAATTATTTAATCTAGTGAAAGTGGTTGTACCTTGAAATAACTTTAGTTTTACAGATCGAATTTGATGACTAATAATTCGATCCATCAAACTAGAAAACAATGGCAGATCCGATTAAAATTTTAGTGGTTGATGATGAACCAGATATCCTTGATATTCTCAGGTATACACTTGAGAAAGAAGGATATAAAGTATTTACGGCGGGAGATGGAAAAGAGGGGATTAAAGTAGCTGAAAAGGAAAAGCCGAATCTCATCATTTTAGACATTATGATGCCTAAAATGGATGGAGTAGAAGTATGTCGGAATTTACGGGCTAAAAAAGCCTTTGATAAAACCATTATCACCTTTCTCACAGCGCGCGAAGAAGATTATTCGCAAATTGCCGCCTTAGAAGTTGGAGGGGATGATTATATCACAAAACCTATCCGACCAAGGGTCTTTCTAACTAGAGTCAAAGCCTTGCTCCGTAGATATGATCGGACAGCTACGGATGCTGATGCAGAGGTTATTGAAGTTGGCGATTTGGTTATTGACAAGGAAAGAGTGAGTGTCATCAGAGGAGATGATGAAATTGAATTAGCCAAAAAAGAATTTGAGCTCTTATATCTATTGGTTTCTAAGCCAGGTAAAGTTTTCTCGCGCGAGGAGATTTTCAATAAAGTATGGGGAACTGATGTGATTGTTGGTAATAGAACCATTGATGTACATATCCGTAAGCTTAGAGAAAAAATTGGTGATCACTACATTAAAACCATTAAAGGGATAGGTTATAAATTTGAATTTTAATGCTTAAAAATCCAACTCCTAGGCAAATTGCACTGCTTTCATCTAGTTGGATTATCGGTGGGGCAATTCTTTCTTTTCTTTTATTTTTTTTCCTGGAATCTAGAATAGAAAACCCGTTTGTGTACGGTATGTTCTTTATCGCCACTTTTGCGATAACCTATTTCACCATTTTGTATTATCTCAAAAAGTATATTTACCGCAAGGTCAAATTAATTTACAAAACGATTCACCAAGAAAAACTCAAACCAGAAGAAAAGAACAAATCTGTCGATATCAAGTCTGATTTCATTGGAGATGTAGAAAGAGAAGTAGCCGAATGGGCAGAAAATCAACGTCAGGAGCTGAATAAATACAAAACTTGGGCAGAGTACAGGCGTAATTTTGTAGGCGACATTTCCCACGAACTAAAAACACCAATTTTTAATATCCAAGGATATATTGAGTCTCTGATTGATGGTGGATTGGAAGATGAAGCGGTGAATATGCGCTTCTTGAAACGCGCCTCCACCAATGTAGATCGCTTACAAACCATTGTCCAGGATTTAGAAGCTATTTCACGTCTAGAATCAGGCGAAGTCGTTCTAGAATTACAAGTATTTGATATCAAGGATTTGACAACGGAGGTTTTCCAAGATTTGGAAATGAAAGCTATCGCCAACAACGTTAAATTGTTTTTCAAAGATGGCGCATCTAGCGGTTTCAAAGTGAGAGCAGACCGAGAGCGTGTCAGGCAAGTACTCACCAACTTAATTGCCAACTCTGTCAAATATGGCAAAGACGGCGGAACCACCAAAGTTGGTTTCTACGATATGGACAAAAATATACTCGTCGAAGTAGCAGATAACGGTATTGGCATTCCTAAGGAGCACCTTAATCATGTCTTCGACAGATTCTATAGAGTAGATAAAAGTAGATCGAGAGACCGCGGAGGCTCTGGCCTGGGGCTATCGATCGTTAAACACATCATCGAGAGCCATCAGCAAACGATCAATGTAAGAAGTACTCCTAACTTGGGATCTACCTTCGGCTTTACACTTGAAAAGACAGGATAATACTGACGAAAATTGGTTTTCCGTCAGTACACCAGTAAAACTACAATGCGTAGTTCGGCTCTAAAAGTCCTGCTTTTTTCTCATAAAACTCTTTGATAATCCGTATGGCTTCTTCAGGTTCATCAACGATAGGCATCAAATCCAAGTCTTTTTCACTGATATTGCCTTCACCAAGCATAGTGTTTTGAATCCAATCTTTGAGCCCACTCCAGAAGGAGGTGCCAATCAGAATAATTGGAATGGGTTTGATCTTTTTGGTTTGAACCAAGGTAAGTACCTCAAATAATTCATCCATCGTACCCAATCCGCCAGGTAAAACAATGAAAGCTTGTGCAAATTTAACAAAGACTACCTTTCGTACGAAGAAATACCTAAAGTCTATACTCTTATCGATGTCGACATATTGATTGGCGCCTGCCTCAAAAGGAAGTTCGATGTTGAGGCCTACAGATTTTCCACGGTATAAAGAGGCGCCCTTGTTTCCGGCCTCCATGATTCCTGGGCCACCGCCAGTAATGACCCCAAAACCTTCCAAGGTGAGGAGTCGGGCTATTTCAACTGCTTTTAAATAATAGGGATGGTCAGGTTTTGTTCTGGCAGAACCAAAAATGGAGACACAAGGGCCAATTTTGTGCATGGTTTCAAAGCCTTCCACAAATTCGGAGATAACTTTGAACATGGTCCAGGCACTCTCACTAATATTGGGTTGGGTCCATTCAAGCATAGGATGCGTAGATTCGCTCTTCGGGTTGTTCATTTATTTAGAATTAGAGCGGCTAAAATACAAAACCTAGGTAGAAAATCACTATTCTAGGAAGCTGCCTTCTGTCTTCTGGCAAAATGATGATCAATTAAATCATGCAAGTCGTTCGCACTATCGAATTGATTCAGCAAATGTTGGAGTTGCTGCTCTTTAGAGGCACTATTAGGTAGCACGTCTTTCTGAACGTTAGCGGCGGTGACCACCTGGTCACTCAAGATTAAGAGCCGCTCTACGACGTTGCGCAATTCGCGAATGTTGCCACTCCAGTTAAGCGTTTGAAGCTTTTGGATAGCCTCCTCTTCAAAACGTTTGGGGGGCACACCATACTCCTTACAGATCATTTTGTTGAAATGCTGAATCAACTGCGGAATATCTTCTCGGCGGTCATTCAATGCGGGCACATCGATAATGATTACCGCCAATCGATGGTATAAATCTTCTCTGAATTTACCCTCGGCAATAGCTTGTCTCAAATCTTTGTTGGTAGCTGCAATGACACGTACATCTACCTTGATTTCTTTGTCACCACCAACTCTGGCTATTTTATTTTCTTGTAAAGCACGAAGTACTTTCGCTTGTGCAGAAAGGCTCATATCGCCTATTTCATCCAGGAATAAGGTACCGCCATTGGCTTGCTCGAACTTGCCGATACGTTGTTTATGAGCAGACGTAAAGGCGCCTTTTTCGTGGCCAAATAGCTCACTTTCAATAAGCTCAGACGGAATGGCAGCACAGTTGACTTCTACAATAGGATTAGGGCTGCGGTGACTTTTTTCATGCAACCATCTGGCTACCAGTTCTTTACCAGTACCGTTGGGGCCGGTGACCAGTACTCTTGCATCCGTTGGTGCAACACGTTCAATCGTTTGTTTGATATACTCAATCGAATCAGATTGACCAATGATTTTCTGAACTTTGCTTTTGGCTACCTTTCTTTTAAGGACTTTGGCTTCTGTAACCAGACTAGACTTATCCATTGCATTTCGAATGGTAATGAGTAGCCTATTAAGGTCTGGTGGTTTACTGATAAAGTCAAATGCACCTTTGCGTACAGCTTCAACAGCAGTCTCAATGGTGCCATGCCCCGAAATCATAATAACGGGTATATCGGGCACCAAAATTTGCAAACGCTCTAAGGTGTCCATGCCATCCATTTTAGGCATCTTAATATCTAAAAGGATGATATCGTAATCTGATTTTTTGACTTTGGAAAGGGCATCAAGGCCATCAGATGCTTCATCGACCTGATACTTTTCAAACTCTAGAATTTCACGGAGGGTGCGACGAATACTGTTTTCGTCATCAATAATTAGTACTTTTTTTGCCATAACGCTCGGTTAATGGGAAGAAATATAGTCATTTACGCATAGATGATTTTTCTATGCCAGTGTTATGAGTAAGCTACGCAAGTTTTCTTTATTTGTTGCACATATAGACAAGGTTTTAATTTATGGTTTTAATATTTTCTTACTGGTGACTCCTTTTTTGGTTCGTATTTGTAATAAATAAATGCCAGCGGGAAGGCTGGAAAAATCAATTTGATTCTGTCCAAATTGTAATTGACCATTCTGTAGGGCCTGCCCATTTGCATTTGTAAGCAGGTATTGTCCTTCGGATTCTCCTAAATTGATGGCCAATTGATCCTGTACTGGGTTAGGGAATAAATCGACCTCCATAGAGGCTTGTTTGGCCTCTTTTGTGGAGGTCAATAAAGTACCTGTAATATGTAAATCCCAAATGCCCCGCCCATAAGTACCAAATCTGACCATATCATTTTGGGGGACATATTCAACCGACCAATAGGTTTGGACAGGATTGCAGCCATTGTGTAATGGATACCACTTCTGCTCCCGCATGACAAAGACATAGGGGCCCGCTTCAGTCGCCGCGAATAATAATGTTTCTTCCTCATTAAAGGCCAAATCATAGACCAAAGTTGAAGGCAGCCCTTCGTTCAGGTCGATAAAGTTTTGTCCACCATCTTCCGAGAAAAAAACAGCTGGGTTGGAATATCCACTTCCTCCTAAATAAACATGCTGTGGATTGTATTTCGAAACTTCGATTGTTTGCCCATAAAGATAATTGCCTCTTGGAAGGAAATTAAGGGTCTGAGACCAGCTTTTACCAGCATCATGAGAGTAGAAAAAACGGCCATTGGTGGTAGCCAGGTACCAGTAATTGGGATCATTGGGTGGTAGAGCTATCGCGCTAATCGTACCATCAATAGCCTCGAATAGGAAATCTGGATTTTGTTGGGTAGCTTCAATCTCGCCAGCACCATCATACTCCATACGTATGAGATAGGAGCCACCTCCGCCCGTTACATTCCCTCCAGCCATATATACGGCATTATCTTCAGGGTAAGGACTGGCCTGAATAGGGGCCAACCATACCGTCTCGTCCTGGGATTCTAGATCATAGGTGGCTACGACTTGCCCGAAATTGGTGTCATCGACATAATAGACGCCTCCTCCTGGATAAGACGCCCACAAATGCGCTCCTTGATTAGTGAATTGTAGATGTCCATAGTCTCCTGAAATAGTTTGCTGGAAATTTTGGAAATCATTGCCTCTAAAAGGAGTATTGCTTTTTTGTAATCCTTGGTCTTGCGATCCAGTATAGACGATTTCTGGGTTGATTGGATGGGTTCGTACACTGTAGTATTGACTTACGAGTAAATCACTTCTACCGATATTCTCAAAGGTTTGCAATCCATCATAGCTGATACTGATTCCACCATGATTACTCACTAAATAAAAGGGTAGGTCTTCGGCTGTAGAGAAGGCTTGAATATCCATAATGTCGGCGTGCAGCGCGCCATTAATGTCCTGGTAATAGTCCCACCAATCATTGATCTTTTCCCAGGATTCTCCTCTATCTATACTTCGATAAGCTTCTACTTCGCCAAAAAACAGCTGGTTGGGGTAGAGCTCAGAATGATAAAAAGTAGATTCCCAGGGTGTCTGAGGCATTGTCCCAATTTCTTGCCAGGAGGTAAATTCGCTGTTGCTGAGATAAAGGTTTGGTGAAGCTCCTCCTTGTTCTTTTTTATAATAATAAAGTTGAGGCCCTTGATCTCCAAACATGATTTGCACATCTAGCGGATTAATTCCTGCTTTGAAGTTAGTAGTAGGGTTGATCAAATCAATGGTTCCTTCTTCAAAATTGATCGAATAGACAAGCAATAAACTAGAGCTAGGGTCTTTTCGCAACAATAGGATTTGATCTGTATTGGGTACGGCTACTAAATCGAATTCATCTACATCAAAAGAGTTAAAGCTGTGGATTGGACGCAATGTTTGACCTCTATCTGTAGAAATAAGGACTTGTAGATTATCCCAATAACTCCCTTTTCCTAGGAAAGCTACATAATCCGATCCACCCTCGCTGATCGTAGGATGGGCAAAGTAATGATCAGACCCGCGTTCGTAAAAACTGCTCTGGCTGGTTTGCCAATCCAATCCTCCGTTATCAGAGTAATGGAGCTTTTTCTCGGTAAAAGCAAGTAGCCTGAATTGCCTACCAAAACGAATGCGCTTTAAGAGACCACGGTCAAACCTTCGATCTTGATTGATGACTTGCCAATCGTTTTGGGTTCTTGATCTTTTCCAGATGCTGCCACCTGCGGACAAAACCCAAATCTCATCTCTTTCTTGAAAGTAGTCGATATCTAGAATACTGCCTGCCAAATTCTTGCTGCCGACCTCTTGCCAGTAGGCCCGGATTAGGCCGTCGGCAAACTCATTTTCTTCTCCACAGGTCTGCCTAAGTTGACTAGAGCGAAGCATTGTACGCAAATGGTGTTGATTTTCAGCCTCTATACTTTTCCAGGAAACGTTGGGCGCAGATTTATGCATGGCTGCCATCCACTTTGCTCGATTGATCTGATTTTCTTGATCTTCAGTTTGGCTTTTTCCGGTGGGTTGAGGGAAAGCTGTTAAGTCTTCAAAGTAGGGTGGACTTTGAAGACTTAAAAAGATAACAGTTAAAAGTAGAAAACGATGTTGTTGTAGTGATCTCATAGGCTAGTTGTTCTTCCTATTACGAGCTAAGCTACAACAAATTTGTTATTTCTGAATTAGATTAATTGGAATTACTGTTTTCTAAAAGGCGATATTCTCTTTTTAATTCCTGGTATTCCAAATTTAATTTTCTAATTGAGTCTCTTAGTGCTTGATTCTCTTGTTGTAGGGCGTTTTTGCTCGTAGGTGTCGTTACGCTGATCTCGGTTTTTTCCTTATTGCTATCTCCTCCAAAGAGGCTATTAATGCCTTCTTCACCTTGGTTAATATAGGTGGCTGTAAGAAAGGCTATAGGAATCAGGAAAAGCATTACGATGAAAAAACGAGCAAAACCAGTAAGTTTATATTTCTTTCTAGCCATTGATTTCTAATTTTTAAACAAGATACCGACTTCCAAGCTTTTTCGCCCAGAAAATCTACTTACTGCCTCTTTTTTGCGATTGGAGGAAGCAGAGATCATTCTAGAATACTTTTTCGTAAAGCTCTAATCCTCTCTGAGTAGGGGATCGATCTTCAAGAATTTCAAAAACATTGGTTTTGATCGTATGGGCAATATTACCAGTTGGTAGGTCATTACAATCTAAACCAAAAGGGTCTTCAATTTCTTGTCCCATTAATTCTACACCAATTAAAGCAAAGAAAAAGAGGGCCGTTATCAATACCGACCAAAGGTGAAGCTCAGAAGTCAATACAATCGGGAGCATGATTCCATAAACGGTAATGAATATTTTTAGAAAAACCGCATAAGAAAAAGGGATGGGCGTCTTCTTGATCCGCTCACAAGCACCTAATATATCCAGCAAGGATTGATGTTGGGCTTTGATATTGATATAATCGCCCTCGTTGATCTCTCCATCTCTGTGAGCTTGCGCCAAGCGATCAAATAGCTGCATTGCAATATGATTGGGAATATGACCTTTGGCCTCGTAGATATTGATCTCTTCTTCTGTGAGATAGATCAGTTTGTCGATGTGTGTGCCTTCTCGAAGGTGCTCCACTAAGGCCAAACAAAAATTAGAAATGTGTTTGCCAAAGTATCGCCTGACCACCGCATTGTCTTTCGGAAACATGGTATGCACATAGATGGCAAAATTGCGGGTATTGTTGACCAGAGCGCCCCATTGTTTACGGGCTTCCCACCACCTGTCATAAGCTGAATTGGTACGGAATACCAAAAGGATACTCAAGATGACTCCTAATAAAGAGAATACCGAGGCATTTACAGGAATAAACCTTCCCCATTCAAAATAATCGATAGAGACACTGACTATAGTAGCATAAATAGAAATGGCTACAACGGAGCGCATGATTCGAGTCATTGTCCAGCTTTTAGCAAGATGGCTGATGTCTCCAAACCAGTTGTTATTTGTTTTGTAGTGGATCATTTGTTAGCATGTGTTTGCGGGCAAAATAAGGAATAGATGTTAAGAGAAAAGAATTAGGAAAAAAAATGTTGTTATTTTAGTCAGTAAAACCAAATTATTATGCAACACAACCGTAGAACCTGGATCAGAAATATAGGACTTGCCTCGGCAGCTACCTTATTCGGAACTTATAACAAAATAGAGGCCAAACCACTTCATTGGTATCCACCAAGACCTATTCTCGATGGGGAGCCGATTCGTTTGAGTGCGAACGAAAACCCCTTTGGTCCGTCCCCTTTAGTTCGAAAATCGATACAGGAAGCTTTTGATGTGGCTTGTCGATATCCGAGTGCTAGTAGAGATGGATTGCTGGAGGCGATTGCTCAAAAAGAGGGATTGACAAAAGATCATATTGTCATCACTGGAGGCTCTACCGAAGGCCTAAAAATGTGTGGCCTTGCTTATGGATTACATACCGGAGAAATTATTGCCGCAGATCCTACTTTTAAAGCCTTGACTTCCTATGCCGAGCATTTTGGAGCACATATTCATCGGGTACCTTTAGATGCCAATCTACAGCATGACCTCAATGCGATGGAAGGTCGAATCAACAATCGTACAAGCCTAATTTTTATTTGTAATCCAAACAATCCTACGGGGACTTTACTCCCTGCTGATGATTATCGTGCCTTTTGTGAGCAGGCTTCCAAAAAAGCAATTGTTTTTGCCGATGAAGCCTATGGCGAATTTATTGATGATCCCAATTATCCCTCGATGTTGGAATTGGTCAAAAAAGGAAAAAATGTAGTTGTATCCAGGACTTTTTCAAAGGTATATGGTCTTGCTGGAATGAGAATAGGCTACCTGATTGCTCGGCCAGACATAGCAAGTCGATTGATCAAACATCGAATGGCTTATACCAATGTACTTGCCCTACACGCTGCTAAAACAGCCTTGGCAGAGGAAGATTTTTACCAATATAGCATAACAAAGAATCAAGAAGCTAAGGGGATAATTTATCAAACCCTTGATGAATTGGGCCTAGATTATCAAAAATCACAAACCAATTTCGTGTTTTTTAAAACGGGGAAATCTATTGAGCATTTTATTCCTATGATGTTAAAAGAGGGTGTTCGAGTGGGGCGGCCTTTTCCTCCCTTGGTAGATTGGTGTCGGATCAGTACAGGTACAATTAAAGAAATGGAAATATTGAGTAGTGGTTTGAAAAAGGTTCTAGTATAATTACTATTTTCGCAGCAAAATAGGAACTGATGCAAAAGTATATTTTCATTTTCTTAGCGCTAATTTTATGTTCTACTTGCCAAAGTGAAAACCAGGGAGCGGAATCTCAATTTGATACTAAAATAGAAGGTGCGGTCAGCTATAGAGATAAATCAAGTATTCCACCCAGTTCGATTATAAAGGTTGAGCTTTTGGATATAACAGCTGGAAAGCAAACAGTCATTAATCAAGTGGAATATCGTGCGGGCGAGGCTTCTGTGCCTTTTGCTTTCTCCATTCCCTATGAAAAGGCATCGATCAAACCAGATGGGGTCTATGCCCTAAATGGGGAAATTACTTTTGCAGGCCGAAACCTGTATTACACCTTAGCACCGGTTGAAGTCATCAATAGCTCATTGAAAAACAATGTAGCCTTGATTTTAGTCAAAGGCCCAAAACCGACTGACTAATGCCATTAAGTGAAATCCGAAAACTTGGGGACCCTATTTTGTATGAGGTTTGTAATCCTGTCCTTCGAGAAGAATTGGCAGCCTTGAAACCTGTGATTGATCAAATGGCTAGTTTGGTTGTGGAGTTTAGGTCTACTTATGGGGCTGGGAGAGCTATAGCAGCACCACAAGTAGGCGTACTGAAAAGATTGATTGTGCTTAATATAGAGGAACCCCTTGCGATCATTAATCCAGTCCTATACGACAAGAGTGATCGCATGATCGAGCTGTGGGATGACTGTATGAGTTTTCCAAATTTATTGGTGCGACTCCAACGGCATTATAGTTTAAAGATGGACTTTGTTGATGAAAAATGGCAAGCCCATACCTGGGACTTGGAGGGTGACCTATCTGAATTGATGCAGCATGAATATGACCACCTAGATGGTGTATTAGCGACCATGCGAGCTCTAGATGCTACGGCTTTTAAATGGCGTTGAGGGGCTGCTGATTTGTCGGATATTTGTCTAAAGGCATTTACTTCAAATTTACATTCTATTAAAGTAAAGGTTTCTTTAGTGTCATCTCACCAAAAGTTTTATCTTCACCCGAGTACATTTCACTATTTGTTGGATCAGATATATAGACAACATTAAAGAAATATTTCGAAATTAAATTTATAGTACATGCGAAATTTTACACTATTCAGTAAAGTCCTAATGAGTAGTTTACTACTGCTAGGTTTAGCTGCAATTCCCCTTTCAACTTATGCCCAAGGTAGCCATACCTTGGTTGTAGAAACCGGTACCGCTACAGGAGAGTACCAGGTATTGATTGGTACCTTTGGACCAACTTTTTGTGAGGTTGATACCGTAGGCGGAGATTTTGAATTAGTCATTAGCGGAGACACTACAGCACTTGCTTGTGATACCGTTACGAATGATTTAAGCGGCAAAATTGCCTTAATTGATCGAGGTAGTTGTGATTTTACCACTAAAGTATTTAATGCTCAAAGACAAGGAGCTATTGCTGTTGTGGTAATTGATGCTACTGTGCAAGATGCCTTAGTCTCCATGGGCGGAGGTGTCTTTACAGATTCTGTGGCTATTCCTTCCTTTTTTATCGGTAAAAATGATGGAGATATTTTAAAGGCTAGCCTAATAGATGGTCTAAGCGGAAGTATTAACCGAACTGATATAGTTGATGATTACGATGGTGAAGTACTTTACCAAGAATCATTCAACGGAGGACTTAACGGCTGGACTGTAAATGTCGATGTTTGTGGAGGTACTGGTAATACGGAAGGAGTTGAACTTTGGCGCTGGGTGCCAGAAGGATTTGCGCAAGGATCTTGTGGCGATGCGTTTATAGACTCACCTACCCGTTGTAATGGCGCGGTCGCTTTTGAATCTGACCTCCAAGATAGTGGTGGTAGTGGTTGTGGAGGTGCTGCAGTAGGTACGGGCCCATGTCCTGCGCCACATTCAGGTACTTTAACTTCCCCAATGATTGATCTTGCTGGCGGTGCGGCTGGTTATAGTTTAAGGTTCCGTCAGTTGACGCGTCAATTCCAATCTCAATATTTTGTAGAATATTCATTTGATGGTGGGGCTACCTTTACTACAGTACCTGTCAATACAGCAATAGCTACTGGTGATTTCAATTTTATTGAAGACGATGTAGTACTTGTACCATTAGTTGGATCTATTGATGCGAGTAGTGTGGTGGTGCGTTTCCGCCTCGATGCCTTCTATTATTTCTGGATTATTGATGATGTACAGATCGTACCACAAGCAGCCAATAATTTAAGAGTGAATGACTTTTTTGCCATTCCAAATAACTTACAGACACCAATCTCTCAGGTAGAACCTATTCCATTTTTAGCTGATATTGAAAATATTGGTGCAGCAGAACAAACCAATACTGTTTTGAATGTAACCATCGTTGACTCTACTTTAGCCAACGTTGTTTTCTCTGCTGATAATCCTTACTTTGGGGTGCCTGCTAACACCTTGATCGAAAATGTTCCTTTTGACGATGCCTTTACACCTACGGAGGAAAACATCTATACTGGTTTCTATTCCATCTCTGCTGACTCTGCTGATGCAGACGACCGAGATAATTTCCAAGGCTTTGTTTTTGGTGTTACAGAAAACTTATTCTCTAAAGAAGTAGGCGCTACTAGAACTATTTTACCTGCATCTGCGGAATGGGATGAGGGCGAACCTCATTCTTGGGCCTATGGTAATGCCTTCTATATGCCAAATGGTGATGGCTTCTTTGTAGAGAATGTAACTTTTGCACTCGGAAATGCCAGTGATGTTGCCGGAACAGGTGTTTTATTGACCCTTTATGAGTGGACAGAGGATACTAACAACGATGGAAATATGGATCCTGATGAGCGGGTAGCCGTGGACTTTGCCATTTATCCTATTTTGGGTACAGAAGGTGTAGGAGAGCCGATCACGGTACCTTTTCCAGGAGAAACCTCTAATCCGATTGCACTTAAAGACGAAACGACTTATGTCATGATGCTAGAGTATTTGGCAGCAGATGCTGGGGCACCAGATGTAGTATTTGTAGCTGCGGATGATCGCGATTATAACGCACAGATCTTTTTGTCAGAAAATATCTTAGGCAATCCACGTTATGGTTCTTTATTAGGAATCTCTGGAGACCTTTCTACAGAGCCTTATTCAAGTGTAGGTTTTGGTAGGGACTTTGTACCTGTGGTGAGAATGAGTATTGTTGGTGACCCAACAAGTATAAAAGATTTGGTAAATATTGAAAATGAGTTTGCAGTATTTCCTAATCCAACTACAGAATACATCAATCTACAATTAGGTTTGGCTGAGACAGCAGATGAAGCTATTGTCCGTATCATGGACGTTTCTGGTAAAACCATCCTTCAGAGAGATTACCAAAATGTACAAAGAGAGACAATGACTTATAATGTGAGTCAATTGCCTTCTGGTACCTATTTCTTCCAGGTAACTACTGCGGAAGGAACAGGAACGAAAAAATTCAATGTGACGAAGTAAGAAATAGAATAAATCAGTATTGATTTACTATATTGAAAGCCTTTCCTACCTAGGGAAGGCTTTCTTCATTTAAACACACGTGACTGTTATGCTCAATCGTCGTAAATTCCTTAGAAATAGTGTTCTTACTGGCGCCATTTCTCCTATCGCCTTAATGTCTTGCCAAGAAAATGAGGGTACAAGTATTCAAGAAGATAATCAAGATACCCAAAGTAAAACTACACCACTTGTTATTGCTACCTGGAACAATGTGGGAGCTTGTGAGACGGCCTATGCTGTTTTAAATAAAAAAGGCAGCGCCTTAGATGCAGTAGAGGCAGGTGCAAAAGTACCCGAAGCAGATCCAAAAGATCAATCTGTAGGATACGGCGGTCGGCCAGATAGAGATGGTAAAGTGACCTTAGATGCCTGTATTATGGATAAAGAAGGGAATTGTGGATCGGTGGTGTTTTTAGAAGACTTTAAGCATCCTATTTCTGTTGCCCGTAAGGTGATGGAAGAAACGCCACATGTTATTTTAGCCGGTCAAGGTGCCAAGCAGTTTGCTCTAGCACAAGGTTTTCAAGAAGAAAATATTCTTACGGATCAATCAAAAAAAGAATGGGAAACTTGGAAAAAAGATGCCGCCTACCAACCCGTAATCAATATTGAAAATCACGATACCATTGGTCTGGTAACTATTGATGCTGAAGGAGATATCGCTGGTGCTTGCACCACCAGTGGAGCCGCTTATAAGATGCGCGGTAGAGTAGGGGATTCGCCCATTATCGGTGCAGGTATGTTTGTAGATAATGAAGTAGGCGGTGCTGCTGCAACGGGCCTCGGAGAAGCCGTTCTGAAAAGCTTAGGCTCTTTTTTGATTGTAGAGTTGATGCGGCAAGGAATGTCTCCCCAAGCTGCTTGTGAAGAGGCGGTGATGAGAATCGTCAGGAAGCAACCTGATCATGTCAATCTACAAGTAGGTTATCTGGCAGTAGATAAAAAGGGGAACTATGGAGGCTTCAGTATACAACCTGGTTTCGTATACTATATACAAGATGAAAATGGAGGTCAATTGATTAAGGCACCTTCTCATTTATAAGAAACGCGAGATTAACTTATTACGGGATAAGTTTAGGCAAGATCGTTGAGCGATCTTATGGTTTAGCCGTTTATATTTTTCATTCCAGTTGGGAATCTAAGAAGCTCCTTATTTACAAGCTTTTGGGTCATTTTTGACGAAATAGCTTCTATAATTAGGATTACTTTCGTCCATGCAACCACAAAGATTAAGAAGTTGAATGTTCTTAAAGTCAATAGGATGGCTTTCAGCTTGGAGGGCAATATAGCCTTCGGTTAGGATTTGGCCAGCTTTATCCAGCCAATCTTGTTTGTCTTCGTCAACTCCGAATTCGTCAAAATCTTGACCTTCTAATTGAGCACTAATGAAACCACCACCAACCTGCGGCTTTTCGAAATACAAAACGGTATCTCCTTCTACAATAAAGAACATGGATTCACCACCCAAGACGATGGCTTCTGCATGAACCCATTGGTCACCATCATAAGTATCTGAGCTGGAACTAATGCAATGATTGTAATTCACGGTATCGCCCATGACTACCGCTGTACCAGGTGTACAGACGTTCGCTGTAGTGCGAGGGCCATCTCCTAATCCACCAAGCAACTGTAGTTCTACAGACACAGGAAACCCTTGCCCATAATCATTGCTTTCGGCAGATTGAGAATGTAGCATGATGCCACTATTACGTACATTCCAGCTTGCCCCGCCTGGTGTTTGGTCGCCTACGAATCGATAATCAAAGGCTAATTTATAGTGAGAAAATGGCTGGTCGTAATACATATGCCCGTACAGATCATCAAAGGTCTCATATTCGTCGTACTGTATACGAATCATACTATCCTGTACGACAAAGGTATTTTGAAAGTTTTCACCTAGTGGTTTTCCCGCAATTTTAATGGTCCAATTATCTAGGTTTTGGCCATTAAAAAGCTCTTGCCAATTTTCTTGATCAGGATCAAGTTGGCTTGTGGGCGTACAGGAATAAAATAGACCAGCTAAGCAAATTAAAAGGAGAATCTTTGAGTGGCGCATAGTTAAACTTTGATATAGATTTTCTTTTTATAAAGCACCCAACAAGCAGCAAGTATCACGCCTACATTGGTCAATGCATAAGCGAGAGAAGCGACTTTGGGAGCCATCCAGGAAGTGTATAAATTTTTGTATAAAAACCCTTGTAAACTGATCATCTCGCCTTCTCCAACGGGCCATTTAATGGTAAACATGAGTACAGCAAATATTCCTGACAGGATATAGGCAAAAAGGGCATTCATGCCATAAACTTGGAAGGGTTTAATCCATCCAGTGTAGCCTTTGGCATCGACCAACCAATAAATGGTAGCCAGTAAAATCATGCCCACGCCACTGGTAAACAGGACAAAGGAGCTGGACCATATTTTTTTATTGAATGGAAAGTGGGTGTCCCACATAAAGGCACCAACCAATACCAATACTCCAATGGCAAATAGGCCACTAATTTTCTCATAAATACCAATATCTTTTTTCATCCAGGTACCAACAAGCATACCGCTGATACCAGTTGAGATGGCAGGGATGGTACTTAGGAGTCCTTCAGGATCCCAAGTTTTAGATGCCCGCCAAAGATGATCCGAGGTGAAGACCATACGGTCGACCCAGGCACCTAGGTTGGTTTCTGCTTCCAGGTTTGGGGCATAGCCACCAGGTACAGGCACCACAAACATCATAAAATAATAAAGGAATAATAAGCCGATACCGATCACCAACTGCTGAGTAGGTTTGGTATAAAGAAATAGAAAAGCACAAGCGCCATAAACCAAAGCAATGCGTTGTAATACGCCTGGAATACGATGATTGCTAATGTCGTAGTATGGGAAACCAATAATGATCATTAAAAGTGCAGCTATACCTGCTCCAATCAATAACCACCTTCTACGTTTATCTGTAGCTGGACTCGCAAATTGTTTTTGATCTAGTACCGCACGCCAGAAAATGCTGATCATAGCAATCCCCAAGAGTAGATAAAGGATCGCCTTGATGGATTTGGGTTCGGTGGCGGTGAATCCAAACTTTGGGAACCCGCCCATGAATAGACCTAATCCGAAGATAATAAGCGTCCTGCTTACTATTTTTCTGGATATTTGGCCATAGGAAACGCCTTTGGCTTTTCGTTTGCCTAATGCAAGAGAGATAGATATACCAACAATAAACAAGAAGAATGGAAATATCCAATCAGTGGGAGTCACTCCATGCCAATCGGCGTGTAGCAGGGGAGGGTAGACATTTCCCCAACTCCCTGGGTTATTCACCATGATCATTCCAGCGATGGTTAGCCCTCGAAAAACGTCTAGAGCTAATACACGTTTATTGGTTTCCATTGTTTATAGTTTATTTCCAAATGTAGCAAAATAATAAACATGCAAAGACTATCCATGACAAAAAAAAATACGCTGACAAGCTCTGTTGTCAGCGTATTCGTTGGTAAGTCTAGAGGACTTATTCGCGATTACATATTGGCGATGATTTCATCTCCAAATTCAGAACACTTTAAAAGTGTAGCACCATCCATCAAACGTTCAAAATCATAAGTGACCCGTTTGGCAACAATGGCACCTTCGATACCTTTGACGATCAGGTCAGCGGCTTCGCCCCAACCCATATAGCGGAACATCATCTCTCCAGAAAGGATAACAGAACTTGGATTCACTTTATCCAAACCTGCATATTTTGGAGCTGTACCGTGGGTAGCTTCAAAAATAGCTTTTCCAGTAACATAGTTGATATTTGCACCTGGCGCAATACCGATACCACCTACTTCAGCAGCAAGTGCATCAGAAACATAATCACCATTTAAGTTTAAAGTAGCGATTACAGAATATTCAGCTGGACGAGTCAAAATTTGCTGCAAGAATGCATCGGCGATCACATCTTTAACGAGGATAGCACCACCCGCTAAAGCATCAGACTGAGCTTTATTGGCTGCATCTTTTCCTTCATCAGCAGCGATACGATCGTACTGAGCCCAGGTGAATACTTTATCACCAAACTCCCGCTCCGCCAACTCGTAACCCCAATCTTTGAATTTACCTTCTGTAAACTTCATGATGTTACCCTTGTGAACAAGTGTCACAGATGGTAATTTATTATCAACAGCATAGTTGATGGCTGATCTGACCAAACGTTCTGTACCTTCTACAGAAACAGGCTTAATACCTAAAGAAACGGTATCTGGGAAGCGGATTTGAGTCACGCCCATCTCTTCTACCAAGAATTTCTTCAGTTTTTCAAGAGCTGCTGTGCCGTGTAGATACTCAATACCAGCGTAGATGTCCTCGGTGTTTTCACGGAAGATGACCATGTCTACTTTCTCAGGGGCTTTTACCGGAGAAGGTACGCCATTGAAATATCTTACAGGACGTACACAAGCATAAAGGTCTAACTTCTGGCGTAAAGCAACGTTTAAAGAACGAATACCTCCACCTACAGGAGTTGTAAGTGGTCCTTTGATGGCAATCAAGTAGTCGTCTACTGCATCAAGGGTAGCTTGGGGTAACCATTCTCCTGTTTGGTCGAATGCCTTTTGGCCCGCAAGGATTTCTTTCCACTCAATTTTACGCTCTCCACTGTAGGCTTTTTCTACAGCTGCATCAAAAACACGTTCAGCAGCTGCCCAAATGTCTGGTCCAATACCATCACCTTCAATAAAAGGAATAATTGGGTCTGCAGGAACATTTAACTTTCCATTTTCAATGCTTACTTTTGATCCACTCATGTTTTTATTTGTGTTTAGTGCAGTAGGGAAGCTTGTGTTTATGCATTTGGTAGAGGCTGACACTACTGCCTTGGTTCAATTTTAATAAATTTGCACAAAGGTAAAAAAATTAATACTAGGGAGACTTAGTAGTTGTTAAAATTATACGACATTTCATGGCAAATCCACACTTGGATCCAACTAGCGAACAGTACAATGATGATGAGCAGTCGGTTGATCAGGCATTACGGCCTCAATCTCTTAAAGATTTTAGTGGACAGCCTAAGATTGTAGAGAATTTGTCCATTTTCATAACGGCAGCATTGCAGAGGGGAGAAGCTTTGGATCATGTGCTTTTGCATGGCCCTCCTGGTTTGGGAAAAACAACCCTTTCTCACATTATCTCCAATGAATTAGGAGCGGAGATGAAAATGACCTCAGGCCCTGTTTTAGAGAAACCTGGTGATCTAGCAGGTCTTTTGACCAATCTTAATGATGGAGATGTATTATTCATTGATGAAATACATAGACTCAATAATGTGGTGGAGGAATACCTGTATTCTGCGATGGAAGATTATAGGATCGATATTATGATCGATAATGGCCCCAATGCGCGAAGCATTCAGATCACCTTGAATCCTTTTACCTTAGTAGGTGCTACCACACGTATGGGACTCTTGACTGCGCCCATGCGCGCACGCTTTGGGATCACCATGCTTTTAGATTATTATGATGTCGCTACGCTTGTGAAAATTCTTCAGCGCTCAGCGGAAATCTTAAATGTTCCAATTACTAAAGATGGAGCCGCGGAAATAGCTCGTCGATCTCGTGGGACCCCAAGGATCGCCAACGCACTTTTGAGAAGGACGCGGGATTTTGCTCAGGTCAAAGGTGATGGGACAATTGATGTAGCTATTGCCAAGTTTGCTCTAGAAGCCTTAAATGTGGATGAAAGTGGACTTGATGAAATGGATAATCGAATCTTGGAATCTATTATTACCAAGTTTAAAGGCGGCCCTGTAGGTTTGACCACCATCGCTACCTCAGTAGGAGAGGAGCCAGGCACTATCGAAGAAGTGCATGAGCCTTTTCTTATTATGGAAGGTTTTATCCAAAGAACGCCCAGAGGTAGAGAAGCTACAGAAAAAGCTTATCGGCATATCGGTATAGTACCACCAGGTAGAGCTGGGACCTTGTTTGAGTAAATAAAATAGAGCCACTTTGTTGATAAAGCAGCTCAAAATAGAGGATGATAAAAAAGCTAGCTCCCTATAGGAGCTAGGGTTCGTTATTTACTTTCTTTCCGGATAAAAATATCTCCACTGACGGTTTCTAGTTTAGTTAAAAAACCACCACCATTTAAAGAGGTATTCATCTTTTTTGAATAAGAGGTGCTACCCTCATCCAAGCGGATATCCAGATCGGTATATACTTCTCCGGTCACAGATTTAACACTTAAGTCTTTTGCATCTTTAGGACTTAAACTGACGTCGAGAGAACCAGAAATGCTTTTTGCTCTAATAGCTCCTTCCCATTTTGGAATTTCAATGTCTCCTGAAATGGTGGATAGGTCAAGTTTCACATCCTTTGGTGCATAAACCACAAAGGCAAAATCTAGGCAATTGCATCCTTCTCCTGGATCATCACAACTCCAGCAATTGTAATTGTAATGTCCTTTTTTAAGCGAAGTTTCAATCATTAAGCCTCCGCCTGAAGTGGTCTCCTTTTTTTTGAATCGGCCCAAAAAATCTTCGTCACTGTAGGTGAAGAGGATATCTAGTTTGACTTCATTGCGATCCCATTGCACAACTTTAATTGTATTGGAAAACTTAAGGTCCATTTCTACCTGTTTGTTATTAGGTACAGGATAGGTAAATGATTCTGTTTTGGTTTGCTGCGCTGAGGCCAGTAAAGGCAGACACAGTAATATTAAAATAAGTCTCATATCGGGTTGTTTTTAATTGATTACTACTTTCTCAAATATAAATCTCCACTGATGCTCTTCAACCTGACCTCTACACCTCCGCCATTTATTACAGATTGAATTTTTGATCTACTGATTATTTTTAAGTTATCTTTCGTTTCTGTTTTTAGCTCATGATTGGTGTAGACTTCGCCTGAAATACTACTAAGAACGAGATTCGCTTTCTGATTATCTCCGATAGTAACGTCTACATGACCACTAATGCTGGAAAGGAAAGTCGGTTTGGATTGATTGATATCAGCAAAAACAACTTCTATGTCTCCAGATGTTGTACTCGCTGTAACTGGGCCACTAATTTCTTTGAGGATGATATCACTATTTTTAGAGGATACCTCAATTTCTCCCTTCATTTTATGAGCTTCAATATGATCTCCAGTCCAATCTGTTTCGGTGAGTTTAAGGTTGATTCCGCTAGGTACTTTGATGACATAACGACCACTGCCACTTCTGGCCTTTTTGAGTGTCATCTTAGTGCCTTCCTTGGTCATTTCCATTCCTGCTCCTGTATTATCAGAGGCATTATTGTAGAGTGGACGCAAGCCTTTAGCTCTTGCGGGTAAGGGTTTGAGATCGTTAGTTTCAATGAGAATTTTATTACCACTGATCCCTTCAACGACCAGCTTAGCGTTATCGACGTAGATGTTGAGGTCTTTTACTCCACTGGCGTCGATTTCTTTGTTAACTTGGGCTTTGGCTAGACCAAGACTCAAGCTAAATGTCAAAACAAATAGCAATAACTTTTTCATAATAACAGTGTATTTAATTGTGATAAATTGTTGGTTACATTAATATCTCGATTCCTTTTGCTGCGCTTTCTTTGACCACAGGCTCAATGGAATCTTCTAATAAAAGATCTTCCAAATCAGGAATGGCTTGGTTCGCATTTACTTCAACTAAAGCCTCTATAATAGAAATCTGCACTCTCTGATCTTGCTCTTGATTTAGTGCTTGCAACAGGTGAGAAATTGCTTCTTCTTTGCCAATTTCGGCAATGGCTTCAACTGCTGCAATCCGAACATTGATGTTCTCATCAGAAAGGAGTCGCTGCGAAAGCGCCGATATGATTTCTGGGTCGATAGTTTTGACTTCGCTTTGTATGTCATACATAGCTTTGATCCTCTGACTTGCGGAGTTTTGCTCTAGCATGGATAGCGCTAGCATTTTACGGGTATTGCTCATTTCTTGGACTAGTGCTACTATTTGGGATTGCTGCTGACTATTTTTTGCAATCAATACACCTAAGCAAGTACCGATTAGGACCAAAGCTACCGCGGCGGCAGTAGACCACCTCTTTCTGATTATTTGTATATCAATTGGCTTTTCATGGAACTGCAACTCTTGTTGCTGGTGAAGCCAATCATTGAAGCGATGCCTTACTTGAGGTCTAGGGATTTCTTCCTCTGTTTCATCAATAAGCGTATACATGCCGCTGTAAGACTCAAACAACTTTTGGACTTTGACATCTGCTTTCCTTTCTTGCTCGAGCTGAAGGCTTTCTTGTTCAGAAAGTTCTCCTTCAAAGTATTGGATGATTCTTGCTTCTATATCTTGCTTCATAATGTGTCTAATTTGAAAAATTCCTTACCTAAAACCTTGATTGCGCGATGCAGACGCACCTTGGCTGCACTCTCTGAGCATTGGAGTAGCTGAGCTACTTCTTTCATCTTGAGTTTTTGAAATTTGCAAAGCAGGATAATCTCTCTCTGTTCTGCTTTAAGGTTCGCTATAGCTTGATGTAGCTGTTTTGTTTTTTCTGAGGATTCGATTTTTTGACTGACTAATGGTGCATCGGTAGCGCTGTGTTGTGCTTTACTGATATCTGTGAGATTCAGGCGCTTACTATTGTAATAATCAGTTAAAATATTACGCGCTATTTGGTAAAGCCAGGTTTGGAAGCTTTTCCCAGCAGTATAGGATGACTTGTATTTCAGCAAGCGCTCAAATACCATTTGTGTGAGATCTTCACTAGTACTACTGTCCTGAATGGATCTCAAAAAGAAATTGTAAATCTTGCGATGATACCTTTTAAATAAGAGACTACAAGCCTCAAGATTTCCTCGACTCAATTTCTGCATGAGTACTTCATCAGTCAGAGCCTCCCAGTTCATCTTGACCTTTTCTTTATTGCTAATTCGAATGCGCTTTGAAAGCATCATGGTAGTGCTGGTAAATTATGTTGGGTGATCTTTTCATTATTAGGTTACCAGCCTTTTTCAGAATAGTTACAGTTACGTTAATTTTTTTTAAGATTAGTTTAGAATACGATTACACCCAAGGCTCCAAATGACCAAAAAGACAAGCCACAAAGGCACAAAGCCCCAAATTAGTAACAGCAACTCTCCGACTCAAAGTCTCCCAGTCCCAAAGTCCCCAGGTCCCAAGGTCTCCCAGTCTCCCAGTCATTATGTGCTATGTGCTATGTGTCATGTCTTATGTTCTTCTACTAAGCCCCA
>JBELML010000005.1:78115-86750 GCA_042095835.1 Saprospiraceae bacterium
ATGTCTTATGTTCTTCTACTAAGCCCCAGTCTACCGTTCCCAAGGTCTCCGTTCCCCGAGTCTCCCAGTCCCCAAGGTCTCCCAGTCTCCAACCCAGTCCCCAGTTCCCAATTATTCCCTAATCAAGGCACGGCCATTCTCAAAATCGTAAAGGGTGATTCTACGCAAATCATAAGTAGCCTCCCAGAAGCTACGTAGCGCATTGATATAAGTCCGGCGACTATTCGCTTCCTCATTGATAGCCAGATTAAGGTCGGTAACATCAATTTTTCCGATACGGTACCTTTTGCGAGTGATGTCTAAGCGTTTTAAGGCGATATCGTAAGAGCGTTGAGCCAGGAGTGCTTGTTGGCGTACCTGTTTGAATTGTTGAACCTTGATAATGATTTCTCGATCAAAATTCACTTCATCCTGTTCTACTTGTCTGCGGATAAGCTCAGAATTGGAGTCAGCGATGGCTAGTCGAGCTTTTGTTTTTCCCCAATCGGCTATTGGTACAGTGATACCCACTTGTACTTGTTCCTGATCGATTAGATTTTGAAAGGACTGGCCCAGTTTATCAGAAGTCTGCGATAAACCAAAGGAGATAAAGAGGTCTGCTCGAAAGCCAGTTTCTCCTTTTGCTTGGGCAATGATCTGATCGGCTTCAAGTACCCTTCGCTGAAACTCCACGGTGGCGCTTCGATATTTTCTGGCATAGTCCAGGGCCAATTGAGCATCTACATCATAGTTTGGTAGCTCAAAAGGAGGTGTTAATTGGAACCAAGTAGCAGTCTGAATACCCAGGAAGTTCCGAAGCTCTTCAGAGCTATTTTCTAAATTGAATTGACTATTCACTAAGTCAGCTTCGGCATTTCGAGCGTTTAATTCAATTTGAAGCAGCTCCGTTTCGGCAATTTTACCAACCTGATATCTACTTTCTGATATTTGGTAAAGCGTATCAGCATTGGCCTTGTTTTTAAATGCGGCCTCTACGTTTAGTTGGGCGATGAGTACATTAAAAAAGCGTACCGTTGCTTGATAGGCAATTCCTGCTTTTTCCTCATTATATCCTCTCTTGGCCTCTTCATATTCAAGTGGGCTAATCATGCGGTCCCACTTCATCTGGTTAAAACCAAGAATAGGTTGAATAAAGTTTATGGAGATAGGGTTGGACAAATAAGAGGAAATCGTCTCGGCATTTTCATTAAAGATGTCAATCCGACGTATACCAGTAGTTGCTGAAATACGTCCACCCGTTTGTGGAATCGATTGCCCCAAACTGATACCCATGTTATTATTCATAATAGACCGGCTAATAAAGCTGATACCACCATCAGGAAGTGTAATCGGGTCGATCGTACGATTAAAGTTGGGCAGGTTCCCTGTGAGCGTAAACTGAGGTTTATAATCCGCTAGAAAGGATTGGTTTCGCCAATAATTATTACTCAGTCGAGTCTCAGCGATTTGCGCCTGAGGCGAGCCTGTTTCGGCCATCACTACAACTTGGACTAAATCTAAGTTAAGGGTATCTGCCTGTGTATATATGTTTTGACTGAAAGCCAAGCATAGTATTAGAAATACAAAATGTCTAATTGTCATCAGTGTTAAGTTGAAAGGGGTGATTTAAGTTCGTAATGCGGTGATAGGATCTAATTGAGAAGCCCGCCGAGCAGGGACAATACCAAAAATCAAACCCACTGAGCTAGAAACTCCAAAGGATAAAATTATGGACCAGGCAGAGATTACCGTCGGAATATCGGCGGAAGCGGCAATGAGTTTAGCTCCAATTACGCCTAGAATAATACCGATCATTCCACCTAAAAAGCTGATAAAAACCGCCTCGAAAACAAATTGCTGGACGATGTCTTTTTGCGTAGCACCGAGCGATCGTCGAATACCGATCTCCTTTGTTCTTTCCAAAACAGAAGCCAGCATGATATTCATAATACCAATACCGCCTACCAATAAAGAAATGCCAGCAATAGCGGCCAAAACAAAATTGAAAGTATCCTGAGTCTTTTGTTCTTGTTCTAGGAGTAGCTCGGGCACTTGAATTTGGTAATCCCGAACTTCATTATGACGTCGGTAGAGAATTCTGGCCATCAAATCTGCACTCACCTGTAATTTATTAGATTCTTTCATGCGTACCACTAGTTTATCTAGTTGGTGAGTGTTTTCGTTGGTATTATTGTTTCTCCGGCGATTGCGATTTCCAACCAGTTTAGCTAGGAATTTGCCTCGATCTTTAAAGCGTACCAGTAGCGTCTTGGTCGGTATATAGATGTCGTCATTTAGGTTTCTTAAACCTAAGGAAGAGAGACTTTCCTTGCTGACATTTTTAGATTCTAATACGCCAATGATCTCAAGCCATACGTTATTTACCTTGATACTAGAACCTAGCGCTTGTCTGCCTCCAAAGAACCGCTTTTCTACATTTTCACCAATGACACAGACGGGGCGAGCATTGCGTACGTGGGTCTCACTAAAAAAATTACCTTTTCGAAGCTGAAGATTATTCAATTCGAAGTAACCATTGTATACACCAATACAGCGGCCTTTTTTCTGTATTTCATCTTTGATAATTGTTGCCTGTATTTCTATTTCTGGACTTACAAATTCTACTCCTGGTACTGTAGCCATAATGATTTCCGCATCAGCAAGCGTAAGGCCCGGTGAATAAGGTTTTTTATCATTCTCCGCATTGTTATTGGATCCAGTGTCTCCATCATCTCCGTCTTCCTCTTCTTCTATTTCATCAGCTTGCAGCGATTCAATGACAATATTATTGACACCGATGATCTTCATTTGATCTAAAATGGACTTGCGTGCGCCTGCACCGATGGCTAGCATGGCTATCACAGCTCCAACGCCAAAAACGATACCAAGAGCGGTCAGGAATGACCGTAGTTTATTAAGGCCGACTTGCTCAATCGCTAAGATTAAGTTGAAAATTATTCTTTGCATGTTTGGGTGGGGTTTATTCGATGATAATGATGCCACCGCCACCGCCACCACTATTGGTAGAAATGTCTACATCCTTGATAGCTGCTGCACGTTTTTGGGCTGCTTCTCTACGCATGGCCAATTCTTCAGCAATTTTATTTTCAATCTCTTTTTTGATGGATGGATCAATAGGGATTAAAGACAAATCCTTGCCATTACTAGGAATGCTTAATAAAACTTGCATCCCTTCTTCTAAACCATGTTCTACAATAATAGCATCGTTGTTTGATGGACCGGTGATGACTTCTTGTTTGACCGTTTTATTGCCACTTTTGGTATAGACAAAGGTGAGAGAATCAGATTGAATAGCTTCCAAGGGGACACTCATGACATCTTCAAAAGTATTGGTGAGGATATCATTACTTGTAGTCATTGCAGGGCGCATAATGGAGTCTGCCTCGTTTACTTGTACGATGACTTCAAACACTTTTGTATCATAACCTCTTACCTGCTCGCCAATATTAGCAACTTTGATCACTGTCCCTGTGTACTCCAAGTCGGGGAAAGCATCAATTTTGATATCAACTTCTTGTCCTTTATTTACTTTGCTAATATCTACCTCATTGACGTATAGTTTTGAAATCATATCCGTGAGGTCTGGCAGCTCAGCTACAACCGGATCCCAAGCAGAAAGGCGAGAACCCGGTTCTTTTTTACCATTCCAATCTCGGGCATAGATCAGCATGCCATCACTAGGAGCCATGATGGTGAAATTATCGGAAAGCTCCTCAAGGCGCTGCATATCCATTTGGTTCTTTCTTAAACCAGAAAGTATCTCATTAATCTTAGCGACAGACTGTTTTTGCTTGAGTACATATTGCTCTTCGAGTTGTTTGAAATCTCTTTCCGATCTTTCCAAATCCAATTGGGTTTGACGGATAATGGCTTTCGCCTCGAACTTATTAAGGTCTACATTAAGCCGTTTTTCTTTGAGCGTGTACTGCGTGTTAATTATCTGATCTCTAAGATTTCTCATATCGATTGCAGTATCGATTTTGGCTTGTTCTAATTGAGTTTCGATCTTGTCGATTTCAACTTGTATGGTACTCATTCGGTTGGCTAGCTCGGTCCGATCAAGGGTAGCTACATAATCACCTTCTTTTAAAAGGGTACCTTCTGTAACTAAATCGGTGATAGTGGTTTCAAAAATTCTGGCAGAACGCATTCCTTGTGGACCTCTAATTTTGACTGACTTTTTAGAGTCGAGTTCACCAGTTGCCATCACATTGATAGGGAAGGATCCTTTTTCTACTTGGTAGGCCAATTCCTGAACTTGTTCTTGCTCTGAAGAGTTAAAGAATAGGAAGTAAATGGAGGCTAGCAGTGCTAGTCCAACAATTAAGGGTAAGGCTATTTTTTGCATAGTCGAGTGTGGTTTGTTAAACTGGAATATTGGAATAAAGTGGTTTATAAATGTCAGTAGCAGCAATGAATTAGCCACCAATATTTTTTAAAAACTACTTCAATATAAGAATTCTAAGATATTTATACGATTACAATTCTTAATTTTGTATTTATTAACATAAGCTAAAAATTAATACGCATTTAATGGCTGTTGATTTTTGTAGACTCCAATTGTGGTGTATTTTGCTGCCTAAAGTTGCTTACCATTAAATATATTGTTCAATGAGCTTGATTCGATTTTCCGTTTTATTATTTTTTGTCGCTTCTCTTGTTGGCTGTAAGGTCAATCACCTAGTTAGTACTACCCCAAAGAATTATACGGTAGAAGCTGCAAATGAAGCAGGTCAGGACGAAAGCATACTCGCGATGGTAGGGCCCTATAAATCTAAGCTTGATGCTGAAATGAATCAGGTAATAGGTACACTAGCACAAGATTTGGAAAGAGGAAGGCCTGAATCTGGGCTGGGTAACCTTGTCGCCGATGCCTTACAAGCAAAAATGGAAGAAATCACAGGGCAAGACATTGCTTTTACTGTTGCGAATAGTGGAGGCTTGAGGATTCCTAATCTACCAAAAGGCCCCGTCACCAAGGCTCAAATTTTTGAATTATTACCTTTTGACAATATAATGGTCTATCTTGAACTCGATGCAGAGGTGCTCACTACCTTGCTAAATCATATGGCCAAATCTGGCGGATGGCCAAACAGCAAAGGTCTTCGCTACACTATTGTAAACGATGTAGCAGATAAAGTGATGATTAAGGGAGAAGCCATTGATCCTAGCAAAACTTATAAGGTGGCGATGCCAGATTATGTGGCGAATGGTGGCAGCGGATCCTTTTTCTTGAGAAACGAGAAACAGAAATCTGCTAACAAATATATGCGAGACCTTGTCATTGAATATATACAAGGTAATAAAGGACCAGTAGAAATAGTTTTAGATGGTAGAATCGAAATTCTCAACTAGGATTTCTATTCGTGATCAATTATTCTTGAAAATCATACCCTCATAATATGCGTAGAAGGAATTTTATCAAAAAGGTTGGTGTTGGTACCGCTTTAGTTGGAGCTGGAGCTTGGCCTCAAATACTACAAGCAGCAGACTTAGAAGAAACTATTCAATTGACGATTCTACATACCAATGATGTACATAGTCGGATCGAGCCCTTCGATAGTGGTCGTAATGCTGGTAATGGAGGAGCCGCTCGTAGAGCAGCAATGATTGATAAAATCAGGAAGGAGAAAGAACATATTCTTCTTTTAGATGCTGGCGATATTTTCCAAGGTACGCCCTATTTCAATTTTTTTGGGGGAGAGCTAGAATTTAAGCTCATGTCTAAAATGGGGTACGATGCTGCTACCATTGGTAATCATGATTTTGATGCAGGAATTGAGGGTCTACATAAGCAATTGCCCCATGCCAACTTTCCTTTTGTAATTAGCAATTATGATTTTAGTGATACAGTTATGGCTGGCAAAACACTTCCATATAAGCTGTTTCAGAAAGGACCCTTAAAGATTGGTGTTTTTGGTCTTGGGATTGAGTTAAGAGGCTTGGTACCTAATGTTTTATATAAGAATACAGTCTATCAGAATCCAGTCACCCAGGCCAAAAAATATAGCGCTATTCTACGTCATGATGAAAAGTGCGACTATGTAATCTGTTTATCTCATCTTGGATTTAACTACCGAGGCAAAAAAGTAAGCGATCAGGTTTTGGCGCAAAATACACAAGATATTGATTTGATTATCGGTGGCCACACCCACACTTTTTTAGATGAACCACTAGTCATGCAAAATAAAATTGGGAAACCTGTCATGATTAATCAAGCCGGCTGGGGAGGAATTTTACTTGGACAGATTGATGTTTTATTTGAAAGGAATCGAAAAAACAAATGTGTCAACTGCCAAAACATCACAGTTGGAGGTGCTCGCATCTAGGCCGTCTATTGTTAGCAAGAATTAATTTTCGCGTTAATTTATTGTAAATGTGGAGGTTGTAGAAATGTAGAGGGGAAGGCTTGAAAAAAGTTGGAGATTCCCTTCCTGAAACGGTTTTTTTTCCACATTTTTGTATTCCCGCTCAACTAAAGAAGTGTCTGTACAAGTGATGACGAGCGTTAGAGGACTTATTCAACTTTCGATATAATAAGGTCAGTTAGATTTCCTTATTCTCAGACCTTCCTCTTACTTACTGAACTGAAACTACGTTAATCATTTTTTTAACTGAAGCCTAATAGGCTACAATTTTTACCTGCAGAATGACGAAAGATCATGCTACAGTGTGGGAGAGTTGTCTGCAAAGTATTCGCAGAAATGTGAATTCGCAGAGCTTCAAAACGTGGTTTATGCCGATCCGCCCGGTAGGATTGAATGATGGTGCCCTGACTATTCAGGTACCTAATCGGTTCTTTTATGAGTGGCTCGAAGAGCACTACGTTGGACTACTCAAAACCACCATTAAAAAAGAATTAGGAGATCGTGGACGTCTAGAGTATCAAATATTGATACCAGGCAACGGTCAGTCTAAATCTTTCAACAACTCCACACCTAAACACCTAAACGGAAACGGTAGGAATGGCTCCTCCAATTTTGGAAACTACAAGAAGAATGGAATTGCTGATTCCTTTAATCCTGGGATGGTGAATGCTCAGACCATCAAGAATCCCTTTGTAATTCCAGGGATCAAGAAAATTAAAGTAGACCCACAGTTAAACAAGAGTTTGACCTTCAATAATTATATTGAAGGTGATTGTAATCGATTAGCTCGATCGGCTGGTTTAGCGATCACAAAAAAGCCTGGGAATACCTCTTTTAATCCATTAGTTATTTGGGGAGATACTGGTCTAGGCAAGACACATCTTGCACAGGCCATTGGAAATGAGATTGTTGATGGTTTTCCTAATAAGAATGTCTTATACGTTTCGGCAGAGGTTTTTACCAATCAGATTATACAATCGATTAAGAACAATGCCGTTCAAGATTTTGTGAATTTCTATCAATTGGTAGATGTACTCATTGTAGATGATATTCAGTTTTTGGAGAAAAAATTGAAGACTCAGGAAATCTTCTTCCATATCTTCAATCAGCTACACCAGAACAATCGCCAGATTGTATTGACCTCGGATCGTCCGCCAAAAGACTTGGTAGGGATCACCGATCGATTAATCTCTCGGTTCAAATGGGGGCTTTCTGCCGATTTACAATCTCCCGATCTGGAGACTAGGATGGCTATCCTAGAATATAAAATGAATAAGGAAGGTTTGGAACTTCCAGGGGATGTTATTGAGTTTATAAGTTATAACATCAAAAATAATATTAGAGAATTAGAGGGTGTATTGGTATCTCTGGTTGCTCAGTCATCTCTCAATCGCAGAGAGATAGACTTGGATTTAACCAAAGAAGTGGTTAAGAATTTTGTAACAGAAATCAATAAGGAGATTACAGTAGAGTTTATACAAAAGCTTGTAGCTGATCACTTTAGTGTAGAAGTAGATAATCTTCAAGGGAAAACAAGAAAACGCAAAATTGTGATTGCTCGGCAGCTATCCATGTATCTAGCAAAAGAGCTTACCGATAAGTCTTTGAAAGCTATTGGAGATAATTTTGGTGGTCGCGACCACAGTACTGTGATTTACTCTTGTAAAACCGTTCAGGATTTAATGGAGACAGATGCTGTTTTCAAAGAGACAGTTGAGGAGTTAGAGAAAAAAATAAGGCTAAGCCTGAATGAAAAATAAATCTCAAGAAAGAATTATTTTTTTATGAAGATAATGTTGCCAATTTAAATATGGTTATTTATCTTTGCAGTCGCTTAATTAAAATGGCCTCATTGAAACCATTTTTTTAGCAAGTTCGGCGCAGTCCGGTTAGCGCATCCCGATGGTAATCGGGAGGGCCGTAAGGGTTGTTCCAGGATAAGATGAAGAAATAGTTCGGGGCATGGCGCAGTCCGGTTAGCGCATCCCGATGGTAATTGGGAGGGCCGTAAGGGTTGTTCCAGGATAAGATGAAGAAGTAGTTCGGGGCATGGCGCAGTCCGGTTAGCGCATCCCGATGGTAATCGGGAGGGCCGTAAGGGTTGTTCCAGGATAAGATGAAGAAATAGTTCGGGGCATGGCGCAGTCCGGTTAGCGCATCCCGATGGTAATTGGGAGGGCCGTAAGGGTTGTTCCAGGATAAGATGAAGAAGTAGTTCGGGGCATGGCGCAGTCCGGTTAGCGCATCCCGATGGTAATCGGGAGGGC
>JBELML010000005.1:86850-97669 GCA_042095835.1 Saprospiraceae bacterium
GTTCCAGGATAAGATGAAGAAATAGTTCGGGGCATGGCGCAGTCCGGTTAGCGCACCTGCTTTGGGAGCAGGGGGCCGCAGGTTCGAATCCTGCTGCCCCGACATTTTTAAGATTTTAGGTGACGTGGGTGAGTGGCTGAAACCACCGGTTTGCTAAACCGACGAGCTTCGAAAGGGGCTCCGCGGGTTCGAATCCCGCCGTCACCGCAAGGAGGCATTACTTTGGAAGAGGTAATGCCTCTTTATATTTAGCTAGGCTTGCCCAATAACGAAGCAAAGGGTCATCTTTAAAGATTAACTTTAACAGTTGCGCTAGTGTGCCTGAGATTCCGACAATTTTAGCGACTTTATAGATTGCTGCATAATCGTAGTCCTCCGATTGAGCGTATTCATAAGTGGTGATATTTTTAGAGATGGAATCTAAAAGATACTCTGGCATGAAATGGATGTCCTTGACCTGTAGAAGATGGTTATCTAGGGCAATTTGTAGAATAGTAGGTGCAAAATCCTTAAAAGTGACTGGTCGATTTGTTTCCTTCTAGTCTTTGAACGGATTTAATTCCCTAAACTTCGGAGGAATAATTACACTCATCGGTACTTGGTGACCGAGGCTATTTCCTAAGATTTTGCTTCGCAGAGCACCACCACCATGATCGGAGTAGAAAAAGATGATAGTCGATTCAAGTAGTTTAGCCCGATTCCACCAACCCGTTTTCCCGGAGCTTTCGTCCCAGGCATCTTTGATAAACCGCTTTGCAGCGGTAGTGTTGTAGTCTGTTTTGCTATTATTGCTAGTGTAGTAGCCCACTTCTCTTAAATATTGTGGAAAGGGTTTGATCTCATTTGGTATTGGAAAAGCCGAGTGGTGATGTCCAGTACCATAGGTACAGGAGCGACCATCTACTTATAGGTTAAAGTTATTTAGAATTAATCCAAATAATTTTATTATTTAAATAGACTCGCGTACTTTTACATCCATCATGCAGGCATTATACAAACAAGGCGAGAAAAAGCGGCTTAAACAAGCCATCATTGTGGCACTTTTATTTATGCTGATCGGCACGGCTATGGAATTATATCTACTCGATCACTACGAAGATGGACTACAATTGATTCCTATTATTTGTATAGGTGCCGCTCTTTTGCTAGTAATAATACTATCTTTTCGGAAGACTAGTCTCCTCCTAGGGCTATTTCAAATCTTACTTGTCCTAACGGCTCTCAGTGGCGTTTATGGTGTTTTTTTACACCTGCGGGCAAACTATGAGTTTGAACTGGAAATGAAGCCGAGTGCGAAAGGATGGGCGCTTTTTGTAGAAAGTCTAGCTGGAGCCTTGCCGACACTGGCACCTGCAAGCATGATTGTTTTAGCTTTAATTGGTTATTCCTATTTATTACTTATAAAACAAAATCAATGAGAAAAATCTCACCATTATTATGGGGACTTATCTTATTTAACTGCATGATTTTTGCTTGTCAAGCTCCTCAAAATGCAGAAGAAGCAAGCAGCAGTCAATCCGAAGCAAGTACTGATAATACCACCGCTGAAGCAGAGGCAACAACTACAGATGTCTTAAACGTTAATCTTGCCACCGAAGCAGACCTCAAAGGGATTGGCTTTGCTACAGAAATGATTGCCCTAATTGTAGAGAATAGGCCTTTTCTGTCTATGAATAGCTTTGATGGTTTTTTAGGAGCAAAAGTGGATAAAGAAGATTTATATAAAAAGGTTTTTGTCCCTTTTAATCTGAATACAACTGCCGAAGATGATTTTAAAATGATACCAGGTGTAGGTGACCGAATGGCGCATGAGTTTGAAGAATATAGACCCTACACCAGCATCCAACAATTCAGAAGAGAAATTGGAAAATATGTTGATGAGGACGAAGTGGCTCGCTACGAAAGCTATGTCTTTGTCCCGGTTGAATTAAATTCAGCATCTGAAGCTGACATCAAAGCTCTACCAGGCGTAGGCGACCGTATGGCGCACGAGTTTGAAGAATACAGACCTTATACCAATATGGAGCAATTCCGTAAGGAAATTGGGAAGTATGTAGATGATAAAGAGTTGGCGAGATTAGAACGTTTCGTTTATCTAAAGTAGCTCTCCACAGGTCATGGCCAATCTTTTTTGGTGATGACCTGTTCTTACTTTTCGGGTGCAGTTCAGTTTTTTCATCCTCCTTTTATTATCCCATCTCAAGCACAGAAGTCTTACCTAAAGCTTCACATTGTTCTATATTTTTCTGAGTGCCACTTTTCCTTTTTGCATTTGTATTTTGATCGATAGCAAGATAATGGGTGCAAATCACAAAGAATAAACTCTGCTTTGGTCACTAAATCCAGCTTTTGCAGCTTATGGAGATAATACTGTTGAAAATCCTTAAAGCTTAGGTTTCCATTACCAAAGACATAGAGGCGTATTATCGACTAGTCCATTTTTTATTTTTCCTAACAATCTTTGCGGGAATATGATTCCAGCTGGAGCGCAACTTTGCCAAAAACAAGTCCATAGACAGTAGACTTTTTTCGAGCGTAGTTTTATGTGATAAAAATGAAGAGTTTTGTTTCCAATCAAGGCGCGCCCAGAGCCTAATAGCCATAGCTATTAAGGTGAGGACGCAACGCAGAGTGGGAGCAAAAGACGATTTTTTAGCCATACAAAATTATTTCGAATAAAGTCTAGTATATAGACCAATAGGCGCCTAGAAAGATGGAATCTTATAGATAGGGAGAATATACTTGTAGTATTAATAATTCAATGTAATGTTTATGACCAGATTTCTTCTAATCGGTTCGCTATTGATAATTTTTATGGCGACCAATCTCCAAACTGCAGATGGACAATCAACCCTTCAAACCATCAACCTCAAAAAAGGTGAAGTTTTGGATATTTTATTGCTTAGTCAAAATTCTGGCACGGAGGAGGATTTTAAAGCCTACTTTCAGACAGCAGTTCTGGTAGCAAAAAGGATGTCTTACCAATCCTTGCCGGGATTTAGAACCACTGCCCACGTCCAAGGAAATTTTTGCCCAAACGCTTTAATATTATCTAAATGGGATAATCTCGATATTCGGGAGCAATTTCTAGAAGAGATTATTAAAGAGGTCCCTACTTTTCATGAACAAAGAAGAACGATTTGGTCTTATTTTGGATTGCGGTATTTTGAAATTCAGGAAGATATTGACTTCACTGTAGACCAGGCAAAATTTCAAGTGGCTACTGCTTATTGGTTAGATGCTGAAAAGGAGTCGAGTCAATATTATAAGCGTTGGAAAGGCAGTATTCAAAAAATGGGTGGAAAAGTTTTAATAGAATTGAAAGAGGGGAGGTCTCCTTTTGGCTATCAATTTAACCCGGATTATTTTGTGATTACTTCTTGGGAAAACGAGGCAAGCTTTAAAAAAATCCAAGAAAAGGCTCAACAATCAAATATGGACAATATTCAGCAGATCAACGCACCAGAGCTTTCTCGTTTATTAAACGAACGAATAGGTATGAGCTTTTTTGAATTTGTCAATTATTATCGCATTCACGAATTCATTAGCTTAGCAAAATCCTTAGGTATTGAGCAGAAGACCCTGTTGGGTTTAGCACAGGAGGCAGGCTTTCATTCTAAATCAACCTTTCATAAATCCTTCAAACAGATAATGGGTTGCCCACCCTCTGAGTACCTAAAAAAGGTAGAGTATTCTTAAGTTTCCCCAAACAAGTCGTCTACAGTGATTCTCCTCATTCTCAAGTCCTGATCTGCTATTTTTGCTGTGAGAATAGTAGGGAATCTCTTCTTGTTTTCGCCTTTACTTTCAAAAACATTGGTATTTTCAAGTATGAAATACTTTAAACCATTTTTCATTTTTGTCCTGGGGTTCTTGGTTTTATTGATTAGCCAGTCTTTTGCTTACCTGTCTACATTTAATCTGATTTTACAATTGGTTTTATTTGGCTTGGTGGTTTGTTGGCCGATTTGGAAGACAGGTAGAATGTCTTATGTAGATATTGCTTGGCCTTGGGGCCTTGTAGTTATTGGCATGCTGACCTTGATTTTTGGTGAAGGGTATTTGTGGAGAGTACGCCTGATTGGAGCCGTTTATTTATTTATTGGTTTACGGATGGGAGTAGGTGCTTTGCAGTTATGGAGAAAAGGATATATGAAAACAGAATTTCCTAGGTACCAATACCAACGCCGCCGATGGGAGCGTGCGGGTAAAAGTAATATCCATTTAGCGATGCAGGTCGACGCTTTGGTACAAGGCTTTGCCAATGCCTCTTATTTAGCTTTTCCAGCCTTTATCATTGGGGCAAATCCCGATCCTCAATTTTCTATTTTTGAAATCGTCGGATTGGTTATTTGGATACTCGCTTTCATTTTTGAGGCGGTCGCTGATGCTCAAAAGCTACAATTTTTACGAAAGATGAGAGCTTTAGGAGAGAGGAATAAAGTCTGTGATGTAGGACTATGGAAATACACTAGACATCCCAATTATTTTGCAGAGTGGATGGTCTGGAATGCTTTGGTTATCGCCGCCATACCATCTTGGCTGAATCTTATGACAAAAGAACATGTATTGATCTGGATCGCCCTAGGACTAGGATTACTTTTTGTCTCTAGGATCATGTATATGTCCTTAGTCTATCTGACAGGAGCCGTTCCTTCAGAGTATTATTCTTTGCAGAAAAGGCCAGATTACGCAGCCTATCAGCAGCGCGTCAATCGATTCTTTCCTGGCCGGCCGAAATCAACTAAAAATGAATAGTTTCAGGTAGCTCTAAAAATCTTTCTGTTCCATTATCCACATAAAACCTCTGGTATCTAGCGTGAAGGCTTTTTCATTTCTTTTTAGAACAAGCGTTACCGAATCTTGGCCCAGGAGACCTTGCCATGTAAAAGTGTCTTCCTCCTTGCGATGAATTCCGCTAAAGGTTTCTAGCCGCTTTCCTCTTGGGGTGATTGTTAGCAGGTTCAAACTATCCAATTTAAACATAGCACCTTCTCTTAAAGAGGTGCCGAGCTGAATCTGACCATAACTAGAGGTTCCATTTCTGCTATTGTTGATGACAATTTGATTCCAGCGTCTGGTATCTACTGCCGAGGTGTTTTCTACCCCGTTGACTTTAAAAGAATGCACATCATATGCCCCTTCAAGTTCAAAGGGCGTAAGCTGGTGTCTGGATTCATAATAGCCTCTGTACGTCATGGTGAGATTGATGAGCGCATAGGCTATAAAACCATATTTCAGCAGGATTCTTCCCCATTTTTTCCAAGGAGTAGTGAAATTAAACCGAAAGCGCTCAATCATTTCCTGTTTATGGAATAGGAAAAAATTTAGGAGTTTAGGAATATCCTCGGCTAGCAAATAGATGCACATCAACCAAAGAGTGGCGGAAAAAAGCTTCACAGGGACGCCATACATGAAATTGAGCAGAACTACATTTCCCAATACGCCCAATAGCAAAAGTAAACCAAGGATTAATGTCCTCCGAAATAGGATAAGCAAGCCTCCCAAAGCTTCTAAAAATCCACTTAAAAACTGGTAAGGTTCGGAATATCCTATATACATCCAAGTGAAACGCATGGGTGTGAAATCACCTAATGGTGTGTAGAATTGCGTTAAAGAAGGGTAGGGCATCTGTAGTGCAAACATCTTTAGGATACCGTAAACAAACATCACATAGGCTAGGTAATAGCGCACACCAATCTTGGTCCAAAAGTTGAGAGAAGTATAATGGTTCCTTTTGCGATCAATTAAGGTCCAAATAATCGCCGCTACTAAGGCTATCCCCAAATAAGCGAGCTGCAAGGTCCAATCATCTAAAGAGTCTCCACTTCCTGTTGGGGAATGTTTCCATTTGGGCGTCTCGTGCAGATCAAGTAGATAATTTTGAATAAAGAATGCTGGATAGTAGTGATAATCTCCCCAGAGTTCTCCTATAAAAGGCAGAAAAGTAGAAAGACCAATATCCAACAGCAGAAATATAAATAGGAAACGGAAGCCAATTTTCTCCCAAGATTTCCAAGGTGTATTTGTGATCGTTTGCATACCAGGTGATTTGAACAATTGAAGATCCTAATAATCCTTAAAATTGAATGGACTTCAAAGGGAAACTATATTCAATTCTTTGATTGTCATTGATATCCCACGTTTCCATTTTAATTGTAGTATTGTCTGGCTCCCAAAAAATACTAATCAAGCCAAAATGATTTTCCATAATTGGCCCTTCAATTCTATTCTTGTTTGGTGTGGCAAATAACCATGTAGAAGAAAGACCGCTAGAAGTGAAATCATAAATTGGATAAAAATCAGTTTCCAACTTTGATATCTCCGAATAATGGACATCTCCTGAAATGAAGAAAACGCCATTCGCCTTCGTCTTATTTATTAATTCGAGCATACGCTCTTGTTCGTGCGGAAAGTTAGCCCATGCTTCATATCCATTGTATTCGATTCCAAATTGTGTTCCAGATCCTATGATCCTTATATCTGCGGGTACCTGTAATTGCGTTTCCAACCATTTCCATTGCTCTTCTCCTAATAAAGTCGGTGCTGTGCTGGTATGCGGTGCATAGTCATTACTGTAAAAACGATACCTTCTATCCTCATCAAACTCTCCGTCATAAGGTTTGAGGTCATCTCTAAAGGTCCGGCCATCTAGTAAGATGATTTGGAGTTGATGCTCGCCATAGTTATATAGGTAGGAATGGTAAATTCCTAGATGATCTCTTCTTGCAGAAGATTCGGGCTCCTCGAAGAAATCAAGGAATATCTCTTTTGATTCAGCTTTATAGGGATAGTTTTTTCCAATATCATTCCAGCCATAATCGTGGTCGTCCCAAGTGGCAATAATGGGGACTTTGCTCTTTAAATGCTTAAATGAGGCCTTACTTTCCAATCGTCCGTATTTTGCTCTCAGGGTATCCATACTTTCGGTGTCTCCATAAATATTATCCCCCAAGAATACGAAGAGATCAGGATCATGTTGGACGATATTATTAAAAATAGGTAGCGGATGTCCTTCCCAACCACAAGAACCAAAGGCAATTTTGGTGATTTCTACATGACTATGCTCCACTTTGGATTCGGTGCATGATGCTAAGATGAGTAGCGCCAATAGGAAGCTTAGAAGCAATCTTGGTTTCATAAACTTACTTGTTCATATAAACTTGAATGAGGATATTTATGCTATCCTCGTAAAGTTACTATCTATCAAGAAGAATGAAGGATTAGGCTAGGCTAATTTTTAAAGATACTCTTGGCTACAGGGGCTAAGAAAAATGTGGAATGACCGTTTCTCCTATTTCCTCTATCATTTCTTCGGCTGGCCTAGAGCCGTATTTTAAATTCAAAATGACGTGATTTACACCGTAGGATTCTAATAATTTCAAATGAGCTATTAGATAATCCGTGCCAGATTTAAATCCAAGGTGAATAGGACTTGGTTTTGTCTGCGCGTTCGTGCTGATGTCTATATACAGGGATTGCATAAAAGGCTTCCAAGCTTGTTGAGTTTTGGTCAATGCTTGGTGCCACTGTTGCATCACCATTTGTAAGGTTCTAAAATCTCTTGGGTAATAAAGCCAACCATCGGAATATTCTGCAATCCAATCCAGCGATTGTCGCGAATGACCGGTAATGAGCATGGGTGTTTTTTGCTGATATTTCGGTAGTAAATCTATGCTGCCATTAGTCTCACCATAATATTTGGAGACATAAATGGGAAAATCTTCTTGTAAAGCTTTGATGTAAAAAAAGCTATCCCTAAACAAGGCTGATATATCCTCCAATTGATGATTAAAAGCAGGAAATTCTGAAGGACGATCCCCCGATGCTACACCCAATATTAGCCTATGATTGGATAAGATTTGAAGACTATGAATAGATTTTGCGGTATGCACAGGATGCCGTAGTGGCAAAATAATGCTACCCGTAGCTAGTGCAATATGCTTGGTTTGATTCATGATATGGGTCATATAAATCCAAGGATCATATAGTTGGCCCGCATCTCCAAAAGAAGGATCATTAAAAGGTACATCTCTAAACCACAGCGCCTGGAAACCTAATTCTTCCGCTCGTTGAGCAAGTTGTTCTTGGTTTTCCATTTTTGCGGTTGAACCACTATAAGCTTCAATTGGAAAGACTAGCCCTAGTGTCAATTTACCTTTGCTTGCTAATTGATTAAAAACACTCATTTAAGCTTTTACTATTTGTTCGGTTTCAGCGATTAGATGGCTTATTTTTTGGGGATTATAAGCATCGCTATGCGCTTTGGAAAATGCCCCCTTGTCGTTATCAAAATATTGCCCAGAGCGGTTAGCGTACTGATCCGAGACAGCTAAGTCATAAATAATATCGGCACCTTTGTCTGCGGGAGACCAATACCGGCCATAGGCTTCTTGAACCATCTTGGTATTTAATAAAGATCCAGGGTTGAGGGCGATGACATTGAGGAAGTCAAATTGTTGGGAAAGGTAAAAACTCCACATTGTCAAAGCCAACTTACTTTGTGCATAGGCTTCTTGTTCAGATAGCTTTTCGTGGCCTTTTAGTGCTGGAATTGAAACAGAAGATTGCGCTGCCGAACTTAAATTGATCACTCTCGGAGAGCTACCTTTCTGGAGTAAAGGCATCAGGCCATAAGTTAAGATATAGGGCGCAAAATAATTGACCGCAAATCGCAGGTCCAATCCATTTCGATTGGATGGAATACTACTTTTAAAAACTCCAGCATTGTTGATGATTACGTCAATTTTTGACACTTTATCAGATAGCTCCTGGATCATTTTTTGGATGCTTCCAAAATCGGATAGATCAGCAATGGACCCATCGATTTTAGGATTGCCAGACTTGTCTTTAATCTCTGCTATGGTTTCTTGTAGCTTTTCTCTATTTCTACCATGCAAAATCATTTGGTGCCCCTCTTTTGCCAATTGAGCAGCTGCTAATTTGCCAATGCCATCTGTACTACCTGTGAGGAGTATGGTATTCATTTGTTAAATTTTATACTATAAATTTTATAGTAGCAAAACTAAGTATAGTATACTATCTTTGCAATAACGGTCGAAAATGATAGTATACATTTATGAAAGAACAATCGTCAAAGAAAATTAAATTCCGAGACAAAGCATACCCCTGTTGTACAAGTTTGACTATGGGTATCATTGGAGGAAAATGGAAGACAGTGATTCTTTTCCACCTAATGAATGAAAAGTTGAGGTATAGTGAATTAAGAAAGTCAATGCCCAGCGTTACGGAAAGAACATTAAGTCTACAACTAAAAGCCTTAGAAGAGGACGGCCTGATTGACCGAAAGGTGTATACTTCAAAACCTCCATTGAAAGTAGAGTATTCATTGACGGATTTTGGTAAAACTTTAATCCCTTTAATCCAAGCTATCGCCAACTGGGGCGATTATGTTGTCGAGGAGTATTCAAGTTAAAGTTTAGGTGCAATTTATAAAAAGTGCTGTTTCCTTCTTAAACATTCAAAAAGAATAACGCACTGCTCCTAAAATTATAGCCTCCTCAAGAACAAGCTTATCCTCTTTTTCCAAATCTCCCAAACCCCGTTTTTCCTACAATATCCCGATATAGAAATCACTTTGACTTTATCCTCTGGCCTTCCATTTCTCTAGTATTTCCTTTTCTCGTTTCATAAACGACTGATCACCATTTAGAATGTTATCTCGGCGCTTTTGCTCAACTGCATCGGAATACCACCATTCCTTAGTAGCGTGTACGGTTTCGGATAAGGGCCTGAATTGTAGATCAGCTGAGATGGCTTTGCTATTGTCACTTTTCGACATCCCCGCATATTCGGGCAATTGCATCACCCAAGGCTGGATACCAATGATCTTATTCTCTTTTAAAAAATCGAGATCATCAATTTGAATATAATTGACTGGAGAATTAAAGTTGGCATGAACGCCATGCACAAAGGCATTGGTAGTCATTTTAAAACCAGGACCTGAACCATTGTAAATTCCAGCTGCCTTTTGTTCCAATAACCTTATCATCCATTCGGCAAGATCTCGAACGTTGATATACTGTACGACTTCATCTTTCCCGCCTGGAATGATGATATCTCCTCCTTTTTCTAATCTAGCCACCCAATACGGGAAACGGTCCGTTCGATCACCAGGCCCTACAATCAAAGCGGGTCTTACGATAATAGATCGTTTTGGGCCAAATGCCTCTAGAGTAGCCAACTCGGAAGTGGCTTTCATTACACCATATTCATAGGCGTATTTCTCGTCTTCAGTGGCATCCTTTGGAATCTCTGTAACCAGTGATCGGCTTTCTGTAAAATCCTCTCCAGTGTAAGGATAATAGACACTTATGGATGAAGTATACAGGTAATATCCAACATTGTCTACCAGCAGTTGGGCCGTATCTTCGGTCCATTTTGTTCTACGGCCTGAATTATCAATGACGACATCCCATTGTCTATTTTTTAGGGCTTCAAGATTATCTTCTCTATCTCCAATTAATCTTTCAACTTTAGAAAAGACTTCTGGATGTATTTTAGGTATCGTCTTGCCTCGGGTAAAAGTAGAGACTTTATGGCCTCTTTCTAATGCATAGGCAATTTGGTGGGGACCTAAAAAGCTTGTTCCCCCGAGTATAAGGATGTTTAAAGGTGCACTTGGTTTCTCTGGATGTATTCCTTTCTTGAAAGGGCTTGCACCTACCACAGGTCCTAATCCCAATGCTAAGCTAGTCCCTAGAAATTCACGTCTATTTTTTTTGATCATATTTCTTTATGAGCTTTTAGGAATGGGGCATTAATAAAGTATACAAGATTTACGCAGGTATTTTGCTGT
>JBELML010000006.1:0-77212 GCA_042095835.1 Saprospiraceae bacterium
GGATATCCTCAAAAGACAACTCAACAATTTGAGCCCACTTCCTTTTCTGGAAAAGATCAAAAAAGTGGCTAATCCGATTCTGATAGATGTTAGAACACCTGAAGAGTTTGCCCAAGGCACCCTAGCTGATGCCATCAATATGAACTTTCTCGGCGACAATTATTGGGATACTTTCGATGCTCTGGATAAAGACAGGCCCACCTTTGTTTTCTGTAGAAGTGGAAGACGGAGCGTGCGTACCTCTATGTTTATGAAGAATGGCGGATTCAAGGAAGTTTACAATATGGATGGAGGGCTGAATACCTTAACGACCGTAGCGCCTGAAGTGATCGTTGTACCCGTTTTGGATTAAGATCGCCCCCCGCCCCTTTCCAACTTTCAGCTTAGTCCCCGCCATTGATCTCGACATCTCTTAACCAACTAATTTAATACAAATGAATAAATTTCGAATCGAAATCAAGTGGGCCTTGATATTTGTGGCCATGAGTTTGCTCTGGATGATCCTTGAAAAAGCCGTAGGCTTGCACAGCACCCATATCGACAAGCACATGATCTACACCAATTTCATTGCGATACCGGCCATCCTCATTTATGTACTCGCTCTGCGCGACAAACGAACCCACGACTACGAGGGGAAGATGACCTACCTACAGGGTTTAGTGACAGGGGTGATCATCACCGTGATCATTGCCTTGATTGCTCCCTTGAGTCAATACATCACCAGTACGGTGATTACACCGGAGTATTTTCCCAATGTCATTGACTACGTTGTAGAAAATGGTAGCATGGAAAAAGAAGCTGCCGAAAAATATTTTAGCCTTAAAAATTATATGACTCAAGCACCGATTGGCGCTTTGATTATGGGATTGATCACGAGTGCCATCGTGGCGATCTTTATGCGGAAGAGCTAGAAAACATCAAAAAAAGGCTCCACTAAGTACCTAGTGGAGCCGGATTGACATGGGATTATATCCCTTTAATGTTTTTTGTGTTTATTCGTTTTGCTTGAGTTTAGTAACAGTCAAAAAACAACTTACCGATTTTGATGGAATCTTTTGCTCCAATACTGCGTTAAAAAGCCTCGTCAATGCCCTGCATTGCCTCCGTTTTTTGCCTTGTCTTGGTTCAAAATCTTCTCGATCAAAATGCGGGACTTATTCTTTGTCCGTTACTTATCTTTTACCGCCCTTCAATTCAGCTTGAAGTGCTGCTAGTTTTTCTGTTTCCCCTTTGGCAGCAAGACTTGCTTGCTCAGGCCAAGTTGTTGGATCGTGCATTTTGAAACGGCTACCTGCCTCAACAAGTACCTCCTTCAAGAAAGTTTGCTTGGCTTTTGCTAGATCAGCAAAGGATTTGATGCCCTTGTCTTTCAAGATTTTTTCAATCTTTGGTCCAATACCTTCAATCACCTTCAAATTATCTGCCTTTGTTTTCTTAGGCGCTACTTTTTTGGGGGTTGCTTTTTTCTTGGTAGCTACCGTAGAAGTTGCTTTTGCTGGAGCTTTGTCCTTTTTAGGAGCAGCTTCGCCTTTACCTTTGGCCACATCAACACTTACCACAGAGTTGTCGATTCCGTAGAAAGGAGACGGTACGTAGGCATCTGCATTCCAATCATTCTCCCAGCTACCGTTGGCCATTAAATAACGGAACTCATAGTTCTTGCCCGTTGGTAGCTCAACGATTGCTTTGTACTCTTTTTTATTGGCTTTCATTGGCACACCAGTCTCCCAGTTCCACTCATTGAAATCACCAACTACTCTTACTTCTGTATTTGCACTTACTGCATCTAGTGGCAAAGTGAAAGTCACTTTACAGATAGCTTTTGTCTTGAGATATTGTTTCTTAATCATTTTGATAGTATTTTATTTTTATAAGTTGAAATTTTGGGAGCCTCTTGCCTTTGTGCTTGGTGTAAAAACTACACTATGTGACAAAGATATAGCATAAAATAACATCTAGCAAGCTGATTATCAGTAGTAAAGCATTATTTTTTTGTTGAGCTTATGATTGAGCGCAGGGCGAAAAGTCTGTTTAATTTTTATAAACAGAAGAAAATAGCAGTAGTGTGAATGTTAGGAAATGTAAATGTGGCTGGTATCGTCTTTTTAAAATTAATCTCTTTTTGGCAAAAGCACAATGGATTAAATAAAAGAAGTATGATTTTCAGAAAAAAATCAAAAAACTTTAAAAAGCAGTTTAGAATTAGCCAAAATATCGGCTTGAAGCCGATATTTTGGCTATCAGTGCCTCCTTACCTATAAAGTACATAGAGGCCTATTTTTACAAAAAAGCTAGGATGCAAATATCTGATCAAAGTTGGCGAAAGCCTTAAATTCAATCGCATTGCCATTGGGATCCAGGAAGAACATAGTGGCTTGTTCTCCGACTTCTCCTTTAAAGCGCACATAGGGCTCAATGATAAAATCAATACCGTGGTTCTTTAGTTTTTCTGCTAAAGTTTCCCACTCGTCCATTTCAAGGATAGCTCCAAAGTGTTTGACGGGTACATTCTTGCCATCTACTGGATTAGTTGGGGCATTAGAGTCTCCATCTGGTGTCAGGTGGGCAGAAATTTGGCTTCCCCAAAAATTAAAATCAATCCAGCGATCGCTGGTACGCCCTACGGTGCAGCCTAATAATCCTTCAAAGAATTCACGTGTAGCGGCCAAGTCTTTGACCGGAAAAGCTAAATGAAATGGTGCTAATTTTTTCATTGTTGAATGGTTAATATCAGACGAAGAATGGTATAATTTCTTGTCTGTACGATTGATTGTATATAAAGGTAATATTGTTTTCCCTAATCGGGCCAGCTCTTTCACCTGCTACTCTTCGCGTATCAAAGCGGGTTCGTTCTTCGCTCGTCTAGCGGGCATGAGTGAGGCCAAAAACCCAACGCCTAAAACCGTAAAGGTCACTGCGACAAAATCGAACCACTGCAAGCTAATGGGATAGTTGCTAATGGTAAAAGTGCCCGGTATACCGATGATCCCATAAGTCTTTTGTATCCAGTAAACGACCAAGGCGAAGGCGAATCCAATCAGTACACCAAAAATACTCAAGCGCATACCCAGACGCAGAAAAATATTCCGAATCAAATTATCAGAAGCTCCCATTGACTTCAAGATCGCAATGTCTTTTCTTTTTTCTAAAACGATCATCCAAAGTGCGCCCACCATATTGAAAGACACCAATAATAGCATCAAACTCACAATAGCATAGGCCATCCATTTTTCTAACTGCATCAATTTAAAAAATGCGGCATTCTGTGCAAAGCGGTCTTTTATGTCGAAATCCTTTCCTAAAATCATCTCTATTTCTTCGCGTAAATAGTCAGCCGTAAATCCTGGATTCAGGCGAATTTCTAAAGAACTGATTCGCCCACGCTCTCGGAGTAGCCCTTGCACAAACTCCAGCGAAGAAAGAATATAGTTATCATTAAAATCTGACTCTAATAAAAGGGTCCCCGCCGGACGTAAAGGCCGTTTCACATAAGGCAGATCAAAGACGCCTGCTTCCTCTTTTTTGAGAGCGAAGACATTGATTACCTCTAAAGGGTTCTGCACATTGACGCCCAATTCATCGGCCATTCCAAGCCCTAAGACCGCAAAATATTGGTCTTCATATTGTAGTTGATAAAAGCCATCGTAGATGCCCGTTTTTAGATTAATCACCTCCGTGTACTGCTCATCTACGCCTTTGATCACTCCTATCTTCTGCTTTTCGCCACCATCAAAGTAGGCTTTCTCTTCCAGGGTTTGAGATACCGCTGCAATGGCATTCATAGATCGAATCCTATTCAAATCTTCTTGGCTGAGTACAAAGGTTTTTCCCTTTTTAGGAGTGATGAGTAAATCAGGATTCAGTTGAGAATACATCGAACTGATCAAATCTCCCAAACCATTAAACACCGATAAGACCAGGATCAAAGCAGCAGTACCAATAGTCAAACCAAAAATCGCAATTCCAGTAATGAAATTGATGGCATTTGATCCCCGCTTGGCGAAGGTATAACGGCGTGCAATCTTTTGGCTCAAGTTCATAAATGGTAGCTTTGGTAACTTTTAGATAAGTAAATCACGGTACTGCTATATGTGGTCTGACGAAGGAAGCTTGTCGTTATCGCTATTGCTCGTCAAATCTTATTTTTTTTCAAAAACTGACCTGCTGTCATCACAGGAATTTTTGCCTTTTCTATTACTCTTTCATTAAGGACGAGAGTGAGTTTTTGTCCATAATTGTATTTTAGATATAAAATTACACAACCAATACGTATAACAAAGATTTTCGATCCTTGATTCTTTTTTTCTATTCGATTTCACAGATTTCTTTAATTTCTACCTCACTCATTAAACAACTAACGGAGCTACTCTTCTATTGCTGGTTGAGGTCATATTTCAGCTTGAAAGCCAATACCAAAACCAATATAAACATACCAGCTGCAATATAGAATACCATAGGCCCCAGCTGACCAAAAAGCTGCCCGCCAAGGATCAATCCAAAAATACTCGCTGCACTGCCCATACTATTGGCATAGCCCTGGATCGTACCTTTCTGATTACTTGCTCCCGGACGCGAAAGGATCGATAAAAAAGAAGGCCACATCAGACCATTTCCAATAGACAGCAATACATTGCCCAGGTATATGGCTTCCATGGTAGCCATCGGTAGTAGGACAAAATTGAATAAGATCAATAAGGCACCGATGAGCACTAAATTGACATCTGATACTTTATCAGAAAGATAACTTAGTCCAGGGCCTTGTACGACTACCATAATGGCACTAGAGATCATAAAAAAAGCACCCAACTCTAAAGAAGACCACTCCATAATACCGGAAGCAAACAAAGGAAATCCAGCATAAAAAAAGCTAAACCCCAAGAAAGTAACAAAGTACATCAGGTAGAGTAAAGGTATACCCGCGATTTTCAGCATATCACTAAAGCGATTAGCTGGACATTGCTCTACTTGGTAGCATTCTTTTTGCTCGATTTGAAATACCTTTTTGATGGATACGATATCTAAGGGTTGCTGGAGCAATTCGGGCTTTGATTCTGGCAGGTAGAAAAAGATGACAAAGATAGCAGTCAGGGAAATCAGCGCCGCCATAGCTACAGGTAACAACTCTCCAAGAATAGTAGCGCCTAAGACCGCTGCTAAAGCTGGTCCTAGAATAAAACCCAGGCTAGTGGAACTGGCCATTTTGCCAAAATTGGCTTTTCTATTCTGATCAGTTGACACATCAGCTAGATAGGCATTGGCCACGGATACATTGCCTCCCGTCAGTCCATCTACTGCTCTAGCCAGAAATAATAGGAGTAGAGGCAAGCTGATCACTAGTCTTTCAGAGGCCGTAGTTGTAATATCAAATAAGGGATAAATGGGCAATAATAGGGCTACAATAAATAGCAGCCATGCCAGGAAGGTTCCGATTTGACTCACCATCAAGACCCGCTTTCTTCCGACCTGGTCACTCCATTTACCGAGTATAGGTGCGCCGATGAGCTGCATACTTGGGTAGACCGCTCCCAGCAAGCCATACATGAAAGCATTACCTCCAAAATCCTGGACTAAAAAGACCAAAAGTGGAATGATAATACTATAGCCCAGCATGCCAATAAAATTAACAAGCAATACGGGAAAGATAGACGATTGTTTAATAGACTCCATTCCAAATAATTTTGATGACTAAAAAATGGCCTTTTGATCGAGTAGCTGTTGTGCCAAGCCTATGCTGACTTGTATCACTGGACGTCATTTAGGAAGAACTGAGGTAAAAGGATGTCGGCATGCCTTTAGGTAGGACTCTGTATGCAGGAGACATGGCGTACCTAGCGGCACGCTTTGCTTTTCGCCTCATCAAGATTTACGCATATGATGTGCCTAGCGGCACATTGTCCTTTGTTTGTTTATTGCCGCTTAAATAGCCCATTTCTTTTTTTGAGGGATTTAATTTACTAACTCTATTTTGCGCATTTCACAACTTTTCTATTTCGTCTCTACTCAATCCTGTATATTCCATAATCTTCTCAATTGATTCATTCCTTGCCTTCATTTTTTTTGCAAACTCTAATGTCCGCTGTTCTATTCCTTGCTCTATGCCTTGTTCTATGCCTTCCAACAAGCCCTCCTCTCTTGAAGTATCAACCACATTCTTTATATCTCTATAATACTTTAAACTCTCCTCATATGCTTCTCTTTCTTCTGGTGTAAATCGTGCTATCTCTGCTGCTTCAAATAATTTCCTAAATATCCTGTCTTGTAATTGCTGTGGCCGGTCTTGCAGTTCAGACAAGTGGCGAAACACGTATAACCATTTATCAAATTGATTCTCTAGCTCATCTTGTGTTTTTTTGAATTTTGGCAATTCAATATAGATGAACTTCAACTTGTCATAAAACACTTCACATCGCTGATTTTTCAATTCAATCAAATGAATCAATTCGGGCTCTCGCCTATGATCATCAAATATAAAATCCAATATTCCAACTGTATATACTGGCTGTAATTGGTAGTTCCAATCTCCTTTCTTCGCTTGTTCTTGAATAGGGAATGAAGAATAATAGAGGCTTCTATCCTTGAAATAATTCTGCTTCGCCTTTTGCACTTCTACTATGAATCTTTCTCCTGACTCTCCTATACAGTAAAGATCAAAAATTGCTTTTCTATCTATATCTGTATGCCCCATATGCTCATTTCTAGAGTAATTCAGGTCTTTAATCTGATGCCTTGGGGGTAATATCTGGTTCAAAAAATCAATTAGTAATTCCTTATTAGGTTCTGTCCCAAATAATTTTTTAAATCCAAAATCAGTCAGTGGATTTATGTATTTTTCAACCAGTGTACTCATTATCAAATAGTTATTCAGCCAATACAATTCTGACTTTTACAAAAATAACCATTTTTACAGAGATTTAGTTTCTTTGTCCCTTCCTTCTATACAATTTGATTGCATGCTTCCCATTCCCATTCATTTACACCTGCATTTTCCTAGTCTTGCGCAGCGATCAGTATAGTTGCCGAGCGGAGCTTCAGGGAGTATAAGCTGGTATGCATTGTTATGTTTTCGTATTTTTTCATCCTCCATTCTAATCGTTCGTTCTTTGTCACAAATTAATCAGGTGGTATTTTGTATTGTAGTGAAAATGCATTAAAAAATCTTTTTAAAAGCATTACTCTTCCTTTCCTGTATTCGTAAATATTTCCGCTAAAATTTCAAAGGGATCATTTTAATAGCTTGCGCCTCCTGCCCAAAGCTTTTCCCTTGCCTTACTCTTTCACCATAACTTCAATGTACACGGGTAGCCTAGGAGTATGCCCAAGGTAGCGGCATTACACGGAAAGCTATCAATTTCCAGGTACGTCTTGATTGGTGTCAAAATCCTTCATTTTCACCTCCTAAAATCATCCGCTAATAAAGTCTAGCACTCGAGTGCTCCCATGACTGAGAATAATTGCTAAATTAAGGTGTGTATTGTTAAATCAATATTTATTCTTGTATTCAATCGTTGATTATTCAACAAGGTAGCTGAGTTAGAATAAGAAACTTTAGATCAAAAGGAATTTAAATCATGCCGACACCATTAAAAAAAGCACTTCAGCTGACTTTCTTCTTGATTGTACTACATACCCCTTTTTTGAGCTATGCTCAGGAATGTGGCAACGCCCAATCTCCCAACCTCATTATCAATGGCGACTTTGGAGAAGGTATCTCTAATGTATCAAACAACCTATCTGGCATCAATTCTAGCTTGATGTATACCTCTACTCCACCTCCTGAAGATGGCTTCTACTCCCTGAGTAACAACACTGGCGGCTTCGGTGGCTTCGGAGATTTCGCAGGAGAGAACTGGATCAATATCGGAGACAATAGCAGTAGCTCACAAGGCTACTTTATGATCGCCAATCCAGGTATGGATGGCGCTAGATTTGACTACACTATCAATGGATGTAGTGGTCTGCGCTATAATTTCTCCTTTGATGTGATCAATATGTTCGAACCCGATTTTGAGAGAGATACCCTGCCCCAATTCCAATTACTCATCAATGATAATCTAGTGGCTGATTTTGGCCCACTTCCACAAGATGAGCGCTGGTATACCTTTGAGCATTCCTTTATACTTGAAGAAGAACCCACAACGATCAGTATCATTGGATTTGCAGCAGACACGGCAAGCGATGTTTTTGGTTTAGACAATATCCTCTTGCAACGCTGTGCCCCAGACCTGGACCTCTTCCAGCTAGATGAGCGACCACGCTGTCCGGGAGATGATATCGTATTTGGCTTTACTGCGCCAGATAGTCTGAATTTATTTTATCAACTAGAGGTTTCCATTGATGTGGAAGATTCCTGGATTTTTGTAAGTAGCCCAAACGATAATGATCAATTTATCGTCAATAATATTCCTCCTAATGCACGTTACCGCATCGTAGGTGCCGAAACGGAAGAAGGACTCAACAATCCCAACTGCCATTTCTATACGACCACCTATGCCGTAGCCTATACGACGCCCTCTAGTTGCCAAAGTGTCATCGAATCTATTGGAGAGCTATGCGAAGGCAGCCGTGGAGATAATATCTTTCCCGATGGTGATTTCGGCAGTGGTTCTGCCAATGTCTTGAGTACCGATCCTAGATTAGCGCCGGGTTTTGTATATCAACGCAATCCTCCTCCCAATGATGGCTTTTATACCATCACCAACAATACCGGTCCCTGGGGTTCTTTTGCCAACACTTGGCTGAATATCCAAGATAATAGCGACGATCCTAATGGCTATATGATGGTTGTTAATGCTACTTTTGAACCAGGGATTTTTTATGAGAAAACCGTACCAGTTTGTGAGAATACCAACTACGAGTTTTCAGCGGATATCATCAATATTACCGACCCCAATTTCTCTCCCAACTTTATAGCCCCTAACCTTTCTTTCCTGATCAATGATCAAGTTATACTGGAGACCGGAAACATTCAAAACGATGGCAACTGGCGCACCTTTGGTTTTACCTTTACTACTCGTACTGGTGTCAATGCGATCAAACTCACGCTTAGAAACAATGCTCCTGGAGGTTTTGGTAATGACCTAGCCCTAGACAATATCTCCTTTAGGCCCTGTGGCCCAGGCGCAGCAATACCAGACTCTACTGAAGTATGCCTAGGAAAAACCTCCACTTTAGATGCCAATATCACGCTAGCAGATGAGTTTCCCACTTTAGCTTTTCAATGGCAGGTGTCTACAGATGAGGGATTCAACTGGGCAGATGTACCTGGAGAAAACGGGATCACCATCGATCTGGACGACCCACAGGCTGGCGATTGGTATCGACTCAAGTTGGCTAATAAGGAGCAAAATCTAGGCAATTTTTCTTGTCAATCTTTTTCTAATATTGCCATCCTCAAAGGACAAGATCCCGATCAAGTCATCATTGATACAATCTGTGATAATGAATCTGTCATGCTGAATAATATCACCTTTGACACCACTGGCAATTACCTCATTGGCATTCCCAGAGGACCACAAGACTGTGATAGTGTGATCGACTTGAGGCTCACTTCTTATCCAAGCTACGAAATGAGTATCGCTGCCGAAATTTGCCAAAGTGACACCTTCGTTTTAGGCAGTCAAACCCTACAATTTGCCGGCAACTTTACGGAGGTTTTTCAGACCGTCCAGGGTTGTGATAGTACCGTCAATGTGAGCCTTGTCGTACAGCCAGAATATGAATTCATTGATACCATGATTCTCTGTTCCGGGGAGTCTTTTAATGGCCGACTCTACTTCCAAGACACCATAGAATCCGATTTCTTAAGAACGGTAGAAGGCTGCGATAGTGTACTATCCACTTATTTTAGAATCCTTCCTAGCCAGGGCCAAAGATTCATCAGGGAATTTTGTCCAGGGGAGACCTTCATCGGGAATACCGTCAATCAAGACACCCTCGTATCGATTGGAGGCTTCAATGGAATCACCTGCGATAGTGTCACCATTTATGAGCTGCGACTTTTTGATGACCCACCGACCGAAATCCAAGGGCCAGCTCTTATTTGTAATGACGAAACGGCGACCCTTTCCCTTCCAGGTTTCAGAAATTATCAATGGTCTACTACTGATACTAGTCAAAGTATCTTAGCTACCGATGCGGGCATCTACGAGGTGGAAGTCATCTCCGATAATAACTGCATCTACCGAGATTCCTTCGAGCTAAATGTTTCCACCCTAGCAGCTACAACTACAAGTACAGACGTCAATTGCTTTGGGCAAAACGATGGCCAAATTCGGATCACTAGCTTGAGTGGAGGGGCACAACCTTATATATCGACCTTAAACGGGCAGGCTTTGGGAGATGCTCGGACCTTCGATAATCTTGCTCCGGGCAACTATACTTTGGTGATAGAAGAAGGAAATGGTTGTTTCCTACAAGAACAATTCACCCTGACCGAACCGCCTCTTTTCACCCTTGAGCTGACGACAGATGAAACCACTATCACATTGGGTCAGTCTACTCCACTGCTTTTGAATCCTAGCCGAGGGGCAGCCACCATAGCATGGTCTCCAAGCGATAGCCTGAGCTGTATCGACTGCCTAGCCCCCATTGCCAATCCAACTAATAATATCACCTACGAGGCCATGGTCGTAGATAGTGCGGGCTGCGAAGCCAATGCCAGCATTGCTATTAGTGTAGACAAAAACAGGAGACTTTATGTCCCTAATGCCTTTTCGCCCAATGGTGATGGCATAAACGACAGTTTCTTTCCTTTTCTGTTGGAAAACGTGCAGGAAGTCCTCCATTTTGTCATCACCGATCGCTGGGGAAATATCCTCCATAAAGTAGTTGAGGTATCGCCCAACGATCCTGTACTCGAATGGGATGGTCTATTCAATAATCAACCCATGGGTACTGGCGTATACCTCTGGCGTTTGGCCCTGGAATTTAAGGACGGTGTGGTATCCGATTATAGTGGCAGTGTGCAGTTAGTGCGGTAGCCCTTATTGGACCATTCGCCCTTTCCATTCGTATTTTTTCACGAGGTTTGCTAGTAGGCCAACACTAGCGATATAGGTGATATGCAAGATTTGTTGTAGGAGAAAGTTGCGCAGTAAATCGGGGCGCTCAAAGAATTGGGTAGCCTTTTTTAGAAAGGCATAGTCGACCCCAGTTTTTATAAAAAAAAGAAGAAAAAACAAAGGCAGAAAACGGCTAGGATAGAGGAGCCCAAATACAAGGGCAGCTATAATCGTCCAGCAATAAAAAAAGACTAAAGCTAGGGCGGCGGTGACTTTCCACTCTGGATAAACAGCCGATTTTGAGGCCCAGCGGAGGCGTTGTCTGATAAAATGTTGCCAACTAGGTTGTGCAAGAGTATGTACGGTAGCCGCTTTATTTTTTATAAAACCAATGCCCTGTGGATAGGCTTTAGCCATCTTTTGCATGAGCAGCATATCATCACCACTGGCCAAATGATCGATTCCAGCAAAGCCATTTACTTTTTGGTAGGCTTCGCGAGAATACGCCAAATTCGCCCCATTGGCCATTCGCATCCACTGTCGCTGTATACCTGCACCAGTGATGAGCATCATCCCTTGGTAATCCAGTGATTGAAAACGCTCCATCAAATTTTGCTCCTGGTAGAAATTCACAGGAGCACCGATACAATGGAATTGATGACTTTGATAGAACTTGGCAAAAATACTAAGCCAAGTTTCAGGTACTACACTATCTGCATCGGTAGTCATTATGAGTTGGGCACTTCCTCGCTGAATCCCAGCAGCAATTGCCGCTTTTTTACCTTGCCCTCCTTCCAATTCATCCGATAATTGGACTAAATACAAGTTGGCGTGGTTTTGCTGCAGCCGCTTGACTACCGCGACCGTCTCATCTGTCGAATGATCATCAACCACCCAAACCTTATAAAGGCTATAATCATTTTTAAAAATCGATCGCAGGCAAGCTTCTATATTTTGGGCTTCATTTCGTGCGGGTAGGATCACGTCTATGGCTATTTCCTGGTCTAATCCATCCGTCATCTTAAAGGCGGGTAGGGCATTCCATCCCTGCTTATAATGTTGCATGAGTAGTAAATAAGCAAGAGCGAGAGGGAGTGTGAGTAGGTAGATGATATAGATGGTTTATGTTGTTTAGAGGTTTATGAGTTTATGTAGTTTAGAAGGTTATGAGTTTAGGAGGTTTAGGAGGTATGTTGACCAAGGTTTGGGTAGGGCGTTTAAATATTTAAGCTCTAAACAATTCAACAAAATCTTCCGCCACCAATCGATAAGTCATTTTTTGATCGATACTAAAAGATGGACTCTTGGGTTAAAGTTGTCAACAACTCTAAAAACTTCATTCCTTTTGTGGAATTCCCTTTGGGATTCAGGCGCGGACTCCATACTGCGATAGCGTAGCGATCTGGATGAACAGCAGCGATACCGCCACCTACACCGCTTTTCCCCGGCAAGCCTACTTTGAAGGAAAACTCTCCCGCCTCGTCGTAGAAACCGCAGGTTTGCATGATCGCATTGATCCGTTTGGTATGCATTAAACTGGTGATTCTATTTCCAGTCAAGGGATTGATGCCATCGTTGGCCAGAAAAAGGAAGCTCGCCGCAAGTTCTTTGCAAGTCATTTTGATTGAACACAAATGGAAGTAAAGGTCCAATACCGCTTCGACTTTATGATGAATATTACCAAAAGATTTCATCAGATTGGCCAAAGCCGCGTTGCGAAAACCTGTCCTTTTTTCTGACAAGGCCGTTTTCTCACAGTAATAAATGGTCTCGTCCGATGATAAGGTTTGGATAAAGGCCAAAAGTTCTTCCTTGGGGCTGCTTAAATGGCCCATCAAGATATCGCAGATAACTATAGCCCCAGCATTGACCAATGGATTGCGTGGGATACCCTCATTACGCTCTAGTACAAGGAGTGAGTTGAAGGAGGTACCCGAGGGCTCTACCCCTACCCTTTCCCAAATAGACTCTCCTATTTGGTCGTAGGCCATAGTTAAAGCCAAGACCTTAGCAACACTTTGGATGGAGAATTCCTCCTGCGCATCGCCAGTAGAGAAGTGCTGCCCATCGACGGTAGTGAGGTGGACCCCAAATTTATTAGGATCGACATGCCCCAACTCTGGGATATACGTGGCCACTTTCCCTGTATCCTGAAAATCCGCCATTTGTGCAAGCACCTTATCAATACAGCCTTGGTAGTTCATTTGAGTTTTTTGTTTAAATACACCAAATTTCTAAAACTCTACAACAATCAGCCTAGCCTTTGACCGTAGAACACCATCTTTAACAGGTACTGCTTTTTGATTGAGCCTCGCCTGCTCCACTCCTGCTGGCAACACCACCTGTATTTCCCAATCTTTTGTTTGTTCGATGGTATACCGCCTATTTTCCACGCTTAGCGAGATGGAATTATCTGCTACAGGAAGGTTTTTAAGACTTACATCCTGCCAGGAACTAGGCATTTGAGGTTCTATCTTGATGAGCTGGCGATGTGCTTCTGGTTGAATGCCAAAGAAAAAACCTACAATGGGTTTTGCCATACTGTAGATATTCCAGGCTTGTACGAGCATCCCATAATCCGGCGACACTTCATACATCGAGCCTGGTGCAGCATAGCTAAATGAGCGTACCATCCGCTCTAAATAATCCAAGGCATCATCCATTTGTCCATACTGACAGGAAGCAATCGCTTGTACACCTGTTGGTAAAGTCATCACGGCTCCGGTATAATTAAAGCTTTCTTTGGCTTTCAATGCGGCGAAAGCTTCGAGGTCATTCTCTTCTTTTTTGCGATCGATACCCGTCACATAAACCCCAAAAGGGTTGACGAATTTTTGAGCGGTCTCCAGCGCTTCCAGGGCTTTATCACGGTCGGCAATACCAACTTCCAAAGGCGTATTCACCACCCAATTATGATAAAAGGCGTAGGGCGCTAGACCTGCTTGATTGGAGGTTTCCAATTTTTGCTCCGTTAGCTTTAAATCAGCCACTGACCAGGTTTTGCCTAGCGTATCTGCACGCACTAAGGCATCTGCCAGCAAGGTTTTCGCTTTCGCTAAATCTGCACGAAAATCTGCGTAGGATTTTTCATCTTCCACCCACCATTCTGCGTTGATTTTTTCAGCAAGTGCTGTAGCTTTTTGCTGGTATTCCTCACTTTTCTCCTCCTCTTCAAAATAGGCAGCCATTTTAGCCGCTGCGGCATAGGCTTCTTGGGTGTAGGCGATCACATCCATCATTTCTGCATCCATGCCTCTGATCTCCATCATTCCGTGGCCATCGGGATAACCGTTTTTATCTTCGTCCTGCTCTTCTAGCCAAATAAGGGCTTTTTGAGTTTGTGGGTAAGCTCTTTCCAGAAAAGCGACATCGTTGGTCCAGCGAAAGTACTCCCAAGCGGTTGAAATAAAATGGGGCGTTTCATTAATATTGCCAGGATTATAAACGGCCCCATTGGTGGAGACTTCGTGTACAATTCGGCCATTATCATTGGCTTTTTGGGACAAATCTAGCAAAGTGTACATCGCCGCTTTAGCAATCTCGGGCATACCCGCGTGAATAAGTCCTCTGACACTGTAGGTCTGATCACAGCCAAACCACCAGGGATAATCCGGAATACCCGCAGCAATACCCGCGCCTATACCCTCTACCTCAAAATGTAGCCAGTCACTAGCATATTTTGTCCACAGAAAGGCCTGATTGAGTACATCGCCCTGAGCCTCTAATACCGCAGTTTCCTTAATCGTTTTGTATCGATTGTATTTCTTTTCTATTAGCTGTTCCGTTTTATCTTTTATGGCATAATAATTCTCCTTGGCTTCTTGTAAAGATTGAGGAGAGCCCGTGATATAAAACTGGATGACTTTCTGCTCTCGAGCTGGAATAGCTAGGTGATATCTATGGCCTTTGGTAATTCCTTGCCCAAGGGGTTGATCTTGGCAATTGAAATCAATAGCTCTCACTGGCAAGGAGGAACTACCCCAGATCGTGTACCACTCATTATCCAAATCTTTAGCGACCCAAGCTTTCAAATCTTCGTCAAAATCTGCCTGATCCTGTCCATCAAGCATATCGGTACGCTCTCCTAACCAGACTGGCCGCAAATCTACCATTCCCGAAAAATCTAGGTAGCCTGTGAAGTCTTCTGCCTGATTATTTTCGACCACCAACTCTACTACTAAAGCAGACACATCATCAGGTATCGCTTGGTATTGGGTAGCACTCAAGCCTATAGATGCCATATCAAAATCCTGGGCACTCATGATAGGGTAATTTCGAAAAGCGGTAGCTTGATTGAGGCAGACACTGTTGCCTTTATCATCAGAAATTTGCATTTGATAGCCATCCATCAACTTGATGGGATGCTGCCAGATGCCTCCCATTTCTCCTTTCACGTGCCAGCCAAGGTCCGGGAATTGTCCATTTTGATGCCCCACTACGTAGAGGTTTTTCCCAGCACAGACGTAAGGCGAATTGAGATAAGCGGCTTTCCCTTCAATAGACTCCATAAAGGGCACATACTCTTCTAATACAGCCTTGGTGGCTACTTTTGCCTCTACCGAAGTAGCTTGATCCGTACTTTCTACAGTAGGCGTCGACTCACAAGCAACAATAGGGAGAAGCAAGCAACAAAGGAGGACGATAGGATGATGCTTCATTTTTTTGGTAATCAATATAGGGATTTATGATAAAAATCATCTAAAATCCTGATTATCCTCAATCGGGTCCCACGACATTCCAACTAACTTTAGAAAGAACCAAATATTCCTAACCAAATACAAGCATTATGGGAACGGTAATGATGGGGTATCCCAATAAAACCAGCTTCGAGGTGCATCCCTACACACTGCGCGACTTACTTGTCGCATTGGAATTGGGACCAGCAGATGATACTGTTTTAGAATACCTCTACTTCTTAAGTAAAAAGGTGCCGGTCAAGGCGGCCACCTTTATGCACGTGATTCCAAACTTCAGATGGTACGGTAGCTATACCGAAAATGATGAAGATGTACTCGATCCTTATACGCTCAATACAACTATCCTCGAGGATATGCGCCAACGGATCAAGCAGCATCCTATCAGTGTTCAAGCCAAGTTTTCTAGCTTTGAAGTAGAGCATGGCGACCCACTTGAGGCCGTCCTGAAAGCTGCCGAAGACATCTTACCTGAGTTGCTAGTCATCGGCCAGAAATCAGGAAAAGGTGAGCACGGTATTTTAGCGCGGAACCTAGCCCGAAAAGTAGCTAGTAACGCCCTAATTATACCTCAAGGTGCCCAAGCTTCCTTGAGTAAAATCATCGTACCCATCGATTTTTCTAACGATTCTATCAAAGCTTTAAAAACCGCCATTTCTATCCAAGACCAACTTGAAGGAGCGGTGGAGATTCATGCTGTACATGTGTACCAAATGCCCAATTTGAGCATCTACAAAGTACAACGCACTCAAAAGGCGCTCAAACAGATGGTCGAAGAGGATCGTATCGAAGCTTTCCGTCGCTTCCTGAACAGCTACTTCCCTGGCTACAAAAGAGCCATCAACTTTGATCTAATTGAACAAGAAGGACCTGGTATCGCCAGATATATCCTCCAGTTCGCTAAAAAGAACAAAGCGGATATGATCGTCATGGGCGCTAAAGGACATTCAAAAGTCGAACGCCTATTATTGGGTTCCGTCACAGAGAAATTGTGTACACTCAATAAGCGCATTCCAACAATGATCGTGCGGATTTAGATGTCAGGTGTCAGGTAAAATGTGTCAAGTGGCAAGTAACAGATGCCATGGGCTAGGTTAATTCGACCAGAATGTATTGCTTCATACTACAATGGTCTCATTAAAAATTGGGTGAATTACATAATACACGGCACCTGACACCTGACACATGGCACATGGCACATAATTTCAAAATTTCACAACCTAATCAATCATGTTTGAGCAAATTACCAAAATCAAGGATATCATGACCCGCCAAGTGCTATTTGCACGTTTACATCATTCCTTAAAGGAATTGGGTCGCTTTTTTCTAGAGATGAATATTCATCATTTACCTGTACTGAATGAATCTGATGAGATCGTGGGTATGCTTTCTTCGAACGATGTGCTACGCGCCTTCAGCTACCAGGATTCTGAAGAAGAATCTATGGCTAGAGTTGAGCAATTGATGACCCCAGCACCTATCGTGAGTATTCGACCAGAAGACACCGTGCAAGATGCGGTGCGGCTTTTTACAGACAAAAAAATCAACGCTTTAGCCATAGTCGATAATAGTCAAAAAATCATGGGCATCATCACGGCTACTGATCTCATTAAGCATTTGGCCACTTTGAAGGAACGCATCCGTTTTATTTAAGCTGCCTTGCTTGAAAGCCAGCAACACCTTGTAGTCCTCCTGAATGGACGACCACAATTTTGCTACCCGCAGGGAATTGATCAGCACGAACCTGCCTGATAAAACCAAAGCACAATTTACCTGTATAAATGGGGTCCAAAGGTAGGCCCCAATTTTTTTGAGCTGCTTCGATGAAGGCCAATAGATCAGGATTTGTCTTGGCATAACCGCCGAGATGTGCATCTTGGATAAGCGTCCAATTGTTGAAATCTGTCGGATGTAGAAGCTGCTTGATTTCATTGATTAGGAAATCCCCTTTTAATACAGCATAAGCCAGCACTTGGCTTTTGCCTTTCAAGCCTTTAATCAGGCCCGCCGCTGTACCTCCCGTACCTGCACAGACCAAGACATAATCAGGTAGGGCTTCCGATTGGCCCAGCAATTCACTGGCCAGTTCCGCTGTGCCTTGCATTGCCAAGGCATTAGTCCCGCCCTCAGGAATAAGATAGGCCTCACCGAATTGGGCCTTTAAGTGATCCAAAAAGGCTTTTTCCTTTTTCCTGCGATACTCCGCCCGGCTGACAAAGTGGAGCCGCATACCGCAGGCTTCTGCATGGGCCAGGGTAGGATTGAGTGGCTCTATTCGTTCGCCACGAATCATGCCGATGGTTTGGAAATCAAAAAGATGTCCTGCTGCTGCGACAGCGGCAATATGATTAGAATAAGCACCTCCAAAAGTCAGTAACCTTTGATAGCCACGCCGATCGGCCTCAAGCAGGTTATATTTGAGTTTGCGGCATTTATTACCAGAGAGTGCAAAAGGATTCCCCAGCACCGTGAATTGTAAGTGGTCGTCTCTTTTTATCCAACATTCCAAACCTTTCTCCTCAAAAAGTGGAAGTTCCCATTGTAGCAATGGAGAAGGTGATTGATTTATCCAAGACGACCAGTCACGCATACCTAGTAGCCAAATATTTGCTCCAAGCTGACTTCCTCAATTGGTCCAAACTGGGCTAAATAGTCTAGGTCAATACGGTCCTTACTGCCCATAACCACAAAAGTAAAATCGCGATCTTTTACATATTTCTTTTGGAAAGCCAATAAATCCTCTGGGCTTACTTTTTGTATAAACTCGTAGGCATCCTTGCGAAGATCGTGGTTAAAGCCAATCATTTGATAAGAACGATATTTCCAATAGACTTTTGAAGGAGCTAAACGCTCTGTCTCAATGCGCTTCAGGATAGCCTCTTTAGCAGCTTCGAACTGCTGAGTAGCCATAGGCATCTCATTGATAATCTCTAGTAGGGCTGGAATAGCATCTGATAATTTGTCGGGCTGCGTACCTACGTAAGCCTGTAGATAATGAGCTTTATTCTTTTTATTGGGCCAGCCATAATAGGCATAGGTAGAATAGGCCAGTGCTTTTGCCTCTCTGATTTCCTGGAAGACAATAGACGATAAACCGTAGCCGAAGTAACTATTATAAATCTCAGACATAAGGAATTCTTCTCGACTAAAATGAGGAGTCCCTTTGGAGATCATCATCACGTCGGCCTGTACAGATGGAAAGTCAAGAAAAACGACCTTAGGTTTGGTTACTTGTTGCTCAAACACCTGCGGTTTTGGCATAGGTTGTAGCGCCTCTCCTACTTTATGGTATTGCTTTAGCAATGCAGCAATCTCTGTTTTGGGGGCTTGTCCGTAATAATATACTTTATGCTCAAAGCTATTCAAATGCTTAATCTTATCGATTAAGAGATCAGAAGAAAGCGTTTTTAAGTCCGCCTCCATCAAGCGCCAAGTGAAAGGAGATTTCGTTCCATAGCGAGCATAATGCCCTAGTGCATCTCTTAGAATGACCGATTTATTTTGCTTTGCATTTGCTCGTTTGGTGAGGATATCCATGACCACATTATCGAGGGCCGCTGGATTAGGCTCTACATGAGCCAAAATGTGTTCGAACAATTGTATGCCTTCCTCAAAGGACTCCTGCAAACCTTCCAAAGTCACATAGCATCGCTCATTATTGTTGGTCACTTCAAAGTTGAGGCCCAGGCGAAAAAATTCTTGCTGAAGCTGAGCAGGTGAGAATTTATTGGTCCCCAAATAAGGTAGATACAATAAAGCAATAGCCAATTCTCTATCGTGGTTTTTACCCATTTCAAAGATATAATTCAATTGAAACAGGCTATTGTTGGGATTGTATACATAGTCGAACTCAATCCCTTTCATTAATTCATCCTGGTGAATCAATTTATCAAAGCGAACAAATTCAGCGCTTAGGCGAGGGCTTTCTTCGGCTAGAAAAGATTTCGCAAAATCGGATAAGCCATCGCGTTGCAGCTCTACCGAAGTAATCGGTGGCTTTTCTACCTTGATGACATGATCATCCTCTCCTTGTCTTTTATAAACTACTACATAATTCTCCCCAAGGTGCTTTTGAGTATAAGCCTGGATATCGGCCTTGGTTTTGTCTTCCATCCAAGTAATTCGGTGGGCAAAACGCTGCCAGTCCACTCCAAGAATAAAGCTTTGAGTCATGGCCCCTACTCTAGCCTGACTAGACTCGCTAGATCGCATTTCGCCCAGCTTAAAATCACGGACACAGGCATCGATCAACCAATCTTCGAAGTCTCCGCTTTTTAGCTTTTCTACCTGTGCAAGCAGCAAATTTTTGACTTCTTCTAGGCTTTGGCCTTCTCTAGCTCTGCCGTACACACCAAATACCGAGTAGTCTTGATAGAACCAAGCCCAGGCATCCGACTCCAATATGATTTGCTTTTGGTTGAGATGGAGATCAAAAATTCCAGCTTGCTGATTGTACAAAAGATGTTGAATCAAACTTAAGTATAGAGGTGCATCAGTCTGACTACCCTCAAAACGCCAGGAGATCATCACATAAGGTGCTTCCTGTCCAAAGGCTTCGCGATAGATAGGCTGATCGATTGGCGGCTGCTCTTCGTAAGTGAAAGGTGGAATTTCTTTGGCTTGATAAGTACCAAAATACTGCTCTGCCAAAGCAACAATCTGATCGGGATCAAAGTCACCGGCTAGAATTAGTGCCATATTATTAGGCACGTAATAGGTATTGAAATACTTTTGAATATTTACTTGAGAAGGGTTTCTCAAATGCTCAGCGCTACCAATAGTAGTCTGGGTGCCATAAGGATGATTTGGAAAAAGCTCCTCACGTACAATCTTATTGACCTTTCTAAAATCTTTATCCTGATTGATATTAAACTCCTCATATACCGTTTCCAGCTCGGTATGAAACAAACGTAAGGCCATCATTTTGAAACGCTCACTCTCCAACTTCATCCACCGCTCAATTTCATTGGCAGGTATATCATTGACATAAACGGTCTGGTCCAACCAGGTATAGGCATTGGTTCCATTGGCACCGATCGAGCTCGACAATTTATCGTATTCATTGGGCGCAACGAGTTTAGCAGCCTCGAAGGAGACCTCATCGATTTGTTTATAAATCGCCTGTCGTTCCTCTTCATCTTTGGATTGGCGATGAGCTTCGTAAAGTTCAGATATTTTTTCTAGGAGTACCTTTTCTTTTTCCCAATCAATGGTGCCAATTTTACTAGTGCCTTTAAATAGCATATGCTCCATATAATGGGCCATACCCGTAGTCTCTGGCGGATCTTGTTTTGAACCTGCCCGCACGGCGATATTGGTAAAAATTCTCGGTTCCTGTGGGTTGACACTGAGGAATAATTTCAGGCCATTAGATAAAGTATATTGCTTGACCTCTAGTATATCATTTTCGACAGTTTCGAAATCGTAAGATTGTTGCTTGGTATCAATCATTTGGAAATTTTTAAAGTAGCCTATGGTTAGGGGGTTCAAACTAAAAGTAGACAAATTTAGGAGGCTTTAGGTTGTAATGCAATAGGGTTTTGGAAGTTTATTCTTTTATAAATTTATAAAGGTGATAAAGCCTATGTGCGTAGTTTCCCAAAATAAAACTTATCTTATCTAAAAAATTACGCCATGCTAGACGAAAAATTCCAAGACGCAGCAAAACGCATAAAAAGTGCCAGCTCCTTATCCAATCAACAACTATTAAAATTGTATAGCCTTTACAAGCAAGCGACTTCCGGAGATGTGAGTGGAAAAAGACCAGGTGCTTTTAATCTTGCTGGTAGAGCAAAATACGATGCTTGGGCCAGCCTACAAGGTACCGATCAGGATAATGCCAAAGAGCAGTACATCGGTTTAGTGGATGAACTACTGACTTGATTGGCACTCCAAACCAAGCTACTAAACCTAATCCATCTCTAACATTTACTAAGAAACTAAGCATGCCCAAGGATTACGTACACGGCTATTCTTTCGAAGAAGCCACTCGACTCAATGATCAGGCAGATTCTTTATTTACTTTATTACACCATGATTCCATTTGGGGGCCTGGCTCCCTCATTTTGGAAGCAGGATGCGGCGTAGGGGCACAAACCAAAACTATTGCTCCTGCCAACCCAGAATCAAAGTTCATCTCCGTTGATATATCACAAGATTCTATTATCCAGGCCAAGGCGATGGCTCAACTTCACGGCATCAACAATGTAGTATTTCAACAGGGAGACTTATTCCAATTAGACTTTCCTGAGGAGCATTTTGACCACATCTTTGTGTGTTTTGTCCTAGAGCACTTGCCCGATCCATTGCGGGCATTAAGTGAAGTCAAAAAGCTACTAAAACCAGGCGGCACTATCACGGTGATTGAGGGTGACCACGGCTCTACTTATTTTTATCCAGAGAGCGACCTGGCTAGGGCAGCCGTTCAGTGTCAGGTATTATTACAAGCCCGTAATGGCGGCGATGCCAATATTGGTCGTCGCTTATATCCACTATTAGAAGCTGCTGCTTTTGAGCAAATTCGGGTTTCGCCAAGGCAAGTGTACGTGGATGATTCCAATCCGCGCTGGGTAGAAGGTTTTACACGCAACACCTTCACTGCAATGATCAAAGGAGTAAGACAAGATGCCCTCGATCATCAGCTAATCAGCGAGCAAGATTTTGACCAGGGCATTAAGGACTTGTACCGCACCTCAGAAGGTGGTGGTACTTTCTGCTATACTTTTTTTAAAGCAGTGGCTATCAAGTAAAAATAAGAAATAGATACTCGAATAAACTTGACTCTTAAGATAAATATCGTTAGTATCGCTTAGAGTATCTCTAAAATTCATCCATGAGTCAAGCTAAAAAATTTGGCACCTTCGGTGGTGTCTTCACTCCGACTTTATTGACTATCCTTGGGGTCATTATGTATCTCCGATTAGGTTGGGTGGTAGGCAATGCCGGTATGGTAGGTGCGCTGGTCATCTTGATCGTATCTTTCGGTATCACGCTGACTACAGCTTTATCTATGTCGGCAATCACGACCAACACTAGGATTGGGGCTGGTGGTGCCTATGCCATCATTTCGCAGGCACTAGGCTTGGAGGTGGGTGGTAGCCTGGGCATACCTCGCTACGTCTCTCAGGGTTTGGCAGTGACGATGTACATCTTTGGTTTTCGGGAGGGTTGGCTCATGATTTTCCCAGATCACCCTGGTTTCCTGGTTGATCTCATTGTCTTTCTCATTCTTTTTGGAATTTCTTACAAAAGTGCTGACTTGGCGATCAAGACACAGTATATCGTCATGGTCATCATCTTCTTATCGCTGATTGCTATCGTATTGGCAGCTACGCAAGGCTCCATGACGATCTCTACAGAAGATGTGACACTCTGGGGAAATTTTGCAGGAGTAGAAGGTAGTGCCAGAGAACAATTCTGGCTCGTTTTCGCCGTATTCTTCCCTGCCTCTACGGGTATCATGGCTGGCGCCAATATGTCTGGGGAGCTCAAAGACCCCAGGAAAAGTATACCCGCTGGTACGCTTTGGGCAATCGGTGTAAGTTTCATCATTTATGTTTTATTGATCCTTTGGATTAGCAGATCAGCGACAGATACAGAGATGGTCAATAATTTTAATATCATTATTGAACGATCTTTTTATCCGCCACTAGTTATCGCTGGTGTACTTGGAGCTACTTTCTCCTCCGCTTTAGCCTCTATAATTGGATCGTCGCGCATTCTATTTGCGATGGGGCAACATCGGGTCATCCCAAAAGGCCAATGGATAGAATATCAAGATAGTGCCGGGCAACCTCGTAATGCTATGATCGTGACGGGCATTCTCATTTTTGCAACTATGCTTTTGCGCGATTTGAATGCTATCGCACCATTAGTGACGATGTTTTTTCTGATCACTTATGCGATGCTCAACATTGTGGTCATTATCGAGCAGAATTTAGGACTGATCAGTTTTCGTCCCACTTTTGTGGTGCCTAAGTTTGTGCCCTGGATTGGGCTAGCTGGTAGCCTTCTGGCGATGTTCATCATCAATCCAACGGTGAGTTTAGTATCTCTTGCTTTAATGCTATTTGTTTATAGCATTCTCAGTCGTGGCAAACTGGAAACTCAATTTGAGGACGTCCGGAGTGGTCTATTTACCTCTTTTGCAGAATGGGCCGCCAAGCATACCGCCGAAGATGCCCACAAGCAAGAACGCTCTTGGAAACCCAATTTATTGATCCCTGCTACCTCGCCAGCTACGGTACAAGGCTCCTTTGGTATAATCAAGGATATCGCCTACCCAAAAGGCTCTGCCGTGCTCATGGGTGTAGGTGATCAGGATAATCATAAAGAAAAAGAAAAGCTCGATTATATTGCCAATTCCTTCAAGAAAGCAGAGGTCTTCTCCTCTACCATTATCATGCGCACAGCCAATTTTTCTGAAGGGGTTAACTTTGGCAACCAAGCCCTAACCGGCGCATTTTTTCGTCCGAATATTATCTTTCTCAATATGCTTGAAAGTGAGGAAGCTATTGGACATTATCCCGCGATTATCAGGGAAGCCAATAGATTGGGATTAGGTATCATTTTATACATGCCGCATCCCTCAGCAATGCTTGGTCAACAGCAGATTGTCAATGTGTGGATCAAAAGCCGAAGCCCTGATTGGGACATCCACGCTGACTCTTTCAATCCCAACCTTGCGCTCTTGACAGCTTATAAGCTCCATCGAAATTGGGAAGCCAAAGTGCGACTCATCACGGTGATCGACAAGGAAGAAGAGCGCGGAATCGCTAAACAATTTTTGTCTGACCTCATTGACTTGGCTCGCTTGCCTATTAAAGAGACCATCGTCATGCATGGTGGATTCCAAGAACAAATTGTAGAAGCTCCAATGGCTGACCTGAATATTTTTGGTCTCTTCACCGATAATGATTTTGACATTTACCGCAAGATGAGTTTGGATATGAGTACTTCCTGCTTTTTTGTCAAAAACTCAGGACATGAGAATATTTTTGCTTAAGGAGACTTTGTGAGGGGGAGATCCTGTGACTTGGAGACTTTGGGAATGGGGGACTTTGGGACGTGGTGATATGGTGACCTGGAGATGTTTTGATGTGGAGATATTGGGACTGGGGACTTTGGGAAGAGGAGACTTTGGGAGGTGGTGGCATAGGGATATTACAACATTATATCATTAAAAAATCACATCATCCTCTAGTTATATATGCAGTCAATGGTGAGGCACTAGACTTTCTTCAGTAGAGAATAGGTAGGTAGCGCTTTTATATTAAATAAGCTTATTAGCGTCTTTGTGGCAATAAAACGACTTTCCCATATCGCTGGGGATGTTTACTAGCTGGGATATGGGTGCCCTCATGGGGTTTCCATCCAGACTCTAAAAGAAGCCTGGATGGAAAATCATTACTTCGTTGCTTTTATGAAAGCGTCGACATCTTTGTCAAATTGTATCAGAGAGGGCTCATGAGTGTACATCATATGTCCAGCCTCGTAATACTTCATAATGATATTATCTCGAATCGAAGGATCTAGGCCCAAGTGATCTACCGTATGCTCTACACCGTAGAAGACGGTTGCTATATCGTAAATGCCATTCAGAATCAGCACCTTCATATTGGGAGCACGACTTAGTGCTGTAGCCATATCTGGTGCCGTATTAATCGCCGCTTGAGTACCCCAGCGATCATTTCCTACATGACTCCAATCCCAGCGAAAGCCTGGTCGGCGTCCAGCAGTAATCGTATATAATGCCTCTTTGCTGACTCCCAAATCATTATGAAAGTAATCCAAAAAGCCTTGGATATAAGCAGGCGAAATAGCCGAAGATTGTGGATCATAAGCTCCCGTTTGGCTGATGCCATCTTGATTAAAACCGGTATATCTAGAATCCAAACGACCTACGAGCTTTTGATCCTCCCGCATCATTTCAGCAAAAAATTCTCCATTAGTTACCCTTAGATCTGCCCGTATCCAGTAGTCGGTCTCCGTACCTGTATAATAAGCTAGTTTTTCTGCAATAGCTCTTTTTTGGGATTCGCCCAGACGAGCGCCTTTAAATAAAGCAGGGACATACTCCTCCTCGGTAAAGGTTCTGACTTCATCTAGAAAGGCAGATAGATCAGGGTTTTTATCCGGAATCTGGTCATGGTACCAAGCGGTAGCCGCATAGGTCGGAAAATGTACCACGTAGGGTAGATCATCTTCTGGTGGAAAAACAAGGGTGCGTAAATCAAATACTGCTGAAACCATAATCACGCCATTCATAGCTATGCCCTGACTCAGCAATCGATTCATTACTCCAGCATTTCTAAAGGTGCCGTAGCTCTCTCCTAACAAATATTTAGGCGAATTCATACGACTATGATTGATCAAAAACTGAGTAACAAATAAGCTAATACTACGGATATCCTGGTCTACACCCCAAAAGTCTTTAAAATCAGCCTTCCCTACTGGTACACTAAGCCCTGTACCGACGGGATCCATCATTACCAAATCTGCTACCTCTAGGATAGAATATTCATTATTCACCAATTCATAAGGTGCTGCCCGATTAAAATTGGGATCATCTACTGCGATGCGCTTGGGGCCTAAGACGCCCATGTGTAGCCAAAAAGAGGAAGAGCCCGGGCCACCATTATAAGCAAAAACAATAGGCCGGTTGGCTTCTGGATTCTTTTTTTCATAATAGGTGAAGCCAAAATTGGCGATAGGCTCGTTGTTTTCGTCCCGCACTTGCATGGTACCTGCATGAGCACTGAGTGCAATAGTTTTGCCTTTGATTTCCACAGATTGATCCGTAGTAGATACTTCTGGCGCTGGAATCGGTTTCATTTTTGCTTTTTCTTCCTGGGCAGACAGGACGATTGGCAGCAAAAAGGCGAATAAGAGTACAAGTTTTTTCATAAGTGTATAATTTTTTGTTTTTTAGGCGGCTCAATAACAACTAAAAGTACAAAGTATAAAACAATAAGTTGATTCTAATCCTTATTTAGAAGAGCTCTAACTTTTGGTTGTAAAATGCTCATTACAACATATTCCTCTTCCTTAGCTTTAGATTAAGGTAGACAGGTATTATTACATTAATATACAATTATCAACATAGCAAATGGCAGAAATTGCAGGTATTATCATTCTTGGGATTGCAGCACAGTGGATCGCGTGGAAAATTAAAGTACCAGCTATATTACCCCTCATTCTAATTGGTTTGCTAGTTGGTCCATTGTCGATTTTCTATACCGACGATGGGCGCAAAGCCATAGAACCCATCTACGACGCAGCCACTGGAGATGGGCTATTCCCAGGTAACTACTTATTTTACTTTGTTTCCCTAGCCATAGGCATTATCCTCTTCGAAGGCGGACTCACACTGAAACGTAAAGAAATTCGAGATGTAGGTCCTGTTATTTTAAAGTTGACCACTTTAGGTAGTCTGATCACTATGGTAGGTGCTGGTTTGGCCGCTCATTATATCATGGGCTTAAGCTGGGCTATTTCCTTTTTATTTGGCGCCTTAATCATCGTGACTGGCCCTACCGTAATCGCACCGATTTTGCAGAATGTTCCTTTGAATAAGAACGTTTCGACGGTACTAAAATGGGAAGGCATACTGATTGATCCGATTGGAGCACTGGCAGCGGTTTTGGTCTTTGAGTTTATTCAGTCATCAGACGGTGGCATGGCATTCACCTCCCATGCTTTAACTACTTTTTTTAATATTATTTTAGAAGGTATTGCCTTAGGAGCTCTAGCGGGTTATGGGCTTTACGTTTTAATCAAGAATGACCTGATTCCGCATTATTTATTAAATGTATTCACCCTTGCCTCGGTGCTAGGTGTTTTTGTATTAGCAGAAAGCATTGTCCACGAAAGTGGCCTATTGGCGGTAGTGATCATGGGTACCGTGATGGGCAACTTGGAAGTCCCACGACTCAATGAGATTCTCTCTTTTAAGGAATCGATGAGTGTCTTATTGATTTCTATGCTCTTCATCCTATTAGCTGCCAATATCAATCTTGACGAGCTTATGCTCATTGTCAAAGATTGGCGCAGTTTCGCCCTATTTGGTTTTGTCGCTCTCATTTTACGCCCGCTAGTCGTCTTGGTGAGTACCCGACAGTCAGAGTTGAGTATACAAGAAAAACTTTTTATTTCCTGGGTTGGCCCACGTGGTATTGTAGCCGCAGGTATTGCCTCTCTTTTTGGCATCACCCTGACAAAAAATGGCGTTCCCGGTGCAGAATACATCACGCCCTTAGTGTTTATGATTGTGCTAGGAACGGTATTATTGAATGCTACTACCGCTAGAATAGTAGCTAGAGCCTTAGGTGTCATCCAGGAAGATTCCGGCGGTATATTGATTGTGGGGAGTAGTAAAGCTTCTAGGATTATTGCGAAATATATGCAAGACCTCGGTCGTAGTGTGATCATCGTTGACAACAATGAAAGTAGCATTCGCAAAGCCCAAAACATGGACCTGGAAGCCCTGCATTCCAACCTTTATACAGAAGACCTCACAGAGAAGTTTGAGCTACTAGATGTAGGCTACCTAATTGCGATGACGAGTAGTAATGACGTCAATAATTATGCCCTTAAAAAATATAGAAAAGAGTTTGGAGAAAGAGGAAGCTATCGTCTTATTTCCTCCGAAGAATTGACTTTGCCGATGGCCGAGCGGCCTGTAGATGGACTCTTTTCTTATACAGACGATTTCTTGAACCTCAATGAAGTGGCTCGTGACGATGATTCGATACATGAGCTCCCCCTATCTAGCATTGAGGAGCTAAAAGTCTATTTCCATCAACTAGCTCTAGATAAACAAGCCTTGCCTTTATTTATCAAAAATAAAGAGGGCGAAATCATCATCATGCCCAAAAATCTGGATGACCTGGAATTGGATGGTCAAGATTTCCTTTTAATCTATATGGGGCATCAAATTGAGAAAGATCCAGATGTAGAAAACATCCTTAAGAAAAGTGATAAAGATCAAGATTTGCTGCATTAGTAGCCTAGAAGAAGCTCAAATGGCCCAGGAAGCAGGGGCTGACGCGCTAGGTTTAGTGGGCCGCATGCCTAGTGGACCCGGCGTCATTAGTGATTCCTTGATTGCTCAAATTGCGGAGCACACCCAAGCTCCTACCAAGACTTTTTTGCTGACTAGTGAGACCACAACTCAAGCTATCATTGAGCACCACCAAAAAGTACAGACGACGACCATTCAAATGGTTGACACCCTTGCTGAGGGTAGCTTCCAAGCTATTAAATCAGCCTTGCCCCAAACAGAGCTTGTACAAGTCATACACGTGGTCGATGAAAGATCAATTGACGAGGCCCTACAGGTTGCCACTCAGGTAGATTATTTACTACTAGATTCTGGTAATCCAAATCTCGCCGTAAAAGAGTTGGGCGGTACTGGAAGAGTGCATAATTGGGCAATCAGTAGACAGATTGTAGAACAGTCGCCTATACCCGTTTTCCTGGCAGGTGGACTCCGAGCATCCAATGTGCAACGCGCCATTGAGGAGGTACAACCCTATGGTTTGGATTTATGCTCAGGAGTGCGTTCAAATGGACAGCTTGATCCTGAAAAGTTAGCTGCTTTTTTCTCCGCTGCTCGGAAGTAGTCAATCCCGTATAAAAAGGGTATTCCTAAACCAATAAGGTAGATTCTAGGTCTAAGAAATGGGCTTCCTTTTCTCATTAATCCTATTATTTACTACATTCACACCGATACATTGACTCACTGACTAATTAACTACTAGAATATGCCAGCTCTTTGGGGAATAGACCTTGGTGGCACAAAAATAGAAGGTGCCATACTACGATCAGCAGATCATCCAGAAGTACTTACGCGCCTACGCGTACCAACAGAAAAGGAAAAAGGCTATGATCATATTATCAATCAAATTGCTTTGCTAGTTGATAATATGCGCCAAGAAACCGGTCTGGAACCGACCAAAATTGGTTTTGGTACGCCAGGTGCCATTGATCCACCTACCCAACAACTCAAAAACAGTAATACCACCATTTTAAATGGCCGACCTTTTCTCAAAGATATTGAGACCAAACTTGGTATACCCATTTTGATGGCCAACGATGCCAATTGCTTTGCCATAGCGGAAGCACGCATGGGAATTGTCATGGACGAAGCACCGGATGCCAGAGTAGTCTTCGGCGTCATCATGGGTACCGGCGTAGGTGGTGGTATTGTTTTTAATGGTCAAGTATGGAATGGTCTACAAGGAATAGGAGGAGAATGGGGACACTCTTTCCTCGATGAATCTGGTGGCGATTGCTATTGTGGGAATGTAGGTTGTGTAGAAAGAATCATCTCTGGGCCTTCTTTAGAAAGGTATTATAAAAGCATATCTGGTCAAGAAAAACGGCTAAAAGAAATTATGCAGTTATATGAGAAAGATGTCGATTCGGCCGCTAAACAGACCGTTCATCGATTAATTCATTTCTTCGGCAAAGGAATCGCCAATATAGTGAACATTTTAGACCCAGATGTAGTCATACTTGGAGGAGGCTTAGGAAATATAGATTTACTCTATAGTGAAGGAGTTGACATGGTGAAAAAGTTCGTCTTCAACCCTAGATTAGACACTAAGTTTCTCCAACCAAAGTTAGGCGATAGTGCCGGCGTTTTCGGTGCTGCATACTTGACAGCGGATTAAAGTGAAGATCGGTCGATAAAAAAGGATCGTTTACAGAAAAAATATCCGTTCTGCGCATGCAACCTTTTAATTGTAGCGTTGTCTATAGTATAAAAGAAAAAAGAGCTGAGCTAAAGCTCAACTCTTTTCTACTTCGTTTGACACAAAGAAAGTTTTTTCATACTAATCCGAATATTGTAGGCCTGTTGTATTAAATCAACAGGCTTTTTTTGTTACGTCAAAATTAAGACAAGTTTTCTTTTTTTCAAAAAATTTTCCCATTCAGACAAAAAAAACAATAATCACCAAAAAAAGCGGTGAGTAACCAAATATTACCCACCGCTAGTTCTTGTTAGACACCAAAAATTTGGTCTGTTTTTACCATCCAGGTATTATGTTTACACCAAAAGAACCGTTTGCACCCTTGAATAAGGGGACGGCGTAGTACGGCTCTACAATAAGTGCGCCAAAAACATTAGCTCTTACCGATGCTCCTACACTAAAAACAGGTGTCGCATCTGAAAAGCCCGATAAATTCTGATCTGTATCAAATTGCTCTCCACTAAACCAAGCCAAACCACCGTCTACAAAAAAGTTGAGATCCGTAAACAAGAAGCCGGACTTAATCAAGGCTAGCTGCTCTGGTCCACTAAATGGAATACGTACCTCAAAGTTGGATACAATCAATTTAGAACCAAATAGATTATCCTCCGCAATCTGACCATTTACAATCAAACTTTCTCTACTCTCTCCATTGAAGCCCCGTACAAACCACGGACTTCCTACATAATAAGGGAAGAGGGCCTGTACATCAGCGGCATCGCCATAACGCCCCAAATGCATCGCTCGGAAAGCAAGGGCTATCGGTTTAATAAAGCGATATACTCTGAAATCAGCTGTAGCTGCGAAATATTCAAAATCTCCCATGTATTGCCTTCCGCCCACTCTGAACCGATGACCATCTAAAGGCGCTGTGAGACCAAAACTTGATTTATCTCCAACTGCGGCACCTCCAAAACTAAATAGATTAAAACCAGGAGGCGCATCTTGTCGGTTGCGGTCTTGGTATACCAGTCGCCCAAAGGAGTCATAGTAGTTATCAAAGCGGACGATACTCTGACTGTAGATCGCAAAATCCACATCTGCTTCCAGTCTAAAGGTTCTACTCAATGGCAACTGAGTAAACAAACCTACCTTATCTTCGAAAAAGCGGTTCACCTCAAAGACCCAGTGCTCAAATCTGGCATCTCCGCAGCCATCGCAAGGTATAGGATCCAAACCCGCAAACCCACCTCTGGTCGAGCGGAAAGGGATATGAGATAAGGAAGCACCCCAATTTACCCGATGTTTTCTATTCAAATAAGCTACTTGGCCTCCAAAGTCTTGAATCTCGCCATTCATAGCCAGACTCCCGAAAATTTGATTATTCCCTAAGATATCGCTAAAAAGAAGATCAATGGCACCTGCCAATCCCGTAGTCGTGCCGAAAGTATTACTGCTACCGACACCCACTCCTGCGCCACCACCTATATAATCCAATTTGAATTGTGATTTATACTCTTTGGGCTGCGTCACTACCGCTGTTTGGTTATAAGCACCTCCCATATCCTTGATCTGGGCATCTACTGGAGATTCAATTTTACTATTCACCCGAGGTAACATCGCGGCCTCGAAAGTTACCTCTTGAGGATCAACTGGCTTGTTCAATAAGTCTCTATTTCTTGCTCGATATATGCTATAGCCTCGATTATTATACAGCGTATATAAAACCCGCTCTTGTTTCCGCTCCAAGCTGATCGCTGGCGAATATTGCGAGATACCACTGATTCCAGTCGGCACTTCTGTCAACTGATAAACGTCTTCCGTACCTAATTCATACCTGTACATATTGCGATAACCATCGCGATTGGAGAGAAAGAAAATATCTCCATTGGCATCGATTTGAGGATTTAGATTATCGGCCCCTGGAAAAACTCTAAAGTGCTCAACTGCTCTATTGGCCATATCCATCATCGCCAAATTGAAGGTCAATTTTCCTAGGGTACGGCCTTCATTCCAAGCCAACTCATCAGTTGAGAATACAATAGAATTGCCATCCTCGCTCCAGCTTGGGTGAAGTTCTGAATAGATATCATTGGTCAGCTGCGTAAGGCGTTCGGTACGAATATCGAAGAGATACAAGTCTGTCTGTCCTTCCTTTTTACCAGAGAGTAAAATAGAACGTCCATCTGGAGACCATGCCGGATTGGAGAAAGCTGGCAGATCTTTAATCCCTTTGCTACGCAGCGTTTTTCCTTTGTCGACATCTTTGATGATCAGTACATTTTTGCCTTTAGCAAAACCTACAAAAGCGACCTTTTCACTATCGGGTGACCAAGTACCTGCAGATTCGATCAGGTTGAAATCATCGACATTTCCAGAGCGATTAGAGCTAGCTAATGTTTTGATAATTTTACCCGAAGAAACACTCGCCAAAAAGATATCTGTAGAGAATAAATTCTTTTCTGATAAGAAAATCACGTAGCGACCATCCGGACTTATGGCGGGGGAAATATTCATGCGACCACCATCTCTGGTATCGAGTATAGACTGTCCCACAATACCTTCTTTTTTGCCTTGTACATAAGGTTGAAGCTGTTGCTTGAGCGCATCAATCCAAAGCTTAGACAAATCTTCTCTTTTGATACCGAAGGTGCGGATACAGGCGGCCTCTACGCCATAGAGGGCAATATTTTGGAAGAAAGGCTGAATCTTTTCATCGCCTGCTAAACCAGTGAGGAAGACCCAAAAGGCATGACCATAACGATAAGGGAAGTACTTTGGACTTTCCATCTGCTTCATGGTAGGAACATCATCGTTGAGTACAGCATCGCGCATCCACATGGCCGTATGCGGGCTCACACTACCGATTGATAAATACTCTGCCATACCTTCTACAATGTATAGCGGCAGATTGCCCAGATTCTGAATCGAGGTCGAATCTCCATTCAAAACTGTATTAAACTGAAAGGCGTGCACCAATTCGTGCCCCAAAACTTGTATGGTTGCTTGGTTAGAAAGTGCTACCGGCATGATCACCCTATTCTTGAAGGCTTCGGTCACCCCGCCTGTACCGACACCGATCGCCCCTCTAATTGCATTCGTCTGTTGAAAATCGGCATGATCATTATAAAAAATGAGCGGATTATTTGGAGGCAGGTTCTTCCCTAAGATATTGCGATGAAAGTCATACCATATCTCAGAGTAATTGATTAAATCATTTTTTACACCCTCATTTTTAGTGTAGGTATATACATCGAAATGCTCAGATTGGGTGACATCAAAATCAAAGCTTTCGTAGACGGCTTTGTTTCTTCCAAAGTATTGACCTGCTAGGTCACCAGTACTTGCTAGTGCTAGCAGCAGGAATAGATATTTATAATTTCGATTCATACAGTAGATGTGTTGTAGTGTTTTCATTTTAATACGTCAATGAGTTCAGGTCTCATTGGGTCTATCGTTTTTATTATCAACGTTATTTTATAGGGAGCTAGACGTATAAAAGTGAGCCATTGGCCGTTAAAATTGTCTTAAAGGATTTTAGTACGTAAGTTTACTGACAAAAAGTAAGTAAATCAAGATGATACATAAGAATCACCTCTTTAAAATAGCACTTATCCTTGTAATCTCAAGTCCTTTTCAGGGATTAGCTCAAAACCTAAGTACACCTTTTGAGCAAGATGACAATCAATCTTCTTCTTATCATGATGTCATCGACTACTATCAGCGCCTAGCAGCGTGGCACCCTGATCAAGTCCAGCTTACTAGTCATGGCAGCACAGATGTGGGCTTTCCGCTCCATACTGTAGTCATAGATTTGGATGGAGATTTTGATCCGGTCTCCGCCAAAGCAAAAGGCAAGGTCATCGTTTTTGTCAATAATGCGATACACCCCGGAGAGCCCTGTGGTATCGATGCTTCGATGATGTTCGGCAGAGATCTGCTTAATGGGAAGCTCGACCGTAGTCTCCTTGAAAAAGTGACCTTGGTGGTAGTGCCTGTTTATAATATTGGAGGCAGCCTCAATCGGGGAGCATTCAGTAGAGCCAATCAGAACGGGCCAGCAGCTTATGGTTTCCGGGGAAATGCGCGCAATTTAGACCTCAACCGAGATTGGGTAAAAGCCGACTCTCGGAATGCTAAAACCATGAATAAAATCTTTGGATATTGGAAGCCCCACATCTTTATCGACAACCACACCTCCAATGGTGCCGATTATCAATATTCTATCACACTTATTGCCACCCAGCATAATAAATTGCAGACTGATCTAGCCCAACTCATGAATCAGCAAATGCTCCCTTTTCTCTATAATGCTATGCTGGAAAGAGATTGGGAGATGACGCCTTATGTCTATGCTCGTAGTACACCCGACAAGGGCATTGCTGGCTTTTTGGATCTGCCTCGCTATTCTTCTGGCTATGCTGCCTTGCACAATGCTATTTCTTTTATGCCCGAAACGCATATGCTCAAGCCTTTCAAAAATAGAGTATGGTCGGTTTATCATTTCATGGATGCCATGCTGCATTTTGTTCAGGACAATCATCAATTGGTTTTAGATACCAAGGCAAAAGCAGATCAAGCAACTCAGGCTCAAAGCTCTTTTGACCTCAATTGGTCTCTTGACCAAAGTCGAGCAGACACCATTCAGTTTAAAGGGTATACCCCTAAATATAAGCCTAGCCTCATCAGTGGTAAAGATCGCCTCTACTACGATAGAGCAGCACCCTTTACAACATCTATTCCGCATTACAATTATTACCAATCTACCTTAAGTGTGGAAAAGCCCGCGGCCTATTATATTCCACAGGCCTACCAAGACGTAATCGATCGCCTTCGCTGGAATGGTGTAGAATTGCAGCGATTGGAGAAAGACACGCCGCTTGAAATGGACTTCTACTATATCAAAGACTACAAAAGCAGAACCTCTCCGTATGAGGGACACTACCTCCATTACAATGTCGAAGCGGAGCAGAAAACCTTGAAAATAGAAGCGCTCAAAGGAGACTATATTGTTTATGCCAATCAAGCGAGTAATCAATATATCCTACATACCTTAGAGCCTCAGGCGCCTGACGCCTTTTTTGCCTGGAATTTCTTTGATGGCATCTTGATGCAAAAGGAGCACTTTTCGAGCTATGTTTTTGAGGATTTAGCCTATAGCTATTTGGAGGAAAATCCAGCACTGAAGGCGAAACTAGAGACGAAAAAGGAGGAAGATGAACAATTTGCGGGCTCCGCCAGAGCGCAGCTTAATTTCATTTATGAGCATAGTCCCTATTACGAGCCAACTTATCGCCGCTATCCCATTGCTCGACTTTCAAAAGAACAGATTAAGGTAATAGATTAATTAAAATCTGAACCGAGAGAATAAAATCAGCGTTAACCCAACAAGAAAAATATAAACTATTTTAAATGAGTCAAAAATTTCACGACCTCACGGTAAATCAAATCAAAAAAGAAACTGCCGATACCGTAAGTGTAAGTTTTGAAATACCGGAGTCCCTCAAAGAAACTTTTCAATATAAACATGGTCAATACCTGACTTTACAATTTCCTATCAATGGAAAAGAAGAAAGAAGGGCCTATTCTATGTCAAGCAGCCCTTTGGAGGAGCAGATCACAGTGACGGTAAAAAAGGTCCAAAATGGCTTAGTTTCCACCTATATCAATGAGCAACTTCAGGAGGGAGATAGCGTGGCCGTCATGCCACCAGAAGGTCGCTTTACCATCGCACTTGATCCAGACCAACGAAAAACCTACTATCTATTTGGTGCAGGTAGCGGCATCACTCCATTGATGTCTATTCTTAAAACCATCCTGGAAGAAGAACCGCAAAGCACAGTTCACTTGATCTATGGAAATCGAAATGAGGATTGTATCATTTTTGAACAAGAGTTGACGCATTTATCAACACGATATGCTGGACAATTACTAGTAGAACATGTTCTTAGCCAGCCTCATAAAGTAAAATCAAAAGGCATTGGTGGGCTGTTTAGTAAAGGGAAAATTAACTGGGAAGGTACCACTGGTCGTATTAATGCAAAAATCGTACACCAATACATCGATAAAAATCCTGTACGCACCAAAGAGGCGCACTATTTCGTCTGTGGTCCTACGGGTATGATGCAGACTATCGAAGCGACGCTAAAAGATAGAGGGATCAATTCTAAAAATGTCCACTTAGAATATTTTACAGCCGTGACCGAAGATGGAGGATCTGTAGCTGGCGATGTAAGTGCTATTGATGAAGCTGTGGTAAAAGTAAATCTCGATGGCCAGGAAATCGAAGTAAAAGTAGGAGCCAAGAAAAATATCTTAACAGCACTTCTGGATGCCAAGCACGATCCACCTTACTCTTGTACTTCTGGAGCCTGTTCTTCTTGTATGGCCAAGGTGGTTTCTGGTGAGGTGAGCATGGAGGTATGTTTGGCCTTGGATGATGATGAGGTAGCCGAGGGCTACATCTTGACCTGTCAGGCTCATCCCAAAACGCCAAATGTGCATATTACCTTTGATGTATAAGCCAGATTCGGCCAACTACTAGTGTATAAAGGCGTTTTCATCGCCTTTAACACAGTATTAGGAATAAAAAAGTCTGTTTTCAGCCTGATTCCTGTACCTTTGTATCGAATATTAAAATCAGGGAAAACTACACATATTAGGACATTTTTCATACCAGTAGTATAGTTGATCATACTACCTATTGTGGATCAGTAATTGACTATCCATTCTTTGAAAATGCCCACTTAAACGGGAGTATGCGCAAGGTATATCTATTTTTATTATGCAGTTGGATGGCTTGGAGCTTAAACGCACAACCCGCCGCTCCTCTTCAAGAAGAAAAAATAGAAAAAGTACTTTTCCGATCTGATCCTATCTCTGAAGCCAGTATTGCTTTTTCGCCCAATGGTCGAGTGTTTTATTTTAGTCGAGACAAAGCCATTTTTAATTTTGGTAGAGCCAATAAGCCCGACATTTGGAAAACGCAGCACACCAAAGATTTTCTTTCAGATACCTGGACCAATCCTACTAATCTAGGTCCACAGGTAAACTCCCGAGAAAGCGAACAAATCGTAAGTGTCCACCAAGATGGTGAAGTGATTTACTTCAGTAGAGAAGAGGGCCAAAAACAGAACCTTTACAGGATATCGCGTAGTGGTCGCCACTGGGGTGTAGCTCAATTGATCACTTTACCTAAGCAAGATAGATTCAGTCATTTCACTCATTTTTTTGTGAGTGCAGATGAGTCTACCCTACTCTTTTGCGCAAGCCTCCCGAATCAAGCATTCAATTCAGATATTTATGTCAGTATAAAAGGCCCAAACGGGGAATGGACATCACCGGTAAAAATCGACCTTCCCTTTGATCTCAAAGGCGATGAGCGCAGTGTTTTTCTATCTGCGGATCAGCAGACGCTCTTCTTCTCCTCTAATGGCTTATCGGGCATCGGTGGTTATGATCTTTACCGCTGTGAGAAAACAGGAAAAGGTTGGAATGCCTGGTCCATGCCAAGCAATCTTGATCAGATCAACACCGTAGCTGATGAGCTCAACATAGCGATTAGCCTTGATGGTAAACAAGTCGCCTACATCTCGAATATTAAAAATCAGCAGCGCAAAATATTTTTCACCACACCTGATGCACTTTATAAATCCATGAGTAACTTTGAACTTCAGAAATCATTGCTTACGAAAGGAATGGAGGCTCAAAAGAAAGACTCCACCATTAACAACTAGTGCATGCAATTCATTGATGAAGATTTAATTGATAAAGTATCCATCCAGCTGGGCACTTCAGAAGAAGCTCGTACTGCGGCGATCCAGGCTCTAGAGACAGAGCAGCCCATATTATTGGCCTATTTATTTTCAGAAAATTTTGATGCCTTTCTAGCCCATGAAAAGGAGTATATTCTTTTTCTGGTGATTGTCATTATTGAAGCGGTCAAACAAAGTACGGAGCAGCCCATTCCATTGATTACCGAAGAGACGTTAAGTAATGCAGAGGAAGCGAATTGGGAAAAGATAACCCAAGTCAAAGCCCAACGTTTCAGAGAGCGCCTTGATGTATTCTTTAAGGATACCCCTCAAGAAGACTTACTCGCCTTTATTGAAGATGCCCTCATTGATGAGGAAGATGGCCTACTCTCTAAAGAAGGCCGTGAACCTATCTTTGTGGTGCTGAAATCGATTGTAGATGCGATAGCTACTATCTCCTAAATCGCCAAAAATAAAGAGTACCCATAAAAAAGGCCGTCTTTCAGATAGACGGCCAAAGTAAGTAAAGTTCAGGGTATAATTGAAAGGATCAATTAAACTGTGGAATGTTGTCAAAAAGGGTTCTTTAACAAGTATATTCAGTTCTTAATTAAGAATAAAGCTAAGTATTTATTTTTTCATAATATAAAAATCTCCTAAAAGATTTTTTATTTTTTCCTTAGTTTAGAGGGTGTCTAAAAATTATTCCTGCCTGACCGGCGCAGGCAGGTTAAAAATGCTCGCAATAGCTAAGGCTATTACTGTGCTTTTTGCCTCATTTAGACTCGAAATCATCGAATTTTATCTCCAAAAACAAAATTTAGACCTACTCTTAGATGACAATTCTACTTTTCTAAACTATATCTATGCCAACTCGAAGAACCTTCATCCAGCATCTTGCCGCTTTAGGCATCACTAGTCCATTTTCCTATCAGGCGCTCGAAAAATTATTATCCACCAAGCAGCACCTTCCTCCAGAAGTCATCGCCCAAGATGAGTCTTTTTGGGCTGAAGTCCGCAGTGGATATCGGCTCAAGCCAGACTATATCAATCTAGAAAATGGCTACTACTGCTTTATCCCACAAGAAACCTTGGAGAACTATATCCATCATATACGGATGATTAACTACGAAGGTTCCTATTATATGCGAACAAATCAGTGGAAAAACAAACAATTTATCGCTCAACGCCTGTCAGAAGTAGCAGGATGCAGGCCCGATGAAATTGCAATCACCCGCAATACGACCGAATCTTTGGATTTAATTATCGGCGGTCAGGACTGGAAAGAAGGAGACGAAGCCGTGATGGCACTCCAAGATTATGGCGCCATGCGCGATATGTTTAAGCTGCAATCTCAGAAATATGGCATTGTCAATAAGCAGGTAGACTTACCTAATCACCCTAAATCTGATAGCGAAATTGTCGAGTTATATGCCAAGGCCATAAGCCCAAAAACCAAGCTCCTCATGGTATGCCATATGGTCAATATCACTGGACAGATATTACCGATACGGAAAATTGCCGATATGGCCCACAGCAAGGGCGTAGATGTGATGATAGATGGGGCTCATGCATTTGGTCATTTTGAATTCAATATTCCAGACTTGGCTTGTGATTATTACGGATCAAGCCTTCATAAATGGTTAAGCGCTCCACTAGGCGCAGGCTTGTTGTATATCAAAAAGGATAAAATTCCTGGCGTATGGCCACTTTTTGCAGAAACCTATCGAGATGATGACGACATCAGACGTCTCAATCACATCGGCACTCATCCAGTAGCAACTGATTTAGGTATTGGGAATGCACTGGATTATTATCACAAATTAGGCCCTGCCCGCAAGGAAGCACGCCTGCGTTATATCCAGCAATATTGGACCTCCAGAGTCCGAGATATTCCAAAGATCGTAGTAAATACGCCCGTAGAACCTCATCGATCTTGTGGCATTGCCAATGTGGGTATAGAAGGCATGGAACCAAGTGATCTTGCCAAAAACCTACTCGATAAATATAGAATCTGGACCGTGGCTATCAATAGACCTGGGGTCAGAGGTTGTAGGATCACACCCAATATTTATACGAGTACCAAAGAGCTAGATCAATTTGTAAAGGCCCTGAAAGAGATGGCGGGCTGAGGGGTGATGTAGTGATGTGGAGATATAGTGTGGAGATATAGTGAGGTGGAGATGTGGTGAGGTGGTGATGTAGAAATGTAATGACGTAGTGAGGTAATTTAGCTTAGGTAGTGATATATATCTATTGACTTGGGAGAGCTATTTTTCATAGGGAGGGGAGTATTGTAGAAAGTAAAACATCCATCTTTAGAGAGACAATCCCTCTATTGGTAGACTTTATGCGCTAAAATCTCTATTAAGTGGGTAGCATCACAATTTTTCAGCAACAATCGCATTGTTTTAGAGTATATTAAAGTGATGTATAAAATCATCATAACACCTCCGATAGCTATCGGAGTTATTATATCATTAGAATAGTACTAGATCAAAATGAAAAAATTCTTTTTAAGTATTGCTGTCCTTGCTTGGAGTATCAGCAGCTATGCAACAGATCCCTATGAATATGTGGTAGACCTTACCAAAGTAGAGGGAGACAAAGTTTATGTGGAGCTTAATACGCCCAAAGTAAAGGACAAAGAGATCACTTTCTATATGCCCAAAATTGTGCCTGGCACCTACGCCATTGCCGATTATGGCCGAATGGTCTCCAATCTAAAAGCCTATGATAAAAAGGGCAGAGAACTCGAAGTAGATCGCGCCGACAGTAATACCTGGACGATCAAGAAAGCCAAAAAAATGCGTAAAATTTCCTATTGGATTGAAGACACCTACGACACAGAGCTCGAAGGTCCTGACATCTTCCAACCAGCGGGAACAAATATCGAAGCCAATAAAAACTTTGTCATCAACACCAGCGGTTTTTTTGGCTACTTCAAAGGCATGACAAAGCAGCCATTTGAGCTGAACTTCATTTATGAAAAAGGCTTCTATGGTGCTACTGGTTTGAGCGACACCAATGACGAATCTATCTTGGGAGCATATGCAGCAGGTCGTACCAACTTAGATACCGATCAATTTATTGCTGAAGACTATGACAAACTCATCGACTCTCCACTGATGTATAGCAAGGCAGACACGGCCATTGTCAAAGTCGCTAATACAGAAGTCCTAATTGCTAGCTATTCCCCCAATAATGTGGTGACCGCTGCGGAAATCGCTAAAAGTATTGCCGAAGTACTAGATGCTCAGAACAAATTCTTAGGCGGCAAGCTACCAGTCAACAAGTACGCTTTTATTTTCTACTTTACTGATCAGCCCGTTGTTTCCTATGGAGCATTGGAGCATTCTTATAGCTCCTTTTATTATATGCCAGAAATGACAATTGAAGAAATGGGGCAGCAGTTACGCGATTTTGCCGCTCATGAGTTTTTCCATATCGTCACGCCATTGACTATCCACTCCGAGGAGATCGGCACTTTCGACTTCAACGATCCCAAGATGTCGCGTCACCTTTGGTTGTACGAAGGCATGACCGAATATTTTGCAGGCAGTGTACAAGTAAAGTATGGCTTGATCACTCCAGAAGAATACCTGGGGATGCTTCAGCAAAAGATAATCATAGCTACACAGTTCAAGGATGAGTTGCCTTTTACCGACCTGAGCTTAGGTGCTTTGGAAGAGCATGCCGATCAATACTACAATGTTTATCAAAAAGGTGCTTTGATTGGTATGGCCTTAGATATCCATTTGAGAGAATTATCAGACGGAGCGTATGGTGTACAAGAAATGATGGCTGGTCTCTCTGAAAAATACGGTATCACTAAATCTTTCAAAGATGAGCAGCTATTCGATGAAATCACTGCTATGACTTACCCTGAAATTGGTGAATTCTTGAAAACACACGTTGCTGGACCAACACCACTACCCTACCAAGAGATTTTTGACAAAGTAGGTGTCAATTACATCGAAGGAGGCACCCAAAAGCAATATAGCATGGTGATCTCTCAGCAAACGATTACCGTAAAACCTTATAATGGTGTGCCAAGTTTAGCCATCAGCTCTGCTGATAACCTTGACGCTTTGGGAAAAGCACTCGGCCTTCAGACAGGAGATATTCTTGTAAAAATGAATGGAGAAAAGATTCCACCACTGGGCCCTGAGATTCAAACCTTTTTTGGTGAGCAATACGTAGGTTTGGCCAATCTAGAAACTTTCAGTTTCACAGTAGCCAGGGAGGTAGATGGCGAAATGAAAGAAATCAAATTGAGTGCGCCCAACCAGCAAGTAGATGTACCGGTACCCGTAGTATTAGAGTTGAATGAAGAAGCAAGTGCCGAGCAATTGAAAATGAGAAAATTTTGGTTGGAGCCTGAAAAATAGGATTAATCCCTCAAAATTTTTAGTAAAGAGCGTCCTCTCGAAAATTCGGGAGGACGCTCTTTTTTTTGATATTTAAAATCACTCTTAATCAAAGTTTCTTTACACCTCTAACCGCCCAAGAAGCTTGATCCTGTAAAAAAATTATAATTTCCTGGTCTGGAGAATAAGCCTCGATTGATATTTCCCCTCGATTTTGAGGAGATTCGATCGTCATTAATTGTTTGACGACCTGCACGTGCTCTAATGTACGTCCGGCATTTTCGCCTCTTGGCACAGCATTAGCAATAGAAGGCTGCACTAAGGCTACTTGTAAGATCACTTCTTGAGGAGCTGTTTCAAAAGCATAGTGGATTATTTTTTCAGAGGTATTCAGCTCCACCTGAAAAGGTATATAGTCTAAACGCTTACCTAGCTTCAAGATTTGTTTCCTGATTTCAGTCTCTCTAGAACCAATATGGCCTGAGCTACCATTGATCACCAACTCTGGCGTATAGACGCGATTATCCCCTAGCTTATCTGCATAAGTGTATTGTCGTTGACTAAAAGCTTTTTGGCTATAAGGGTCTTTCCAACCCAATCTATTCCAATAATCAACATGATAAGATAAGGCTATGACTGGAAGTGCTCGATCTGTTTTCAAGCGTTTGAGGACGCGATCCGCAGGAGGGCAGCTGGAACAACCTTGAGAAGTAAACAGCTCCAATAATAGATAATCTGTCTCCTCTCCTGAATGGAGCCTAGCATCTTTTGACTTGGACCAGGAAGATAAAAAGCCTGCAAGGGCAATCGTAATTAAGCTTGTGATTAGAATGCGCATGATGTTTTATTTCGCCGAACAATACTCAGCTATAAAATGCTAAAGCTTTAACAAAACTTAAGGAAATATTCCAAGAAAACTGTCTTTAACACAACTTTCTCATCAAAAGCGCCTCATTTTTAAAACAAAATTCCCAATTCTGCAATTTATGAGTAGTTGTTAAGAAATGTCCGCTTCCTTACGTTTATACCGACCTATTAGATGCTTTCCCAGGCAACCCTTCTCACAAACAAGACTATTAGAGGTACTTATCTACTTTTAAACATAACCTTCTGTTGGGATGGAATACTGTAAAACGTTTTCATTCCTAGTCCTAGAAATCCAAGTTTTTCATCAAATCAACTTCAATGAAACAACATTATCTATTCTTCTTTTTCAGGCTTTTACTGCTAATGGTGATCGCCACACCTTTGGCTTACAGCCAAACTACCGTAAGCCTAGATGCGACAAAAGACAACAGTATCTATAGCGAAAACAACAACAGTAATGGCAGCGGTGCAAACCTTTTTGCGGGTAGAACCAATGAAGGCAACCTTCGTCGCCTTTTAGTACAATTCGATTTAGATGGAATCCCTAGTGGTGCTACTGTGACTGATGTCAGCCTAAGACTCGTAGGAAATAGGCAAAGTACCGATGCGGTCACGGCTCACCGTTTGAATGCAGATTGGGGAGAGAGCACTTCAGATGCAGCGGGGCAAGAAGGGAGAGGAGCTGCTGCTGGCCCGAATGATGCCACCTGGAATTTTAATTTTTTCAACTCAGAAAGCTGGTCTACCGCTGGTGGAGATTTTGTTTCCGCAGCAAGCGCAACGGATGGAGTCTCTAGTGGTGCAGAATCTATCTGGGAAGGCAGCGGTATGGTAGCCGATGTCCAAGCTTGGCTTGATGGAACAGCCGAAAATTTCGGTTGGATTCTCATCGGTGATGAAAATCAAAATAGTTCAGCCGTACGACTAGCCTCTAAAGAAAACAGTAGTGTTGCTAATCATCCTACCCTAGAAATCACCTACGAGGTGGATTGTGCAGCGGATGGTGGTACGATAGCCATAGCAGATGGAGGAGGTGATGTGATCGATATTTGTGTAGGTGATGGCGAGAGTGATGCCTTTTCTGCTGACTTATCTGATGCAGTTGGGAGTAACTCCACTTGGGTGATCACCGATGCCGATGCTAATATCTTAATGCTTTCCAACTCTAACACCTTCGATTTAGAGGGAGCTGGAGAAGGCGTATGCTTAATCTGGCATTTAAGTTTTGAAGATGACCTTACAGGTGCCGAAATTGGAAATAATGCCTCTCAATTAGGAGGCTGTTTTGATTTATCAAATCCGATTACCGTCAACCGTACTGGTGTTGATGGTGGTGTTATTGCTTTAGAAGACGGTAGCACGGAGCTTACGATTTGTGCAGGTGATGGTGTAGCTGATCCTTTTACCGTTAACCTGGATAGCGCATCTGGCACCAATTCTATTTGGGTCATTACTGATGCCCAAGTCAATATCCTAGCATTAGCCGATACCAACGTTTTCGATTTGGATGGTGCTGGCGGTGGTGTTTGCTTAGTATGGCACCTCAGTTTTGAAGATGGTCTAGATGGTGCTGAAGTAGGCGCTAATGCGGCTGACCTAGATGGCTGCTATGATCTTTCCAATCCTATCACGGTCAACCGTAATGGTGTAGATGGTGGTGTCATCAGTATTGCTGGCAGTGGAGAGGAATCTATTGATATTTGTGCTGGCGATGGTATGAGCGATGCCTTTACTGTAGAGTTAACCGGCAATGAAGGCTCCAACTCTACCTGGGTCATCACTGATGCTGATGCCAATATCTTGGCGATTGCAGATACTAATGTATTTGACTTAGAAGGTGCAGGTCCGGGCGTTTGTCTGGTTTGGCACTTGAGCTATGAAGATGATTTAATGGGTGCCGCAGTAGGTAATAATGCTGCTGACTTAACTGGTTGCTTCGACCTTTCCAATCCAATCACCGTCAATCGTACCGGTGTAAATGGTGGAGAAATCGCACTAGAAGATGGTGGTACCGAACTCACTATTTGTGCAGGAGATGGTACTGCTGATCCTTTTACAGTAAACCTCACGGGTGCTGAAGGTGCCAATAGCGCTTGGGTCATCACCGATGCTGATGCCAATATATTAGGTGTCGCCGATACCAATGTATTCGATTTTGATGGTGCAGGACCTGGCCTTTGTCTCGTATGGCACCTAAGCTTCGCAGATGGCTTGACCGGTGCTGAAGTGGGTAATAATGCGGCTGATCTCATGGGCTGTTTTGATCTTTCTAATCCTATTTCCGTCACTAGAAACCAACCAGATGGTGGTGTCATCACCATCGCAAATGGTGGAGGTGATGTAATTGATATTTGTGCTGGCGATGGTACTAGCGATGCATTTACCGTTGATTTAGATAGCGCAATGGGTACAAACTCCATCTGGGTCATCACTGATGCTGATGCCAATATTTTAGCTCTAGCTGATACTAATGTATTTGATTTAGAAGGTGCAGGCCCGGGCGTATGTCTGGTTTGGCACTTGAGCTTTGAAGATGGACTAATGGGTGCCGCAGTAGGTAATAATGCGGCTGACTTGACTGGTTGCTTCGATCTTTCTAATCCAATCACCGTCAATCGTACCGGTGTAAATGGTGGAGAAATCGCACTAGAAGATGGTGGTACCGAACTCACTATTTGTGCAGGAGATGGTACTGCTGATCCTTTTACAGTAAACCTCACGGGTGCTGAAGGTGCCAATAGCGCTTGGGTCATCACCGATGCTGATGCCAATATATTAGGTGTCGCCGATACCAATGTATTCGATTTTGATGGTGCAGGACCTGGCCTTTGTCTCGTATGGCACCTAAGCTTCGCAGATGGCTTGACCGGTGCTGAAGTGGGTAATAATGCGGCTGATCTCATGGGCTGTTTTGATCTTTCTAATCCTATTTCCGTCACTAGAAACCAACCAGATGGTGGTGTCATCACCATCGCAAATGGTGGAGGTGATGTAATTGATATTTGTGCTGGCGATGGTACTAGCGATGCATTTACCGTTGATTTAGATAGCGCAATGGGTACAAACTCCATCTGGGTCATCACTGATGCTGATGCCAATATTTTAGCTCTAGCTGATACTAATGTATTTGATTTAGAAGGTGCAGGCCCGGGCGTATGTCTGGTTTGGCACTTGAGCTTTGAAGATGGACTAATGGGTGCCGCAGTAGGTAATAATGCGGCTGACTTGACTGGTTGCTTCGATCTTTCTAATCCAATCACCGTCAATCGTACCGGTGTAAATGGTGGAGAAATCGCACTAGAAGATGGTGGTACCGAACTCACTATTTGTGCAGGAGATGGTACTGCTGATCCTTTTACAGTAAACCTCACGGGTGCTGAAGGTGCCAATAGCGCTTGGGTCATCACCGATGCCGATGCCAATATCTTAGCGATTGCCGATACCAATGTATTTGACTTAGACGGTGCAGGACCTGGTATTTGTCTCGTATGGCACCTAAGCTTCGCTGATGGCCTCACGGGTGCTGAAGTAGGTAATAATGCTTCGGATCTCATGGGCTGCTTCGACCTTTCCAACCCAATCTCTATCAATAGAATTGAGGTGGATTCAACTCTAGATGGTGGAATGATTTCACTAGAAGATGGCAGTACAGAAACAACCATCTGTGCAGGTGATGGCACTAGTGATGCCTTAACTGTAAGCCTAACTGGAGCCTCAGGAATGAACTCAGCCTGGGTCATTACCGATGCCGATGCTAACATCTTAGCGATTGCCGACACCAATGTGATTGATTTAGAAGGTGCAGGACCTGGTGTATGCTTAATCTGGCATTTAAGTTTCTCTGATGGCTTAATGGGTGCAGCGGTAGGGAATAATGCTGCCGACCTACAGGGATGTTTCTCCCTTTCTAATCCAATCACGGTCAACAGAGATGGTGTTGATGGCGGTACAATTGCACTTGAAGATGGCAGTACAGAAATAACGATCTGTGCAGGTGATGATTCAAGTGATGCTTTCTCTGCCAATCTTGACGGTGCTACGGGCAGTAATTCTGCTTGGGTCATTACGGATGCTGATGCCAATATCTTGGCGATTGCCGATACGAACGTATTTGATTTAGATGGTGCTGGACCTGGAGTTTGTTTAGTTTGGCATTTAAGCTTTGAAGAAGGACTAATGGGTGCCGCAGTAGGCAATAATGCTGCCGACCTCATGGGCTGCTTCGACCTATCCAATCCTATCACGGTTAACCGTACAGGAGTAGATGGTGGTATGATTGAGTTAACCGATGGCGGAGGAACAGAACTGACCATCTGTGCAGGTGATGGAACCAGCGATGAGTTTGCTGTAACGCTTTCTGATGCAGCAGGAGCAAACTCTGCTTGGGTGATCACCGATGCCAATGCCAATATTTTGGCTTTAGCGGACACGAATGTGTTTGATTTAGAGGGCGCTGGCGCTGGTGTATGTTTGATCTGGCACCTAAGCTTCGAAGATGGTTTGACGGGCGTAGAAGTGGGTAACAATGCTGCCGATCTCATGGGCTGCTTTGATTTATCTAATCCGATTACAGTGACTCGTGATACTACTGGAGAAATCTGTGTAACCTCGACTTCTGTACTCCAAGCCGCCGAGGTAGACTTCACACTTTGGCCAAACCCAGCAAATGATGAGCTAAGTATTGAAGCTAGGCTACCCGAACAACCTAAGCAACTCATCCTGGAAGTACGCTCTACGGTAGGTCAGATAGTGATCAGAAAAACACTAGATCAACGTACCGCAGTCAACGAACGATTAAATATCAGTGTATTACCAGAAGGGTTATATTTCCTTACCCTGCGTACGGAAAAAGCTATCGTAACCGACCGATTCTTTAAACAGTAATTCACGTAGATATACAGTATTATACCCAAGGGGGAGCTAGCTAGTCTAGTTCCCCCTTTGTAATTACGATCAATTTACGCTCCCCATTGAATTTATGTGTTAGAAAAGCTTACTTTTGCACTCTAAATCAGCGTTTATTCAACTCACGTAATGGAACAGTAAATGGAAAAAGTAATTCCCAACATTCAAATGGTAGACTTAAAAGGGCAATATCATAATATCAAAGCCGAAGTCGACCAATCTCTCCGCGAAGTAATTGATTCCTGCGCTTTTATCAACGGCCCCAAAGTGAAATCATTTAAAGCTTCTATGGAGTCCTACCTTGGAGCAAAATATGTGATTCCATGTGGCAATGGTACCGATGCCTTACAAATCGCCATGATGGCATTAGATATGCCACAAGGTGCTGAAGTCATTGTTCCTGCTTTTACATACGTAGCTACTGCTGAAGTCATCGCCTTATTGGGCTTTAAACCAGTCATGGTTGATGTTGATCCCCATACCTTCAACATCACTCCTGAAATTGTAGAGGCGGCTATTACGCCCAACACCAAGGCCATTGTGCCTGTACATCTTTTTGGTCAAAGTTGTGACATGGCTCCTATTCAAGCATTAGCGGCTAAGCATAATTTATGGGTAATCGAAGATAATGCTCAGGCAATTGGTGCTGATTATACCTATCCAGATGGGAAGGTGGTCAAGACAGGCTTGCTGAGTCATATTGGTGGCACTTCTTTTTATCCATCCAAAAATCTGGGCGCTTACGGTGATGGTGGTGCCTTATATACCAACGATGATGTCCTAGGCCCAAAATTACAAATCATTGCCAACCACGGTCAAGTAAAAAGATATTACCACGACTTTGTAGGGGTCAATTCTAGACTAGATTCTTTCCAGGCTGCTATCCTAGATATCAAACTGAAGCATCTTGATGAATACGCCGCTGCGCGACGTCAAGCGGCAGACTATTACGATCAAGCATTTGCTGGTATGGAAGATCAACTCCTCACTCCGGCAAGGGCATCTTATTCTTCTCACGTTTTTCATCAATATACCCTCAAGGTAAAAACGGGCAATAGAGACGAGCTACAGACTTATCTCAAGGAGAATGGAGTACCTAGTATGATTTATTACCCAGTGCCATTATATAAGCAGGAAGCTTACCGTCATCAGGCGGATGAAAACTTCTTCCTGCCTGTTACAGAACAACTGTGTCAAGAGGTCATTTCTTTACCTATGCATACGGAGTTGACAGAAGAGGCACTAGCCTATATTGTAGATACGGTTAAAGGATTTTTTAAATAAACCCCATGGATTACTTTGTACACGAGTCTGCCTACGTTGATGAGGGTGCGCAAATTGGGCAAGGCTCCAAAATTTGGCACTTCTGCCATATTATGCCTGGTGCTATTTTGGGAGAACATTGCAACTTAGGGCAAAATGTATTTGTAGCCAATGGCGTTATTCTGGGAAATAATGTGAAGGTGCAAAACAACGTTTCCATTTATGAAGGGGTCATATGTGAAGAAGACGTATTCCTGGGGCCATCAATGGTATTTACGAATGTCATCAATCCCCGAAGCGGTGTTAATCGTAAAAATGAGTTCCTCAGAACTAAAGTCGGTAGAGGAGCATCGATTGGTGCGAATGCTACCATTGTCTGCGGTAATGACATCGGGCAATATGCCTTCATCGGCGCAGGTGCAGTAGTCACGGGTACCGTACCGGATTTTGCCTTGGTAGTAGGCACCCCAGCCCGACAAATTGGATGGATGAGTAAGCACGGGGAGCGATTACAATTTAATGAGCAGGGCGAAGCTGCCTGTCCAGCCACCCAAGAAATTTATTTTAAAAAAGATAAGGTAGTTACTCTAAAAGTTACTACTTAAGATAATGATAAAAGATTCCATGAGTATTTTTGAAAAATTAAAAGCAAAGGAAACCAAGATTTCAGTAGTTGGCTTAGGCTACGTAGGCTTACCTTTGGCTTTAGAACTAGCTAAACAGTTTAGTGTAATTGGCTTTGATATCAACAGTGAACGCATTGCCATGATGCGCAATGGTATCGACCCCTCTAAAGAGTTAGAATCAACAGCCTTCGAAGGGCGAGACATTGAGTTTACCGATAAGGTGGGCTTACTTCGGCAAGCTTCCTTTCATATTGTTGCAGTTCCGACGCCAATCGACGAGCACAAAAATCCAAATCTGGTCCCGCTACAGAAGGCATCAGAGAGTTTGGGGACCATTATAAAAAGAGGCGATTACGTCATCTATGAATCAACCGTCTATCCTGGCTGTACGGAAGAAGATTGTATTCCAATTATTGAGCGAGTGTCTAATCTCGAATTTGGTAAAGACTTCAAAGCCGGCTACTCTCCAGAGCGCATTAACCCAGGGGATCGAGCTCGGACAATTGACAAAATTTTGAAGATTGTTTCTGGCTCTGATGAAGAGGCGCTAGAGGAGATCGCAAAGGTGTATGGCGCCATTATTACTGCTGGCATTTTCAAAGCAAGTTCGATCAAGGTTGCAGAGGCAGCCAAAGTTATTGAAAACTCCCAACGCGATTTGAATATCGCCTTCATGAATGAACTTGCTATCATTTTTGATCGCATAGGCATAGATACTAAAGAGGTCTTAGCCGCCGCCGGTACTAAGTGGAATTTCTTACCTTTTACACCAGGTTTGGTTGGAGGGCACTGTATTGGGGTGGATCCCTACTACTTGGTGCATAAAGCGAAAGAAGAGGATTATATCCCTCAAGTCATCACCAGTGGTCGGAGAATAAATGACGAAATGCCGGCACATATTGCTAAGCGATTGACCCAAATGCTCATCCAAAAAGGCAAAAACCCAGGCAATACCAAAGTGCTCGTCAAAGGTATTACCTTTAAGGAAAATGTATCAGACATCCGAAATTCTAAAGTGGCGGACTTGATTAAAGAGATTGAGTCTTTTTCGATCAAGGTAGATTTAGTAGATTATTGGGCAAGTCAAGAAGAAGTGCGCCACGAATATGGTATCGAAATGGTTGAGCAAGCCACTAATGATTATGACGCTGTTTTAATAGCAGTGGCACATGATAACTACAAAAAGCTCCAATTTCCAGACTATATCAGCATGATGAAGGAGCATCCCATTTTGATGGATATCAAATCGATTTATGATTATCCTCCAAAAGACTTGGGCCTAAGCTATTGGCGATTATAAAAAAGATCTATGGATCAGTATGCACCCGAAAAGAAACCAGGGAGAACAGGTATTGCGAAAGATGAAAAACGTTGGTTTGCAGTATATACAAAGTATAAACGAGAGAAGATCGTCGTAAAACGCCTGCAAAGTAAAGGTATAGAAGCCTACGTGCCTTTGCAGCAATTAACGCGGTATTATACTCGAAAAATTAAAACCGTTGATCTTCCTTTGATTAGCTGTTATGTCTTTGTAAAAATAGTAGAATCAGAATATGTCCCTGTGCTAGAAACTGCCGATGTCGTTACTTTTGTAAAATTTAAGAAAGACTTAATCGCTATACCCGAAAACGCTATTCAAATCCTGAGACAAATCACCGGAGAAGAACAAGAGATAACGCTTAGTCAAGGTCCAATTAAAGTGGGGAATAAAGCAGAGATCATCGGTGGACGGCTTACAGGTATGAAAGGCCTGGTGGTAGAGCAGAAGGGAGACAAAAACTTTGTAGTACAATTAGACACCCTAGGATACAACCTGCATATGCAGATTCCTAAACAATATTTACGCCTCATTCATCGCTAAACTATATAATTCATGCCTAAAGTTGTCATCACCGGAGTTGCCGGTTTTCTTGGATCCCATCTTGCCGATCGATTTATCAAGGAAGGCTTTTCCGTGGTAGGCATTGATAATCTGTTGACAGGTGCATTAGAAAATATTGAGCACCTTTTTCCTTTAGAAGCTTTTGAATATTACCATCATGATATCACCAAGTTTGTACATATTCCTGGTGAGGTAGATTATATCTTGCACTTCGCCTCTCCCGCCAGCCCAATTGATTATCTAAAAATGCCCATCCAAACTTTAAAGGTGGGTGCTTTAGGCACTCATAATATGCTGGGTGTAGCTAAAGCTAAAAATGCCAGAATTTTAGTCGCTAGTACCTCCGAAGTGTATGGCGATCCGCTCATACATCCACAAACCGAGGACTATTGGGGCAATGTCAATCCTATTGGTCCACGAGGTGTCTATGATGAAGCCAAACGGTTTCTAGAATCTATCACTATGGCTTACCACAATTTTCATGGAGTAGAAACCAGGATTATCCGCATTTTCAACACCTATGGTCCCAGGATGCGCGTAAATGATGGCAGGGTACTACCCGCATTTTTCTCTCAAGCCATTAGAGGCGAGGGACTAACGGTATTTGGAGATGGCTCTCAAACCCGCTCCTTTTGTTTTGTCGATGACCTAGTTGAAGGGATCTACCGACTATTGATGAGCGACCACCATCTACCTGTCAATATTGGTAATCCAGATGAAATCAGCATTTATGACTTTGCCAAAGAAGTGCTAGCACTTGTCAATAATCAGGAAGCCAAAATCATCCACAAGGAACTTCCCGAAGATGATCCGAAGGTCCGAAAACCAGATATAAGCAAAGCACGAGAAATTCTTGGCTGGGAGCCTAAAGTTGATCGGGCAGAAGGGCTGAGACGCACCTATGAATATTTTAAACAGAAAGTAAAAACTCCCAAAAAATAGACAGATGAACATATTAATTACCGGAGGAGCAGGGTTTATTGGTTCACATCTAGTCCGTCATTTTGTCAACACTTATCCTGATTATCAAATCTATAATCTGGATTTATTGACCTATGCGGGCAATCTAACCAACCTGAAAGATATAGAGACTGCGCCGAATTATACCTTTATCAAAGCTGACATCACGCAAATAGAGACCATGCGCTCTTTATTTGATCAGCATCAATTCGATGCGGTTTTACATTGCGCAGCTGAATCACACGTAGATCGTTCCATTACGGAGCCTTTAGCTTTTGTACAAACCAATGTACTTGGTACCGCTACGCTCTTACAGGTAGCCAAAGAGAAATGGCAAGACGATTTTGAGGGTAAAGTTTTCTACCATATTTCTACAGATGAAGTCTACGGCACCTTAGGAGACGAAGGGTTTTTCTTAGAAGACACAGCTTACGATCCGCGGAGTCCTTACTCTGCTTCAAAGGCAAGTTCTGACCATTTTGTACGTGCCTACTATCATACTTATGGTTTGCCGGTAAAAATTTCGAATTGCTCCAACAACTATGGCCCCTATCAATTTCCTGAAAAGTTGATTCCTCTTTTTATTAATAATATTCTGCATCAAAAGCCACTTCCCGTTTATGGTGAAGGCATAAATGTCAGAGATTGGCTATATGTAGTCGACCACGTAAGAGCAATTGATACCATCTTCCATAAAGGAAAAATTGGAGAGACTTATAATATTGGCGGGCATAACGAATGGCGTAATATCGACTTGATCCGCCAACTCTGTCAGTTAATGGACCAAAAACTAGGCCGTCCTGAAGGTATCTCAGAGGGCTTGATTACTTTTGTGAGAGATCGCGCAGGACACGATTTCAGATATGCCATCGATGCTAATAAAATAAAAGAGGAACTCGATTGGCTACCATCCCTGCAATTTGAGGAGGGTTTAGCCAAAACAATAGATTGGTACCTGGAAAATACGGATTGGCTCGAACTCGTTACTTCAGGAGCCTATCGCCAATATTATGAGAAGCAGTATGGAGCCTGAGTTACCTTTAGGGCTTCCTTAGCAGCATTACTAAGTAGAAAAACGAATAACAATGAAGGGAATTATATTAGCTGGTGGTTCGGGGACGAGATTATATCCGATCACCTTGGCTACCAGTAAACAGTTGATGCCGATTTATGATAAGCCAATGATTTATTATCCATTGGCCACACTACTTACCGCCGGTATTAATGATATATTGATTATTTCTACGCCAACCGATCTCCCACGTTTCCGAAATTTATTAAAAGATGGGAGCCAGTGGGGTTGTAAATTCTCCTATGTAGAGCAGCCGTCGCCTGACGGATTAGCACAGGCATTCATTCTTGGTGAGGAGTTTATTGGCGATGATAAAGTAGCCTTGATTCTAGGAGATAATATCTTTTATGGTGCAGGCTTGGAGCAAACTTTAATTTCGAATATCGATCCTGATGGTGGCGTCATCTTTGCTTATCAAGTCTCTGATCCTGAGCGCTACGGTGTAGTGGAATTCGATGAAAACCTCAAAGCCATATCCATCGAAGAAAAGCCACAGCATCCAAAATCGAATTATGCTGTCCCAGGTCTTTACTTTTATGACAATCGGGTGGTCGATATTGCCAAAAATATACAACCCAGTGCCCGTGGTGAATTAGAAATCACCGATGTCAATAAAAAATACCTGGAGATGGATGATCTTAAAGTAGGGATCATGGAAAGAGGTACCGCCTGGCTTGATACAGGCACGATTGATTCGCTAATGAATGCCAGCCAATTTATAGAAGTCATTGAAAAAAGACAGGGATTAAAAATCAGTTGTCCTGAGGAAATCGTTTTTAGGAAAGGTTGGATCGATGCGGCTCAATTGGAGAAAATTGCCCAACCTCTACTCAAAAGTGGTTATGGTCAATATTTGATCAATTTACTTCAACAAGATCAATGAAGAAAGTTTTAGTAACCGGAGCTGCTGGGTTTATAGGTTTTCACCTTGTTCGTCTTTTGTTGAAACAAGGCTATGAAGTTGTGGGGCTTGATACTATTAATGATTACTATGATGTAGGTTTAAAATATGGGCGGTTGGCAGCTTGTGGAATTGAGGAAAAGGATATCTCCAAGGAACTGATGGTGCAGAGTCACCAACACGCTGCTTATCAGTTTATCCAGCTAGCACTAGAGAATAGAGAGGCCCTGCACCACTTGTTTGAGCAAGAAAAATTCGATGGTGTGGTGAACCTCGCCGCTCAACCCGGCGTACGGTATAGCTTGGTTAATCCTTATGCCTATATCGATAGCAATATCGTAGGATTCATCAATCTCTTAGAAGCTTGTAGGCACTATCAAATCAAACACTTGGTTTATGCCTCCTCTTCAAGCGTTTATGGACTGAATAGTGCTATACCCTACTCTACCAAAGACAATGTGGATCATCCGATTTCGCTTTATGCTGCCACCAAAAAAAGTAATGAATTGATGGCGCATACCTATAGTCACCTGTATGGAATACCCGTGACGGGTCTCCGCTTTTTTACGGTTTATGGTCCCTGGGGCAGACCAGACATGGCCATCTTCTTATTTACCAAGGCCATTTTCAACGAAGACCCCATCAAAGTTTTTAATCATGGCAAAATGATGCGTGATTTCACCTACGTTGATGATATCGTCGAAGGAATATTTAGGGTTTTAAAAAATCCTCCACAAGCAAATACGCTATGGGATAAGCAATCTCCTGATCCATCATCTTCGTCAGCACCCTACAAGCTCTACAATATTGGCAACAACCAGCCTGTACAATTACTCGACTTCATAGAAGCTATCGAAGAGGCGGTGGGCAAAAAAGCCATTAAACAGTTGATGCCTATACAGCCAGGTGATGTCACTGCAACTTATGCAGATGTAGAAGACTTAGTCACGGATTTTGACTATCAACCCTCTACTTCCGTTAGGGAAGGTGTACAGCATTTTGTAGATTGGTATCGAGGGTATTACGGTTTATAGATTATGTTTAAAATTTTTAATAGAAAACAAAAAAACGCTGTTCATGATTTTTCTTCCCTAGGATTAGATATGCATTGTCATCTCTTGCCAGGTATTGACGATGGTGCAAAAGACCTAGCAGAAAGTCTTGGCCTTCTTCAGCAGATGACTGATTTAGGCTTCCAAACCATCATTGCTACACCACATATCAATTCAGCGTATTATCCCAATACCCCTGCCACGATCAAATCTGCTTGGCAACAGGTCACTCAGGCATCCTTATCCATAGATTTATTCTACGCTGCTGAATATTTCATGGATGAATATTTTGAATCCCTACTAGAGGAAAAAGCCAAGTTATTGAGCTTTGGAAATAAATATGTGCTTGTAGAAATGTCTTTTTTTGGAGCACCTCCAAAGCTGGAAGACTATATCTTTAAATTACAATTACTGGGCTACAAACCTATTCTTGCTCATCCGGAGCGTTACACTTTTTACCATGGACAAATAAAAAGCTACGAGCGCTTCAGGGACTTGGGTTGTTTGCTACAAGTCAATCTCCTGTCCTTAGCTGGTGAATATGGTTCAGAAATTGCAGAAGTGGGAAGGCAATTAGTCCAGTCAAACAACGTTGATCTACTAGGCAGTGATGTCCACCACGAGAGACATTTATCTAAACTCCGAACAGCACTAGGCGAAAAGAAATTTTTGAAATGCCTACTTGATTATAATTATAGAAACAAAGATCTACTCCATGAATAAGCAATATTTACTTATCCTTAAAGTAATAGCTAGTCTAATATTATATACCTCCTTAAGTTCTTGCGTTACGCATAGCAACTTGATGTTACTTAATGAGGGAGAGCGCACTTCTGATCAGGGGCTACCCATCCAAAACTTTTCGCTACCCATTATCCAGCCTAATGATAACTTATTCATTGATCTTAATGGTGAAAATGAGGCAGCCCTCGAACCTTATGTTAGAGCAAGAAGCAATACTCAACAATTCAATAACTTGGGAAATCAGAACGCCAACCTGCTCGGCTACCTAGTCAATAGCAAAGGCGAGATTGAGTATCCCGGTCTTGGTACCATCCAAATCGGTGGCCTCGATATTGAAGAAGCACAGGACTATATGGAGCAGCAACTGAGTGTCTACATCAGCAATTTCACGATCTCTATACGCTTGCTCAACTTTCGGATTACGATTGCTGGAGAAGTAGGAGGCGGCGGAATGATACAAGTCATGAATGACCGTATCACCATCTTGGAGGCGCTTGGTCAAGCAGGCGGATTGACGCCCTACTCCGATTTATCTAATATTGAATTACACCGAGAAATCAATGGTCAACGCACCTATCATGTCCTCAACTTGCACGATAAAAACATTTTCGAGTCGCCTTATTTCTATTTGAAACAGAACGACTACATCTATGTGCGGCCATTATCCCAAAAGACCGCTACGGTAGCCAACCAATCTAGGAATATATTGCCTTGGTTAGGATTAGCTGCATCTGCTATCAATCTTTACCTACTCTTCACGCGTTTATAGGAACAAACCAAAAGAATGCATATCCTACAAAAAAGTGATGACTCCACGATAAGTTCACAGCAGGACCTTGCTCAATTCTTTCAAACGCAAAGAGGGAGTCTCGACGCCAGTCTGCTAAAAGAGGCTTACTATGCCTATCATTATAGCCTAGGTCAATTGGGTGTACAAGCCAATGATTATGTGGTCGTATCGGCCCTAGTAGATCCAATCATTATAGAGGTCATACTCGGACATCGGGCAGCGCCAATTTTCATTGATATAGAAGGTAAAGATGCCCAAATGGATACCGATGTCCTAGAGCACTTCCTTAGTCTTTTGACGATCGTCAATGAGCAAGATGAACTCATTTATCGAAAAGATGAACGCATCATCAGGACAATAGTGATCTCCCATACTTTTGGTATAGATGCCAAAGCCGAGCAAGCAGCTTTTATAGCGAATCGCTATAACTTATCCATACTAGAGGACTTTACAGATAAGCTGACCAGCATCGCTGAACCGACTACCAAAGTAGGCACCTATGGGCAGATCGCGATTGCTAAAGTCATGACCGGACTGAAGAAGAGGAATGTATCAGCAGCTCTAGTGATCAGTAATCCTCCTCAAAGTAGTTCTCCATTCCAGGTTTTTGAAAAGAAACCATCGAAAATAGACCTTCCTAATGCGCCTTACAGTCAGGCTTCCAGAGGTATCTACCAGTATGTATTCACGCTAATTCAGGGAACGCGCCAGGCTATGCCCAGCATTACTCCGGTACCGAATTATCTCAAGCGAGCAGAACGGTGGAGGCCAGATATCCCACTATATTTTTTGCAAGACATTTCAGCAATAAAAGAAGAACTAGATAAGGAAGAAACAAGTATGATTCCGTATTTTGGCGCACGCCTGGATCACTTACAAGCCTTTACTTTTCTAAGCAAAGAAAAGATTGCGCTTCGATTTTTAGAAAATGGAATATGGTTGGGCTAATCGACGACCGTCCAAGATAAATCTTTAAATGAATAATACTTACGTCACAATAATGGCTGGCGGTGTTGGCTCAAGGTTTTGGCCAGCAAGCCGTACTTCAAAGCCCAAGCAGTTTCTTGATATGTTGGGCATGGGCAAATCCTTGCTACGCCTGACTTTTGAGCGTTTTTTGCCACTCTGCCCGGCTGAGAACATATATGTGGTCACCAATGCCCAATATAGAGCATTGGTAAAGGAACATCTGCCAGAACTTTCGGAGCAGCAGATTCTTTGTGAGCCCAGCCGCAACAATACGGCTCCATGCGTTGCTTACGCCGCGTTTAAGCTACATCAACTCAACCCAGACGCCAGTATGATCGTAGCTCCTGCTGACCACCTGATCACTAAGGAGGAGGCTTTTCTAAGTCGCATCAGAATGGCTTTGGATTTTGCAGATGGCAAAAACGCCTTGCTCACCTTAGGCATTCAGCCCAATAAACCTCATACCGGCTACGGCTATATACAATTCCGAAGTCCGGCTACAGAAGGCGATGTACATGAGGTAGCAGCTTTTACAGAAAAACCCAATAAAGAAAAAGCCCAAGCCTTTTTGGATAGCGGCAACTACCTATGGAACGCAGGTATTTTCATTTGGAAAACGCGCTCCGTACTACAGGCTTTCCAAGATTATGCAAAGGAGATTTATGACATCCTAGAAGAAGGGAAGTCGGTTTATAATAGTAGCGAAGAACAGGCCTTTATCAATCAAGCCTACCCTAGCACACCTCGTATCTCCATCGATTATGCGATTATGGAGAAAGCCGACAATGTCTATACCATCCCAGCAGATATCGGTTGGTCCGATTTGGGCACTTGGGACTCCATTTATCAACTCTTACAAAAGGATCAACAGCAGAATGCAGTAAGTGGCGTATCCTGCCATTTATTGGATGCTAAAGATAATATGATCCACGGGGCCAAAGACAAATTGGTAGTCGTGAAAGGAATCAAAGATTTTATTGTAGTCGACGATGAGGATGTCTTATTGATTTATCCAAAATCAGATGAGCAAGGTATCAAACAAGTCATTAATGCATTAAAAGAAAATGGTAAAGAGCATTATCTATAAATATTAAACAAACTCCTATAAGAGTAAAAAATATATTAAATTATTTTTTAATATATCGTATTTCCCTTTGTTATTAGGTATATTTCCAAATAACCTAGAACATAAAGCCTACGTCCTTCTATATTGATCATCATAGGCAATAAAAATGCAAGACACGCTCCGTAAACCTGGAATCTTATTTCTCTTCTATCGGTTTGCACCAATCAAAGGTATTGGTACGATCCGCAACTATAGTATAGCTACCGAAAGTAGACCTTACTTTTCCAATGTCGAAGTCATCAGTACAGCCAATGCCTCCTTCCTTCCACAAGAAGACCTGCCAGAAGCTGACCAGCTCAAAGTGCACCGAGTAAGCACTTTTGACTTCCGTACTTTTCTGCATCTTTTCAAGCAGAATGCGAAAACCGTAAAGAAAACGTATCGCCAACGCAGTACCCTGAGTCGATTGATCAAACTTCAAAAGACCTTCCCTTTTAATTTATTCTTTGGTGAGAGTGGTCTCGTTTATATTTTGTGTGCCTACTGGCAAGCCTGTCAGATTATTAAAAAAGGAAACACCCAATATATTTTCTCTTCTTACAGTCCCTACGCGGATCATATAGTCGCCTGGCTTTTAAAATGGAGATTTCCTCATCTGGAGTGGATTGCTGACTTTAGAGATCCTCAGGTAGACCTCAATTATACGACGAGCTATAGTCCAAAATCACAGATGCGGCTCAATGCCTTTTTACTCAAAAAAGCAAGCTTAATCACCACCGTATCTGAGGGTTTAGCTCAACACTTCGCTCGATATGAGCGACCTGTTTATGTGCTAAGAAATGGCATTAAAGAGGAGCTACATCAAATGGTGGAGCCACAACTACCTTATGAAAAATTCACCATTACCTATACCGGTACTATTTATCAAGAGCGGCAATTGGCGGCTCCTATGTTTAAAGCCTTGCAACACCTTTTGAATACCAGTCAAGTCAATAGAAAGCATATCCAATTGGTTTATGCCGGCAATCATAAGCATATCTGGGATGCTTGGATCAAAGAATATGATATGGAAGATATCTCGACCAGTTATGATATCCTTCCTTTGACAAGGTCTTTAGTAATACAGAAGAAAGGGCACCTCAATTTACTGATGTCCTGGTCTGGTCCAGCGATTACGGGTATTCTTACCGGAAAACTTTACGAATACCTGATGGCGGAGCGGCCTATCCTCACCATCATTAATGGTCAACACGATCAAGAATTCGAACAACTTTTTGCAGAATTAGGAGCTGGTCACATTCATTATTTGCATCAAAATATCGATACCGTCGCCCAATTTATTAATAGTCAATATCGCCAATGGTTGATCGAAGGCTATAATGCCTGGGCATTTCATCCTCCAGCCAAAGCCGAGCTAGAATGGCCTAATCAGATCGCCGCATTTTACCAATATTTAGCAGTAAGCCCAGAGAAAGTTGCTCTTCCAGTGCCAATTAAAGAGCGAGGTATTAAGGTGGCCTTGCGAGCGAGCTAGTACTCAATCAGCATTGATTATAGGGATAAAAACTTCATTTTTTTCAACAACAAATAAGGCTGGCGTTGGCCTCCAAAGCCACGATAAAATTGTTCTACTGCGGGAAGCATACTTCCCTCAAAATTGAAGACTTCAATACTAGCCGGCAAGTGATGAATCGCGTGCCAAACCAATAAGGGAATCCCAGCACTTCTCCCCAAAGTAGAGTGGCCCGACATCAATAAATAGGCTTCTTTTTGATCATAAACTACCAAAATACTAGCAGCTAACTTATAGGTGTCTTTATCAAATGCACTAAATATTTTGCCTCCCTTATATTTTTGAATAGCCTGCCAAAGTAATTGTACCATCTGGGAATCTAGGGGCTTTTTCACACCATTATTCCTTAAAATAGTATTCTGAAGGTCCAAGGTTGCCGCAATACTTGACATTTCTTTGATCTCAAAATGCTCCTGTTGCTGTCTAATTCTTCCACGAACATTATTCGCCAGATTTCCCCAAATCTCTTCCTTGTTGTTCAAATTGTTCCAGAGATAGGTATAGTGAAGCTGGGCACGATAAGCTCTATTATAAAAGGGCAAATAGTTCTCTATCTGCCAATGCCATTTCTGCTTAAAAGCTAGGTAAGACGGTAGTTGATGAGCTAAATCCTCTAGCACACGCTGCTCAAAACTATAACGACTATGGCGTTTTTGCACATTATTGGGATAGACCAACCAGGGGCCCATTACTGGAGTGAGCGGGGGCTGAGTAATATAAGTTTGTAAGAATTTCGTCTTTTTATAAAAACAAAACACCCCTTGAGTTTCGTCTTTTTTCTTACTCAAAACTACATCCCAATGCGCTGCGCCACCACAAACTATATCCAACCACCAAGCCTGAAAAAAAAGCGGTAGCTCCTTTTTGTCTTTGATCCAGTCTCGATATTGATCTTGCTTACTGTGCATCTGCTAGGAGTAGATTTAATCTATAAAGTAGTTGTGCGCTGGCTTGTTTTTTACTCCATAAATTGGTTTTAGGAAAGCCTTGAGTCTTATTTTTTAGCTCGATTATTTGCTGAATAGTAGCCGACCAATCTCCTTTATCATAATGAAAAAAAAGGTTTTCAAAACCTCTCGGCTTTGGATAGAAGCTAGGTATTAAAGCTGGCTTAGTCCAATGAATGGCATCACTGATGGTGCCACTTGCTTTGCTTTGCCCCATCTTTTCTACATAAATCGAATAAGGACATGCTGCTTTTAAAGGTAAAAATAGTAAGTCCGCTTGCTGAATACATTCCTGATAAGCCACTGTTGTCAAATAACCCTCTTTTAGTTGGATGGATTTAGCTTTTTGCTTCCACTGGGAGATGCGATTTTGCAGCGCCGCTCCTACTTTCCCCATCAATACCACTCGAACTTCAGCTCCGATTGGAGACCTCAACAAATGTTCCAGGAAATGCTCCAAACAAGCTAGATCTTTACTTTTTGCTTCTACTCTACCAGGTACTAAGATCGTAAATAATTCGTGGCGTTTTGGCTTTGGCTTTACTACCTTTTCATACAAAAGCGAAAGTGGCTCAATATATGATCTTGATGCCCTATCAGCAAGATGATCTACGTGGCTTTGTTGGATAGCAAAGGGCGCAATAAAATCGACCTGCGCTAATAACTTTTTCTTGTAGTAGGCTTCTCTTTGTAAGAGGATTTTATAAAAAGATTTCATTGCCAAACTCAAGGAAAAATGCTGTTTTAGGCGTAGATGATTTAAAGGCTGTGTAAAAGCATACCAGTTATGGACCAGCAAAAGGCTTGGGCAAGGCCACCGCATTTGGCTCCATTGTTTATAGTCTTGGGCAATGGTCGTCATGATACAAAGGTCGGCTTCCCAGGTATTTGCATTTAGAAAATGGAAGGCTGCTTGTCGATGAGCAAATACATGTGTCTCAATCCTTTGGTCTTCCTCCAGTTCTAGGTAGCTGTGAATCTCTGACAAAGTGATCAAAGTAAGATCCACTTTTGCAGTGCTTAATAAATCAAGAAATTGCTGGACCACCTCGTGATGATAATAGAGTTCTATCACAGCAATTCGTTTGATCATCGACCTAATTTTGTTTGCAGAATAAAGTAAGAAAAAATACTTTGTAAGCCACTCATTATCCAATCAAGCAGTCCAACCCATATTATTATTTGAAGAATTGTCCATGTCCCTGATTGGAAATACATCCAGAAGATCGTCAGTAATAATACGACTTTAATCAAATTAAAAACGAGTTGTGCCCATTGATAGTCTAGCTGGGTAAAGACATGAAAGTTGAAGCTATAGATCAATAAGCTCCCGAAAAGGATAGACAGTATTTGAAATAATTGACCTGCCATTTCCCACTGAGCTCCAAGCAAAATTTTTACGGCCCAAGGCCCAAACAGGATTATCATCATTCCGATCGAAAGCCCCAAGAATAAGGCTCTAGCAAGCATTTTCCAAAAATAGTCTCGCCAGTGTCGCTCTTGATGCTGCACCATTTTGCTAAACTGCACCAGATGATAATTGGAATACGACTCTACTACTACCGCTGAAGCTACACCAAATAGCGCCATCGACATCGCATATTGGCCCAATTCATAGTCTGAAAATAGCCAGGAGATCATCAAAAGAGGTAACTGTAAATGGAAGACATACAAAAAATTACTCGCCAACTGGAATTGAGGGAAGCGTCGATATTTTCTCAGCATAGACCATATTGCGCTCCAGGAGAAGGTCTGCTTGAAAAATAGCCATGCAAAACGAAGCGCGCTGCTAAATCCGCCAAGCAACCAAGCTCCAACCAACCAGTACGTTTGTGGATAAAGAAGCCCTCCCGTGATTTCAATGGCGGCTTTCGTGAGGTTGCGGTATATCTTTGTACGGGCAATGAGTGGATAAGCTTCTTTGCGCAGCATCCAATGGTTCAATACTCTGAAAGCTCCTCCAAAGAGGCAAGCCAGCGGTAGAAAAAATCGGTAGGTCCAAAGACTAGCCCATCCTACACTTTCATAAAAGGAGAAAGGAAATAAAGCGATGAAGCTTAAAACCACTAGGCTATTAAGCAGCACAATACCCAAAGCTCCTGCCGTGAGCTGCTGAGCATCCTGCTGCTCCTTGGGTGTATTGACTGCGATTTCGTAGCCCCAACTCACATAAATGACAAGAATAGAAGCAATACCTACAAATAATACCCTTTGCCCAATAAATTCGGGCGAGTAAAGCCGCGCTACTAAAGGATAAGCGAATAAATTGATTAGATGTACCAACAAAGTAGAGCTGGACAAGACGCTAAAAACTCGGAGAAAGCCATCCGAATCTTGCGACCACGCCTGTATGCTATGTTTCCATTGAGACCACAAAACTAGCGGAGGATGACAACCTTGCCAAAGCCATTTTTGAAGTAGCTATCAGTCTGATCGTTCTGGTATTGCTCATAATCATTGCCTTGGGCATCTTTCATAAGAACTTGATAAAGATATACCCCATTCGCTAGTGGATCGCCAAAATTGTCGGTACCATCCCATACGAACTCCGATTGATGCGTACCTACTTGCAAGGGACCAAACTCCTCCTGACTAACCTCTCTGACTACTCTACCTGAGGCCGTCAATATCCTTAATAAGAATTGACTTGGAGGCTCGGCTCCTGTCATCGTATATACAAAGCGGGTTTGAGTGGTAAAGGGATTCGGATAAGGCAAAAGCCTGGAAAGTTGATTGGCCGTAATTATTTCAAATTCGATCTCGTAATTGAGGGCTCCTGCCTGGTTACCATTGTTGTCTTGGGCATTAGCAACTAATTTATAAATACCATCTTGCGAAAACTGTGGTGTGAATTCTAATACAGCTTGGTTTTTATCACTATCGCTTGCAGGGATAAACAAGACATCGGCATCTAATGTACTGAGCTCTCGTGCTTGCCCAAGTGGATCGATCAATTGGACGGCAAAAGCACTGGTATCGTCTAGTAGTACAAATCGGTTTTCGTCGGTTAATTCTATTCGAATTACGGGTTCAGGGGAGATGAGTTCCCGATTGACTATCCGTCTTCCATCAAAGGTCACATTCATTAATGGTGCGATTTGATCACCTATGACAAAGAATGTTCTGGCGCCAATAATGGTTCTTTGTTCCACTTGCCCACTGAGTCGGCTAAAGCCAAAATTCGCTTCTCCATCCGCCATAACATCAGTTTTAAAGCGGTAGCTCAAATTCGTTTCCTGTTGGGGAGCCACCGCTGCAAAGTCTAGATTTTCATCGTAAATATTATTGAGTCGATCCCGAATTTGAACATTAAACCGAAGCGAATCCGACATTTGATCGCCAATGTTCTCCGCAATAAATTGGTATTGCAAATCTTGCCCATTTTGTAAAGTATCTGCGATAAACTGATCACTATAAACGATAACTTGCGCAGCTCGATCATAATCAAATCGAATATATTCCAAACTGGGCGCCGTACGCTCCGTAGAATCAATTAAATCAAAAACTAAACGAAGGTAGGGATAGGTAGATGCATCTATACTTGATAAATCTAAAGGATTATCCTCAAGCCTATCTTGTAGCAAGATCGGTTCCTTAGAGGCACTTGCGCCGTACAGAGCGACGACCACACTATCAGAAGGCTCTTGCTTGATTCTCCATTCTAGGTTTGACCAAGATTCTGCCGGCCCCATCCAATCTGATTGAAAAGTTCCTCTTTGCCATACCGAAGGGAGATCAAATAAAACGCGAGCTCTTCGCTCCTCATCAATTACTAAATCTTCTCCTATCGCATTGACATCTTTTTGATAGGCAAAAGCATATGGTCCTCTTGGAAATTGCTTAATCAAATCGATAGACTGCGCTCCTTGGGCTTCTAGCAACTGAATCAAATTGGTACCTAAATTAAGGCTATCCTCGTCCCATGCTTCGGAATAGAATCCAATATTGGCATTTGAAGGTGCAAAACTAAATAGAGAAATAAAACTTTCTGGAGCTGCATCCTTTAAGATATCATAGGCTGTACTCCTGCCATTAGCATCATCCATACGGAGTACTCTATTCACACGGACCGCCCCATTCTTGGAGTCAAAGACCATTATTCCTACTAGCGGGCTATTAGATCGGCCCACTTGTCGTCTATCATTATTGATGAGTACACGGGAGTTGCCAGGATCTGCTCCAGTACGAGCTACTGCCTCGACGACCACCGATAGTCCAACGGAATTGAATTCTAAATTAGAAACGCCTTCTTCTTTGAGGCGAGTCAACTCACCGGCACGATATTGGTCGATATGTGATTGATTCCAAGTTGCTTCAAGTTCAGGAGCGTAGAGAAAGGAGGAGGTTTGCCAATTAATGGGCGTAGTACTGGAGGTTGGTGTCTCTGCTACGCGCCAGTAATAAACCTTTCCCGACTCTAGATCGGTATCTAAAGTCCATTCGACCAATCCATTATCGGAGCGAATGGTTTCGGTCTTTTTAAAGGAAGATTGAAACGAAGCGAGTGTATCTAATTCGAAATTAAAGCTTTGCTGAGCGGTGAAAATATCTGCGGACAGGGCTTTCAAGACTACATTCTCGGAGTTGACTACTCGATAGTTGGCAGGAGAGACTTGTTGTACACCGCTAGGAAGCACAAAAAACTCTATGCCTTCTTTCTGGGTATTCGGATCGACAATATTGTTGTTGTTTTCTCCTTCGGGCGCATTAAATTCTGCGATCTGATTTTGGGGATCAATTTCTATATCGACTTGGTGGATTCCTAGTAGACCCTCAGCTAAAGGAATAGACAAGTTGAAGCTACTAATCGAGCTTGTTTGTTTGACTTGAAAAACATAGGATAAGGTCGTATCGCTCGGCAACCGATGTTTGACCAATACCTCAATAGAATCCTCTACCCATGCCCCTATGTTCGCCATCGTGAAATCGACACTAATAGAATCCTGCTCAACAGAAATAATACCTGGATTAATTTTGACCGTACTAGGATCGATGACAAAATCGGGCGCATCTTCAATAAATAGTCGGACCGCTGGGTCGCCTTCTAGCTTTAGTTGTTGAGAAAGCGAAATATTCGGTGCCCCATTAAACACATCCATTGAATCAATAACAAGATTTAAAATTTCTCCAATGCCTGCATTAAAGTGTTGGTTTCCTAGATATTCATAAAACAGTCCTCCAAACCGTCCTAAAGTGAAAGGATAACCATAGCCGGAAGAAGCGATATAGCCAATCGACCCTGTACCTACAGGATTGATGACAAATCGCTCTGCTACACTAACCTGTGTCGTATAAGAGTTGCCGGTCAAGCACCCAAAAGCAAAGTCTAGTGGATACTTCCCCTTATGATCAAAAATTGTAGGATCATCCAGACCAAATCCAGTCACAATAATAGAACCATGCCCTAAAAAGGCCTTAATAAGAACCCCATCGTCAACCCGATCAATGATTCTTTCCGATACAGAAGTAGGTACAGGTTCAGAACTCAATTTGGTACTCTTTGAAATAGAGGCTGCCCACTTATTTTCCTCTGCAAATAATTCCATGAAACGCATCTGCGCATCAAAGATAGGTTGCTCATTGACATCGCCTCCTACCAGGTGAATCGCCTCCTTGCGCCAGGCATGATTGGCATAAGTGCGCTCCCCACGCTGACGAGATTCGTAATCCTTGATAGACTCCAGGTATAAATTAATATCCTCATCAGATTGGGCAGAAATCCTTCCGACGGCAGTGATGGCGGCCGTAGCACCAGGCGTAGACAACAGCAATTGATCGGAGCCTGGAGAGCCAAAGGTAGGCAACAAATTCTGCCGTCTAAGATTCGCATTATTACGAATAAATTGGTACTCTAGACCTTTGCCTAATAAGAAGGTGAAATCTAAGGGAGCCCCGAGATCTTTTAGATAATTAAGGTAGTTACGAATAGCAATTGGGTGGCCTTCGACACCATAGCTAAACTGGTCGTAAAGGTCATCCACCATGACGAGTTCAGCGCGATAGGCGCCACCTTCTATAGAAGATCGATAGTCTTTATAAGCTGTTGCTCCGGCTAATAAACTGCTATGCGATAAGATCAAATACTCCACATTGTCATAGTCTAAGCTTGCAGCTTGATAAAGCTCCAAATTGTCTACCTGTTTAACCTCTTCTTCGTTGATCAAAACCCAGGACTGTCCCTCTTCATCGGTTGTCAACTTCGCTAAAGCGCCAGTCGCATCTGCAACAAGCACTTGCCTAGTTTGATTCTCGGGGTTTAGCAAAAGATAAGTATTATCAGGACTAAGGCTAGTCAACTGCACGGCACCCGTCTGCGCGACCTGATCCAATTGAACCGTATTAAGGCCAGAGGAAAGTCCCTGCCATGCCTTTGGGTAACTGACAGACACCTGAGCCACTCTAAACCAATCTCGTATACCTAATATCCCATTGATCGTTAAAGCCAGTGCGCCATTAGTTACCAAATTCTCTGGAACCGTGACATTGTATTCTTTAATCCCATAGGCTGGCCAGTTGAGATCATCAATAATGATTTCGTTGTTCGCTTTGACCTGCAGGTGGTGATTACCCCGATCAGAAGCTAATCGTATTTTTAGGCGGATGGAGTCCACTCCTGGCACAAAATCTCGCAATTGAAAATTGTAACTATAAGCTGTGGAGCGATTAGCAGCAAAGCCTTCTGCTACATCATATTTGGAGTAAGTAACTAAATCTTGTAAGTGTCTTTTCTGGAAAAAATTGCTCGCATTGACAATTTCATCAGTTTGGGTATACCAATCGCTAGCTATAGACTGCGCAGTGAGCTCTTCATCGATGACTTGGTATTGAAGGATATTATTTTCCTCGGACCAACTGAGATAATAGATGCTAGTATCCGAATATAGACTATGCCGCATATTGAGCATATCTTGTTCTGGTTCTTCAAAAAGTAGACGGTCCAGCTCTGCTCTATTTTTTTGGCCATAAAACTCTATAAACCCATCTTCTTCTAAGGAAGAGATATAAATCGGTATTCTTTTCCCAAAAGAAAACAGCTCAATCTGTTCTTGCTGAACTTGATCAATAGGAAACCCGACTTCGGAGAGCTTGCTCACCGGAATCCGGTAGATGCCATCCGCGCCTACTTTTATTTTAAAATAGGTTTGGTCTTCAGATAGCCATTCATTTCCAAAAAGGGTTTGCTTTTCAATCGTCATCTGAGCGATCAAGGAGCTAGGAGCAAGGATAAATAAGAGGCTAAAGTATATTGCTCTTGTCATCATCATATGAATGGGATATTAGAGTATGCTTATTCAATAGTAGTAACGGTGTTTAAATTTTCTCAATCAAAGATCGAAATTTTTAAGGCATTTCTGATCTTTATTTCGTCATTATTGATAGGCATTACCCATTGAACGACAATTCTACTAGTTTCAAAGGGGTTGCTTTCTTCTGCTGTCGTTAAAACCATAGATAATACGACGGAGAGAATAGGAGCACAACCTATTCTTATTCTTTCCCCACTCCCTCCTTGAATGATCTCATCTCTTGATTAGTGAATTGCTAGTTTAGGATCCGTTCAATTCCGCTAATACGTTATTTTCAGGGATTCATAGTTTTAGTTAGAGAAGGTATGCTCAAATAATTATATTGAGAGCAAAAACACAGCTATGTTATTACCCATCGGAGATGACAATATCAAGGGAGGTTATTTTCCTGTGTTCAGCTATTTATTTATTGCGGCCAATGTTGCTGTATTCTTGTACCAAATTTCATTGGGCCAGTATCAAAATAGCTTTGTGCTGCACTTTGGCTCGATACCGGATGAGATCACCCGTGGTCAGGATTTGTACACGCTGTTCACGAGTATGTTTTTACATGCTGGCTGGTCACATTTGCTATTCAATATGTTATTCCTTTGGATTTTTGCAGATAATATAGAAGCCATTATTGGTAGTAGGCGTTTTTTGTTTTTTTATATCATGGGAGGACTGCTTGCTCATGCATTACATATTTACTTCTATCCAGATAGTACCATTCCGACGGTAGGTGCTAGTGGTGCTATTTCAGCAGTATTGGGTGCCTATCTGGTGATGTTTCCATCCTCTAAGGTCAAATTGTTATTTTTTGTGATCCCTTTTCGTATACCAGCGTACCTATTCTTGGGTTTTTGGATCTATATGCAAATCAGTAGCGGAATAAGTAGCTTGCGTATGGCTGATGGTACCGTGAGTGTAGCTTATTGGGCGCACATTGGTGGCTTTATCTTTGGCTTGGTAATGGGCTTTATTTATCGCCCGCGTATTCGGAATTCGAGTGGTCAATTAGCCACTTCATAAGTAAGAGATAAAAAAGGGTAAAACCTACACCCATTGCATTTTCAATCGTATTTTCTACCATAAAGGAAAGGAAGATAATGCAGTAAAAACCTAGAAATAGCCAATGCTGATAGGCTTTCTTATACAAAAGCGGATAAAAAAAACAGCTTAAAAAGATCAACAGGCCTAATAGCCCGCTACTAGCCAGTATACTCAATAGTTGATTATGAGGCATCCGACGGCCTTCGATGGCAAATTGGGCATAATCTCTATCGTAGATGCTCATCACTTCTTTTTTCAAATCCCCTACACCTACTCCTTGTATTGGCGCCTTTTGAAACACCTCCCAACCGATTAGCAAGGAAGTAATCCGGCCAGCATCGGAGAGGTTTTCCCCCTGATCACCGTGCCGATACATATAGAGATCATAACTGAAATAATCTATTTTGTTTTTCAAGCTCGGCAAGGTCTTATAAGCCACAAATGGTATAGCCACCATAGCCATCATCAGAAAAATACCAAGCAATACCTTCCGCGTACGAATGATATACTGCAAAATCAAACAAGCCAAGGCTCCATATAATACAGCCAAACCAGTACGCACCGAGAGGATGTGTAAAAACAAAAACAGAAAAACGGAGATCAACAAATAGAGAGGGCGCTCCCTTTGGGAGAACAGGGTATATCCTTCAAGGTACAAATACCCACTAGCAAAAACGCCCAAAACCAGCATCATGCTAAAGCGGATATGATTACAGGGTAATGGGATAGAACGGCCTTGTTTGATAGCTATATTGATCGCCTCAAAGTCATACCAGTAGTTGATTAAAACACCAATACTCGTCATGCTTAACACTAAAAGGAAAAAAGAAAATAAACCCAATAGGGCTTTCCGACTAGGGCGAGGCGCAAAATAAAAAGCGAAAGGTAGAATTAGAAAGGGCAGTTTGATCCGAAAGCGGCTCAACCAATAGTCCGTATCTTCAATGGCCCAAAAACCCCAAAAAGTCAGTAAAAATATACCTGTGAGTAGATAATAATCGGGCCTTTGAAAAAATCCGGCAAAATTACGGATCGTAGTTACTCTCCATTGTACGAATGGAGCCTTTTGGATATCCAAGGCGAAAACCGCAACGACCGCCATGGAAATCATACAAATAGAAAGCAAAAATGGGGCAAAGACCAAACCTATTGGCACTAAGGCCAAGATCAATAAAACCAAATTTTCTACTTTCCAAACCTTTGTCATATTATTCTCAAGATACGTTCATTCTAAAAACCGCTGCTTAAACGTTACAATCAATAATTGCTTAGCGTATGTTTATGCGCTTAGGCCCGAGTTTAGCTTCGGGCACTTTGCGACCTCTCTGGTTTAATCGTTTATTTTAAACCCTCCAAGAGGCTAAATATCTAAACCCAAAGCGAAGCCTCTAAACTATCCCGTTTTCAGTGGATCTCTCCATTGGCGGCAGCTACAGGCGTCTAATTTCATCCCAATACATCCATCTTCTCTTAAAAAAGCGCTTATGATATCCATCCAGCTTGGAACCAAACAACTAAACTATTCAGTTTAGATACTAATTATTACTTTTGCAGCTCAATTAAAAGATAACAACGTGGATGCTATTGATCAGTTAAAAGCCTTAATAGAAGAGATAAATAATACTACGCCCTCCAGCGCAGAGGAGATTGAGCAATTTCGCATTCGTTTTTTAGGGAGTAAGAATATTATCAAACCTTTGATGGGCGAAATTCGGAATGTACCGAACGAGCAAAAGAAAGACTTCGGTCTTCTGATTAAAGAGGTAAAATCTACTGCCGAAGCGAAATATGCGCAGTTGACTCGACAAGCCGAAGCTGCAGCCGCTGATGCCAAAGCAGCCAGTATTGATTTGACGGCTCCGGGCGAGCCTTTGGTACTTGGATCTCGTCATCCGGTGAGTATCACCATGAACAAGATCGTCAGCATCTTCGAGCGGATTGGATTTACAGTAGAAGAAGAAAGAGAGATCGAAGATGATTGGCATAACTTTACGGCTATGAATACGCCTGAGGACCATCCAGCTAGAGATATGCAGGATACCTACTACCTCAAGGATAGCACCAATATGTTGTTGCGCACACACACTTCGCCCGTGCAAGCGCGTACGATGCTCAATAATGAGCCTCCGATTCGCATTATTGCACCAGGTCGAGTATACCGCAACGAGACGATATCTGCGAGATCACATGCCCAATTCCATCAGGTAGAGGGCTTGTATATCGACAAGAAAGTCTCCTTTGCAGATATGAAGCAAACGCTACTATATTTCGCTCGCGAAATGTACGGACCCGAAACACGTATCCGTCTACGCCCCTCTTATTTCCCATTTACGGAGCCTAGTGCGGAGATGGACGTATCTTGTTTCATCTGTGATAGCAAAGGATGCAACGTATGTAAATATACCGGCTGGGTAGAAATTTTAGGCTGTGGAATGGTCGACCCACAAGTTTTAATCAACTGTGGTATTGATCCAGAGGTCTATTCTGGCTATGCATTCGGTATGGGTATCGAACGTCAAGCGATGATGCTTTATCAAATCCAGGACATCAGACTATTATTCGAAAATGACGTCCGTTTCTTGAAGCAGTTTTCGTCAGCACTTTGATAGGTAGATGCTATGTGTCATGTGCTATGTGTCATGTGTTATTTATTATGTGCTATGTTCAGCACCTGACACTTGACACCTGACACTTGACACCTGACACTTGACACTTGACACCTGTTATATGCTACGTGTTATAAACGACCCTTACATCACTATTTATCTACCGAAGCTTTAGCGTAGGTAGACATCACTATTTATCTACATAATTAACAAATGAAACCAGCAACGCTCAAAGGAACCCGCGATTTTGGACCAGAGGTGGTAGCGCGGCGCAACTATATATTTGATACCATCCGCAAAGTTTTCATAAAATATGGCTACCAGCCTATTGAGACACCTGCGATGGAAAAATTGGAGACCCTCACTGGCAAATACGGTGATGAAGGGGACCAATTGCTTTTTAAAATTCTAAACAATGGCGACTTTTTGCGCAAAGCAGACCCCAATGCTTTAGCCGAGAAGAAGGAGTCTATTGTTTTGCCACAAATCTCGAAGCGAGGCTTGCGGTATGACTTGACGGTGCCTTTTGCGCGCTTTGTTGTCATGCACCAGAATGATCTTTCATTTCCTTTCAAACGCTACCAGATACAGCCTGTTTGGAGAGCTGACCGTCCACAAGCCAATCGCTACCAGGAGTTTTTTCAGTGCGATGTAGATGTAGTAGGCTCAGATTCTTTGGTCTATGAGGCGGAATTGGTGCAAATCTACGATGAGGTTTTCTCTAATCTAGGTTTGGATGTAACCATCAAAGTGAATAATCGAAAAGTACTTGCCGGTATTGCCGAGGCCGCAGGTATACCAGATCAGTTTATGGACATGACCGTTGCCATTGATAAGTTGGATAAGATCGGGCCGGAGCGAGTGAAAGCAGAAATGATGGGCAAAGGCATTAGCGAGGCAGCGGTAGATACCATACAAGAGATACTGGAGATTAAGGACTTGGCGAGTTTAAAAGAAGCTTTTGCTAATAGCCCTACTGGTCTGCAAGGGGTAGAAGAACTGGAAACCTTCCACCTGTATTTCGACAGTTATGAAGCCAAAAATACCGTAGAATTTGACATTACTTTGGCCCGAGGATTAAGCTATTATACGGGCTGTATCTTTGAGGTAAAAGCCAATGGTTTGAATATCGGTAGCATTGGTGGTGGTGGCCGCTATGCGGATTTGACGGGCGTTTTTGGCATGAAAAATATGCCCGGAGTAGGGGTTTCTTTTGGTGCAGACCGCATCTATAATGCCATCGAAGAGAAGGGGTTATTCCCTGATACTTTTGCAGGAGATTTAAAGGTCCTACTCATTGCTTTGGGGCAGGAAGAGCACCTCTATGCCTTCAAGCAATTAAATGCCTTAAGAGCAGCGGGTATTAATGCAGACCTCTATCCTGAACCTGCAAAAATGAAGAAGCAGATGAAGTACGCCAATGATAGAAAGGTGCCCTATATCATCATCATAGGTAGTGAGGAAAAAGAAAGAGGTGAACTGAGTTTTAAAAATATGGAAAGTGGGGAGCAGGAGAAGTTGCCGCTTAATACGATTATTGAAAAGCTTAAATAAGATTTAGGCACCTTTGGTGCGGGTTTAGGCGCGGTCGCAAGGCGACTTTGTAGGTTAGCTGTTTAGTTAGTAGTTAGTTAGATCTAAGCCTAAACCCTTTAAACCGTGCCACAGGCACCTAAACCTGTTTAATTTTTACCTACAGTATAATTCATAATACCTTTTTACACCCGATAGTCAACCTACGGTAAACGCATTAAAATAAAAACTTAAAAAGAAATGGTTCTTTCTCAAAATTAAGTGCAAAAAAGGTGATAAGTGAAGTGCGAGATGCCGCCTAGGCACTGTTCGAGTGGAACGAGTTTGGCTAGGCAAGATTTTTTTGCTTCGTTTTTGTATCGAATGACAAAAATGAAGATGCTAGAGCGGTTTTGAATTGGAGTTTCAGTAGGAATTATAAAAAGTTACAGGGTAATCTTTTGGTGCGTTTGCCCTATAGTCAAACAAACAATCTTATACGGATGCCAAAGTATTCTACATTATCAGACTTACAAGCTGAACTTCGTTCAGGAAAAACGAGCGTTGAAGCAGTCGTACAATACTACTTGTCACAAATCGAAAGTAGTAAGAATCTCAATATTTACCTTGAGGTTTATGAAGAAGAAGCTTTGGCAAAAGCTAGGGTACTAGATGAGCGTTTAAAGAATAACCCAAAGGATCTAGGCCGACTTTTTGGCATGGTGCTTTCGCATAAAGATGTGATCTGCTATAAGGATCACGGCGTCAGTGCCGGATCAAAAATACTCGAAGGATTTGAGTCCATTTTTTCAGCCACTGCCATCGAACGGCTGATCGCGGAAGATGCTATCATTATTGGTAGAGTCAACTGCGATGAATTTGCAATGGGTTCTACCAATGAGACCTCCTACTATGGGCCTACCAAAAACGGAGCCGATCCAACTAAAGTACCTGGTGGTTCATCGGGTGCTTCGGCAGTAGCTGTACAAATGGATACTTGCTTGATTTCGCTAGGTACCGATACGGGAGGATCTGTACGTCAACCCGCTGGTTTTTGTGGCGTTTTAGGTATGAAACCCACCTATGGTCGTATTTCCAGGCATGGCCTACTCGCTTATGGCTCCTCCTTTGATCAGGTAGGTGTACTCGCGCATAGTGTAGAAGATATTGCTTTGGCAATGGAACTCATGGCTGGTGAAGATGACTTTGACAGTACAGCAAGTAAGGCCGCAGTTCCCAGTTACAGCCAATCCCTGTCTTTCGAAGGGAAAGCCAAGATTGCCTATTTCGATACAGCGATCAATCATGAACAACTCGATCCTGAGGTACGCTCTAAAGCACAAGCATTGATCCAGCAACTACAAGAAGAAGGACACACCGTAGAGTCTGTACCTTTCGACTATCTGGATTATATCATACCCGCTTACTATGTCTTGACTACGGCCGAGGCTTCAAGTAATCTCTCTCGCTACGACGGCATCCGCTTTGGTCATCGCGCAGACGATACCACTAGCTTAATAGAAACCTACAAAAAATCCAGGACTGAGGGTTTCGGTACGGAAGTCAAACGCCGGATTATGCTGGGTGCCTTTGTTTTGAGTTCGGGCTACTATGATGCCTACTACTCCAAGGCTCAAAAGGTAAGACGCTTGATCTACGAGGAGACCAAAAAAATCTTTGCAGATTATGACTTCATCTTGATGCCCACCGCGCCCAGCACCGCCTGGAACCTAGGCGAAAAATTTGATGACCCTTCTAAAGTCTACTTACTAGATATTTTCACGGTACAAGCGAATATGGCGGGTATTCCTGCTTTGGCCTTTCCACTTGGCACCCATTCGAATGGCCTACCAATTGGTATACAACTAATGGCAGATCGCTTGGAGGAAGAGAAGTTGATGGGCTTTGTGGCGAGTCGTTTAGGTGCCTAACTAATCTACTTTACAATTTTGGGATAATTGATCTAAAGCGGTGGATAAGCTTTGAATTTCATTATCATTAAAACCGTGTAAAGCCTGGACACGATAGGCTCTTATTACTGGTGACAATTCCTCTACGGCATGCAAGGCAGCTTTAGTAAGCACAAGGTCTTTCCTTCTCCGGTCCGTTTGATTCTCCTTGCGCTCCAAATAACTTTTTTTGACCAGCAAATCGATCATACGTGTTACCGAGGCCACATCTTTGAAGATTACTTCTGCCAGGTCTACCATTTGTAAATCCGGTTGCTGCTGTAGCTGAATGAGGAGTATCATTTGATTGATGGTCAGGTCAGATCCTGCCTCTTGCAGCTTGCGCTGTGCCATTTTACGATACAACTTGATCGCTTTCTCTAGTTTGTAGAAAACGGTATCCTTGGAAGATATTAGCATAGCTCTATTTATTTGACTCAAATATAGTTGATACATCAAATAATACCAAGTGGATTTTGTGTTAAAAGTATATGCTTGTCATTGTCCTTTTGGAGTGCTGGGGTTTTGGTGTACTGGTGGGTACGAGCTAAGGTTTAAGCGTTTAGATTGGTTAGTGGTTGATTAAGTTTATGAGGTTAAAAGGTTAATAAATAGGCTGCCAAGGGATGTACAATGCTTTCGTAAAAGTCAATGAGTGAATTACATAGCACATAA